>JAXDBU010000196.1:0-11634 GCA_034678485.1 Sedimentisphaerales bacterium | reverse complement strand
TCGGCGGCCCCGCTCATCCAAGGCACAAACCAACGATTCGAACTTCGCCTTGACAATGCTTGCGTCCACATGTCTTATATCGGACGAAAGCTCAAAATCCTTCAGTTATTGTCTGACACTGCCTAAGATTGACGACGTCATTCTACCGCCCGTTGCGAGTAACCGCAAGCGCCGCAGTGGCTTCGCCGGTTTCCCGGGTACATGACTGTTTCTGCGACTGGGCCGGCGGGACGCGATTGCGGGAGAAAGGAAGGGACGGATGGGTCCGGACTCCGCCGCTTCGCGGCGGGCATTTTCCGCGTTTCGCCAGCAGCATGGATGCGATGCCGCGTATCGCCTCGCGGAGGTCTTTGGCCCCGCACATCTCTGATCGCCATGCTATTGGCCCCAGGCGGCAAATGCCCCCAGCACGACCGCTTCGGGCGTGCCACCTCCTGCGACAAAGGCGTCGGAGCGGTTGCGAGGCAACTCTGCGGTTAGGCAACCACCACGCAGTGGTATCCAGGGCGTGTGTACCCCGTCGAGAGAGGTCCGGCGGCCTGTGGGCCCCCTCAAGAGCCCCGCAACTACGGTCATGCACCCCGCCTGTCCCCCATCCAAGTCCAAAGGAGGCCTCTGAACAAGATCAAGGGTTGTCTGATCGGCGTGTATGCCGTCCTGTTGAGCCCACGATTTTGAAGTCCCTTGCCCCGAGGCTGATCCGCCCGTCAAGCGGCACCGAGAAGTCCAATTCATAGCGCAAATAGGATCGTTCGATATAAACGGGGTCCGTATAGGCAAACCGTCGCCAATCGTAGATCGATATCTCGCCCGAGAAACTGTCCATAACTCCATACGGCTCCTCTTTGCGTAGCGATGGACCCCAATCCAGATGGATTTGAAGGTCAACCACATCTATGAACGTCAGAGTCGCCGGTACTTCATGGTGGTCGTCCGGAAAGCGATTCCACGCGGCATAGTCTATATCGAGAACGAGATTGACCTCGTGCTTCTGCCTTTGCACAGACAACCCGTAGACGGGGACATCATGCAAAATCACCTGATCGAAAGCCGAAGAGTCAATTTCCAGCCTGTCCATCCGCGCACTCCTGCTGATGCGTGAAACGACGCAAATCAGAAATCACCTCGGCAAGCCGATTATATCGTCCACCATGGGGTCGGCAAATGGGAAAACGGCCCGCCAGTTCGCACGGGTATGGCCGGAATACGGTGGCAGAAAGAAGGTACGTAGTACGCACCCTACGGGACTCTGTCATCCTGAGCGGAGCGAAGGATCTGGGCCGGGCAAGAGAACAAACCACATCTGTATTCGTTGCCCGGATGCTTCACTCCGTTCAGCATGACAATCCCACCGTGCGTGCCATAAAACATGGTCGCACCCCGCCGCGCGCAAATCGCAGAGAGGGTCTTTTGCCTTTTGCGACCGGCGTGTTACAATGCTTTGTTTGTGCCGACCCGCGAGAGACGGGGGCGCTACCTCAGGTGGGGTTCGCATCAAAAGAAGCAAGATCGAAGACGCTGGTTCGTTGAATATATGATTGAGCACACAGAGAAGGTCATTCGGATCGAGGGGGCCTCGGAGCACAACCTCAAGAACATCAGTCTGGACATCCCGCGCGACAAGCTCGTCGTGATTACCGGGATCAGCGGTTCAGGCAAAAGCTCGCTGGCGTTCGACACGATCTATGCGGAGGGCCGGCGCAAGTACGTCGAGTCGCTCAGCGCGTACGCCAGGCAGTTCTTAGAGCAGATGCAGAAGCCCGCGGTGAACGAGATCTCCGGCCTGCCGCCCACCATTGCCATCGAGCAGCGAAGCGCCAGCAGCAACCCTCGTTCGACCGTCGCCACGACCACCGAGATCTACGACTATTTCCGGTTGCTCTTCGCCCGGGTGGGCCGGCCGCACTGCTGGGTCTGCGGACGCGAGATCACCAGCCAGCACTCCTCCCAGATCGTCGAATCGATTCTCGCTCGCTCCGAGGGGACCAAGATCCAGGTCTGCGCCCCGCTCGTTCGCGGCAAGAAGGGCGAGCACAAGGACATCTTCGCCAACATCCAGCGGGAAGGCTTCGTCCGCGTCCGCGTGGACGGCAGTGTTTGTGACCTCCGCAACGTTCCGGACCTGAACAAGAACCAGAAGCACGACATCGCGGCGGTCGTGGATCGGCTCATCATCCGCGAAGGCATCCGCACCCGCCTGGCGGACTCCGTCGAGTCCGCGTTGATGCTCGCCGATGGGTTTCTGCTGGTGCTGATCCAGGAGCCGGCCGGCGACGAGAGCAACAGCAAGTGGGAGGAGGTCATCTACAGCGAGAAGTTCGCCTGTCCCGAGCACCCGGAGGCCTGCCTGGAGGAGCTGTCGCCCAGGCTGTTCAGCTTCAACAGCCCCTTCGGCGCGTGCAAAAGCTGCGACGGACTCGGCACCATCCTCGAGTTCGATCCGGACCTGATCGTCCCGGACAAGAGCGTTTCGCTCGAGAACGGCGCCGTCACTGCCTGGCGCGGCAGCGGCAAACGGATGAACATTTATTATAACCGGCTCATCAAGCGGTTCTGTCGGGACACAGCGATCAGCAAGGCCATCCCCTACCAGGAAATCCCCAAGGACATCCAGCGCCTGCTCATGTATGGCACGGCCGAGGCAGACGAGCAGAAGTACGGCGTCTGGTTCGAGGGCGTCATCCCGAACCTGGACCGGCGCTGGAAGAACACGACCAGCGAGTACGTCAAGACCCGCCTGCACGGGTACCTCTCCGAGCAGCCTTGCCAGGCCTGCCACGGCGCCAGGCTCCGCCCGGAGGTCGTTGCGGTCACCGTCGGAGGCAAGAGCATCAGCGACGTCAGCAAACTGAGTGTGGAACAGGCCCGTCAGTTCTTCGACGAGCTGAAGCTCGATCCCGAGCAGACGATCATCGCCGCCCAGATCCTCAAAGAGATCAAAGCCCGCCTGCAATTCCTGCTCGACGTCGGGTTGGGATACCTGACGCTCGACCGCATGAGCAGCACCCTGGCCGGTGGCGAAGCCCAGCGAATCCGCTTAGCCACCCAGGTCGGCAGTGGCCTGGTCGGCGTCTGCTATGTGCTCGACGAGCCCACGATCGGTCTGCACAAACGCGACAACGACCGGCTCCTCGGCATCCTGCAGACGCTTGCCAAGATTGGCAACACGGTGATCGTGGTCGAGCACGACGAGGACATCATGCGGGCGGCCGACCATATCATCGATATCGGCCCGGCTGCCGGCGCCCACGGCGGCGAGATCATCGCCCAGGGCGACTACGACGACATCATCCAGTCGCCCACCTCCCTCACCGGCGAATACCTCAGCGGTCGAAAGAGCATCGTCGTCCCCCCCAAACGACGCCCGTATTCGCTCAGGAAGTGCATCGAGGTCAAGGGCGCCGCGGAGCACAACCTCAAGAGCATAGATGTGAAATTCCCGCTGGGCGTCTTCATCTGCGTCACCGGTGTCTCGGGCTCGGGCAAGAGCACGCTCATCAATCACATCCTCTTGCGAGGTCTCAAGCGTCACCTGTACCAATCCCGCGAGAAGCCCGGCACACACAAGAACATCCTCGGCATCTCGCAGATCGACAAAGTGATCGAGATCGACCAGTCGCCCATCGGCAAGACGCCGCGAAGCAATCCCGCGACGTACACCGGCGTGTTCGACCTCATCCGCAAGCTCTTCGCGATGACCCGCGAGGCCAAGATTCGCGGCTACGCCGCCGGGCGGTTCAGCTTCAATGTCAAGGGCGGACGTTGCGAGTCCTGCCGGGGCCAGGGCACCAAGAAGATCGAGATGCACTTCCTGCCCGATGTCTACGTCACCTGCCAGGACTGCAAGGGCACACGGTTCAACCCCGAAACGCTCCAGATCACGTACAAGGGCAAGAACATCGCGGACGTGCTCGACATGCGGATCGAGGATTCCGTGGAGTTCTTCGCCAACTTCCCGACCATCGTCCGCGTGCTCAAGACGCTCACCGACGTCGGACTGGGCTACGTCCAGCTCGGCCAGTCCTCCACCACGCTCTCCGGCGGCGAGGCCCAGCGGGTGAAGCTCTCCGCGGAGCTGGGCAAGGCATCGACCGGCCACACGCTCTATCTGCTCGATGAGCCCACCACCGGCCTGCACTTCGCGGATATCCACAATCTCCTGAGCGTCCTGCAGAAGCTGGTGGACCTGGGCAATACGGTCGTCGTAATCGAACACAACCTTGATGTCATCAAGACTGCGGACTATATAATAGACCTCGGCCCCGAGGGCGGCGACGCCGGCGGGACCATCGTGGCCGCCGGACCGCCTGAGGAGATCGTGAAGGTCCCGGGCAGCTATACCGGCAGATTCCTGAAAGCGAAACTGTAGGGATTGATGATTTACGATGGACGATTTGCGATTTGGCTTCGCCACGCCGAAACCGTTTAGGATATCCATCGGGCTTCGACTCTCAAATCGTAAATCAGAAATCGTAAATCGCAGGAGGTGACATCATTCAAATGGAACGGCCAACCATTCCGCCGCGACAGTGGGAGTTCGAATTGAGCAGCATCGAAGACCTCCGGCGTTTGAATGCGCAGTTGGGGACTTCCGTCGATGCCATCGAGGACGTCTCCATCGTCGCACGGCCCGTCGAGTTCGCCGGCCTGACCATCCCGAACTCGCTGGCGGTGCAGCCGATGGAAGGCTGCGACGGCGACGCCCTCGGCCGACCCGACGACCTCACCGTTCGACGATACGAACGGTTCGCCGCCGGCGGCGCGGGACTGATCTGGGCGGAGGCCATCGCAGTACTCGAGGAGGCCCGCGCCAATCCCCGCCAGTTGTGGCTCCATCAGGGCAGCAGGGAGGCCTTCCGCGCCATGGTCCGTCGGGCACGGGACAAAGCCGCTCTCGCCAACGGGTCCGCTCACAGGCCGGTGATCGTCGCGCAGTTGACCCATTCCGGCCGATACAGCAAGCCCGGCCCGGTCCCCAAGCCGATCATCCCTCAGCGGGACCCCTACCGCGACCCGATGGCGCCGCAGCCCAGGCCCGACACGAATCGCAAGAGCCGAATCCCCGACGACTGGCCGATCGTCACGGACGAGTATCTCGACCGGCTCCAGGACGCTTACGTCGAGGCGGCGCGTATCGCGTTCGACGTCGGCTTCGACGCGGTCGACATTAAGTCGTGTCACGGCTATCTCATCAACGAGCTTCTCGCCTGTCACAATCGGCCGGGCAAGTACGGCGGATCGTTCGAGAACCGCACGCGGTTCATGCTCAGCGTGGTTGACCGCATCCGCGAGGCGCTCGGCGAGAAGGCTCGCATCGTCACACGGATGGGCATCTACGATGCGATTCCCTACCCCTTTGGCTGGGGCGTGGACAAAGACGACTACACCAAACCCGACCTGACCGAGCCCAAGAAGCTGATCGCCCTTCTGCGACAGCGAGGCGTCCGACTCATCGACATAACCATCGCCAATCCGTACTACAATCCACACGTCGGACGGCCGTTCAATGAATCCATTGTCGGCGGATACCCAGAACCGGAACATCCCTTGGCCGGAGTGGCGCGGCTGATCAACATAACAGCCGAGGTTCAGAAGGAATTCCCCGATATGGCCTTCGTGGGCACCGGCTATAGCTGGCTGCGGACGCTTTTCGCCAACGTCGGCGCCGCGAGCAAGGCCAACGGCCTTGTGACCTTGATCGGTGCAGGCCGGATGGGGTTCGCCTATCCCGACTTCGCACGGGACATCGTCCGCGACCGGCGGATGTACGCGGAGAAGGTGTGCGTCGGGTGCAGCGCGTGCACGCAGATCATGCGGGACGGCGGGCGGACCGGATGCGTCGTGCGGGACAACGAGGTCTACGGCCCGATCTTCCATCGTGGTCGCATGAGCGATAAGGACAACCTGCTGCGACTGGCGGCAGCTTGCCGCAAGTGCCAGGAGGCGACGTGCCAGTTGGGCTGCCCCGCCGGGATCGAGATCCCGCAGTTCATCAGCCTGTTCCTCGAAGGCAAGGAGCGCGAGGCCTACGAGACTATCCGCAAGGCCAATGTTTTCCCCGAGGTCTGCGCCTGGCTGTGCCCGGTCGAACAGCAGTGCCAGGGCAACTGCCTGCAACAATTCATTGGCGACGGCCCCCTGCCCATCGCAGACATCCAGCGGTATCTCGCGTCGCAGGCGAACAGGAACGGTTGGTCTAAACTGCGAATCCCTGCGAAAGCCACCGGCAAGAAGGTCGCGATCATCGGCGCGGGTCCCGCGGGCCTGGCGTGCGCCGCCAAGCTGCTGGAAGCGGGCCACGCCGTGACGATCTTCGACAAGAGCACCGCCTTCGGCGGCATGGTCGAATCCGTCATCCCGCCCGATCGCCAGAACACCGCCCTCAAGAACGAGACAGCCGCGATCTTCGCCGATGTGCCGAAGGACCGAATGAGCCTGTCCCTCGGCAAGAACCTCGACTCGCGGCACAACCTGGATACGATCCTGGCCCAGGGTTCCGACGCCGCCTTCATTGGGCTGGGTCTGCCCCAGTCTGTGAGCGTCACGAAGAAGCAGCTCGATGGGCTTTGGAACGCGATGGACTTCCTTTCCTTGGCCAAGCAGGACCACAGGTTGGACCTTGCCGGCAAGTCGGTCGCGGTCATCGGTGGCGGCAACACCGCGATGGACGTGGCAGTCACCGCCGCCCGGGCCGGGGCCAGGGACGTCTACGTGATCTATCGTCGATCCTTCAAGGAGATGCCCGCCTGGGGCGCCGAGCGGGATCGTGCGATGGACGCAGGGGTCCACTTTCTCATCCTGACGCAGCCGCTTGAATACACGTCGCGCGACGGGAAGCTCACCGGCATCAAGCTTTGCCCGACCCGGCTCGGCGAACCCGACAGCAGCGGCCGGCGCAAGCCCGAGTCGCTCGAATCCAGTACATATGAGCTGAATATGGACGTTGTGGTCGAAGCCATCGGACAGGCGGCGATGGAGGGCATCGAGAAGGTCCTGCCGGGCGTTGAATTCGACCGGGGACTCATCCGGACGCAATCCGGGACGCTGGCCACATCCCGGCCGGGCGTCTTTGCCGGTGGGGACATCGTTCGAGGGGCATCGACTGTCGTGGCCGCCGTCGCGGACGGTATGAGGGCCGCCAGGGAAATCAATCTGTATCTGCAACAGTAAGGGGAATGTCGTCATGGCAGACCGACCCGTCGCCATCGTCACCGGCGCCAGCCGGGGCATCGGCCGAGGCATCACACTGGAGTTGGCGTCCCTGGGCTACGACCTGGTCGTCAACCGGGCCCAAGACCAGGAGCCGGAGGTGTTGAATGAAGCATCGGCACTCGGCGCCCGCTGCGAGTTCGTTGGGGGCAGTATCGCCGAGGCGCCGACGAGACAGCGAATCGTGGACATGACAAAGACCCGGTTCGGGCGGTGCGACATGCTCGTCAACAACGCAGGCACCGGACCGGCCAAGCGGCTCGACATTCTCGAAGCCACGGAAGAGAGTTTCGATCGGGTCCTGGGCATCAATCTCAAGGGCCCCTACTTCCTGACGCAACTCGTCGCCAACTGGCTGGTCCAGCAGCGAAAGGAGCATCCGGACCGGCCCCTGCGAATCGTCAATATCGGCTCGATCTCCGCCTACACCAGCTCCCCCTCGCGGGGCGAGTACTGCGTCAGCAAGGCGGGCATTGCGATGATGACCAAGCTCTACGCCGACCGGCTGGCCGAGCACAACATCGGCGTCTTCGAGGTCAGTCCCGGCATTATCGAGACGGACATGACCCGCGTCGTGAAGGACAAATACGACAAGCTGATCGCGGAGGGGCTGACGCCGATCCGCCGATGGGGCAGGCCGGAGGACGTGGCGAAAGCCGTCGGCGCGATCGCCGAGGGCCGACTCGATTTCTCGACCGGGACTGTCATCCACGTCGATGGCGGCTTCCACCTGAGAAGACTTTAGGATTTACGATTTACTATTTGCGATTTAGCTTCGCCGGTTCAGTGCTTTGGCGCGAGCCGATAGACGGACTCCCGGAAATAGTAAATCGTAAATAGTAAATGACAGATTCCCAGAGGGGTCTATGGACATCAGAACGGCAATCGTCACACTAATCCGTGACGGTTTCATTCTCGTCTTCAACCAGGACAAGCTCGACATCGTCCGGACCGCGCAGGCCCTCGTCGAAGCGGGGGTCAACAATATGGAGGTCACGTGCCGAATCAAAAAGCCCCTGGAGAAACTTTCGCGGCTCCGCAAGGAGATGCCCGACTTCGTCGCGGGCTCCGCCAGCCTGATCGACTGGCCCGGCATGACCTCGGTCTACAACCACGCGCACCAGGACGACCCGCTGCCGACGCTTCAGCAGGTGGTCGATGCCGGCGCGTGCTACCTGGTCTCGGCCGTGAACTTCAGCGACGTCGGATACAAACGATTCGCGGGATGTATAGCGATGATCCCCGGCTGCGGCAGCGCCACCGAAGTCGTCACCCAATTCGCCAAGGGCGCCAATCTGTGCAAGGTCTTCCCGGCCAAGGAACTCGGCGGTCCCGCCTTCGTCGAGGCCATCGACCCGGCCCTGCACAAGACGATCAGCCTGGTCCCCACGGGCGGCACGACCGCCGCCAACATCCCCGACTACGTCAGCGCCGGCGTGCTGGTGCTGGGCGGCTCTTTCAGTATGATCGAGAAGGCCACGATGAAGAAGATCGTCGAAGAGCAGGACTACAAGCTGCTGGCCAGGGAACTCTCGACCGTGAAGCGTTTGATCGATGAGACACGGGCAAAGAAGTACCCAGGCCTCAACTTGGCAGGTGCATCGCTCGAAGAGATCTCTGCCAAGACTGGTCGCAGCTTCAACCTTCCATGACACGCACAGGAGCAAAAAGCATGATCGGACCACTCGTTTCGACCCTCTTCGCCATCTCGCTGGCGTCGGCCGCGGCAAATGACTCGCAGTCTGTAGTGACATTGAACGCCAAAGACACCGGCTATCGCGGCATCTGGTACATGAATCAGCCGCTCCAGAACGAGTACCGCTTCAAGTACAGCGGCGGGCTCGGCACCTACTGCGATTATCACAAGCCGTTCGCGGTCTACTGCCCGAAGGTCAACAAAACGTTCTTCTGCTACGGCGGAACCTCCGAGGATTCCTACCTGAAGCATGACCTGGCAACCGGGCAAGATCGCAAAGACATGTCCGCCGTCCTCTTGCACATGGTCTCGTACTACGATCACGCGACCGGCAAGGTCCCGCGCCCGACCATACTGCTTGACAAGCACACGAAGGACGCCCACGACAACCCGGTCATCTCCGTGGACGAGCAAGGGTACATCTGGATCTTCTCGACCTCGCACGGGACCTCGCGACCCTCCTATATCCATCGCAGCAAGGAACCGTACAGCATCGACGCGTTCGAGCAAATTCGCGCGACGAAGGTCGAGGACGGGAATGAAGTCCCCATGACGAATTTCTCGTACATGCAGGCCTGGCACATCCGCAGACGAGGTTTCGTTGCTTTCTTCACGCGATACAGGTACCCCGCCACACGCACAGCCTGCTTCGCGACCAGCGCCGACGGGGTCCGCTGGTCCCGGTGGCAGAGGCTCGCCGCCATCGACGAGGGCCACTATCAAATCAGCGCCGTGAGCGAGAGCAAGGCCGCCACGGCGCTCAATTACCACCCGAAAGGCAAAGGGCTCAATTGGCGGACGAACCTGTACTACATCGAGACCACGGACTTCGGTCGAACCTGGCACACGGCGGGCGGAGGCGCACTGACGCTGCCCTTGACCGCGCCGCAAAACGACGCCCTCGTTCACGACTATGAGAAGGAAGGTCTGCTCGTCTACGTCAAGGACATCCGTTTCGACGAAGCAGGCAGACCGGTGATCCTGTACATCACCAGCAGGGGCTACCGATCCGGACCGGAAGATGGACCGCGAACGTGGACCACGGCCTGCTGGACGGGGACTGCCTGGGAGATCCGTCCCGTGACGACCTCCGACAACAACTACGACATGGGCTCGCTGTACATCGAGGGCAACGGCACTTGGCGGATCGTCGCGCCAACCGAGCCGGGGCCGCAACCCTTCAATCCCGGCGGCGAGGTCGCGATCTGGACCAGCAGCAACCGCGGCGCCTCGTGGCAGAAGGTCAGGCAGATTACGAACAACAGCCCGTTCAATCACACGTATGTCCGCCATCCGGTGAACGCCCACGACGGCTTCTACGCCTTCTGGGCGGACGGGCATGGGCGGGAGCCGTCGGCGTCCTCGTTCTATTTCTGCACCAAGGCGGGCGACGTGTTCCGCCTGCCACGTGACATGGCAGAGGACTTCGCACTGCCGGAGAGAGTGAATTGAGGTTACCTGTGGAAACCAGACAGATCGCCGGCCGGCAGGTGACATTCCACCGCTACAACACGATAGTCGTCGGCGCCGGAGCGGCGGGCATGAACTGCGCCGTGCATCTGTACGAGTTCATGAAACGCAAAGGAATCGAGGACGCCCAGGATCGAATCGCCATCGTCACACGGGGCGCCAAGCTCGGTGCCTCGCGGATGAGCGGATCAGACAAGCAGACCTACTACAAGCTGGGGACCAGTCCGAACGTGCCGGACTGCGCGGAGGCGTTCGCGAAGACCCTCACCGCCGCGGGGTGCTGTCACGGCGATCTGGCCCTGATCGAAGGGATCAACTCGCTTCGCGAGTTCTACCACCTGGTCCAGGCGGGCGTCGCCTTCCCGACCGATGCGACAGGCGCTTTCATCGGCTACAAAACCGACCACGACCCCGCCGAGCGGGCCACGAGCGCCGGGCCCAAGACCAGTCGGTTCATGAGCGAATGCCTGCAACGCCAGGCGGACAACTGCGGCATCCGGCTCTTCGACAATCAGGAGGCCGCCCACTTGCTCACAACCGGCTCCGGCCGCGACAAACGAATCGTCGGCATCGCGGCCCTCGACAGGCCGTCGGCAACGGAATCACAGTACGCGATCCACGTATTCCTCGCGGCCAACGTCGTCCTCGCGGCGGGCGGGCCAGGAGAGTTGTACGAGACCAGCGTCTATCCGAAGGGCCAAGTCGGCCTTCATGGCTTGGTCTTTCGCGCAGGTCTGGCCGCCGAGAATCTCACCGAGTCCCAGTTCGGACTGGCGAGCACGAAGTTCCGTTGGAACGTCTCGGGCACATACATGCAGGCGATCCCGCGGATCTTCAGCACGGACGCCGACGGTCGGGATGAGCGGGACTTCCTCGCCAACTTCTTCCCGACGATGAAGAGCATGGCGAGCAACATCTTCCTCAAGGGCTATCAATGGCCCTTCGATCCGCAGAAGATCGAGGGCCTGAAGTCCTCGCTGATCGACGTGATCGTCTTTCACGAGAACCAGCAGGGCCGGCAGGTCTTTCTGGACTTCCGGCGCAATCCCGTGGGCAGCAGGACACAACAGGCATTCGACCTCGACCAGCTTGAATCAGAGGCCTCGGAGTACCTCCGAAACGCCGGAGCGACTCAGCCGACGCCCATCGAACGACTGGCCCACATGAATCCGCTGGCCATCGAGATCTACAGAGAGAACGGCATCGACCTGCACAACGAACCGCTCGAGATCGCGGTCTGCGCCCAGCACAACAACGGC
>JAXDBU010000195.1:0-8520 GCA_034678485.1 Sedimentisphaerales bacterium | reverse complement strand
CAAGCATATGAGCTTTGTGAGACGCCCGTGTCTTTCCCGGCACCAGCCGCGAAGCGGCTGAGCGACTCAGGATGACAGACTGAGCCTACAACTCGTGGTGAGGGCATCTTACCTTTGCGTCCCGAGGGCGTCCCGCCCTCGGTTGTGTTGCCTCAGGAAAGACATAAGAGCAGGGGCAAGATAGCCCCGCGACGCCAGGGTGGGACGCCCTCGCCACGCAACTACGGTGCATCACTGCACCGTGGGCGGCTGGACGGCCTGGCCTGCCTGCTGGGCGACCTGGGCTTCCTTCTCGTAGGTGCCGTAGAAGGGGGCGTTGCCGTCGAGCCAGATGCACAATCGCTCAGAGTCCTCGGGGGGCAGCTTCACGTGCTCGGCATGGGTCTTGTCCGCGAGGATCTTCAGCAGGCGGCTTTCGTCGGCTCCGATCTGGCCTGGTTCCGTGCCGATCTCGCGAATGGACTGACCGCCCCATTCGTACCAGCGGACGTAGGGCTTCAATTCTTCGTACGATCTGGTGAACGCGCCGGCGGCGTCGGCCGTCAGGACTGGAGGGGCCTTCAAATCGCCCTGGCTGCCGTCGTGACAGCGGGCGCAGTGCCTGTCGAGGACCGGCTGGACGAGGAGTGGATAGCTCCAGGGCTGCGTTCCCTCCGGGCCGGGCTCGATGACCGACGGCGTTCGGTGGAGGGCCAACATGTCGGGCCGGGCCGGCGACGTCGTGCCCGGCGGCTCGTGGCAACCCACGCAGCTTCGCCGTTCGCCGGGTTGCAGGTAGGTGATGCTTCTCATACTCTGCACGGCATGGCCTGCCTCGTCCACCGCCTGGAAGTACAGCGGTTTTCGTGCGGGGGCGCGGAAGTAGGCGGAGCCGTCCGACTCGACCGGCACCGTGCCCAGCAACATGCGGGCGCTCTCTGCGTTGGCGTAGCCGATTCGCGGCTGGTTCGCGACGTGCGTATGGGTCTTCGGGAGGACCTGGAAGACGCGGAGCGTCCGGATCGGCCGGGCAGGGGGCATCGCGAAGAAGCTCCGCTGAACGTCCGTCAGGATGTACTCGCCTTCGTCGCCGAGTTCGGATTCCAGGGAACTTGCCACAATGGGCGGGACGGGCCGGGGTTCCAGCGGGATCGGGTACATGCAGGAGCAGTTCGGGTCCGCGTAGAGCAGCTCCAGATTGCCGAAACGGTCGAAGTAGTACAGGCCGGTGTAGTGGTCGTCCTTGACGTTGGAGCCCATGCCGGGCAGCGGCTTGAAGCTGAACGCCACGAGAAAGCAGTCCTCCGACAGGGGCCAGGGGCTGTGGAAGAAGCTGGCCGGCCAGCCAACCCCCTCAGGGAAACACACCTCCGCCGTCAGCGTTTCGACGGACTCGAACCGGTCCTCGGCTGTCACCGGGTCCAGCCGGTACTTGTCCGGATCGACGAGGACGAGCGAGCCGCCCACGTCCGCGTGGTGCGCCCCTGCGATGAAGGCGATCTTGTTCGAGCCGGGGACCGCCTTGGGCTGGAAGCAGGCGTTGATGTGCTGAGTGTAATTGCCGAAGACGATGGCCGGATTCGTCCCGTCCGGGTTACTGACCCACAGGCCGTGATAGTTAGCCGCGGAGCGATCGACGTAGTCCCAGCGTGAGTAAACGATCCGCCCATCGCTCAGGACGGAGGGGTGCCACTCGTTCGTCTCGTGGAACGAGAGCGTCCGCACGTTGCCGCCGGAGGCGTCCATCCGGTGCAGCGTGTACGCCGGCAGGGGCTCCCACGGATTGTGACACCGCCCGAATCCGCCGCGACGCGTGGACATGAAGGCGATCCCCCCGTCGGGCAGGGGACAGGGGTCGAAGTCGTCGTTGCAGCCGTCGGTGAGCTGCCGCAGGTCGCTGCCGTCCGCATTCATCGCCCAGATGTGGAAGCACCGCCGGTCGGGGGAGTAGTAGTCGGGCCTGGTCGGTGCTCGTTCCGCGAAGCCGAAGTACAGCGTGCCCGCGTCGTAGGAGAGGGCAAGCGTCGTGTAGTTGCCCTTGGGCAGGCGGTCCCGGACGAGGTCTGTGATTTCGAACGACCGGCCCGGCTGCTCGAGGAGGCACACGCTCCCGCCGGCGATGTCGCCGTAATCGTAGAAGTAGCCCAGATACTCGTGCAGCATCTGGCAGATGAACCGACGGCGCTTCAGGAAGGCGATCCGCTTGCCTGCGATCTGCGGATTCTTCAGGGCGATCTCGCGAGAGATCGAACGAATCCGGTGATAGAGCGCCAGGCGGCCCGTCTCGTCGAGCTGATTGACGTCGGCGACCGATGCCGCGAGGGATTGCAGTTCCGCCTTGTCGCCTCCGAGATCGGGCGGCTCTGGCAGCGTCTCCAGGTTCTCGATCAGAGCCTCGGCCCGCCTGTACGCGATTTCGGTGGCCGACGGATCGGCAGGCGTTCGGCCAAGCCTGTGTTCCTGTGTGGCCCAATCCGCCTGGATGACTCGGTCGAATTCGCTGTCCGCCGCCCCTCGCGAGGCCGACAGCAGGAGCCCCAGAAGCAGGATGATGCCCAAACCACGAGTCCGGCCTGTCGTCGATCCCATGCGTTCACCTTGTCCAACCACGTGTCTATACTGGACCACTCGGATTTCAGATTACCCCATTTGGCCTTCGAAGACAACAGGGTCTGCTGCATCGGCGGCCTTGATACTCGTGGCCAAGGGCGGTACAATCCTGCCGTTGCGATCCCGCGAAAGGAGAATGTGACATGAGAGCCCAGTCCTTCGTTGTCTGTTTCCTGGTAGCCGGAGTCCTTCTGGCAGTTCCATCAGCGTCCCGGGCGGAGGTCTCGGGCGGCTTGAAAGCGGGCGCCGCGAGAATCGACATCACGCCGGAGAAACCGGTCGTGATGTCCGGGTACGGCAGCCGCAGGGACCCGTCCACGGGTGTGCACGATCCGCTGTCGGCTCGCGTGCTGGCCTTCGAAGCGGGCGGCAAACGCCTGGTCCTGGTCTCGACGGACGTGATCGGCTTCTATGGGGGCGCCGCCGACTACCTCCGCGAGGCCCTGCTCGGCGAGCTGGCATTGCAGCCGTCCGAGCTGTTCCTGACCGCCATCCACACGCACGCCGCCCCCACGTTGACGACCAACAAGGAAGGGGGCCATCCCAACAATGTCGAGTACACCGAGGTGCTCAAGGGCAAGCTGGTCGAGGTCGTCCGCCGGGCGCTGGGCGCGATGCAGCCGGTCGAGATCGGGATGGGCGTGGGTGCCTGCCCGGTCGGCGCCAATCGCCGCGAGCTGCGGATCGGCAAGGACGGCAAGACCTCGATTGTGCTCGGGCGAAACCCCGATGGACCGACCGACAAAGAGGTCCTCGTGATGAAGGTCGCCAAGGCGGATGGGGCGCCACTGGCGGTCGTCTTCGACTACGCGACGCACGGGACCTCGCTCGGGCCGGGCAATCTGACGGTCAGCGGTGACGTGCCGGGTCTGGCCGAGCAGTTTGTCGAACGGATTCTCGGTCCCGAGACGGTTGCCCCGGCGTTCATCGGGGCCTCGGGCAACATCGACCCGTGGTTTCGCGTGTTGCCCACGTTCAACGACGAGCCTGGCTGGATTCCCGAACCGGTCCTGCTGGGTACGTTCCTGGGCGAGGAGGTGGTGCACGTCTATCGCGCGATCCAGCAGACGAGTTCGGCCGGGTCCATTGCGACGAATCTCGTGACGATTGAGCTTCCCGCGAAATCGACGAATGTGACATCGAGCAGCAGCGAGCCCTGGACCCGACCCTATGTGATCACCGTCGCCCGACTGGGCGACGTGGCCTTTGTCGGTCTCGGAGGCGAGGTCCTGACGGAGATCGGCATGGCCATCAAAGCGGGCTCGCCGTGTCGGCACACGTTCGTCATCACCCACTGCAACGACGCCGCGGGCTACCTGGCGCCGAAGGAAGCCCACGTGCAGGAAGGCTACGAGGTTCAGACCAGTCGCTTCGCGCCGCAGGCGGCCGACGTCGTCATCCGCGAATCGATCCGCCTGCTGCACGATCTGTGATCGGCAGGCCGAATAGAATCCGGATGAGCCGCTCTACTGGTCTTGGCCCAATCGCAGTCTTTCGAGGGCGATCTGCGCCTCGATTGTCGCGACTCTGGCTCGATCGACCTCAATCTGCGTGGCGCGCCCGGCGTCGGCGCTTCGCTGGGCCAGTTGCTCGCATTTGCGAAGGAAGTCCACCATCTCCTCATGGACTGCGATCCGTTTGGCCCGATCCGTGCACAGATCGGCCTGCGCCCTGTACAGAGCGAGCTTGGCGTCCCGCCACTCCACAAGGGTCGCCATGCCGGAGGCAAAGTGCTTCTCGACCGAGTCTGCGATGTGCCTGAGGATATCGTATCGCTCGGCGGTGAGAGCCTTGATCCGCTCGTTGGATGTGGCTGTCTGTCGTTCGGCGTCGCCGGGCGCCTGCGCCGCGCTTTCTGTGACGACGGCGCCAAGAGCACAGAACCCGATTCCAACAAGAGCCCATGTAGCGATTCTCCCCGCTCGCGTCCCATGCCCGCTCATATGTGTCCCTTTCATTGAAATGAGTGCGCGCGTTCTCTGTTCCCACTGGAAGAGATTATCGCTCTGAATCTACCGGGATGCAACTCCGTCGGTTCTGTCTGTCAGGGCCGTCCCTCGGGGTTGACGGAGCGGTCGCTGCGCTACCTGCCATCGGCAGGCAGCGCATTCCGAGAGCCGGAGCGTCGCACATTCTGTCTGGCGATTGCGTGTCCTCTGTCTTTCCGCGTGGACACGCCGGGAAGTTCTGTTATGATAACCCGGTCGATTGGTGTGGCAGTCACGATGTGGTTTTTGGAGGCACCTTGCGATGAGTTGTGGTTGCAATACGCTGCCGAGTCCGTTGCGCGGGATCATCCCGCCGATGATTACGCCGTTGTTGGATCGCGACACGCTCGACGTCCCTGGCATCGAGCGGCTGATCGAGCACATCCTGGCCGGCGGCGTCCACGGCCTGTTCATCCTGGGCACCACCGGCGAGGCGGCCAGTCTGAGCCACCGGCTTCGACACGAGTTCATCGAACGCGTCTGCTCCCAGGTGAATGGGCGAGCGCCGGTCCTGGTGGGGATCACCGACACGTCCTTCGTCGAGTCGGTCAACGCTGCCCAGAAGGCGGCACAGGCGGGTGCGCAAGGTTTGGTGCTTGCTCCGCCGTACTACTTCCCCGCAGGCCAGCCCGAACTGCTGGAGTATCTCCAGCACCTCGTGCGGGAACTGTCGCTGCCCTTGTTCCTGTACAACCTGCCGAATCGGCCCAAGCCGGGATTTGACGTGGGCACCGTCCGCGCCGCAGCGGAGATCCCGGGCATCGTCGGACTCAAGGACAGCTCCGCCAGTATGCTGTACTTCCATCAGCTTCTGTCCGTGATGGCCGACCGGCCTGACTTCACGCTGCTGACGGGACCCGAGCAGCTTCTCGCGGAAACCGTGTTGGTCGGAGGCCACGGCGGGGTCTGCGGCGGGGCCAATTTGCTGCCCCGCCTGTACGTGGATCTGTACAACGCTGCCTGTGCAAAAGACATGCCTCGCATCGAGACGCTGCACAGAATGGTCATGCGGGTCAACGCGACGGTCTTCAGTGTGGGACAGTTCGAATCGAGCTTCATCAAGGGACTCAAGTGCGCCTTGTCGCTGCTGGGGGTCTGCAACGATTTCCTCGCGGAGCCGTTCCATCGGTTCCGCGAGCCTCAGCGGGACACGGTCCGCAAGTACATGGAAGAGCTGGGGCTCTTCGACGGCAAATCGAACCTGATGCGATGAGGTGGTGGAGCATGGAGGCCGGACTGAGCGTAATCGACATCGCGATCCTCGCTGCCTACTGTGTGGTGGTCGTCGGGATGGGCATCTACTACACCCGCAAGTGCCGCACGGCGGAGGAGTTTATGGTAGCCGGGCGGTCCATTCCCGCCTGGGCGGCCGGGCTGGCCATCATGAGCACGTATACCAGCAGCATCTCCTATATCGCGACGCCGGGCAAGGCGTACGACACGAACTGGCATCCCCTCATCTTCTCGTTGGCCATCTTCCCTGTCGCATGGCTGGCGTGCCGATACGCCGTGCCGTACTACCGGAGAATGAAGCTGCTGTCCGTCTACGAATTCCTCGAAGAGCGGGTTGGCGCCTGGGGACGGGTGTACGCGGCGCTGTCCTTCCTGCTCTACATCGTGGGTCGAACCGCGGTGATTCTGTATCTCGTGAGTCTGCTGCTGAGCCAGTTTCTGGATTGGCCGATCGTGATGATCATCGTGGTCATCGGAGTGGTCACGATTGTCTACACGCTCCTGGGGGGCATGGAGGCGGTGATCTGGACCGATGTCCTCCAGTCGATCATCATGATCGGCGGCCTGCTGTTCTGCACCGTGAATCTGTCCTGGCGGATCTTCACGGGTCCCGAACCCCTGATCCAGGCGGCGGTGGACGCCCACAAGTTCAGTCTGGGCACGTGGGACCTGTCGCTGTCGTCGCGGACCATTTGGGTGATGATTATCTACGGCGTGACCGAGAACCTCCGCAATCTCCTGGCGGACCAGAACTTCGTCCAGAAGTACTCGTCGGTGCCGACGGAACATGAGGCGCGTCGTTCCATCTGGATCGCCATGCTGATCTACATCCCGATGACCGCGATCTTCCTGTACATCGGGACGGCGCTGTTCGCGTTCTACTCGACCGGCTCAGCCGGCGGTGCGGTCACGAAGGGCGACGAGGCCTTTCCCTACTTCATCGCGACGCAGCTTCCCGTGGGACTCAAGGGCCTGATCCTCGCGGCGGTGCTGGCGGCTGCGATGAGCACCGTCGATTCGGCTCTCAACTGCTCCGCGACCGTTCTGCTCGTGGACTTCTACAAGCGCTACATCAATCCGCAGGTGAGTGACCGGGCGAGTCTTCGATGTCTACGAGTCACGACTGTCGTCTGGGGCCTGCTCGGGACCGCCTTCGCCATCCTGATGATCCGCGCCAAGAGCGCCCTGGACATCTGGTGGCAGATCTCCGGCATCTTCGGCGGCGGCATCCTCGGCCTGTTCCTCCTGAGCATGCTTCGCGTCCGTCTCTCGTGGCGGCGCGGCCTGATCGCAATTGCCGTGAGCGTCGCAGTCATCAGTTGGGGCACCTTCGCACGGAATCTGCCGGCGGGATGGAAATGGGCACAGGCCTCGTTCGAGCCGGTCATCACCGGCGCCATCGGCACAGGGGCCCTCATGATTGTCGCGCTGCTGCTCGCCTGGGGCCGTCGAGCCCAGCCGGTCTCCGCCGAGAATGACCATGCGAAGCAGTGATCCAACGCCGGCTCTGCGTCCCGCCGTCTTCCTCGACCGCGATGGGACTATGGTCGAGGATCGCGGCGTCCTCACCGAGCCGTCCGATGTGGTGTTCTATCCGGATACAGTCGGTGCGTTGAAGCGACTCCAGGACCGCTTCCTGCTATTCATTGTGACGAACCAGCCGTGGGTGGCCCGAGGCATCATTACGCTGGATCAGGTGAGTCGGGTGAACGCCTCGGTGGTCTCGCATCTGGCCCGGCACGGCGTCGTCATCACGGCGGTGTACGTCTGTCCGCACGACCGCGAGCAAGGATGTCCGTGCATCAAGCCGCAGCCGTACTTTCTCCGCAAGGCCGAGAAGGAGTACGGCGTGGAACTCGAACGGTCCTTCACGGTCGGCGACCATCCGCACGATGTGGAGTTCGCCCGATCCGTCGGCGCACAGGGCGTCTACGTCCGGAGCGGGCATGGGGAGAAGCACTTGGCGGAGATGGGCCCAAGCGACATCATCACCTCCGGCATCGCGGAGGCGGCGGACTGGATTCTCGCGCACTGTTCGTAGTGACGCCGCAAGGCGTTATCCTGCTGTGACTCGTGACCCGTGGCCAGTGACCCGAGCGCGGATATGCTCTTACGAGCACACTACAAACGCAGGACCGCGGCGCCCTGGGTTTTGCCTTGCTTGACCAGGAGGAGGGCTTCATTCGCCTGTTCCAAGGCGAACTCCTGCACCTGTGGCCGGATCGGGACCTCTGCCGCCAGGGGCAGGAACTCGCGGGCGTCCTGACGCGTGACGTTCGCAACGGTCTTGATTTCCTTCTCCTGCCACAGGTGGGTCGGGTAGTCCAGACGCAACAACGTGTCCTGGTCCCTCGGTTCTTTGCGGATGGCGTTGATCACCAGTCGCCCGCCCGGCGCCAGGACGCGCATCGCTTCGACGATCGGGGTCCAGGCGGGCGTCGTGTCGATGGCCGCGTCGAGCATCGCGGGCGACGTCTCGCCTGTCGCGCCGACCCAGTCGGCGCCGAGACTTCGCGCCAACTCCTGGTGCTCGATCTGGCCGGACCTGGTGAAGACGAACAGCTTCGCGTTCGGGAACTTGTGCTTAGGCAGTGTCAGACAATAACTGAAGGATTTTGAGCTTTCGTCCGATATAAGACATGTGGACGCAAGCATTGTCAAGGCGAAGTTCGAATCGTTGGTTTGTGCCTTGGATGAGCGGGGCCGCCGA
>JAXDBU010000194.1:0-99330 GCA_034678485.1 Sedimentisphaerales bacterium | reverse complement strand
CGGTCCCGTCGGTGGGACTGACCATGGCGCCGAAGCGGGCGGTTCCGGCATACTGCACGCCGTCGATGCCGCGAATCGCGATCACGGTGTCTCCCGTGGGGAAGAAGCTCACCGCCGAAGTGCCGGGTCCAAAGCCATTGGTGGGATCAGGATTGCGCGCGGTGTACATGGTGACGATGTCCTTCGTGCGGAGATGGACTTTCTCCAGCGTCAGGGTGTTCCCGATTCCGCCGGAGAACGCCCTCGTGTCATAGGCAACCCACTGGCAGTCGGCAGACCAGTTCAGGTTGTTGTCCAACTGGTGGTTCCGATCCGTGTCAAAGGTCAGTTGCACCTCCTCCCAATAGGCGAAAGCGGTCGGTGCGGCCAGCCAAACAAAGAAGAGAACGACGAGATGAATTACGGACTGCCTTCTCATGATCCACTCCTCGAATTGAATTGATGTTGCCCCGCTACTTCGCATGTGACCCTGCCCGGCTACGCCACCGAGTCATGCGATTTTTATTATACTAGGGTCCTCCGTTGTGTCTACTCCAATCGGGTATACGCCGGTGGAAATTGTCCGGACTCAGCCGAGTAATACAGTCGCCCGCAGTCGCTGTGCGTGTGGGCAACGAGATGGGCTTCAACGAAGACACTCCGTGTTGGGTGGGAGCAAAGGCTCGCGGCGATCCGTGGCTTCAGGACTCTCACTTGGAGGACCTATGTGGTCTGATCATAAGTACTTGTGGCAACTGGGGTAAGAGTGCATGAGGGCCGGCGGGATCAGGTCATCCGCTCATGCCACAATGAGTCTATGCGTCTTTCGCGCGATCGGCACCATGTCTCGCACAGCTTTCTCAAGGATGAGCCTTGTATGCGGTCACCACAGGATCTTGACTTGGTGTCTTGATACGCCTGTTGGAGACTCGAAACACACCGTGTGGCTTTCTTCATGCCACTGATACCCGCTCAGTTCTCGATCTGCACTGCCGATAACGGTGGGACGCTTCGGCGTGCGTACACGCGATACGATCCTGACGCCCTCCGGGGCGGAAAGCACGAACTCGACGCCGTGGTCCGTCTGCGTCCAGCTCTCGAACCGTCCAGCCGAGGCTACGGGCTGGGCTTTGTCCCGGTCCAGCCGGTTCAAGTCGAGCAGCCAGGCCTGCTGCCCCGGCTGCAGCGTCACGTCGTCGAGCACCGGTAGGTTGGCGTCGAAGATATCCAGAAACAGGCCCTTCAGTTCAAGGGGTGTCTCGTTGACGGATTCCCGCAGACATGCGGCAAGCACATACGGACCACGACGCAGTTGGAGAAAACTGTGTTCTCTGTAAGACAGGCCCGCGGCTTCGACGGCCTGTCTGACCACGGCACGGTACACGTCCGCCGCATCACGCGAACGCGAGTAATAGGCCGGGTGTCTTCTCTGGACAAACACGCAGCCTTTGCCAAAGGTGTAACGTCCTTCACCCGCTTCTCGATCCAATCCAAGCACGTCGAACAGGTGCTGGGCAGGCGTCTCGTATCGGTTTCTTCCGGTATTCCACCAGTCGGTAATGGTATTGAAAGGATCGGTGTCGGCGCCGACGTAGACGAGCACACCGCCCTGGGCGACCCATTCCGCCAGCGCCTGATTGATCGCAGGCGTTTGGGGCTTGATGAACTCGTAGCTCAACACGAGCACCTTGTAGTCGCCGAGGTAGTTGGGAAAGCGGGCCACGTTGTCGAGCTGGACCGGCTGGACGGGCACGCCGTGCTTGAGCAGCGGAAGCGTCAGCCCGTAGAATGCGGAGAACTGTTGGATGTCCTTTCTCTCCGCCCGAGTCGGATCACTGCCATCTGCTGCGGCCAGTCGATACGCCGGCTCGGCCCGCTGGAACATACCCGAATCGGCCATGAACACACCCACGCCATGAGTTGCGTCCTGCCATTCAATGTCCGGCTGGTTCATGTCGCGCAACTGATTGAACACCGTGCACAGGGTGGTCGCGTAGGCCCCTGGAATCGGCTGGGCTTGCGGAGAACCGGCGGGGTATCTACCCCGGAACACACGCGACGGCCACGGACAGATCTCATAGTGCCAGATGTGGGGTTGCAGCAGCGATGCGATCAGCGTCGCCTTGTAGTTGACGCGGTAATCGTCCCAGTCGTGTCTGGGATTGTCCTCAATCGGGTCGGCCAGGAACCACATGCGACGATTCGTCCCACGCACCAGCTCCTGCATCACCCCATACTCCAGAAAGGCGGTCTCGAAAGTGCGTTCCGCGGTCTTCCCCTGGTAGGTGTTCGCCGTTCTGGCTGTGCCGGTCCATACCTGCGCGATGCAGCCGTCCACCACGCTGGAATCGATCAAGGACGATTGCGGCGACACAATCGCCCACTGCGTGTAGTTGATCAGGCTGTGGGTGGGCACGTAGATGCGGAGTTCGCGATGATGTTTCTGGAAGGCGTACTCCTTACAGGCTTCCGCGACGCGGCGCAAAGCCCGGCCGTACAGATAGTATTTCAACCTGCTGGCCTTGTACTGGGCGTCCGGCGAACTGTCTGCACGCACATACGGCTCGTGATAGTACAGTTCCCACTCCCGCGCGAAAGCCCCGGAGAAGCCCGTATCGGCCCAGAACTCCGGTTCTTCCAGGTGGATGGCGAGCACCCCGGCGTCGATCATGGGTTTGAGCTTCTCCGTCATGTAATCGACGAACTCAATCGACGGCACGACATAGGGGACGCCCGGACCGTGGAGCCTTTCCTTGCCGTGGGCCTCCATCTGCGACAGAGACATGATGTCCCGTCCGTTGATGTCCTGGAAATCCTGATAGTCCCCCCAGGCGATCCCGGTCATCAGGTGGGGCACGTAATCCTTCTCGACCCAGGACTGGATGGCAGGGGTGCGGCTTGGGTCGATCCCGTACACCATCACCAAATCGTTGCGCAGATCATAAGCAGGGGTATAGGGCCTGGGGTCCTGAAAGCCGGTCAACTCCAGGGTCCGGTCCGTGACGAGGGGGATTCTCTCCCGTCCATGGATTGAAAGGGTCGACAGAGCTGTCGCGAATCCGACCAGTAGTACGATCTTTTTCATGATACCCACCTTCGTTTATGGACGCTTTTGACCTTGACCTCAGTGATACAGGACGGGCTGTCGGAACACAATCGGAATCCCTCGCGGCGCGCGTCGGGAAACAGATGCTCATCCCTCCGTCAGTCAGTTGGCCTTGAGGTAGGTCCGGACGTCGTTTGGCAGCGTGTGCTTCGGTCTGGCGCCGGATCGGAGGTGCTCGAGCAGCATGTGGAGGAGCCAGCGACCCGCCGCATTCTCTTTGCCCCCGTGGCGCACGGCACTCACCAACAGGCGCCCTTGCCCGACGCGGGTCTCGAAGATCAGTCCATGCGTCTTCACTGTCGTGAGGTCATGCGTGTCCCAGAGCATCAGGATCGGGTCGATGCCCTCGATGTACTGAATGTCCGGGACGATCTCGCCGGCGAGGTCGAAGTGCTGTAGTTCCACGAGGAGATCGCGAGGGACCTTCGCGGTCACAACGCTATCCGGCACGTAGGGCGCTCCCCGCAAAAACCAGTGGTCGCTGAGCGGGAAGCCGGCCTTCTGTCCGTCGGGCAGCAGGAGTACGCGGCCTCCTCCTTGGAGAAAATGTATCAAGTCATCATCGAATCGCGAGGCCACGACGATCGCGTCGGTATTGCCTCCACGGTAGCCTGGAGCGCCGGGAAAGAGTTCCTTGCGCCAATCTTCTCTCAGTGCCTCATGGACTTGCACCCCGCGCTCGGTCTGTGTCGTGGGGGCTGGAACCACCCAGATGGGCCATTCGTTGCAGAATACGGCACCGCTTGTTGTCAACGTTGTGCGAATGACCAAGCGAATCGGGACAGGCGTCTCGGGCAATGGCCAGTCCAACGCGAGCCTCGTAGCCAGGGTCCCCACATTCTGTTGGATGCCGTTCTCCTCGCAACGCTGCATGGGGGTCTTCCCGCGGTCTGCCGTCTCCAGCGTAACTTCCAGTCTCCCATCAGCAATCGCCTCTTGGCCGAAGTGACTGAGCAGGATCTCGCCTTGCAGCCGTTCCCCACCGGCGAAGCTTCGGCCGTCTGAGCTTGTCTTGAGCAGGCAGATCGTATCATGCTGCCAGCACCAGTCCGCCTCGCTCCACTTGGGCTCGCCGAGGTAATCAATGAGCCCCATGGAGGCTCTGGGGATGTCGCGGATGACACTGATGACGTAGCCGCCGTAGGGCACTTCGCGCCGATAAGCTTCAGCCTGGAACTTGCGCATCAGAAGACCGTAGGAGAGGGAATCGGCCCGAAGCTGGTCGATCCCGCCGGGGCCGGCGACCGCCTGCATCCGTTCCAGCCAGCGAGGGACCTCATCGAACGCCACAGGCGCCCACCACGGACGCATGCTGCCGAGATGCTTCCCGATGGCATCCCGGTCAATCCACGTGTCCGCACAAATGGCCTCCCCCAGCACCAGTGGCTTGAGACCATGGGCCAGGATGTACGGGTTGAAACCCTGCAGGGTACCGACCCATGTATGGTTGTTGCCGTAGGGGTGGTCGTCGTAGAAATCGTGCACGCGGTTCCAGCCAATCCAGCTCGAGTCGTCTTCTACGACTGCGCCTGGGATGGCGGCCTTGGCCAGATCGTAGAGGCTTTGGATGACCTTCAAGTCGGCGGAGGAGCCCGTCTCACAGGTGAGACTGCGAAGTACGATGGACGGGTGATTGCGGTCGTAGTCGAAGAACTCGCCGAACTCCGCTCGGAGCGGCTCCAGAAACTCTGCGGTGAGCTTGGGATGCCAGGTCGGGTACTCCATCCACGTGAGCATGCCCATCTCATCTGCAAGCTCAAGGTATCGCTTCGGCGGTACCCAGAGGCAGAACTTCATCAGGTTGAAACCGCGAGCTCGGGCGAATTCCAGCTCGCTGCGCCAGGCGGCCTCCCCTGGACTGGGGGCGGTCAGCGGGGGCGAATACCCCCAGTTGAGCAATCCCCGAATCTGCAAGGGCCGGCCATTGAGGCGGAACTGCCGGCCGAAGACCTCGATGGCACGAAAACCCACCCGGGTACGGACGATGTCTCCGTCGCTTCCAGGCAGGGCAAGCTCGACATCGTACAAACGCGGCTCCACTGGCGACCATGGACGCGCGTCCGGCATGGGTGCCCGGCAGATGAGCGTATTCCCCGAGCGGGCCCCAGTCGCCGACAGAACCCTCCAATCCTCCTCGCTCTGCGGGCGCGATCGCACCGTGATGGTCGGGATACCCTCGGGGACGTTCCCGGCCAGGGGGACTGTCAGCCGCACCTCGGACGTAGCGAGATCGCCTATCGCGAGCAGACGCAGGTCATCGCAGAACGTCGCCGGCACAATCAGCAGCGATACCTCTTGCCACAGGCCGCCAAAATGAGGCGCGACAATGGGCAGGAACCCCTGGGTGTTATGGCCGACCTTCTCGTCAAGGCGTACCAGGAGTTGGTGAGGTCCGCCGTCGGCTGTCTCGCGCACTTGTCGTGTGATATCGAAGCGAAACGGCGTCCAGGCGCCAAGGTGGGTGCCGAGCCTCTCGCCGTTCCACCACACCGTCGCCTCGGTCGCCGCCGCCTGGAAGTGCAGCAGCACCCGCTTGCCTGGGGGCACGGCAAATGGCTCGATCCGCTTGCGATACCATCCCACGCCGTCGAATTCGATGCCTTCGTGCTGCTCGAAGGTAGACGGCACCGTCACAGTCTTCCATTCGTTGCTCTGTGCGCCATCGCGCTGGAAGGACCACTCACCGCTGAGCGATATGACCTGCCGGGCGGGATTGGAGGAGGGCTGCGCCATGCCACCTGACACGGGGACTGCATGGGATACGTCCGCGACCGCAAAGAACAACGCCGCTATTGCAGCCAGTTCCGGTGGGTGGTGCCTGCAATGAACCATGTTGAACCTCCGTTTCCTACGTGGATCCAGCTACGGTATCGCCGGCTCGTCACCCGGGCGCGGCAGGTGGATTATAGTGCATCAGCAGAGGCGGAAACAGCACTCTCACAGGACTGCCGTGACATCAGTCGCGTTGTACCCTGAAGGTTTCGCACGCTGCCGGCTCGCCAAGCGGGCCAATGGCCCGCCGGCGCCATGGGATCGCCACGGAACCCCATGTGAAACTGACCGACGAACAACTCGATACGCTCCGAAAGGCCTTCCGCCTCTCGCCGAGAGAAACGCAGATCCTCCAGTTGCTCTTCGACGGGCAACGAGGAGCGGGCCACCGGCGGGGCGTTCGCGGACCGGATGATCGGGGCGCTCATCAGCAGGGACAGCGCGCGGCTTACGTTCCTGTACCAGACACAGGACATGACGGCGCAGGAGTTCGGCCTGGCGGTCCGCGAGCGGCTGCACGCGTTGCAGAGCCTGCTCGACAACGAGCGGCTTCACTCCCGCCTGACGGACGCCGATCCGCTCACTCGGCAGTGCGGACTGATCCTGGAGGGCTTCGTGCGCACGATGCGGACGGAAGGGCGCTTCTTCCTGCGATTCTGCGCCCTGGCGCCCATGCAACGCCAGGCGCTCGCGCGCCACTGGCGGCTCGATCCAGACGACCCCTGGCGCATCTTCCGACGGGTCTGCGCCTTCTTCGCCGTCTGAGCTCTACCGGTCCGCTTTGATCTGTGTGCCCGCGTGCTTGTGGCCTGCGGGGACAGCGCGGATTTCCGGCCCCTGGCGGGGCGCGCCGCCGTGCTCTTGGCGGAGCAGATCGCGCTTCTGGTAGCATTGCTCCTGGAAGACCGCGATCTCGGAGGCGAGGTTCGCGCTGGCGGAATCCCCGAAGAAGGCGTGGATGATCGGGAAGACGAGGTCGGGCTTCTCCTTACGGAACTCCTTGACGAGCCCTTCGATCTTCGCGGTGGCAACGCCTTCCTGCATGCAGGTGAAAGGTCCCACGTGGAAGATGCCGGAGATGTAGGGTGTGGCACCCCCGCCCTCGGGGGTGTCTTCCCCCAGCCGGGGGCGGCTGGGCTCCATGTCCTTCCCCAGCCGGGGGCGGGTGGGCTCCATGTTCTTTCCCCAGTTGGGGGCGGCTGGGCCACACTGAACCATTCCGCGCATGAGGTAGTAGGCGATGCCCGTGCTCAGGGGCGACTCGCCTTCGATGTTGCCGTGCGTCTCGTGGGCGCGTTCGAGCGTCTCGATGATCTCCATCGGGTGCGGCAGGACGTGCCGGCCTTCGAGTACCTCATGGAACGGCTCCGCCAGCTTCTCGGCGATGTGGCTCATGTACCGCCCCTTGAGGATGGACTTGCCGGCCTTGCCCGCGGAGCGGAACACCCGGCCGAGGCTGCGGTCCGCAAGGCCCAGACCCACGTCGCGCTTCGCGTTGCGGAGGTTCATCTGGTTGACGTAGAACAGCCAGTCGGTGATCGGGTCACGGACGACCTCCAGGCGGTTCTCCTCCAGCTTGTGGATGACGAAATCCGTGTACGGATCATGCTGGCGCATGTAGATCTCGCCGATGTAGAGGACCAGCGGGAATCGCTCGTGGTAGCGGACCTTGGCTGATTTGAACAGCGCGACCGTTTCGCGGCCCCAAGCCAGCAGCTTGTTCGTGTCGCCGCCGGACGCGACGATCCGCCCGAGCGCTTCGAGCCGGGCGGCCTTGACGGCGTCCATGGCGGGCTTGTCCTCCGCATACGGGCGGAACCGGCGGAGCACGTCCTCCAGCAGATCCGCAGCGTTGATCCCCTTGAACAGGATCTGCTGCATCTTGATCCGGGCCGAGGGGCGCAACCCGCCAGGCAGCGGGATATCGATGTAGTCCGTCTCGGAAGACGGGCCCACAACGGGGACTTTCTCCAGTCCTTCGAGCTTCATGAAGTGCTGTAGGACCTCGCTGTACTTGCCGAATCGGCACGGGCCGCTGGTGGTCGGGAGCATGACGAGGTAGCCCTCTTCCACGGCCTGCCGGCTCGTTTTCTCGATCTGCTCCTGGAGGAAGCCGATGGCGTCGCCGACAACGCCTTTGAGCGGGTAGCAGACTTCGGTCGAGACGTGCTTGCGGGCGACCTCATAGCCTCGCGGCGTGTTGGTCGGGAGGACCTTGCCTTCGATGCCGAAATGCCTGAGACCCGCCGCTGCGACGTGACTGGCGTCGCCCATGTACGGGATGAGCCAAACTCGTTTGTCGTACGTATTCGACGCGTGGATTCTGAGCTGGTCGATGTCCAGACGGATCGGCCGGCTCTGCCCGACAACGCGCTCGTGGGCTTCGGTCCGCGTCACGAACGGCGCGTTGTTCGTCTGGGCGTCCGTCACGAGCACCAGCAGCGGCTTGTTCACCGCCTGCTGGATCTGCTCTTCCTGGTAGATTTTCAGACTGTCGGGCCCGCAGGCGAAGTTGATCATGCGAATCGCGAAGAGGTTCGGATGATCCGCGACGAAGAGATTGGCCTTGAGGATCTTGACGCTCTGATTCCAGAATTCGTTCTCGACAAATCCATCGAGCGGGATCTTCTCGAAGCGGTGCTCGAGAAACTGCTGGGGGATGTAATCCAGCCCGCGGACCTGGGAGAACATGGCGCCGGAGCTGGAACTGGCCTCCGGATCGAGGATCACGTAGTCGCGTCCGATGCCGACGTATGCGCGGGTTCGCTCGCGCTCGATCCGTTCGAGGAACTTGTCGCCTTCGGCGTACAACTCGCCCGTGAATTGGCCCTCCGCCCGGTCCGCGAACGCGATCGCTTCGCGAATCTGCCTGTTCGTGCAAGCGAAGCCCAGCCGGTCGAACTCCACGCGCAACTGGCGGACCAGCAGCGGTATGTCGTTGAAGTGAAGGATCGGATTGATCTGGCGATTCTTGTCGAGGGACAGGACGTCGTTGAGGACGTAACCTTCCGACTCGGTGTAGATGCAGTATTTCAGGTCCGGCGGCGTCGCCTGGCGGACCTCGATGAAGCTCGGGTTGAACAGGTACTTGAGTTCGGGACTGTTGTTGAGGATCGCGGCGTGACCGGTCGCGAGCTTGCGGGCGATGCAGAACTCCGTCCGTGAGTTGTCCACCCCGATCTTGGCGATGTCCTTATCGCTGCGCGGCGAAACGACCGGGTAGAACCCGAGCTTGCGGAGCAGCGCAGCGCTCCAGATCCCCTTGCTGCCGAGCGTCGCCATGCTCCGTTTGATGCCGACCGTCGGGCCGTCGTAGGTCGCGGTGCCCAGCTCGTGGAACAGGCAGCCTTGCTTCTTGAAGTGCTTCTCGTAGATTCGGTGATAGCGGTCCACGTAGTTGGTCTTGGGCTTCTTCGCGGATTCCGAGTTGCCGCGCGGGCAGAAGCCGCCCGTGATGATTTCGTCGTCCTCGATGCTGAAGACCTCGAGCTGGCAGTCGCGAACGCCGCAAGACTTGTCCCCAAACAACTCCCGGCAGAGGACCTTTCGCTTGTGGAAGGCCATGTCGATGATTTGCCAGCCTCGGAAGGCCGTGTCGTACCGTTTGCCGTCCTGCTCGAACTGTCGGATGGTCTGGATGATGTCGAGGGCCTGGCCCCAGGCGCCGAACATCTCGCGATGGGGATAGCCTTCGATCTGTTTGTCGGTGACCTGCGCCAGGGCAGCGAGGAAGGCGTCGCCCAGAGCAGGACCACCCTGTGCGGAGCACGTGTCGCCGGCGTGTTGCGAGCCGCCGACGAACTTGTAGTAGTAGCTGGCCGCGGTGCCGCGAATGATGGCCGCAGCGATCTCGTCCCTGCTGAACCCCTCCGCGATGAGCCGGTTCTCATCCATCTCCATGAAGACGCCGCAGGTCGAGTCGATGATCGGGACCCGCTCGGCGCGGAGGGCCGCGGCCTGGAGGGTATTCTCCACATTCAGGTTGATGACATCGGCCATGTTCTCAAGCGTCTGCCCGGACCCAGCCTGACAGCTATAGTTCATTTTCGCTTCTTTGACGGTCCCATCCTTGGCGAAACTCGTGAACTTCATGTCCTGGCCGCCGACTTCGAAGATGGTGTCGACCTCGGGATTGTTGTACTTGACGCCCAGCGCGTGACAGGTGATCTCGTCTGTAATCCGGTCCGGCAGCGCGATGCCCTGCTGGGCCAGGTGCTGGCTTCTGCTCTTGCTGATGAGGATCTTCTCATAAAGCTTTCTCGCAGAGCCGGTGGCGCCGACGCCCTTAATGACGACGTTGTCCTTGTGCCGCGCGAGGTACCGCAGGACGCGCTTGAGTGATTCCTCCGGGTTGCCGTGCGTCTTGATGTACAACTTGTCGAGGAGCCTGCCGGTCTTGACATCCACGAGGGCGCCTTTTGTGGTCGTGCTGCCGCCGTCGATCCCAAGCACGACCTCGGTGCCGGCTGCAATGTCTGCTGGCAACTCTGCACTCTTGGCGTGGACGCGGCTCAGACTCCGCGACAGGGAGGGTGCGAATTTTCTCCTCTCGCGGCTGTACTCGGCTACATTGCGAAGGTGGGCAACATCCATCACAAACGCGTTCTTCTGCTCGATGGCTTTGAGCGCCGCGCCGATGGCCGCGATGTTGTGGTGATGGGGCGGCCTCTCGATGTCGATGCCGAGCAGTTCCGCGAGGTTTTGCCGGACGAGATCGTTGGAGAAGACGCCGCCGGTGGCAATACAATCGCCGGTGCCAAAGGTGGACGCGAAGTCGCGCGACCCCAGCACATCGATCATGTAGTTCCGCGCAACCGTGCGGAAAAGACCTGCGAGATTGTCTACCCGCGTCGCGCCCTCGTTCTGTTTGTGAATGAGGTCCGATTGGACAACGACGCCGCAGCGGGCCAGAAACTCGCTTGGCTCGCGCGCTCTGCCGGCCTCCTCCTCCGCGCGGCGAAGCATTTCTTCAAGACGTTCCTGCAGTCTCGCACGGTTCCGCGCGATGACCTGTTGCTCGTCACCCTCCCGGACGGCGCGTGGGTCTTCCAGCTCCGGGGCAGGCACTTCTCCCTGGAACAGACGGCGGCACTGTTTTTCCACGAGCATGCCGGAGCCACCGCCGCACTTGGTTCCAGTCCGCCACTCGGAGATGATCTGCCGACCGTCGACAGAACCGAGACTGAAGAAGTAGGAGTCCTTCGCGCCGATGTGAAAAATGACTTTTGCCCGTGGCGCGACAATCTCGGCTCCCTTTGGGATAGCGACACTATCGTAAACGTACAACGCACCGAGGAGGACGCGCGGAAATGATTCCGCCGCACTGCCCGTCAGCGCCGTGCTCGCAACAGAGGCAACAGGAAAGCGTGAGACGATGTCGGACCAGGCCTCGCCGATCGCAGCAAGTGGGTTTGCAAAGTGCATGATTGGATCGGGCGAGTACAGGACTGTCCTGTCCGAATCAACGACGGCGTAATGGACGAAACTGCTGCCAACATCAAAGCCAACAAAGAGATGTTTGCCGCCCGTCTGTGGCGAACCTGTCTTGGTACTCATCATTACCTGTTAATAGAGAAACACCTTCCTGTGAAAACACATACCACGGAGCAGCTTCATAGCTGATAACTGTGACTTTGTCAAGGCTACCAACAAAAGCACTAACAGCTTATACACAAACTACTTCCTATAATAAATAACCTATCTGTTTTACTACAAACCACTTACATGAAGGTCGGTCATAAAAGTAACACAGCTGCACCCCATAAGACTTATCCTACTACTTGTCTTTCAGAGTATTCTATTTATCATCTTCCCAAAGACACACGACCTGCGCAGCAGCCAGCGTCCTTCACCCGGCGGCCCGTGCTTCATTATGTGCACAACGGTGTGTGTCTGCGAGGAAAAAGGGGTTGTCTGGCGAGGCATGGGCGGGTAGACTGGAGCCCGTCCAATGATCTATAAGGCAGTTTTCTGCCTGTCGCTTTTGAGAGGTTTCTCATGAAGGTCACATTCAACCGTTCCGCGCTGGCTGAGGCTTTGGGACTCATGACGGCGATTGTTCCAAGCCGTACGCCGAGGCCCATTCTCAAGTGCGTACGTCTCGCGGTCGCTGGCAAGGAGATGCGCGTTTGTGCGACCAATCTCGAACTGGGTCTGGACTATGTCATCTCTGCTGTGGATGTTGGCTCTGAGGGGGAGGTGGTCATTGAAGCGGAGCGGCTCGCGGCCATCGTCCGCGAGAGCACAGAAGACGTTCTGGTCCTGGAAGCCGCGGAGACAACATGTGAGATTCGCGGCATGGACAGCCACTTCACAATATATGGTCAGGACCCCAAGCAGTATCCCAAGATGCCGTCGTTCGGCAGTGAGCCCGCAGATATGACAATCGGGCTCGAGCAACTGCAGTCAGGCATCGAGCAGTGTCTTTTCGCTACAGCCAAGGAGAGTAGTCGGTACGCGATCAATGGTGTTCTCTGGGAGGCCAAGGGCAAGAAGCTCATGCTTGTGGCCACGGACGGTCGGCGATTGGCCCGCTGCCGCGTGGACCTTCAACAAGCGCCTGCCGAAGGCGCCGCGCAGAAGATCATTGTGCCCGCAAAGACGATGGCGCTCTTGGAGAAGCTCGGCAAGCACGATAAGGAGGTCGTCGCAGTGAAGTTGGTGGACAACCAACTCCTATTGAGCTGCGCCAATGTGGTGATCAGCTCCAATCTCGTGGAAGGCAACTTCCCGAAGTATGAGGACATCATCCCGAGCGACTACGACAAGAAGCTTGCGCTGGCGACCGAAGCTGCGCTCAGCGGCGTTCGTCGCGCTGCGCTGCTCACAAGTGAAGATTCCAAGGGGATCAAACTGTCAGTACGATCGGATGGGCTGGTTTTTTCCGGTAGTTCGCCGGAAGCGGGCGCCGCCGAGGTGAGCATGCCGGTCGAGTATGCCGGCGAGCCAATCGACATTGGGTTCAATCCGCAGTTTCTGATCGACGCCCTTCGCGTGATCCGCTCGCCCGATTTCGAGATGGAGTTGGGCCAGGCGGACCGCCCGGGCACGATCAAGAGCGGGAACGATTTCCTCTACGTCCTGATGCCGATCAACCTTGGTTAGGAAGACCGCGAGGAGCTCTGACAAGAACGTGACCGGGAGATGAGGAATAGAAATGTCTGAGGGACGAACGGCCGAGGCATGCACGATAGGTGAGTTGGTCGGTGTTTTCGTGGACGGGCTCGGGCCGGTGCATCGGCGCTATGATTCTCTGTTGCAGGTCTGGGAGGACCTTCTGCCGGAGGCTCTGCGTGCTCATTGCCGGGTCGGTGGGCTGACCAACGGTTGCCTGAGGATCTTCGCGGACGGCTCTGCTTACCTGTATGAGCTGCAATTGTGTAGGAGGCCGCTGCTTGAGGAGCTACAGAGGTTATGCCCGTCGGCGAAGATCCGGCGGATCGACGTCGCGATGATGCGGTGAGGCTTCTCGTCCATGTGGACGACATATCGAATTGGAGAACCCTATAGGCGAGGAGGGGCCTTTTCCGATAATATACAGGATTGCAGCTTTGTTATTTGACAAGTGTGGATGTACATTTTGGGTTGACGTTTGAGGGCCGGTATGGAGGCACATAAATACGACGCCAGTAACATCAAGATTCTCGGGGGTGTGGACGCGGTTCGCAAGCGGCCGGACATGTACATCGGCGACCGTGGCGTAGCCGGGCTCCATCACCTCGTTTATGAAGTTCTGGACAACTCGATAGACGAAGCGCTCGCCGGCTTTTGCGACAGCATCACTGTCCGGATCCAGGCGGACGGCAGTTGCAGCGTGGAGGACAATGGGCGAGGGATTCCCGTCGAGATCCACAAGGAGGCGAAGGTCAGCGCCTTGGAGGTTGTTCTGTGCACGCTGCACGCGGGCGGCAAGTTCGACTCGGACAGCTACAAGGTCGCGGGCGGGCTTCACGGGGTGGGCGTCAGCGTCGTCAACGCGCTGAGCGAGTGGATCGAACTGGACGTCTATCGGGATGGGAGCCATCACCACTTTGAGTGCCGGCGCGGCAAGCGGAGTGGGCCCGTGCAACTGGTCGGCAGCACGAGCAAGCGAGGCACGAAGGTCACCTTTATGCCGGATGAGGAGATCTTCGGCGACGCCCAGTTCCAGTACGACACACTGCTCAAGAGGATTCGCGAGCTGGCCTACCTCAACGCCGGTCTCAAGATCACGTTCCGCGACGACCGGACGGATAAGAAGGAGTTCTTCCAGTTCGAAGAGGGCATCAAGGCCTTCATCAAGCACCTCAACGAGGGCAAGACAGTCCTGCACGAGACCGTCGTGTACATGGCCAAGGACGACCCGGAGGCGAAGCTGAGTTGCGAAGTCGCCTTGCAGTACAATGACGGGTACACGGACAACGTCCTGGTCTTCGCGAATGACATTCGCAACATCGACGGCGGCACGCACCTGTCCGGGTTTCGAACGGCGTTGACGCGGACAATGAATTTCTATGCCCGCGCCAACAATCTGCTGAAGGAAGGACAAGCGACGACAGGCGACGATCTGCGTGAAGGCCTGACTGCCGTGGTGGCGGTCAAGCTGCCCAATCCGCATTTCGAGGCACAAACGAAGGTGCGCTTGACGAACCCCGAGGTCGGCAGTTTCGTCGAGACGACGGTGAACGAGCAGCTCAGCCACTTTCTGGAGGAGCACCCGACGGAGGCCAAGCGAATCCTGAACAAGGCGATCCAGGCTGCAGCGGCGCGGGAGGCGGCAAGGAAGGCGCGGGAGTTGACCCGCCGCAAGGGCGCCCTCGGCAGTGCCAACCTGCCGGGCAAGCTCTGGGACTGCTCCAGCAAGGAGCGATTGGGGACCGAGATGTTCATCGTCGAGGGGGATTCGGCGGGTGGCTCAGCCAAGGGTGGCCGCGACCGCAATATCCAGGCGATCCTACCGCTCAGAGGCAAGATTCTGAATGTCGAGAAGGCCCGTATCGAGAAGATGCTCGGCCACGAGGAAATCCGAACGCTGATCAGTGCGTTGGGCACCGGCATCGGGACGGACGAGTTCGACATCGAGAAGTGCCGCTACGGGAAGATCATCCTCATGACCGATGCGGACGTCGACGGCGCGCACATCCGGACCCTGCTGCTGACCTTCCTGTTTCGCCAGATGCCGGAACTGCTCGACAAGCGAATGGTCTACATCGCTCAACCGCCCCTGTACGAGGTCAAGACCAAAGGGAGGAAGACCTCCGAATACGTCCTGACGGAGCACGAGATGCGCCGCCGGATGATCGTCCGCGGCCTCGACGGGACGCGCCTCGTGATCCGCAGCATGGAAGGCGACGGCGCCAAGGGCAAGAAAGCGGACAACAGCGCGGAACGCGAAGTGACCGGCGCCAAGCTCGAAGAACTGGTCAAAGCCCTGGCGGATATCGAGCGAACCGTCGGCGTGCTGTCGCGCCGCGGCATCCGATTTGCCGAGTTCGTCGAAGAGCATTACGAGAACGAGAGACTGCCGCACTACATGATTCGCCACCAGGGCCAGGAGAAACAGGACTTCTTCTTCGACGCGGCTGACTATGACAAACGCCTGGAGGAATTGGGCGTACCCAAGAACGGCAACGCCGACAAGGCTGACGAGGAGCCCGCCGCTGTGGGGGAAGAGCTGCACGAGGTGATGCGAATCGAGCAACTGGCCCAGAAGCTCAAGACCGATTTCTCGCTTCATCTGAAGGACTTCTTCCTGAAGGCGGAGAAGACCGATTCCGGCGAGGCGGTCCCCACGAAATTCGTCCTGATCCGCGGCGACGACAGCCACGAGATCGCCTCCCTGGGCGACATCTGTCCTGCAGTCCGTCAGATCGGCGGCGCGGGCATCGAGATCAAGCGCTTCAAAGGCCTGGGCGAGATGAACGCGGAGCAGTTGTGGGACACGACGATGAACCCGAGCACACGGACCTTGCTGAACGTCCGCCTGGACGATGCCGGCGAGGCCGACCGGCTCTTTAGCATTCTGATGGGCGACGACGTCGACAAGCGCCGCCGATTCATCCAGGAGCACGCCCTCGAGGTGCAGAACCTCGACGTGTAGCCTGGCCGTCCGGGTGTGCTGCAGAAAAGGCGACAGGCCGACTCATCGGGAGCCGGCCTTCCTCTTATTTGTGCCTCGGCAGCACTCAGGATCGCCTACTGCCTCGCGCCGATCGATACGCCGCTGCTCCGCTGCACCTTGCCTGTTGAACCCACCCCTTGAGTCACGTCGCTCGTCCACGAACTCAAGAGCTTGACCTTCGCCGTGAACTGCTCCAGTGTCAAACTGCCCTCTGCGAACGCATCCACATCGGGTTTGGCCGTCCGGAAGACCAACACGTTCGGGGAATCCGTCGCAGGGGGTTCCGTTAGGGGTATGCCGTAGGGGCCCGAGCCGCGCCGAGACCGGCTCGCGACGATCAGCGTCAGCGCGTCCTGCGGGCCGTGTGTACGCAGATTGGCCGCGTGTCGGAATGATTTGGTGAGCACCTGTTTGAGGTTCTCCACCTTCTGGGCGTCGTACTCCTGGACGCTTGGCGCGTTCTCGTTCCGCGTCACGCCTCTGACCTCGTCGGCCGTCTGCGACCAGAGCGTGTCGGTCGAGGTCTCGGCCTTGGCCTGGTCCTGCCCCTGCACCCCGGGCGCCAAGGGGAATCCAACCTCCATGTAGAACAGGGCGCCGTAGCCGTCGAGGTACACACCCTGGGTCTGTGTGTAACTCCCGTCGCTCGCACGACCAAACGGGTCGACCGTGCCGGCCATATCACCAACGAGCGCTGCCTGTGCCATCAGTTTGTCCAGGATTCGGCACATGACCGCCATGTCCTCGGTGATTGCCGCGCGTCCGGCCTCGGGCAAGCCCGGCCCGGGCACGACAAACACTGTCTGGACAGTCTGTGCCCCTATCCAGAGCCCTGTCGATCTGGCGCTGCTCGGGTCAACGAACGGGCTCGCCGCGATGTTGCTGGCGTATGCTCGCGGCGCGGATTCTGAGACCGCCTGCACGGCAGTTGGCGTCACAGGCGCCGGCTGCGCAGCAATCTCCTGACCATACGCCGATGCTGCAACGCCGGCCAGAGATGCCAGCACAACGATCTTTCGAAGGGATGTTTTCATGGCTTGTCTCCTGTTGCGAATTGTCCGTAAGTCATCAATGTGCAATTACTTGCAGACGTTGCTCGAAGTCGGCTTGCCCGAGTTCGCCTTTGGCGTACAGATCGATATTGGCCTTGGTTGACCGCAGGGTCAGTACGGTGTTGCCGCTGGCGAACTGGCCGGGTGCCGCCGCGGCGCTGTGCGACGGCGCTCCCTGCACCACGATCGCCACCCAGTCGGCGGGCTCAAGACCGCGGATATTCGCAGCGTGTTTCAACGTCGTGGTCAGAGAACTCTTCAGCGCGTCAGCCCGTTCCCGGCTGTACGGCCGGCGGGTTCTCGCTGCGGTGCTCCCATACAGACCTCTCGGCTCAGGATCAAGAAGAGACCGCCTGGTCTCGGCCCAGACGGCATCGCCCTCGCCCTGTTGTGTTGGGCCCGGCTCCTCGCTGGCGAACAGAGGGAAACCGACTCGCAAGAAGAACAGGGCCCCGTACCCGGCGACATACAGCGGCCTGGGCTGCCCGTCGTCCGAGAACAGAAGCGATGGACCCGCGTCCGGGCCTATGAGATGCATCAGGTCAAACCTGCGAAGCCTGCTGCTCCCGGCGTCGGAACCGATGATGCTCGCCGAGTTCTTCCTGATGATGCGTGCCATGATGGTGAGATCTTCGACGACCCTGCCGACCGCTGCGGCGTCCATCTCCTTGTTGGGAATCACCAACAGCGGCCCCGCGAGGGCGCCTGGTTCGGACAAGTAGAATATGCCCTCTGTTGCGGTCGCACCGCTGTATGCACCCGGGCTGGAGATTCCCCCCGGCGCGAGGGCGACGTTCTGGGCGGCGCTGCGCCCCACTGCAAGCGTGAGGGCGGTCAATAACGTCACGCGGACACTGATCTTAGATGAAGGGGTCATGGCTCGTTCCTTTCATTCGGGATTCTCATGATTGGGTTGCCTTCTGCGTCGAGATCCTCCGGAAGGACATCGACGAGCAACTGGACGACCTGGCGGGTCTCTTCGGTCCGACTGGCCAGTGTTTGCAGGCCGGCGGCGAGCTGGGTCATATCCTGGATTCGATTCCGCTCGATTTCAGAGATCACGCGTCCGATCCGGTTGAGGTCCCGCGCCTGGGCGGCGTCGATGCTCTCAAGCAGTTCCGCCAGGAGCTGATTCGTCTTGGCGTTCGAAGCCGCGAGAGTCTGGAACGCGAAGCGATTCAGATCGTCTTGGTACTGCTCGGTAAGTTCTTCTCTCACCTTGACATAGACCGCGGTCAGCGCAAGTTGCCAGCGGCGCTGCAGGTCCTCGACCACCTTGGCGCGGAGCACCGGCTCGATGGAGGCCGCCAGCGATGGGGTTATCGCCTCTCGCAGTTTATCTATGTTCACAGGGGCCGGTCGAGACAACCTGCCTATCATGCAGCCTACCGCAACCAGTGCCGCGGCCGCGAGCGCCAAGCGGATTGTTCCGCCGATGGCGATTCGTCCGGCCTCTGGGTGACCGACCCCGTTCATGCCCGCGTCGCCAAGGCGTCGAAGGGTCTCCTCGACCAGTGCCTCGGGCACTTGCTGCGAGAGGGCCTCTCGCTTGAGTCGGGTGATGGCCTCGCCCAGAATGTCTTTATCTGGCTTCATGGGACACCTCATCTTTCACGCTCGTCGCAGCGAGGAGCTTGCGAAGGCGGGCCTTGGCTCGATGGAGGGATACCCCTACGGCGTTGACGCCGATCTCCAACTCGCGGGCGATTTGCAGGTAGCTCATTTCACTCAAGTACCGGAGGCAAAAGACGTTAGCTTCCTGCGGCGGCAGTTGTCCTATGGCCACTCGCAGGTACCCGCCCAAATCCAGCGCCTCGACGTGCTCGAGCGGGTCCGCGCCTTCGTCGCGCGGTGCGGAATCGCGTGCGTCGTTCTCATGTCGCTCCTGGAGGATTCGCTGCCGCATGCGGTCGATCGACCGCGTGGTGGCCAAGTGGGCCAGCAAGCCGGGGAGGTTCCGAACGTGCTGGCGGCGCGATATCTCCAGCGCCGTGAGGAACGTTTCCTGGAAGCAGTCGGCGGCATCCGCGTGGTTGCCGAGCAGACGGTACGCCGTCCGCCATACGAGCGGCCCATACCCTTCGACAATGGCCTGCCAGTCGTGCGCCTGCAAGAGTGATCTCACTCGATCCCTGTCGCTTGAACTCGTGCGTTGTCCAGGGGACGCCGGAATCGACATTTTTTCAGCCGCCGTCCGAAGTAGATGTCGATCCTCGCGGCGGGTATATTACATCAGGTGCGACAAGTGCATACAAGATGTCCCCATGTCACTCGGTCCAAGAAAAGTGCAAGTTTCTTTGTGTCGCCCCGTTTTTTTCCTTGCATCGGGACACGGGTGCTGGCACAATACCCCCGTCAGTCCCATAGAGGTTTTTTGTTGCACAGGCAAGAGGTGGGATCAAAAGGGAGGCGCTGAATGGCAGGCAGACAGAAAAGCACAAAGTCAGTAGTGGGGGCAACTCTGCTGCATGTGCTTTTGGGCATTGCCCTGTTTGCCATAGGGGGGTGCGAGGAACAGGCGAGGCCGCCAAAGACCACGGGCGCCGGGCCTGCAGTGTCGGATGCGACAGAAGCGCAGTTGCTCGGGGAGCTCGATGCCAAGTACGAGAATCCGCAAGTGCACTACGAGTTGGCTCGCCTGTATCACAAGTCTCGCAACTACTCGAAGGCAGCTCATCACTATGACCTGGCGATCAGCTTCGACCCGGCGTTCCGGGCCGCCCAGGCGGGCAAGATCAAGCTGTGTGTCGATCGCGGCCAGACCGCTGATGCCGAGCACTTTGCCAACAGCTACATCCGCCAGGCTGGAACCGCGGTCAACGAAATGCTACGGCTCGGATGGGAATTCGAGCAGGTCGGCCTCGACACGTATGCCTTGCGGTGCTATCGCCAGGCGCTGGATGCCGCTCCCGATGCGTCCGAGACCAATAGGCAGATTGGCTTCTACTACGCCGCCAAGGGCGACGAGGCCCAGGCAAAGCAGTACCTGATGCGGAGTTTTGAGTTGAATCCCAGGCAGGCGGATGTCGCCGGCGCGCTGGGGCGCCTTGGAGTCGTCGTTCAGACGCCCATGGAACCCGAGCCGACGACGACAGCGCCGAAATGAGAGTGCTTGTCCGGTTTGGAGTGTGAAGGGCTCGCGCAGCGATCACCGTCGCGCGTGGAACCTCAGTTCGGTGCGAATTGCTTTTTCGTTGCCCCGTGGCGAAAGGATGCGCTGCGGGGTTTTTTTGTTTTCGGTCTCTGCTGTCGGAGGCGACAGATGAATCTCGGCAAGTACTCGTTTGGAGTGGGCGACCGCTTCGGCCAGCAGGGTCGGGCGCAATTGGCGGCGTTGATCGAAGCGAGACAGCAGGGGGTGGATATTGTCCCTGTCTGGAACAAATCGAATCGTGAGCACAGCATCATCGGTACGAAACCCGCCGATGTCCGCAGAGAAGCGGACGCAGCGGTCGCTGGCTCCGGCTGGAAAGGGCCCTTTTTCGTCGATGCCGACCACGTCAGCCTCAACAACGTGGACGCATTCATTGACGCAAGCGACTTCTTCACAATCGACGTCGCTGACTTCGTCGGGCGAGCGTCCCCGCTCGGTTCCCGGTCTTCTGCGGAGACACAGGACGGTAGAGCTGCGGAGATCGACTCGTTCGTTGCGGCGCACCGGGATCTGCTCGGCGCCCACCGGATGGAGGGAATTCCCGAGCCGGTCGAGCTCGACGAAGCCCGGCTGCGATCTGTCGCGGCCAAATATCTCTTCGCCGTGCAGCAGGCGGGCGAGATCTTCCGGCGCGTCGAAGCCCGCAAAGGACCCGGCACGTTCGTGACCGAGGTCTCGATGGATGAAACGGATGCGCCGCAGACCCCCGTCGAGCTGCTGGCGATCCTGGTCGCGATGGCCGACGAGGGGATCCCCGCCGAGACGATCGCGCCCAAGTTCAGCGGCCGCTTCAATAAAGGCGTCGACTATGTCGGCGACGTCAAGCAGTTCGCCGCCGAGTTCGAGCAGGACCTCGCCGTGATTCGCTTTGCGGCTGAACGGTTCTGCTTGCCTCGAACGCTCAAACTCAGCATCCACTCGGGCAGCGACAAGTTCTCGATCTACAAAGCCATCGGCGCCGCGATTCGCAGGTTCGACGCGGGCCTGCACGTCAAGACTGCCGGCACGACCTGGCTGGAAGAGCTGATCGGCCTGGCCCAGGCCGGCGGGGAAGGTCTGGCGATTGCCAGGGAGGTCTACGCCAAGTCGCACGGCCGAATGGAGGAGCTGTGCGGCCCGTACGCGACGGTGATCGACATCGACAGCAGGAAGCTCCCGACGCCCGACGAAGTCGGCCGCTGGGATAGCGGGCAATTCGTCGCCGCTCTTCGTCATGACCCCGCCTGTCCGCGGTACAATCCGAATCTCCGCCAGCTTCTGCACGTGGGCTACAGGGTCGCCGCCGAGATGGGGCCGCGTTTCCTGGGCGCCCTGGAGCAGTGCGAGTCCACCATCGCGCGGAACGTCACCGCCAACCTCTACGAGCGCCACATCCGCCCGCTGTTCCTGTGACGAGATAGGTTAGTGCGCCCCCGAGCCATGCCGACAGTTGTCTTGAGCGCGGCCGACTGTACAATAGGAGATGATCGTCAAAGGCAGGAAGGCCCGGTCACCTGACGGAAACGACGCGACTAATGAGAAAGGGCAAGACCCCATGAACAACAACAGCGGGATGAAACTTACACGGCGTCGATTCCTGACCCAGGCCGCGATGACGGCTGGTGCCGTGGCGCTGCCTCACTGCGTTCCCTCCTCCGCGCTCGGGCGCGGCGGCGCGGTCGCGCCCAGCGAGCGCATCGTGATGGGCGGCATTGGCCTCGGTGGCCGGGGGTCCTACGATCTGAGCTACCTGCTGACGCAGTCGGATGTGCAGTGGGTCGCCGTCTGCGATGTCGTCAAAGGTAAACGCGAAGCGGCGAAGAACGCGGTGGACCACAGGTACGGCAACAAAGACTGTGCCGCGTACGGGGATCTCCGCCAGTTCCTCGTCGAACGGACGGACATCGATGCCGTGTTGATTGCCACCGGCGACCGCTGGCACGCGCCGGCTTCGATTCTGGCGATGCGGGCGGGCAAGGACGTCTATTGCGAGAAGCCCGCCTGTCTGACGATGGCGCAGGGCCAGGCAGTCGTGGAGACCGCCCGTCGCTACGGGCGGGTCTATCAAACCGGCGCCCAGCGACTCAGCGAGCCGAATCATGTGTTCGCCATTGAAATGGCGCGGTCCGGCCGCTTGGGCCCGATTCACACTGTTTACGCGGATTGTCGGTGGCGCGACGGATTGCGTCATGACTGGCTGCCGGCGGAACCGGAACCGCCCAGGGAGGAGCTGGACTGGGACCTCTGGCTTGGTCCCTGTCCCTGGCGGCCCTACAACCCCGGCTACGTCAACGGCGGAGGCTGGTATCACTTCTACGATTTTGCCACGGATGTCGCGATGTGGGGCGCGCACACCGTGGCGCAGGCGCTGGCGGGACTCGATCTGACGGACGTGTCTTTCATCGAATTCGAGTATGCCGGACCTGATGCGACGATGGTGACGCGCTTGTCCAGCGGGGTCAAAATGGTCCTGTTCCGAGTCGCGGGCTCGGTCTGGGATCCGTGCGAGTACTGGCACGGCGCCTGCGGCGAGCGGTTCGATGGTCCGGAAGGATGGGCTGCGGCCGCGGACGGTTACTCAGCGCCCGATGTCTCATCGCCCACCTTGATGCGCGAATACAAGAAACTGCTCGCGGACTACACGGCCCGCACGCAACGCCCCTTGGATCACGTGCGGGATTTCCTCGATTGCATCCGGTCGCGCCGATCCGCCATAGCGAGTCCGGAGGTCATGTATCGGTCCATGAGCATCTGCCTGGCGGCCGACATCTGCGAACAGTTGCACCGAAACCTGAAGTTCAATCTGCGCGACAGCGAGTTCGTCGGCGATCCCGAAGCCAACCGGATGCGGTCCCGCGCGATGCGCGCCCCGTACACGATCTGAGGTTCCAGGGACGCCCTGTTGCGTTTGTGAAACAGGCAGGTGTGAACCTTCGGTTTCGCGTGACGCGTCCGGGACGCTACTGGTTATACGGCTCGATCGATGTCCATTCCGAGGAGGGCGGCACGGAGTTGTCCTGCGAGAGAATGTCGCCGTCCTTGTTCATGAAGTGGTACTTGTCCGTGGGGAGATTGTAGCGGTTGCCGTCGGTCCCCTTATAGTCGTAGTAGTCGCCGGAGAGATACCCTCCATCGCGAGCCAGTTCGCCGTTCGTCTTCGCGTGTGCGGCGGCAATCTCATTGCGCACCTTGTTGGCATAGGCATCCGCCTGGGCCATCGAAATGCTGATCTTGTCACGCACTTGGATCAGGGCGAGCGACCAGTAGGGATTGGTCTGCACGCTCAGGGCGATCGTCGTGAAGACAGGGATCTGGGCGTCGAACTGATCGCGCGGCGCGCGCACGCTGAAGTTCATCCGCTGCCACCACATCACCATGCCGGCGGTCTGGATGTACTGCAGGATGCACATGAACTGCTCGCGGAAGGCGACGCCGTTCTCGGTGTACTCGATGGTGACCGTGCCGGCTCGGAAGGTCAGGCCGCTGGATGTTGCGCCGAGCAGCGCACTGAGCTGGCGGCTTTCCGCTTCGTACTTCGCGGCCAGTTGGTCGAGCGGCTTCTGCGCGACGACTTGCAGATCGGTCGCCTGCACGCCACGCTGGCGGGGAATGACGAATTGCGTGATGTACTGCTCCGGGGTCAGCGCCGGGCAAACGATCATGCCGTTGTAGTTCTGCCCCGGCAGGAACATGCCGGTCTGCACCCAGTACTCCACGGGGTATTGACGGAATACGGACCGTCCGTCGGGCGAGGTGATCGCATAGTCCGACTTCACGGGATTGAGCAGATCGGTCTTGCTGAGCAGATGGGCCGGCTTCTCGTTCGCGATCCAGCGGAAGCCGCCGCGGAACTGCCAGTCCTTGGGGACCAGAATGCGGAACCCTTCGAGCCACTGTCCCGTCCGTGGGTCCCGCAGGCCGCCCTGGTCGATGTAGCGATGCACGCCGTACGTGACGGCTGTGCCGCCCGTCTGGCCCAGGCTGGGAACAACAGATCCCAGCAGACAAATCACCCGTGTCAAGAAAACGACTCCCGGTCGTCGCGGTGTATTCACAATACCCTCTCTTTCCTTCTGCCCGTCGCGTGGCCCCAAGGGACCCAATGTCTTTATCGCTCGTTCGTCCGCGATGTCTGTTTCGGAAGGATTATGGTGGGAGTGAGGGCCGGGATCAAGCGGAAACTGCTTCACAGCGTTGTCCGTGAAGCGGGCCTCGTGAACCGCTTCGACCAAGGGCTGCTCCGGGGGACAGAGCGGAACCAGTGCAGCACCGAGGACAACAGAGAGTGCTTCGACCTGATTCTGCAGCTCAGGAAATACGCGTCGGTCATACGACGGGAGGGCTTCCTGGCCCTGGAGGAGGAACTCAAGAACATCGGTGACGAGTTCCTGGCCATCAGCATTCAGATGGGGATCGATGGGGTGGCCCCGGCGCTGTTTCGCGACATCCAGGAGCGTCGCATCCTCGTGGACAACTGCACGGGCAAGGAACTGCTCAGGCGAGTCGTCATCACCGAAGCGATGGCCTCCATCCTCAGCCAGGACACCTTCATGACCTTTCACTACAAACTCCTCTCCTATCTGGGCGAGCATGGGTACAAATGGGCCAAGGAAGACAAGCTGGACCTGATCGGCAAGAGCCACTGAAGGCCTCGGCCCTCCCCGGGATCGGGTCGAGAACGGTCGCCGCCGTCCCTATTCAGACGGAAGGGGACAGGAGAAGATCGGCCGATCGTCGTCGGACGTCGTGCTTGGCGCTATCGAATGTCCTTTCCGGCGGCGAATTGCATCATGAAGTTGTATCCGAGGTCAAGCTGTTTGGTTTTCTCGAACCCCTGCTCCCTTGCGGAATGCTCCAGTTCCTCGGGAGACAGTCGCATGTGAAGGGGAGGGCCGAACGAGGTGTCTTCCTTCTTGACGTCGATGGAGCCTCGTTTCGACCGGTGTGTCTGTGAAAAGAAACCGGCCGATCCGCTGGGTAGGATTGTCTCGCAATCTTCGGGCTCGTCTTGTATAATCATGGTATCGGCTGCCCGAGCGCAGCCTGCATCTCGGGAGGACAGGAGCATGCAAAAGAACAAGACCACATCGTGTCACGGCCCTGAGTGTCCGAGGCATCAGGCCAGACATCGTTGGGGGAACTGGTTCTTTCCAATCACCGGCCTGCTGGCGCTCATCTGGTTCCTGATCCGAGTGGTGCCGAAACCCTCCCGCGCGACGTACCCCTGTCAGCGCGCCGCGATGCCATTGGCCTCGGGATTCGTCGTCTGGCTTGTTGCTCTCGTGACCTCGACCGCGATGTGCGGAAGGTTCAGGCGGCTGGTGAGAGAGTCTCGCGTCGTACTGGTAGGTCTATCCGCGGTCACGGCGGCCGTGATGGGTGTCGCGTCGCTCGCCGGTTCGCCCGGCCGCTTCGCCGCAACAGGCGAGCCCTGGGGACCTCACGGGCCGGTGGGTGAAGCCAAAGGGATCCATCCCGGGCGGGTCGTCTGGGTCCACGATCCCCACGCGACCGACTGGAAAGGCTACGGTTCCGCGGAACACTGGTGGCAGGATGGCCACACGGACCCGGTTGTCGTCGAGAAGATGGTCTCCCAGGCGATTCGCGGCGTGGCGGGAACAAACTCCGACGCCGCCGCGTGGGACGCGATCTTCAGGTATTTCAACGACAGCCGGGGCAATGGAGATGTAGCCTACCAAACGGGCGAGAAGATCGCCGTCAAGATCAACCTCACCACCTGCAATGCTGCTGGCGGCGACGTCAACCCGATCACGTACATCAAGAAGTCGAGCGTCATGAATCGGATCGACAACTCGCCACAGATGATCCTCGCGATACTCCGCCAATTGGTGGGCACTGTCGGAGCCGATCAGAACGACATCACCATCGGCGATCCGACCGGGATGGTGCCCAATTACTACTGGGATATGCTGCATCCGGAATTTCCGAACGTGCACTACCTGGACAACTACGGCGGTTCCGCGCGGACACGCGCGGAGTTCTCGGATGTCCCTTTGTACTGGAGCACCGCAGATGCGAGCGGTACGGTGCAGGACTACCTGCCGACCGCATTCGCAGAGGCGAACTACCTCATCAATTTCGCCATATTGAAGGGCCATTCGTCCGGCATCACCCTGTGTGCGAAGAACCACTACGGCTCGGTCGTGAGGACGCCGGACGGGTATCTCAGGCCGGAGCTCCCCGGCCTGCCTAACGAACGGATATACCCCGGCTATTATAGCTTGCACGACAGTCTTCCGAACGTAGGCTGGAGTCCTGGGACCGGTCACTACCGTGCCCTGGTGGATCTCATGGGTCATTCCGAACTGGGCGGCAAGACGGTCCTTTACCTCATTGACGGACTCTTCGGAGGCTACTACTGGGACGCCCATCCGTACAAGTGGAATCTGGCGCCCTTCAACGGCGACTGGCCGTCGAGCATCTTCGCCTCTCAGGACCCGGTGGCGATCGATTCGGTAGGGTATGATTTCGTGAAGGCCGAATGGCCTGATGTCGTCCGGTACGGGCACTCCCCCAGCGCGAAGTATGATATGCAGGGCGGAGCCGAGGACTACCTCCATGAAGCGGCTCTGGCCAACGACCCGTGCTCGGGAACTTTCTACGATCCGGACCACGCGGGCGACGTGACTCGCCTCGGGAGCCTCGGCGCACACGAACACTGGAACAACGAGGTCGACAAGCAGTACTCGCGGAACCTCGGGACGGGCGAGGGCATCGAGTTGATCCTTCTGCACAGCGACGCGGTCGAAGGAGACATCGACAGCGATGGCGATGTCGACAGCCAGGATCTGTTTGCGTTGTGCGAGAGCTGGCTTCAGGACCCAGGCCCGAACGACCTGCCCGCGGATCTCAATGGCGACCACGCGAGCGATCTTGAAGACTTCGCGATTCTCGGCGGCAACTGGCGGACGGTCACGACAGAGCCATAGACAGACCGTCGTAGCTGCTACGAAGAACCCTCGTCAGATCGGTTCGAGAACCTGCCGCGCATTCCAGATGAACAGTTGCCTCGCACCGCCATGCCGATACTCTCCCGGCGCGCCTCGCACCCATCCGACGAAGGTATCCGAAGCCGTGCTGAGCATGCAGAGGAAGCCGGCTCGCGCCTTGAACTTGTGCAGACGAGTCTGGGAACTGGGTATGGCGAGACTCTCCTGTTGCGTGGACGGGAACGTGTACCAGCTACCCCAGGCAACCCCCGGCCTTTCCTGTGGAGCCCTGTAGGCGATGAGCGGATCGCCCTTGCCGATCCACCGCTGCGTGTTCACCGGGCGGCTGAAATCGATCCCCTGCATCCAATTCAGCAGCTTGATCTTGGTTCCATTGATCCTGAGGTTCCATGGTCCGCTGTCATCCTGCTGGCGAAGGATGTTGCGGGGCACGGTTCCTTGGAAGAAGTCCAGCGCCTGTCGCATGTTGTCCTTGTAGGTGACCGACGGGACGAAGAACCCTGTGTATTCGATGATCTGCTCGACCGTGAAGTCGGGGTGAGTTCTCACATCGACCGCTCGTGACATAGATCATCTCCTTTCCCGCCCGACGAGCCATCGGGCCGCTACGCCTCTGCCGGATTGGCAACTACAGGGTGTCGCAGTTTCGCCGTCCGCCCTCATGGTCGCGTAGGCGAGGCATCGAGGAACTGCTGGAGAATAGACGCTTCGCCCGGCTCCAGCTTCACGCAGCACGAAGGCCCGCCGATGTCCCCGCCGCCGACATCGAAGTGAACGGTCAAACCGCCCTTTCGCGTGGGCTCGGTGTAGGTCATCCGAGCGACGTTGATGTACTTGCCGTCATTTACCTTCACAAAGACCATCGGTTCTTCTCCTTCCCCGACCCAGTAGATACTCTCACGCGACCCGCTTGGCGCACCACGCACGACGAGCGGATGCCCAGCTACGACCCCGACTTCTCGCTCGTCGGCATCCGGCGAAACAGGATCGCCAGGGACCCCGTCGACGCCGGGAAGGTCACGGCCCACAACGCCGCAATCCAGATCAGCCAGTGAACGTACATCTGCAACGCAATGAAAGGCAGCAACAGGCCGTTTGCCGTCAGGGACACACGCACCACGCGTTCGATCCCCCTGCCTGTGAAGACTCTCGCAGCGAAGAGCGTGGCCACGCTCATGAAGCTGTACCCGAGAATATCCACGGCGTACAGGAACGAATCGAAAGGCGTGAACAGGAACTGCTCGATGCCTTCCGTCCGCCCGGCGGCAAGTCGCGGCATCACCCAGGTCAGTTGCACGTAGTAGTTGATGCTGATCAAGGCGGTGTAGACGGTCGCGAACGCCACCGCCGCATGGCTGAAGACCTTCCGATCCGCAGAGGTCACGCAGTGGATACTGACAATCAGCGCCAGAAACGCCGAGCCCAGGAACAGCGACGGCGTGAGCAGCATGACCAGCCCGAACGGCGTGCTGGCATTGTCCGCTCCGCCCCCCGATCCCATCAAGCCCATCCACTCCGCGATCTGCGCGACGACATACGTGACGCTGAAGATGGTGGCAAGCACAGCGGACCAGAACCCAACAGCCTTCGTCGATGGCGAAACCTCAGCAACCATGAACTACCTCCCTCACGATTAAAACTGGGCACAGAAAACGGTTACGGATGTCCATAATAACTGCATGTCTGTGGAGAACAAGGCAATATGCCCACAAATCTGGCGGATTTGCGTAGCTCGCCGGCAAGCGAGGTGGTCCCGCGGAAGGAGCTTCTGCGCTCGCGCCCTCCGAGCCGGTGTCCCGGCGCACCTTCTTCTCTTTTGCTTTGTACTTTCCCCCTACCCCAGCCATAATATCTCCACGAAGACGCCGCGGATGAACGTGCGATGAAAGAGCTGGATCGTGCAGGAGAAATCAGATGCCTGTGAATTTCCCAAACTCGATGTCGGCCAGTTTTGCCCTGCTGGCAGTGATCCTCACAACCTGTAACAGTGTGATTGCCGTCGAGCACAGCGAGACACCGCCTGTTGGTTGTCAACTGGCCTGGTCGGATGAGTTCGACGGTGACAAGCTGGACATGGACAAATGGAGTCACCGCGGTCTGGGCCCGCGCCGGGATGCTGTGAACGTCAAGGACGCCGTGACCGTGTGCGACGGCCAACTCACGATCACCACCTACACCTCCGGCGGCAAGCACTACACCGGTATGATCGGCACGCAAGGCAAGTTCGACCGCTGCTTTGGATACTGGGAGGCGCGAGTCCGGTTCGAGGACGCCCCCGGCATGTGGTCGGCGTTCTGGATTCAGACCCCCACCTTTGGCCGACCGCCCAACGATCCGGCCGCCGCGGGCACGGAGATCGACGTGATCGAGCACCGCGTGAGCGACCGGACCGGCAAGGACATCTCCGGCCTGGTCCACCACGCTCTCCACATAGGCGGCGCCAAGAGCCAGACCCACGTGGCCGAGGACCCGAACCTGAGCAGCGGCTTCCACACCTTCGGCGTTCTGTGGACCGAGACCGAGTACACCTTCTTCGTGGATGGCAAGGCGACGTGGAAGACCACCCCCGTCTCAAAGCGGACCCAGTACATCATCCTCAGCTCCGAAGTCCAGGACAAGAGCTGGGCGGGCACAGTCCCAGCCGACGGCTACGGCTCCCGCGAATCCAGCAAGACCAAAACGATCGTCGACTACGTCCGCTTCTACGAACCGAAGCCCGACTCGGGAGGTTGAAGGGAGCATGAGGACGCCCACAGGGGGATAAGGCTGACAGTCCTCATGTCCCGAGTGGACTCTGCAGGTGCCCCGCTGAGCCGTTCTCGATCCGCGATCTGTCCCACGGCGAAGACAGGACGCAAACTGTCCATCCACCGCGTTAGCTTCTCAACCTAATGGGATCACGAATAGGTTTCGTGACCCTATTAATGGCTTTGTGATCCGATTCTCTCCCATTCGGCATCCCTGCCTCTGCCCAGGCAACGAATCTGCCTGTCTCTTCGCAAGTCGGCCAAAGCGCGCTTGAGAGTCGGATAACTCACGCCGGGACAAACGCGTTGTAGATCAGCCAGCCGAAATCGCGAGGGCATCCGCCCGACAGCATCATACACCATCCCTCGCTTGGCCCCGCGGGCCGAGGTGATCGTGCCCACACGGGCCTCGAAATCGTTGTATGCCGCCGTGAGCATGCCCAGGAAGTACTCCCACCATGGTCGCAGATCGTGCCGGGCTTGGTGCCAGCCTGCAGAGCTTCTTCGCAGCGCCTCGTAATAGGTCTCTTTGCTTTCCTCGACGATGCGCTCCAAACTGATGTATCGCCGCACCTCGTACCCGGCCTGGTACAACAGCAGCAGAGTCAACAGCCGCCCGATGCGCCCATTGCCGTCCGTGAAAGGGTGAATGCACTCGAACTCAAGAACGAAGCTCGCGAGGCCATGAGGAAGTACCGGAGGGACTCCGTGGATGGCGCGATTGCCGCAAGAATGTTATTCGATCACGCTGGTCCGGCGCAACGACAGACCATGCAGATACTAGACATCGGTACGAACGGTGGCGTCGGCAGACAACTGCGCAAGCTCGCCGAGGAACTCCCTCACGACGACCGCTTGCGCCGCCGCGTCGCAACCATCAAGGCCGAGTGCAGAGGCCAGCCCCCTTCTTACCGCTTAAGCCGGCGCCTGACGCCCTTCTGTTCTTCTTTCGAAGTGTCGCTGCGAAATCGTCTGCGAGTTTTCCCACTACGTCACAACTAGGTGAATAACCGTTTTCTGGCTGTACTCCGTTCTCCTCACGCAGGTACTTTGGGAAATAGGTCTCAAAGACCTCCCTGGGTGAGGCGAAGACTTTCTGTTTCCTTCGTTGCATTGCCTTCTTCACCTCCCGATGACGCGCGCCATGTACCTTGGGTTGAGTTCCGGCGCAAAGTAGTGCTTCCGTTTTGTCCAGACGAATCCATCCCCCTTTGTGATGACGGCGACGTCGATTGGGCCGCCAACGGTTTCCTGCTCATTACTTATTCGGCGTTTGAATCGTGTCAGGTTAACCAGTGATTCGGCCATTGCCCCCAGTTCATCCTTTGGCAATGACGCAACCATTTGCATCACTGGGCTCGTGTATCCCTTTCGACGAAAACTCGTCCACTCAGTATATAGCGCTGCCAATAGGGCGTCAAGCCCCGCTGATACCTTTCTCTTGAGGGCCACGGCCTCCTTGGGGTGTTTTGCCTTGAGTTCATCAATGATGATGGAACTCATCTGTGTGAACAGCCTACCTGTTGACGTCTCGATCATCTCCCGCAGCTTGGGGTCAATACCTTCCATGAAGGTCTCGACCATCTCCTTTTGTGCGAGTGGAACGACGACAGCCTCTCTGCCTGTCTCAACCGCGACATGGCCTTCGACGAAATAGAGTGGGAGATCTATGGCTATCCCGAGCACCTGCATGCGTATCAATCGAGGAAAGTGTTCCTCGTCTCCAAAGCCAGCTATTACCACGCCTGAACTTGTACCGCCCTGCAGGAGGCGTCTGCGAGTGAGTACCTCCATCGCCAAGTCAACAAGTCGCCTTCCAGTATCTTGTGAGATGGGGAGTTCCTCAAAGATGTCGGCACGGCATTTTCTGATGGTGCGCGTGTACCTCTTCCGCATTTCTTGGATGCGCTTCGGAGACATCTCGTCAAGAGATGGCCATTTCTTGGATTTCTCGAGTTCATCCTTCACCAAGCTGGTGAACATGCGCTTATTCTGGATTGCAGTTAACTGTTGTCCTTGAGCATGGGCTTCCGCTACATTCTTCATAAACTCATTGCGAATGTGCGCGTAGAATCCCACGATAGAAATCTCTATATCTTCTGCTTGAAGTCTGGCGGGGAACATCTTCTTATCTGATTTCAGGAATCGGACGAAATCTCGCTGGTAATCCTCGAGTCTGGCAAATGTGCGTTGTCCGAGTTTGGCTCGATAGCATTTTATGATGGTCTCCCACGGTACGCCCAAAAGGGTGGCATTTCCGTAGATCATAGCCGCTACGGGCGCGTTGAGAGAGAATTGAAACAACTTGTCCGCCGACAGGTAGATCTTGCTGGCCTCTCGGCTCACTGTAACGGCACTGTCAGCAGCGAGCGCCACACCAGCGCCATTGAGAACGGCTATCTCCGCGGTCATTCGCAAGACCCTTCCGAATTCATGTGACTGCTCGAACAAAGATAGGGGGCAACGATCAAGACGGTGGCTGTTCTGCGTCTTTCCCCATCCTTCTTGCCTCCACCTGTCGCAATCCCACGGTCGCAGAACAGGTCGCAACCGCGGAGTCCTCAGCCTCAAGGCACTTTGCCGCACTTCAATCCAGGATGTTCATCAATGGGAGTAGTGACATTATGGTTACAGTGCCCGCAGGGTACAAGGAAAAAGTGATATATGGACGGAGAGTTCTGTGAAGCGTGAAACGATGCGGCCGGAGTCTGTGTTACCAGTGCCTCGCATCTTTTCCCTCCGTGGCCCTTGGCGTCCTCCGCGGTTGAAGAGTGGCGGTTTGTGATGGGGCGCGGTATTATGCTTCGGGTCGCCGGCAGAATACGATGCAACGGGTTTGGCACAGGAGGATCGCAATGAAGATGAGCAAGCGTGACTTCATGATGGGGGCCGGATTTCTTGGGGTGGCGGGTCTGGCCGGAACGACAGCGGCATCCTCCTCTGAGAAGACAGGGGCGCTGAGTCCTTCCGTGTTCAACGTGCGGGAGTTCGGCGCCGTGGGCGACGGCCAGACGCCGGACTCTGAGGCTATCCAGAAGGCGCTGGATGCGGCCGGCGCGGTCAGCGGTACGGCGTACTTCCCCGCGGGACGATACCGTTGCCACGACCTGAAGGTTCACCAGCACACGACGGTCACGGCGGAACCGCAGTGGGGGTATCGAGGCGACGCCGGGGCCATGCTGTTGCTGGATTCCGACGACGCGGATTGCCTGCTCAATATCACCGGGGCCTTCGGCGTGCATCTGAGGGGACTATTCCTGCAGGGGCGACGAGACGCACAGAAGGCGATTCACGGCGTCTTTCTCAACAATGCGGAGCAATACAGTCCCAAGGAAGATTCCATCGTCATCGACGACTGCAAGATCGCCGGCTTCTCCGGTCACGGCGCGCACTTGCTTCGCATCTGGCTGTTCATCATTCGGCACAGCATCATGCAGAGCAACAAGGGTTGCGGCGTTCAGATCACCGGCTGGGACGGCTTCGTAACGGACAACCAGTTCTCCGGAAACGGAAGTCATGGTTTCGGCTGCGAGGGCGTGGGCGCGACCGTCATGTTCACGGCCAACCGCGTCGAATGGAACCAGGGATACGGCCTGTACCTCTGTTCCGGCGACGCCTGGAACGTGACGGGCAACTGCTTCGACCGGAATTGGGGCGCCGGGATTTGTGCGACGAAGATGCGTACAACCACCATCACCGGCAACGTCTTTCGACGCTGCGGCAAGGACAGCAACCTGCTGGCCGAAGGAGAGCGATCCTGCCAGATTCGCCTGGAGGAGTGCAGCGGGCTGACGTGCGTTTCCAACACGTGTGCGGCGGGGCGCGACGACGGCGGCCAGGGGAAGTATACGCCGCAGGTCGGATTCATCCTGCGAAAGCTGAGCCACTCGGTGATCGCCAACAATACGCTCTATCGTGGGTTCATGGACCAGATGGTCGTCGACCTCGGGGAGCATGGCGAGCAGTACGTGTTCGCCAACAACGTGGGCTGTCCTATGACATGACGCGTCGCGCCGGTCGTGGGCGATCGATCGTGCGGCAGGTCCTGCTGACGGACATGGGATATAGGGGACGGCATCTATCCCCAGTTCTCCAAGGCGATCAGCCTTCGACCAGGGCCAATCCTGGATTGTCCCCGGTGATGCTTCGGCCGCCTTGGGGCGTGACCACGAAGGTATCCTCGATGCCAACCATCCCGACGTCCGGGATTCCCTTCTTCGGCTCGAGGGCCAGGACCATGCCCGCCTCCAGCGGCTCGTCGAATCCGTCGGCCAGCACGGGCAACTCGTCGATCTGCAGGCCGACCCCGTGGCCGAGGAAGTTCGCCCGCCGGTCGCCGAAGCCCATGAAGTCCCGCAGGAATTCCGGGTCCAGACTGTCCAGGACGCCGGCATAGATTTGCGAGGGGATCGCTCCGGGTTTGAGCATCGAGGCCAGTCGGTGCTGGATCTCCACGCATCGCTTGTGGATCGCGATGACCTCGTCGGGCAGCGGCCGGCCGAACATGTAGACCATGGTCTTGTCGGTGTGATAGCCGTCCACGGCAAAGCCGATGTCCACGAACACCAGGTCGCCCTTGCCGAGCTTGCGGTCGCGGCTGCCCAGGACCGGCGCCGCGGGTCCGATGCCCACGCACCCGCCGGGCCCGTCGAAACTGGTGGGATAGATCGAATGGGTCCCGAAGCCCAGTTGCCCGACCGCAATATCGACGTTGAACATGCCAAATCGTACCACGCCCTGATGTCCCTCGCGGACCATGAGCGAGTACAGTTCGCATGCGAGTCCGGCTTCGCTCATCCCCTCGCACAGCAGCGTCGTCGCCGCTTCCTCCAGAATCCGCCTGTGGGCGGCCCCCGCCCTCTCCAGGATGGCCAACTCGTACGGACTCTTCACCGCCCGCACGCGGAGGGCCTGCAAATCCAGGGAGGCGACCTCCTTGCAGGGGAAGTACTTTCGGAAGCGAGCCAGCAGGGCCACCGGGACGACCTCGGTATCGACGTGGATGACCGCCCGCTCGCCGGGCGCCAGGGGCGCCGCGTCACGATAGCCCTTCATCGGGCGGATGTCCGGGAACAAGGATTCCGCACAGGCCCGCTCGTGGCTTCGTCGCACGCAGAACACGGCCCGCCCGCCGCGGGGGATCAGCAGCACGGCGTCCTGCATCGTGCCTGTGAAGTAGTACTGGTTGATCCGGCCGAAGATCGCGGCCAGCTCCCAATTCGGGTGCTCCGCGTCCATGCGAGCACGGAATCGCTGCATCCGGTCCGTCAACTCTGAGATAGGGACTTTCGTCATGGCTGTCCTGGAAAAGGTTGTGATTTCGGCTTGTCTCCCAATCCACGGCCGGCCCGCGGGCTGCTAATCCGGGATCTCGAGTGCGATGCGCAACGCCTGGGTCAGCATCTTCATCTTCGCAGGCGGCAGCGCACCGACGTAATTCGCGAGCATCGACTTCGAAAGACTGACCAACTCGTCACAATGGACACTGCTCTCGTGCTTGAGACCTTCCTCCGGTCCAACGGGCACCTGCGTCGCCAATCCGTCATACGCGGTGTAAACCGGCGCACAGATCACCGTGGAAAAGCGGGAGTCGATCAACATCTGGCGACTGACGACCGCGAACACCCGATACCGTTTCGGATCGCGAGCCGAGGGGTGGGACACGCGGTAGAGCTCTCCACGCTTCATGGAAGCACCTGATATTCCAGCACGTCGTTGGCCTGCCGGTTCAGGGCATCTGCGTTGCGGTTGATGATCTCCAGATCGCGGGCGTTCTGCTCGTCGCGGGTCAGTTGCTGGATGAAGGCCCACACCGCGCCCTCGATGAAATCCGACCGCGTTCTCTTCTGGCGCTTCGTCCGCTTGTCCACGGCCTTGAGCAACTCTTCAGACAGTGTGATGGATGTCTTGACTTTCATACTACCAATGTACTCCAGAGAAGCCTCCATGTCAATACTCACGATGGCGAAAAGGATCGGGCGGGCCTTTCACTTCATCGTCTTTCGCATGTGGTCGCGGACCCGGTCGTAGTCGCGCCGTTCTTCCTCAGGCTGGACCTCTTGCCCCAGGGAGCGGAAGATCTTCGGCACCGCCCATTTCCAGTGCTCGACGTGTCCGTCGGCGAAGGAGAGATTGCCTCCGTCGTTGTGGCGGCCCGCGGGCAAATCGAACCAGATGCCGTCATAGGAGTCTCCGGGCAGCGGCATGCCAAAGAGCGAGTCCGCGATTCCGTCTTCGTGCACGCCGATGAAAACGAACAGATTGGCGGGTTCGGGCTTTCTGATTTGCGTGAGCTTCTGAAAGGTCGGGATGTTGTCCAGGACGCTGCCGAAGCCGATGCCGGTGACGGACTGGCTCATGTTGTAGCTGCGCGTGTGGCGCACGTTCGAGCCGGGCACGCGGGCCTTGTCCGCCGGGCAATGATAGATCGCGGTCGAGCGGTTGTAGGGGAACAGGTACCCGTTCTCGATGTTGGTCGTGTCGAGATCCTTCTGAACGTTGCCGGCGCACCAGGTCATCTTCAGATCCAGCCCGGCGATCGGCTGGCCGGTGGACAGGTTGTAGACCGACAGGTTGGGCGGCAGCGTGCCGTCATGATCGTTGGCGTACATCAGCCAGCAGGTCTGGAGCTGCTTGAGATGGTTCAGGCACACAACGCTCTGGGCGAGACCCTTTGCTCTGGATAGGGCCGGGAGCAGTACGGCGATCAGGACGGCGATGACCCCGATGACCACCAGCAGTTCGACAAGCGTGAAGCCGCCGGAGCGAATTGAAGGTCGCGGGTGCATTGTGTCGACATCCTCAATCACAGAGCGGCCATTTGCGTTGCCTCTCATTCCTCGCGGGGCAACCGTGCGCGAGCCTGCGGCCCCGGGCCGCAGAGCGCAGTGGATTACGTTCACTCCTGGCGTGATTATGGTTGATTGGGGGCAGGAAGTCAAGAGGCAGTGTCTTGGGATGGGATGGACTCCCCGACTTGCTCGATGCATGCCCTACAAGGTCGGGTCGGCATGGGAGGCGGCCAAAGCCGCTTGTTCGGCGGGTTTGAGCGAGAGCGGGTTGTCGAACTCGAAGCCGATCTTGTGGCCGCCGCCGACGGCGGTCACCCAGCGGATTCGTCCGGTCCGTGTGACTCCTACCGTGGCCGTCGGGTCCCGCTCGTCGAATCGCGGCAGGCTGAACCGGACGGTGATTTGCTGGCCCGCCTGGAGGAGCGAGCGATCGGCGCGGTGCGTCGTAAAGGCCATTCCAGTGCTGGAGACATTCACCATCAGCCCAGGATGAACCGTCTGCGTAATGTCTTGACCGAACCAGACCGGCCAGCGGTATGTGAGCCTTTGTTCATATCGGTTGTTCGTGTTTTGCATTAGAACCATCCGCAAAGCTTTTCACGTCAGTGTGTTCGGCCAAATTGCGGCACGAGTTGAACGAGAACCGACGGAAAACCGTGTATCCTGCCAAAATGGCACGGCGAGCCGGCAAACGTGTCTCCATCCCGACCTGAGTATCCCCGATCCCAGGCGCTGGGAGAACGTAAATGACTACGAAAAAAGCACTTATGTTTCGGTGGAACAGCTCCGGTCGGCTGGCACGGGTTTTGCACGAATCCTGAGATGCGTGATTCTGTGGGCGATTGGCGGACCGCGGCGATCGGTGGAAGATAGTCGTCGGGTACCCGTGGCAGGGCAAAGAAAGGACATTCAACATGAGCAAGATCATCGGAATAGACTTGGGAACAACGCTGTCCGTTGTGGCCGTGATGGAGGGCTCGGCTCCGAAGGTGTTGATCAACGCATCCGGCGGGCGACTGACCCCCTCGGTCGTTGGCTTCACGGACAAAGGCGAGATCCTCGTGGGCCAGATCGCCAAGCACCAGCAGGTGACCAACCCGGAGAACACGATCTTCTCGATCAAGCGATTCATGGGGCGCCGACACAGCGAGGTGGCCGCGGAGGAGAAGCTCGTCCCGTATAAGGTCATCGGCGGATCGGGCGACTTGGTCAAGGTGAACGTCCGCGGCAAGGAATACACCCCGCCGGAGATCTCCGCGATGATACTCCAGGACCTCAAGAAGACCGCGGAAACCTACTTGGGCGAGAAGGTGGACCGGGCGGTCATCACGGTGCCCGCCTACTTCAACGACGCGCAGCGCCAGGCGACGAAGGACGCCGGCACGATTGCGGGATTGAAGGTCGAGCGAATCATCAACGAGCCGACCGCGGCGGCGCTGGCCTACGGCCTGGAAAAGAAGAAGAACGAAAAGGTAGCTGTCTTCGACTTCGGCGGCGGCACCTTCGATATCTCCATCCTCGACATCGGCGACAACGTGTTCGAGGTCCTCAGCACCAACGGCGACACCCACCTCGGGGGCGACGACCTCGACGCGGTGCTCATCAACTACCTCGCGGACGAGTTCAAGAAGACCGAGGGTATCGACCTGCGTCACGACCCGATGGCGCACCAGCGACTCAAGGAGGCCGCGGAGAAGGCCAAGATCGAGCTCAGCTCGCAGCTCGAGACGACGGTGAACCTGCCGTTCATCACGGCGGACGCCTCCGGGCCCAAGCACCTGCAGATCTCGATCACGCGAAGCAAGTTCGAGTCGCTGTGCGATCCGGTCTTGGAGCGCCTGAAGACCCCGTGCCTGCGGGCGCTGCAGGACGCCAAGCTGCGTCCCGAGGACATCGCGGAGGTCCTGATGGTCGGCGGCTCCACGAGAAGCCCGAAGGTCCAGCAGATCGCCAAGGAGATCTTCAACAAGGAAGTCAACAAGAGTCTCAACCCCGACGAGGTCGTCGCGCTGGGTGCCGCGATCCAGGGCGCCGTGCTCATGGGCGATGCCGGCGTCAAGGACATCCTGCTGCTCGACGTGACTCCGCTGTCGCTGGGGGTCGAGACCCTCGGCGGCGTCATGACCAAGCTGATCGACCGCAACACGACGATCCCGACCAGCAAGAAGGAGGTCTTCTCGACCGCGGCGGACAGCCAGACGACGGTTGACATCCATGTCCTGCAGGGTGAACGGGAGTTCGCCCGGGACAACCGCACGCTGGGTCGGTTCCAGCTCACGGACATCCCGCCGGCGCCTCGCGGGATGCCGCAGATCGAGGTCGCCTTCGACATCGACGCCAACGGCATCTTGCACGTCTCCGCCAAGGACCTGGGTACCGGCAAGCAGCAGTCTATCGAGATCAAATCCAGCTCCGGGTTGTCCGACGAGGAGATCAAGAAGATGACCCGCGACGCCGAGGCGCACGCGGAGGAGGACAAGAAACGCCGGCAGGTGATCGACCTGAAGAACCAGGCGGACCAGTTGGTCTACTCGACCGAGAAGACGCTCAAGGAGCACGGCGCCAAGGTCTCCAGCGAGACACGAGGCAGGATCGAGAGCGCGGTCAACAACCTGAAGGAAGCGGTCAAAGGCGAAGATGGTTCCGCGATCCGCAGAGCGATCGACAACCTCCAGGAGACGAGCCAGGAGCTGGGCAAGGCCCTGTACGAAGAGGCGGCCAAGAAACAGGCGGCCTCCGCAGGGCAGGCTCAGGCCCAGCCGCAGGGCGCTCCCGGCCCCGGGGAAGCCGACGTCAAACGCAAGGGCGACGGCGGCGACGTCATCGACGCCGAGTTCGAAGCCAAGTGACCGGCGTCGTTATCGATAACCGCGACACAGGCGACAGTGGGTGAAAGACCCGCGGTCGCCTGTCGCGTTTCGGCACGCCGCAGATACGCAAAAGCCGGCGGTGTCGCACGATCGGTGGGTCAGAATCGCGTCAACGGATCGTACCCTTCGACTCGGAACGGGGAGGGACGCCAGCGGCTCTCGGCGGCGTGGTAGTAGGGCTCGACGAGGGCGTCCACAAGGGCATTCGGGTCGGTTTGACTGGGATCGTATTGCAGACGGACCTCCACGTAGCCGGGGCCGGGCGACGTAAGGACCTTGAGATAGCCGGGTACGGCATACTCGTCATCGCGATCCAGGAAGAAAACCAACTGTCTCGCGGAACCGCTGCACGCGACGCCCTCGACCCTCAGACGATGCTCCGCGACGACAGGAGGACGTTCTACGTCTCGTGCGTTGATGAACGTGGGCAGCGGGACGATCCGACCGGCCGTCACCGCCCCCGCGAGGCACAGGACAATGGCCACTGCGATCCAACGGGCGGGGTGCTTGATCGGATGACGGCCCAGGAAACGCCAAGTCAGGGTTTGGCTGACCGGGCAGGCCAGCAGGCATTCTCCACAAGCGAGGCATCGAGCTTCCGTTATGCTCGGGCGTTTGGCCACCTCGATGTGCATCGGACAGGCGCGGGAGCAACGTCCGCAGTCAATACAGGTGGTCGTGTCACGGTGAATGCGGGTCAGACCCGCGCGGGAGACCACGTTCAGAACCGCCGCCAGAGGGCAGAACCAGCGGCAGAACGGCATGGATACGAACAGGGACGCGACGACGAGGGCTCCCAGAACGACGAATGCGGTCCAGGGCACTTCTTCATTCGTGCCTGAACCGATCATGGCGAAGCAGGGGTCCCCATGACGGAAGATCAGCTCTGTTGCCTTGAACGTGCCCCAGAGCAGGCCCGCGAGGATCACGTATTTGAGCACAGACAGCACGCGATCTACAGCGACCGGCAGTTCGACGGGCTTGATGCCGCACTTCTTCGCGAGATATCGCATCCCCTCAGCCAAAGTCCCCAGCGGACAGATGTATCCGCAGAAGACCCGCTTGAATACCAGGGTCAGCAGCAGAATGGCCGCGAGGATGAAGAAGTTGGAGGCGCCGAGGGCACAGAGCATCTTGCCGTCGTGAATGTACAGGGACAGGCACTCGACGCCGCCGAAGGGGCACCACACCTCCAGGTTCTTCTTGAAGACGAAGACACCCATCAGGATCAGAGCGAGGAACAGGCCCTGGAGGATATGTCGTGTCGTTCTCACGTTGGCCACTCACCATCCTGAGGCGGGCGAGATCATTTGCTCGACGAGCATTTGCCCTTGAGCGCACAGGTGCTGCAACTGGAGCCGCCGGAGCAGTCGGACTGGGCGACCTTGCTCTGCGTGGCCAACACGGTTTTGAATGCCTCCTGGTCCTGAAGGTCGCGGAAGTCCGCGCACAGGGAGATCATGTTCTTGCTCGTGGCCATTTCGGTGGGGACGGTATGCTCGAGGAACAAGCGCAAACAGTCGAGGGCCTCCTCCACCTTCTTGGCCGCCTTGTAGACGCGAGCCAGGTCGAAGAGGCTCGCCGGGTTTGTCTTGGCGTCGATCTTGAGATCCGCTACTGCGGCCAGCGCCTGATCTGCCTGGCCTGTATGAGCCAGGACGACCGGTCGGAGAGTCTGCCATCGGGTCGGCACCGCGTCCGCGGATGCCTGGGCTAAAGCCTGAACCGCCGACTGGGCTTGTGCATCCTGCCCGACGAGCAGGAGTGTCTCGATCTTGCGGATGGCGAAGGATGGTTCGTTGAACTTTACCTGGGCCGCCTGGTCCACTTTCAGGGCGGCCTGGTAATAGCCCTTGCTGTAGTGGTAGGCCCGCACGGCTTCCGCGTAGGCCCTCCACTTCTCCGGCAGTGATTCCTTGGGCAGGGCCGCCTGCATCTTGGAGACGCTGCGGAGCATGGCGAACTGGTCCCGGTAGTACTGGACCGTCGGATTGGCGCGGGCCGCCTGGGCATAGGCGGTTACTGCGGCCTGGTAGTCCTGATCTGTCTCGATATACTGCCTGACCTTCTGTTCCAAGGCCAGCGCGTTTGGATCGTTGGGGTTCTCCGCAGGGACGTCCGCCGCCTGGGCCAAGCCGATCCCCACACCGATTGTCAAGGCAACGAGCACCAGTGTTCTCATGGCATGTCCTTTCTTGACGGATCTGGATCGCGCGGGATCACGCCCCTTGATCGGGGCGTCAGTCCGTCGTGCGACAATTGTTCCAGCAATGCTTCGGCCTCGGACTGCTTGCCGCAACGATCCAAGGCATCCACCAGCCAGAGCGCCGTCTGCGACGGCTCGGCCAGCAACGCTCTCATTGTACTGAAAACGGCCTCGTTTGACGAGGCTTTTTTGTTTTTGTCATAGGCGACCGCCAACAGGGCCAACTGGGGAACCGCGGCAAAGCTTGGAAGTCTGCCGCTATCGAGGAGCCAGCGGATGAGGGCTTCGCTGTGGGTTAGAAAACGCTGGATTCGCTCGGGATCGTCGCAAGCCGAAGTCAAATGTGCGAAATCGACCACGTGGACCGGATTGCATAGCTCGTCGAGGTCCGTCAGAATCGCGTGCAGATGTACGCTGTAGCGATCCAGGTTGTTCTGGCACAGATGGTACGTCATCAGCGCCTCGCGCAGAGTCGCGGCGCCGGAGGCGTCGAGCGGACACGGGCCGTTGAAGCGGGATTCCAAAGCCTGGACCTCGCCGGTGAGATCCCGCTGCGGCCAGGTGCGCACGAGCCGGTTCAGACGCATTGCCTCAACCGAGGGCGAGAAGGCGACAAAGGGATTGGGCTCCAGGACCGATTCCAGCAGAGCCCTTGCCTGTGGGTCCAACGAGCACCAGGCATCCACGTCAGCAGACAGGGTTTTCAGATAGTCGCTGGACTGGGGTCGCGCGAGCCATTCGTTCAGACATAGCCACTGAAACGCGCGTCGGGCCTTCTCGGATTGTCCCGCGGCCGTGTAGGCATGGGCGATCCAACGCCAGGTGGTCCAGTCCGTCGCCTTGGTCTGACGGACCATCGCATCGATTCGTTCCTGCGCCGTCGAGGTTGTGGCTTGGGTGATCAGATGCCGCCGCAGGGCCCGCGTCTTCGGGATCTGGGCCAGTCCGTCCTGCTCCTGACGCTCCAGGTCGGCCAGGACCTGTTTGGCCTGGCCGTTCTTGATATAGGCGGTCGCCAGACCCTCGGCCATGTTCTCCATGTCCCGATCTTCCGGCTGCAAGGCCCGCCAGTAGCGGGGCAACTCCTCGGACATGCCCTCTTCCCGACCCAGCAGGGCACTGACGCAGATGGAAGGCCAGGAGGGCGCCTCGAGGCCGAGAATTCCGCCCGGCGAGTCCGGCTTGGGCCATCGCAGGAATCCGGAGAACTGCTTCGTGCGACAGTCCACATAGAACTTGCGCAGCGCCTGTCGCAGGTGCTCCGTGTCGCCGGCCGCATGATACAGGAAAAGATAGCTGCGATTGCGAATGATCTCGATGGTGTCCTGGCCGGTGGCGCGCAGCGCTTCGGCAAGCTGCCCGGACTGAAGATACAACTCGCTGAGCGTCATCCACTGGACTGAATTGCCCTGACCGGTGCCGTACAGGCGCCGGGCCATGAGATCGGCCAGGTCGCGGTAATGCCCGGTATCGCAGTAGAGTGCCCTGATCTGTCGGGCGATCTTGTCCGGCTGCATCGTATACGCCTGCTCCATGGAGGCGCGAGCCATGGCACGGCGCCCTCGGCGCTCGTGGATCATGGCCTCGAGCAGATGCCCCTGGGCGGTTGATCCCATGACCTCCTGCACCGTGTGGACATCGTCCAGCAGGGCGTCCAAGGTCTCCGAGGGCAGGGCCTGGAGCACCTTCTGAAGCATTCTGGTGTCCGTATGGGCGAGTTCGTCATTTTCCAGCCAGGGATCGATCACGGCACTGACCAGGACCGCGGCCTGATCCGTCCGGCCTGCGCCCATGCGAGCTAGGCAAGTCAGGGCGTTGACCGTCGGATTGTCGGGCAGGTCCTTCAGCAGATTCTCCGCGAGGGCCAGCCAGAGAGAGGGTGTGGGGCTGTCCGGCGGAACCTTCATGATCCGGGCGCGCCATTGGGCCGGAGGCTGCGACTCGAACAGCTTGATGAAGGACTCCGTCTGTGCCTGGGTCCACTCGAAGTCCATCTCCTCCAGCATGCTCCAGAGGTACAGTTTCCGCTGGGGGCCGGGCTGGGCCTCCACAGCGTCAGCCAGAACGGTCCAACGCTGCTGGGGCTCGGTGTATCGCAACACCTCGGCCAGATACGTCGCATTGACTCTTTCCCGGCGGTAGTATTGCTGCTCGCCGCTGTATATCCCGGCGATCTCGAGCAGGTGCGCCAGCTCGGGTTGACTGCCGAGAGCGGTTTTCAGCTCTCGGACCAGCCAGCGTCGGTCCGTCGGCGACAGCACGGCCCAAGCGGTCCGAGCCAATGCCTCGACGCGCGAGCCTCGTCCGCCGGCGGGGCGCGACGCATCTTCCTGAATCCGCCGGGTGATAAGGCGCCGGAGGCGGTCGGGGTCGCCGAGAATGTGGGCGATGAGCAGGGAACTCTGGTCGATCTCCGTTTGTTCGACCGAACTCACATCGGGCCGGGAACTGCCGGCCAGGCGTTGCAGCAGACGTTGCGTCTCTTGCTCCTGCCCAAGGACCCACGCCGGAATCAGGGCATCGATCACCTGGGCCGGCCGCGAGGGGCCGTTGGGGTCCCGGACGTCGGTCCACGATTGCAGAGTCTCCGGCCACCGCTTGCGATCCAGATCCTTCGCCCAGGTCCAGGCCTTCGGATAGAGACCCCACGTGCAGCGGTTTTGCACCAAGTCGGGGCGCAGGTCCGCATGGGGGCAGGCTGCCATGATCCGCCCCGCCGTCCGGTCGGCCTGCTCGACCTCGCCGCAGGCTGCGCACAGGGAATCATAATCCCGCCAATGTTGATACAGCAGTGCGGATAAGGATGCTTTGTCCTGGATGGCCGCGAGGATCTTTTCCGCCCACTGGCCGCACAGTTCTCTCAACGGGGTTTGCGGATTGTCCGTGACCAGCAGTCCCTGCATGGCCATGAGACTGTAGCGATCCCCTGCATTGACCTGCTGCCTGCGACGGCTCACGGCGTCTCCCTTGTCGGCGGGCACCGATTCGAGCGACATGGCGCCGAGCGACAGCTCATAGAGCCGACGGTACTGTTTGAACGCCAGCGGCAGGTTGCCGGTGACTTCCTCGTACGAAGCGGAACGCATCAGCAGAGCCAGATCATCCGGCACGCCGCACAGACACTCGCGGATCATGGTCGCCGCCTTGTCGAACCGGCCGTAGCGGTCGTAGTAATCGGCTACCTCCACGCCCAGCAGCGGATGGTCATTGAGCAGCCCGTCGTGGCGGAACAGCACCTGCGCCATGGATTCGCGGCCCTGCTCGAGGAACTGCTTGCCCAGGTCCATGTAGAACTGCGGCGGCAGTTGATAATCCATCGTCACCAGCAGGACGCCCAAATCCAACTGGCCTGCGACGTCCGGGGCCCGCGCGCATAGCTGCTGCGCCTCGCGGAGGAAGGCCGCACGACGCTGCGGCGCGTGCGGCGCCGCCAGCAGCAGCAGATCCTGCGGCGTCGGCTGCGCCACCGTCAGGTCCTCCAGCACGTCCACCGCCAGACGGTAGAAGTAGATCTTCCGCGGATCGTCGGCCAGACGAAGCAGGATGCTCGCCAGCGCGGTCTTGAGCGTTTCCCGGTCGGCGTCGAGGTTCAACAGGCCGTCCACCGCGACGGTGAAGACGTCGTCGGACGCAGTCTCATCGAGCAGTTGGATCAGTCGTCGGATTGCCTCGTCGCCTTGCCCGGCCTCCTGGGCCGTATTGGCCCAGAGCAGCCAGAGCTCCGCGTTGTTGGGCTCGTCTTGCACCATCTTATAATAGGTCTGTGCGGCCTCCGCCGTGCGGCCCATCATCGCCAGAACGCCCGCGGCGTACTCGGCGTCCACCAGGTGCGAGCCTTGAGCCGCAGCGATGGCCTGCGCCGCGGCCAGCGCGTCGCGCTCGTTGCCTCGCTCCAGGGCGATGACCGCCAGTTGCTGCAAGTAGCTCTGCGTGTTCTCCGGATCGACCTCCAGAAGACGTCTCAGAACCCGGTGACAACGGCCGTATTCGTGGCATCGCAGATAGATCCGTTGCTGCTGGTTCAGGGATTCCACCGTGTCCCGACCATAATACTGCTTGGCCAGCTCCACAGCGGAGATCGAGTCGCCCACGGACACGTACAGATCGATCAGCAGCCCGAGGGCCTTGGGACTTGGACCGTCCGTCTCCAGAGTCTCCTCCAATTCCACAGCGAGATTCGCCAGTTGACCGGTGCGCGCCGCCAGGTCCAGCAGGCGGGGTTGAATCTGGTACAGCAGATGCTCCTGGTCGCTTTGGGTCCACAGCGTGTGCCAGGTCTCGTAGGCTACAGACAGGTCCTGCTTCTTCTCGTGGAGCCAGGCGACCCGCATCAGCACATCCTGTGCTTCCGTGCGTTGATACAAACCCTGATACAGGGTCATGGCCTCCGAATAGTGCGCCAACTGCTCGTAGACCTGGGCGACCTCGAAGAGCTGTTTGTCGTTCAGGGGCAACTGGTCGGTGATGTCGTGCAGCAGGGCCGCGGCCTCCTCCGGCTGCCCTCGCCGGATCGTCAGACGCACGCGGAACAGACCCGCTTCATAGGCGTAATCCGGATGGTGTGCCACCACCTCGCCTGCCGCCCGGATGGCCAGGTCGTAGAAGGCCATCTGCTCGGCCTGCTGGGCCAGGAACAGCAGGTCGCCCGGTCGGGTATTGGCGCCGATCAGACGCTCGAGCTCGGCCCGGCCCAAATCGCGGTCGCCGTTGAGCAGGTGCATCTTCACCAGCGCGGCGCCCACCCCGGGATCGGAAGTGTGGGCGGAAGCCTCTTCGAGCAGCGACCGGGTCTCGCCGCTCTGCCCGTCGATGAAGGCAAGGTTCAGGATCTCCCGCGTAATCTGGAGCTTGAAGTCGCCGCTGAGGTCGTTCGCGTCGCAGACCCGGTCGTGCAGGGCCATCGCCCGCGCCAAGTCCCCTTGCAGGCCGTAGGCAAGCAGCAGGCCCTTGATTTCATAGGGTGCGAGCGAATCGCCGCTGCATAGCGCCTGCTCCACTTCCGTCAAGCGTCCGGCCTTTTGGGCGGTCAACAGAAACCAGGCGAGCACGTACTTCTGGTCTTCCTCAGTCTGGGCCAGGGGCATCGCCTCTCGAAAAACGTCGTAGGCGTCCGAGTGCCGCCCGAGCTCGTACAAAGCATACCCGCGCTGCATGGCGCCCGCGAAGTCCACGGCGTGGAGATTATCGACCTGTGTCATATCCCCGCACAGCAGGGCCAGAATCGGGTCGTGGGCCGTGCCTGTCTGGGACAGCCCGTTCAACCGGCTTGTGACATAGGCGAGGTTTGGGTCCTGTGCCGCCCGCGACGAAGCTGCAGGGAGGAGCACCACGAACCAGACCGCCGCAGGCGCAAGTCGGCGCAACCACCCGTGCGGCAGACGCCGCACGATCACGTGCGCCAGCAGGCAGACCAGCGACACCAGCAGCGCCGGGACACGCAAGTCGCGCGTGCGTTGGGTCGGCTCGGACAAAGCAGGCTGTCCTGCTGCGGCCTGCACGCGCTGCAGCAAGGCAGCATCCGTCCGGCAGGCGGACAACTCCGGCGTGGGCTCGATCACGAACGCCGCACGCGCCAGCGCCTCGCCGGCGGTCGTGCTGAGGGTCGCCTGGTAGAATCCATCCGCCAGATCGCGAGCCTGCGCCGCCCAGTGGCGCCCGTCCACACGAATCGGGGTGAGAACTTCCGCGTCGCGTCCTTGGCTTCGAAGGGCCAGTTGCAGATGCTCGGGTTGGACGTCCCGCCCGGACGAGATAGTGAACGAGACTCGGTCATGCGCGATCCGCCAGGCGAGGTCCCAGTCCGGCTGACGCGGTCGATACAACTTGCGACACTGATTGGCGACCAGATCGGCCCAGGACTGTCCCGAAGCGTCGTCGCGAACCGGCCCATCGGTTCCCAGGAGGTCCACGCTCCAGAAAGCGACCTGACCCAGAGCGTATTGCCACAAGCTCAGCAGAGGCCGGCCATTGCCGAGCGTCAGCAGGACCTGGGCCGCCGGACGCGGACTGACCGCCAGCGCGGAATCCGGCGTCGCCAGCGAACCGACTGTAATTCCCGACAACATGCTGGCGGCAAACACAGACGTCACCGGCGCGTCGTTCTGCTGCTCCGGCGCGCCGGATTTGTTCTGCACGGACTTGAAATTCAGATCGGGCAGTCGGAAGCGGTCGCCGGCGTGGAAGAACGCGCCGCGACCCCATTGGGACAAATCGGCCATGAACCCGGTATGCGCCGCCGGGCCGACCAGGATGGTGGAAACCGCGATGTTGTCGCTCGAAATCTTGCGGAGGACGGATTCGTAATCCGCGCTTTCCACGCCGGCGTCCGAGATCACCACGATGTGCTTGGTCGTGCTGCTGGTGTTCAGCAGCGCGTAGTGCGCCTCCTCCAGGGCCGGCAGGATGATGGTCCCGCCGCCGGCGGTCAGGCGGTTCAAGGCCCGGTTGATATCCAGGCGGTTGGCCGCGGACTGGATGGGGGCCGCCCAACGTCTCGCGCCGTAGAACTCCACGATTCCGACTTTGTCGTGACCGTTGAGGTGGCTGATCGCCATGCGCGAGATCTCCTTGGCGAGTTGAATCCGCGCGCCGGTCATGCTGCCCGAGGTGTCCAGGATGAAGACGACCGTCGTGTTGGGATTCGATTGCTTGCCGTACTGGAGGGGTTTGACCGGCAACAGATCGGCCAGAGCATTGCCCTCGCTCAACATCGCGTTGCGAATGAGGGCCGGCCCGGGCAGGACCCACAGGCCCATGCCCCGTCGGAGCTGCTCACGGATTCGCGCCACGTGCTCATCGGTCAACTGGTCGGGTCCCGCATCGGCGACGATCAACAGGTCCGCTTGTCCGAGCGTCTCGTCTCCTGTCCAGCGCGCCACGCGAGCGGTATCCTGCAACCATCGTTCGAGCGTTGCCACGGACGCTTCGTCCGCCGCGAGCACCGCGACCACGGGCTTGGGCAGGATCGGCACACTGAGACGCCGCTCGTTGTTGTCCGAACGCGTGTCCTGCTCGGACGAGAGGACGACCTGGTACGACGTGACATCCGCCTGGCGCGTGTCCAGGGGCAACTCTTGCGTCTGAACGCCGCGGTTCAGGTTTTCGATCAGCGTCCGGCGCTGCCCGGTCTGGACATGCGTTGCTTCGATCCGCACCGGTCCGTCGACGGAACTCTCCAGCTTGATCGTGAGCGACGCGTTTTGTCCCTGATACACGCTCGATGGAGCCGTCAGCGAGGCGAGGATCACCTCGCGATCTGCTTGCACCTCCAGCGGGACGATCTCCAGAGCGATACCCTGGGAGTCGAGTCCGAAGACCGCCTGCTCGGCCTGCCCGCGAGTTTCGAGCCCGTCGGTCAGGAGCACGATGCGCCCCTGTTGCTTGATCTGAGCGCGGGCATAGAGCAGGGCCGCCTCCAGGTCCGTGTCCTCGGAGAAGTCGGCATCTCCAACGCGACGAGACTGTCGCAAGGACGTAAGCCCGCCGGCCTCCAGAGATCCGAGACCATCGGGCAGTAAAATCGGATACGCCGCAAAACCTATCGCCAGCCAGTCGGTTTGCGGAGCCAAACCCGCGATGCGAGCGCGGACCTGGCCGGCGGCGGCGTCCAATTGCCCGTCCGATACACTCGACGAGAGATCGACCAGGAACACCGTCGTGTCCCCGCGCGGGACCCGGACCCGGTAGGGACCGGCAAGGGCCAGCGCCACCGCGGTCATCCCCACCAGACTCAGGATAACCAATACCCGCTTTCGAGTCCCCGGCGCTGCGGCGCCGCGCCAGTACGACAGGACCAGGATCGGCAGCACCAGGACAAGGGTCCACAACACGTTAGGATGTTGCAGGTGGATCATCACACGATTCTCCCCCTGCAATAGAGCACGAGCTCACACAGAGCCAGTATCAGTGCGGCCCACAGGATGCCCTGCGCCAGCGGGACGTGCGTTCGCACGGGCGGCAGAGTCCGAGCCGCCTGAGGGTTCTGCGTGGACAAGGTCAGATCGCTGTAGCACGTTGGGGACCGATAGGAGGGTCCCGCGTCGTCGGGCCGGCTCCCGTCGGGGTTCAAGAGCGCATCGAGGATGACCGGGCACTGAGGTTGCTTCCAGAAAGTCGCGCCCTCGTCAAACAGGGACGCCGACAAAGTGACCGTTGGCGGGGCTGTATCAAACCGCACGGCCAGAGGCTGCGCGTCCGCCGTGGATAGCAGCACGACCGCATGGCCGCTCTCGGGAACGGGCGACACGTTCGACCCAAGGAACAGATCCGTCATCCAGGCCCGGCGCAGGTCCTCGTCCGGACACAGCGCCGCAGTCACCTGCACGGAACCGTACCCGCCTGATCCCACCGCTTGCGTCTGTGCCAGCGACACGCAGACGTCGGCCTGGGCCGCGGTGGTCACGCGCTGGTGCGCGGGATTCGCGGATACGACGGCCTCCAGGGCCGGCGGCGCATCTTCCGGCAAGAACACCCGGCGTCGTTGCCAGGCCGGAGGCGCCGCCTGATTGTCCAGGGTATAGGCTTCCTCGCGATCCACACGCACTGAGAGAGACGCGATCTGATCGGCGCCGAAGGTGAAATCGTACGAGCGCATCTGGCCCGGCGCCAGCGACACCGGCAGCGTCTCACCCGGCTTCCCATCGTGGAGCACGGTAACCGTGGCCCGACACGGTTCGCTGCCCCAGTGGGCGAGCCATACTACGAAGCGGTACGTGCCGTCCGCGAGGGGCGTGACCTCCGGCGGCAGCACCGCCAGGTTGTCCACCGGCTCCGCGACGTTCAGCACGGCCAGACACGGGCGGAGCGACGCGGACACGTCCCAACCCGCCGGCGAGTGGTCGGTCAACACAAGGACCCCCGTGCGAGGCTCGCACCGAACGAGCGTCTCCGCGAGGGTCAGCGCCTGCTCCATGCCGCGACCATCGGTCTGCTCAGTGCAGGTCAGTTGCGCGAGATGATGCAGCGACTCCGCCTTCGGGTCGCCCGCATGGGCGAGGACCGTCGCGGTCCGATCCACAGCGATGAGCGTGACCCCAACGGGACCGGCGGCGCGACTGAGGAAATCCCGAGCCAGCGCCTGGGCTCGCATCAGTCGAGAGGAGGCCGCATCGCAGGGCAGACCCATCGAAGCCCGACAATCCACGACGACGACCCAGGGACGGGGACCCCAGCCGCCCGAGAAGACCGGTTGCAGCATCGCGAAGATCAGCAGACCTGCCAGCGTGCACAGCAACAGCCAGGTCAGCGGGTGACGCAGCCGGCCGCCCAGCGTGTCCTGGCGGTGCTTCTTCAAGGCGGCGGACCAGAATCGCAAGGCCGGGACCACGACACGTCGATACCGTCGGTGCAACAGGTGCGCCGCCGTCAGGACGGACACTGTGCCGAGGGCCAAGGCCAGGGCCGCCGCCGGAGAGATGCCGTGAAATGTCACCGTCGCTCCTTTCTCATAGGTTCAAGACTCCGTTCGGCGCCAGGGACTCCATCTGGCGGTGCAGCGGGTCGTCGCAGGCGACCTCCAGGTAACGACAGGCGCACCGCTCGATGTCCCGTCGCAGACCATCGTAGTATTGGCGATACGCCTGCTGATACGCCGTGATGACCTGACGGTCCACGGTCAGCGAAGCGGTCCCGGCGGACTCGGCTTCGACCAGGGTCAGACCGCCCTCCAGCGCCGGCTCCACCTCGGCCGCACAGGCCGGATGGATCAGGACCGTGCGGTGGCTCAAGTCCGCCAGACAGGAAGTGACGCCCGCGTCCTCGTGGTCGGTGAGAAAATCCGACACCACGACCAGATGATCCCTCCGCGAGCAGGCGTAGCAGAACTGTCGCACTTCATCGACCAGCGTCAACACCCCGCCCACGGGCAGTTCCTCGATGGCCACATGGCACGCTTCCCACTGAGTGGCCGCGGAGAACCGGCGTCGTAGCGAAGGATGTCCAACCGGGTGCAGCACGACCTTGGCGCCGTTGTGCAGCAGGCAGAAGGCCAGCGCCGCACAGAGTCGCTTGACTGCCCGCGGCTTCTCTTCATCCAGGCACGCCATCGAAGCGGACAGGTCCATCATCAGGTGGATCGCGACGGTTTCGTGCTGATCGTATTTCCGCACCACGAGGCGACCATCCTTGTGGAAATGGGTCCAGTCCACATGACGGATGTCGTCGCCCGGCTGGAAGAGCTGGTAGTCGGCGAACTCCAGGCCCAGTCCCTTGTCGTGGGAGCTGAAATCAGCAGGGCTCTGCCGCCGGGGCCGCATCAGCGGTCGCAGTCTCAGAGGAGCCAGGCCATGAAGTTCGTGTTCATCCAGCAGCATGATTGCCTCACGCGGAACATCCCGTCGTCGGGGTGCTCTGGAGCACCGCTTCGACCACCTGATCCTGAGTGATCCGCTGGGCGGCCGCCCGGTAGCTGAGCAGCACGCGGTGACGCAAGGTCGCCAGGGCCACGGACTGGAGGTCCTTGCAGGAAACCGAAGTCCGTCCGTCCAGGAGGGCCTTGACCTTGCCCATCACGACGAGCGACTGCACGCCGCGAGGGCTCACGCCCAGAGCGACGGACTCTTTGACGAGGTCCAGGCTGGTGTGCTCCGGCTGGGTGGCCACCACCAGGCGTACGGCGTAATCCAGCACCGGCCGGCTGATCTCCACCTGACGGACCCATCGGCGCATCGCCAGGATCTTCTCCCCGGTCACCACGGCCTGGATCGCAGGGGAGGTGACGCCCGTCGTGTTGTCGATGATCGCGTGATAGTCCGCAGGGTCCGGGTAGCGGACCAGCAGCTTGACCATGAACCGGTCGATCTGGGCTTCCGGCAGAGGATAGGTGCCCTCCTGCTCGACCGGGTTCTGGGTCGCAATGAAGATGTTCGGCTGCGGCAGAGGCACGGTCCGCGTTCCGACGGTGACCTGCCCCTCCTGCATGGCTTCGAGCAGAGCGGACTGAGTCCGTGGCGTCGCGCGGTTGATCTCATCGACCAGCACGAAGTTCGACACGACCGGACCCTGCTGGTAGGTGAGCTGATGCCCGCCGTGATCGGTCTCGATCAGGGTCATGCAGCCGACGATATCCGCGGGCATCAGGTCGGGGGTGCATTGAATCCGCTCGTAGCCGAGCTGCACGGCCTGCGACAGGGTGCGGACGAGCATGGTCTTGCCCAGGCCGGGAACGCCCTCGAGTAGCACGTGACCGCCTGCGAACAGGGCCGACAGCAGATCATCGACCAGGGCGCCCTGCCCGATGAACTGGGTGCGGACCTGGTCTCTCAAGGTGACGAAGGCCTCCTTGAAGGCGTCGATGGCCGCCTGGCCTTCCTTCCATTCTTCGGGTGTGCACAATGGCTCTTGCATAATGGCCCTTCATTCTGATTGCTGGTTTGACTCGGATTCTCGCAGGCTCCGGAAATACCGGTCGAGCACGGCCTGCCACGCCGGGTCCGGGGCATACCGTCGGACCTGGCCCTCGTGTCCGGGACCCCTGGCTTCGACGACGGGCCGGGACTCGGTATCGCTCGCTCCCAGCGGCAGGGCTCGCGCCTGGGACTTGGATTTGCCTTGTTGTTTCATTCCCTTGACATGCACCGGCACCGGCAGGCCGGAGAGGATCGTCGCCGTCGCGCGGGACCTCTTCAGGTCGCTGGGACCGCCGCGACCCTCCGGGGGCAGGTCGCTCTTCTTGCCCGACAGGCCCAATTCCCGCGACGGCGCCGCGAGGCGATCCGAAAGGAGAGGTTGCCCGCCCGTGCCGGCGAGGGCTCGTTGTTGCTGCTTCTCCTGGCGAAGATCGTCCTGGTTCTCCTCCTCGGAATCCGGGTCGGTCTCGCCGGACAGGAGACTGGCCTTGAGCCGGGATTCCGAATCCGGGGCGCCGCTGCCGCCTGCACGCTGGCGGGTGTCGGTCGGGGTCGGAGAGGACTCCTCTTCCGAGGTCGGCGACGAAGCAGGACGCGGCGCCGCTCGTGGCGTCGAGGCCTGACGATTCTCGCTGGGCGGCGTCTCCTGCGGAGAGGCCGCATTGGCGGACGGACTCTGTGCGGAAAATGCCTGGCGCGTGAGACCGGCCTGGTTCTGAGAGGCGCCGCTCCTCGCGAGACTGGTCGGCAGAACCGAAGGCAGGACCTCCCGGGCCTCGAGCTGACGCGAGGTCGAGACCACCTGAGCTGACGGGCGAGATACGGACGACACCTTCGGCGGGGTCCGTTGCGCCTGCAACGACGTCGTGGAGGCGTCCTTCGGACCGGGCGAATCGGCAGGCGACGTGCCCGCATCGGTCACGATCTCGCCGCCGGCGCGCGGGACGACAGCGACGACAATCGCCAGGAGCACGGTCGCCAGCAGGCCCAGGCCGATCCTGCCGGCAGCGGGGGACGGAGCAGCCAGGTGAAATGGCTTGTTCCGCCCGGCTTCCATCGCAGCGACGCCGCGGTCCACTGCCATCCGAGCGAAGATCGAATTTCGATCCTGCTGAGCCAGGTCATAGGCCGTGACGATCAGATCGTGAGGGTTGCCGACGGCATCCAGGACCTGCGCCGCCTCCTGCCAGGAAGATCTGTGGATCAGCAGGCGTCCGCACTTGAGGATCAGACAGACCGCCGCGCTCAGAAGTGTGCAGCAGAGGATCACAGCGAGCTGCGCTTGAGTGAGCATCCCTCTCGGGCGGACCAGCAGGCCCACCAGCAGGGTGCTGCCCAGCGTCAGAGGCGCCACGAACGATCCCAGGACCAGGGCCTCGCGCAGGGCGCGCCCCAGGCGCAGGCGTCCCAGCCGGGCCCTGGTTGGGCCCAGCATCGTCTGCATTCGCTGTATCACCTGGGCGTTGGACATTGCGAATCCTCTATAACGGCGCCGTCCCCAAGGCCAACACACCCCCGTCCCGGTCGTATAGTTTCACCACGACCGAGCAGCGGAGGACGTCGATATACGTTGGGATCGTCCGATAGGTGATCCCTCGCTCGGACTCGATCCGATGGGCGAAGTCTTCGTGATCGGCTCGCAGGATCTGCACATCGAGGACGCCGGTCAGGCGTCCGGGCGTCCGATGGAGCTGTTCCTGTGGCAGTCGCCCACGCACGACTTGGCCGTGCAGCCAGCACTGATTGGCTGAGTTCAGAAGTATCGCGGACTCCACGCAAAAGACATCTGCATGGTCCACCTTGGCCTCCAAGGCGTCGGGCCAAACGACCGTGACCTCGCGTTTCCCGTCGGGTGCGGCGTGGACCTCCACGTCCACGTGTCCCGGCGTCGCGCCGGCATCCGCTCTACCCAGGACCGTCAGGACCTTGTTCGGATCCTGCAAGTCCGGCTCGGTCAAGGGGACGACTCGACCGTTGAGCAGCACGGTCGGCGTATCCTCGACCCCCAGACGCTGGGCTGCCCCGACCGTTGCGGCGTTGGCCAGCGGATCGGCATCCGGGGCATTGATGTGGTAGCACGTGACGAGGATCCCCTCGTCGGCCAGCGCCCGCAACGCCAGATTGACTGCTGCGGTCTTGGCGTTGTCCACGCACATGAAGGCCTCGACCAGCGTGTCGGGCGGATGTGGCCAACGGTTGCGGAGGTCGGCCGGGCTGTACATCGGAATGTGACCCTCCAGGAAATCCTGGGCATCCTGCACGGAGAAATCCTGGCGCAGGTTCGGGTCGTTGGTCAGGCGTTCCAGAGCCGCGATGGCTTCGCTGACGGGTTTGTCGCTCAAACCGGCGCGGAGGTAGCGGGACCAGGCGCGGACCTTCTGGTCTTTGGCCTCATAATAGCGGCCCATCCAATAGTTGTAGAGCGGGTTGTCCGGCTGGCCGAACAGGGCGGACAGCAGGTGCACCCGGGCTTCTTTGAGGTCGCCCTTTGTCAGTGCCAGACTGCCCCGCCGGACCTCGATGTCGCGAGCGATCAATGCGGCGTCCGTCGTCTGCTGGGCGCACTGGCCGGCCTGCTCCAGAAGGAAACCGGCCCGGTCGAGCTGGTTGCCTGAGCCGCTGCTGAGCGTGTCCGCCAACGCCAGCAGTTCAGCGGACACTTCTTTGGACGGAGCAACCTGACGCAGCGATTGGGCCGCACGCTGAATCGAGTCCGCGTCGGCTCCGGCGTCCTCCACGCGACGCGTCAGCACCGTCAAGGCCGCCTCGTGGGCCAGACGGGACTGGGGATGCTCCGCGACGTAGCGTTCCATGCCCTCCACGTCGTCCTCAGCGAAGGCGATGTAGCATTGCTGCTCGCGCAGGTCGGACTGCCGGTCGAGCTTGGCCTGAAGGCGGATTACCTTTTGCAGCGGGTCGATCTGGACCACGAAGTCCTGCCAGAAGCTGTTGCCGATGAGCGCGTCGCACTCGACGAGCTGCTCGCTGAGCCCTTCCACAGGACGGATGGCGGTATACTCGCTCAGGTTCAGGGTGCCCAGGGCGCATCGGTCGAAGTTGCCGCCGGGGCGCTCGGCCAGCGCCGCACAGATTGCGTCGATGCGGGTCTCATAGCCGGCGGTCGTGAAGCCCGCCCGCAATCGGTAGTCGGTCATGGGCTCGATCGACATGCGGTACTGGCCCGAGGCGTCGGTGTATTGAATGGTGTGCCAAGCGTCGTCCACGTCGCTTGTGGGACCGAAGGTCAGACGACCCTCACGGATGTCGAGCCGGATTCCTGCTTCGCCGAATGCCTTGAGACCCACCATGCCCCAGACGGGGATTTCCTCCAGCTCGGATGCGTACCGGGTGGTGAAGTCCTTCAGGGTCCCGAGGTCCGCCTTGCGATACGCCTGATTGGCCAGCTTGCCCTGCGACTGGAAATCGAGGGTGACGACCGCGTCGGGGGCCAGATTCAGGATCGTACAGGCGTCCTGGTCGAGCACCACGCCGTAGGCGCCGCCCAGGTTAATCACGAACTGGGCGGTGACGTTGTCCTGGCCGGCCGACAGCGTACAGCGAGCGCACAACCGCCCGCCGACCAGACGGACAGGGATCGTCCCCCCCGCCCAGGTCCGCACCGAGCCGAGCAGGAGGATTCCCGCAATGCACAGGGTGGATCGTTTCAAAGCAAATCAGAAGAACAAAGGATAATCGAGATCAGTTCTGGTCCTGCCACTGTTCACGGCGCGTCGCCACGTGCGAATCCGCGTAGAGAATGTTGAAGAAACAGAACTCGTTGTTCGTATTGGTCGTGTCGCTGTTATGGGGCATCAGCCGCTCATCCTTGTCGATGGTGAACCCCGAGACCGTGCCCGGCGCGCGAACGCCCGGCGTGTACGGCTCGAACATCCAGTTGTCCCACACCAGCCACGTGCCGGCGTAATTATGCATCTGGAAGGTCTTGGTCTTCTCCAGCATGGCGGCAATGCTGAAGGCATAGGTGTTGCCCAGTTCCCGCATCCATTTGTGCGGCTGGGCCGGGCAGCACCAGGCCTTGCTCTTGCCTTCGAGGACATGGGTTCGGTCCAGGATGCCGGCCAGCCCGTATTTCTCGGGAAGCCCCCGGGGATCAAAGGGATTCTTATACCCGGGGGCCGCCCGAAAAGTGAATCCGCCCAGAACCTCTTTGCTCGGGAACTTGTCGTCGAAATCGCAGGCATACATGTGCATGGCCAGACCGATCTGCTTCAGGTGCGCCGTGCAGGCAGTAAGCCGCGCCTGATCGCGCGCTCGTTTCAGGCTCGGCATGAGCACCGCCATGAGCAACGCGATAATCGCGATCACGACCAACAGTTCGATTAGGGTGAATGCATCCGATCTCTTGGTTCTGGAAGAAGCAAACATAGATACCTGCCGTTAGTCCATACAAGTTCCCAGGTTGGCCGTCAGCAGGGCCAGGTCATCCGCATCGACGTCGTCGTCGAAGTCGAAGTCGCCCTGGGACCAGTCCATGCCCGCGGCGGTCCCGACGTTGGCCTGTACCACGGCCTCATCCGACGCATCCACGCAGCCGTCGAGATTGGCGTCGCCCGGCAGCACGAACTGATAGAGGATCGCCCTGTCCTTGTCCGTCACGCACGCAGCGGCCAAGCCCGACTTGTCGGCATTGAGCTCGCTGTTGCCGTTGAGATCGCACTCGATGTAGTCCAGGTAGGCCTGACCGTCGGCGATGAGGGGAAGCTCCCCGCTGCGGGTCTTCTGGATCTGGGTCTTGAAGAAGTTCATGTCTTCCAGAGTCACGACGCCGTCACAGTTGAAGTCGCCCGTCGGGTACACATCCACGCCGGCCACGCACTTGCCTGCGGTGGACATGAACATGGCCTGCGGGATATCCAGTCCGGGATCATTCGGGTCGTCGGCGTTGAGCGGAACGTGGATCGTGCGGACCTGCAGACGCAGATAGGCCGTATTGGTCGAGGTGGATCCCACCGATTTGTTGAAGGCGTACGACAAGGCCCGATGCGCGACCGCCGCCAGACGCCCCTTAGCGTCGTATTTCAGCAGCACGTACGGCTGGTTCATGTACGTGTAGATCGTGCCGTCCGCGCCGGTGGCAATGGACCAGGCCTGCGGGATGTTCTCGTAGTCGTTGTAGTTCGGTTCTGCGATCTCCAGCAGGTCGATGACCTTGTTGCAGTCCAGGGCCACCTGCACCTGCGGATTGTCCGAGCCGTCATCCACGACAAAGCTCAGGCCGCCGACGTTGCCCGTGATATCGGTGGAGTTGAAGAGAACCTGATCCGTGTTGGGATCGCTGTACTCCACGTCGGTCAGATTCCGCACGCCGACGGGCAGGACGGCCGGCTCGGAGCTGTTCTTTACGAACTGGGCCGCGCTGTTGTCGAACAGGCGCTTCACCGTCCTGGTGGCCATTTCCACGGACCAGACGCCGCCGAACGGGAGGGAGGATCCGGCCATCGACACGAAGTAGACGTGCGATCCGTCGGTGGCGAAGGCCGCCTGACGGGCGCCGACCTGGTCGTTGTTGAGATTGACCGTTTGCGGCCCCAGGCCGATGGCGTCCGCGATCGCCTGTTGCGTGAGCAGAGCATTGAACGCGTCATTCCAGTTGGTGCGTCCCAGGCCGTAGGCTGCGCCGAAGATGTCCGTCTCGAGCATTCCGGCGTCCCACTCCGCATTGTCGCGATCCGGCTGCTTGGTCGTGGGGGACCAGATCTCCCGGAAATCCCAGGTAATCATGCGCTTGTTGGCGGAGGCGTCCACGGCTTTGCCCATCGCGCTGATGATGGCCAGTTCACCGGGGCCATAGGAGTAGCCGTTGACCGTGACCGGCGCCGGGTTGATAATCATCCCGCTGGGCGTGCAGGAGACCGGGTTGTCGGAATTGAACAAACCGCCCTCGACATCGACGGAACTGGCGATCCGCAGCAGATCCGACTCGGTGGCGCACTGCCAGGACTTGCCGTTTTCCCGATCCAACGGGTATTCCACGTACAGAGGGAATAACTGGTCGGCACTGATGTAGCAGCGGATACCCAGATTCGCCCCGTACGTCGAGATGTAGAAGCGGTCGTCGGATTGCCGGTAGCAGAAAGCCCCGATCGTGCCGCCCATCAACCCTTCATAGGTCACGTGATTCTGCGGGACCAATACCTTCATCCGGGCCGGGCCGTCCCCGATCGCCGAGACGCCCATCGCCAGGATGAGTAGCAATCCGCACACTGCAACTCGCACACACTTGTCTCGTTTCATCATCTTCTCCTTCCTTATTACTGTATTGTATCGCGTCGAGGCACCGCCATCGAACTTACCACGCGATGAAAAACCGAAATAACCAGGTCAAATGCCATGCGCAGAGAACCACCACGTTAATAACCACCACAATACACGTTCTGCGAGCAGAAATCAACTCTGTTTTGGCCCAAATGCGACGGGACGAACCCGCGTGTCTGTGCAAACTCTCGGGCGTCAGAGCCCCTCCGATCTGGATCTGTCCTGTACGCAGGCAGTCCGTTTGTGGTGACGCCGTGAGGCGTTATCTTCCTCGACCCAGAGAATATGCCCCTTCGACAAGCTCAGAGCCCGCCCTGAGCGAAGCCGAATGGGGCAGGCTCTTACGGGCACACTACAAGCAGGCCGTCGCTCGCCGCGACCACCCGCCGGCCGGTTTCTTTTCACAGACACGAACCCGCCCGCGCACACCCCCTGCGGACGGGCGCCCCAGAACGCCGACGTTCTCGAACCGACCTTACTGGGCCCGACCCGTCAGTTGGGGGTCTTTGGTTGGACCGAAACTGACGTTTGCTTCGCAATCGCACTGCACCTCCCGGCCCAGGAACTTCAGGCGGAGCGTGAAGAGATAGGGGGTTTCGTAGAAGCAGAGCTTGGCCGTGAAGGTGTCGTCTGCGGTCCATCCGCCGCTGGCGGCCACCGGCTGCTCGGGCAACGGACCCCAGGCGGTCCGCCCCCGCCGCCATACGCCGGGGGCACAGGCGATCCGTCGTTCGACGCCGTCGAATCGGGCGACGAGAGTCACCGCACCGTCGTTCCCGTCCCGGTCGAGCGCGATCGCCTCCAGCTTGCGGTCGTTGGCCTCGAAGCGGTATCTCTTGCCGAACACGTCCGCGCCGGAGCGGGCGCCCTCCTGGGGTCGCAGCAACAGACCCCTGAGCTTCTGTTCCAGCTTCCTTGCGGCGGCTTCGTCGTCGGCCAGCGCCGAGGGTTTCAACGCCGGCAGGAGCCTCTCCCAGATGAGGTTCAGCACCGCCTGCATGTCCCGCACGCCGCTGGTGATGGCGATCACCGCGTCCTGCTCGGGCAGGACGATGCAGTACTGGCCGAAGGCACCGTCGCCGCGATAGGCGCCGTGACGGCATCGCCAGAACTGGTAGCCGTAGCCCTGGTCCCAATCGCTGTTCGGACTGCTGCCGTTCGAGGTCTGGCGGGCGGTGGCCGCCTCGATCCACGACTCGGGCACGAGCTGCTTGCCTTGCCATTTCCCCTTCTGCAGGTAGAGTTGCCCGAAGCGGGCGATGTCCTCCGTGCGAACGCTCAGGCCGAAACCGCCGGCTGCAATCCCTTCCGGGCTCATCTCCCAGGTCGGGTGCTCGATGCCGAGCGGCTCGAACAGTCGCGGCCCGAGATAGTCGAGGAGGTTCTGCCCGGTCACTTTCTGGACGATGGCCGAGAGCATGTAGGTGGCGGACGTGTTGTACCAGAAGTGGGTCCCGGGCTTGAACGGGACCGGGTGCGCGAGAAACGCCTGGGTCCAGGACTGGTTTGCCGGTCGCGGCGGCTCCGTCTGGTGTCCCGTGGACATGCGGAGCAGGTCGCTGACGCGCATCGCCTGGAGGTTGCCGCTTGGGTCCGACGGCGTGCTGTCGGGAAAGAACTCCAGCACCTCATCGTCCACGCTGAGCTTGCCTTCCCCGACGGCCAGCCCGACTGCGGTCGAGGTGAAACTCTTGCTCAGGGAGTACAGCATGTGTCGCGATTCGGGATTGTATGGCGCCCACCAGCCCTCCGCGACCACGTGCCCATGGCGCAGGAGCATGAAGCTGTGCATCGAGTCGATGTCGCGGTCGGCGGCTTCGATGAAGGTCAGGACGGCCGTCGAGGAGACACCTTGCGTCTCCGGCCTGCTGCGCGGCAGGTCCATCCCGATGCAGACAGAACAGTGGACAACGATCAGTGCGATAACCGAGAGAATCTTCATGCTTGCTACCTCACAAGGATTGGGGGTACGAGACGGAGACACCGCTCCGCGATCCGCGGAAACCGTCATTCGGCTGTATTCTCATAGAGCTTCACATTATGGGTGGACGCGCCGATGCAGGCGATGTCCGGCTTGCCGTCGCCGGTGAAGTCGCCGATCGTGCAATCCACGGCGGCGATTCCTCCATTGTCCAGCACGGTTCCCTGCCAATGCCGGCCGGGCGAGTCCGTTGCCTGATATATCGAAAGCCGATAGCCCTTGCCACGGAATCCGCAGACGATCTCGTCGCGGTCGTCTCCGTTGAGATCGCCGACCGCCAGCGCGTGCCCGTTGTCCATCTGGTCGTCGAGCACGAGCCGTCGCCAGGAATCCCCTTCCGGAAGGTAGACGACCAGTTGGTTCCCATGCCAGGGCTCGATGGCCGCGAGAAACCGATCCGCGCCGAGACGGCCCAGATACACTTCGCTGCTGCCGCACTTGGGCCAGGGACGCGGATCGCCTGGGGCCAGGAGCGTCGCCGCCCACACGCCGTTACGGAACTCGATCCGATGCAGACCGAGATGGCACGCCGTGAGCAACTGTTGCCGTGCGTCGCCATGCCAATTCGCGGGGTTGATCGCGTGCAACACCCCACGTGGCTCGATGCAGAGCGTTTCGCGTTTCCATTCGCCCGGCCGATAGAAATAGACCGGGACAGCATCGTCGTAGGCGGGCGGATACCTCCTCCCCACCATCGGTGCGACGAGAAGCACCTTCTTCCCGTTGCCCTCCGGGTCGATCCATCGCACGCGGTGCGCCGTCGGCACGCGGTCGATCTCGCGGGCGGTCCATGGTTGTCGTACATGCGGGCCGCTCTTGAACAGCGCGACGTTGCCGACGCTCCGGTTGGGGTCCGACTCGAACCGATACGCGAGCACCACCTCGGGAATTCCGTCCGCGTCGAGGTCCGAGCAGGCGGCATTCAGAGGCCGGGGGACATCATCCGCCAGCACGTGCCGGTCCCATGCAGGGTGTCGGTTCTCGAACCAGACGAGTTCGGTTCCTCCCTCATCGACCGCGATCAGGTCCTTCCTGCCGTCCCGGTTCAAATCCGTGGCGACAAGCTGATAGCCGTACTTCAGGTCCGCGTTGATGACGTGCTCGCGGAATGACGGCAGCTCCTGCGCGCACAAGCCGGTGCAGATCAGAAGCCCCACCTGGCAGCTCCACACCCATTCTCGTTCCCGTTGCATCACAGTGGAGATCCGGCGCCCGCGCGCCCAATCCCAGCTTCTCATACATTTCCTCCCATCGCAGAGTTCTGATCCAGACTCGCGTCATTTCAAACGATTCTGGAAACCGAAAGCGTACAGGTCCGCGTCGTGCAATGCGAACCGCAGGCGAATCGGTCTGCCGACCAGCGCGCCGACATCGCTGCCGCGCTGCCATTTTACCGTGTGGTCGATGGCGTCGCCGTAGATCTCAGGGCAATCCGAGAAAGCATACCCGACAACAGGCTGGCCGTCGAGGTCCTCGATCTGCACCTGCAAGCCGCCCGCCGCGGAGGTGGAGAAGTTGACAACGAGCCGGTCTCCTTCGAACAGAAGCGGTTTTGTCAGGACTTCGCCGCCCGCGAAAGACGCGTGCAGCGAAACGAAACCGTCGATCCGGCAACTGTAGCGTCGGGTGCGCGCCGCTCTGCCCTCGAAGTAGTAGCTTTCGTTCGTGTAGAGGGACAGTTCCTTGCCGCCGCCGGGCAAGGGCGATGCAGTCTCCACCAGGCCCCACCAGGTGTAGTTGCTGCGGTTGTGCCATTTGTCCGGATTCAATCCCGGCCGAATGAACGCCTCCGGCCGGCGATGGAACGTCCGTCCGTCCCGACTGCTCATGAACAGTCCCTCCGTCAGCGATTGCCGGTCGGGCACATATCGCGTGGGGAAACCGATGAGCACATGCGGCGCGCGGTAATACGGCATGACGGCATTCGTGTAAAGGTGTTCGCTCGGCGCATCCGGGAACCGGAGCCATTCGGGTTCGGTCCAATGGAGGAAGTCTCCGGAGGTGCATACCTTGATGTCCCGACGGCCCTCGTGGAAGTCCCGGAAGTAGCAGCGATACTCCCGTCGGAATGTGTCCCAGAACGCGAGGTTCTGCGAGTCGAACGCGCCTTGCGTCACAATCGGCTCGTCCCAGAGCGATCGCCAGTGCAGCCCGTCGGCGGACTGGAACGCCAGGAGCGCCCGATTGTCGTCGCCCTCGGCGCGGGCCACTGCTTTGTATCGGGCTTCCGGCTGACACTGCGGATTCGCATCCTTGAACGGCACGAAGTTGTGCGTCCCGGCGTCCGCCCAGATGATGTTGTTCTGTTTGGAGCCCTCGAATTCGACCAGATCGAGCACGGGACGCTCCCAGGAGACCCCGTCCCGACTCTCCGCGTAGCAGACGACCGCCGGATGCGTCTGCTTGCCTGTGCTCATGTTGTGGTTCCAGCCACGATAGTACATGCGGTAAACCGGCCCGTCCTGGAAGATGGTGTGATATCCGCAGGAGTTGCCTTCCCATGGCTTGTCGTGTACCAGCACGACCTCCTGCGGCGCCGGCTCGTGCAGGCGCAGCTCGACCTGGCGTTGCATCCGCTCGATCAGATAGCGGTCGACGAACAACTCCCACCGACCGCCGATCGCAACCGGCGTCGGAACGCCGGCGCCGACCGTGCTCCACATCCCTACGGCAATGAGGACTACTTCCAGATATCGTGAGATCCTTACCATAACACCGTAACTCCATAAAGGCCCGTTCCAGAAGAACAGGCAGGGTATCACCTGGTTGAGTGACACAGTTTATTGGCCAGCAGTTTCATGCTGTCTCTCAGTCGTTGGATGTAGTCGTCTTCGGACATTCCCATGATTCCCATGGCGTCGCCGAGCCGGGCCCTGACGAATCCGCAGGTGGCTTCGATATCGTCCATCATGAGTTGTGCGTCCTCAAGGCCCCGGGCAAGCACGTCGATGATCAGTCCACTGTAGTCTCCCCTGGAGTCGGGCACCGCCACTTCCAGGAGCCGGTTGCTCTCCACCACCTCGAATCGGGCGTCCGGGACGAGGTAGATGATCGAAGCGGATTGGTCCAGCTTGTGGAAATACGCCTTCATCGCCAGAATCAGCTCGTCCGCAGTGGGGAACAGGTCCGCCAGCAGGACGTCGTGCCTCTTGAAACCGATCTCGGAGAAGCCTTCGAGCCCTTTGTACTGTATCCTCACTCTGTAACGATCCAGGTGAATCATAAGCGAGTCGGTTCGTCATGCGTTCAAATGCCCTGGTCGAGCATCACGATCGCAGCCAGCGTCGCCTGCACGGTCATGGCGGCATTCTCGATGTCGCAGTTCTCCGAGACGTCTCCCTCCGCGTGGTAGTTCGGCTCTCCGTAAGGCCAGGACCCGATATTGATGACCGCGGCGGGATAACCGGCCAGGACGAACGAGCCGTCGTCGTCGCCGGGTCGCAGGCGCTCCGCGGTCCGCTGGTCCAGGCCGATGGCATATCGGGCGTTCGCCTCGCCCATCAGTTCGGCAAGACGTCTGCCCTCGGGCCTTGTATACACCGTCACGTTTGTCTTCTTTCCCTCTGCCATTTGTTCGACCGACTTGGCGCCGATACCGTCCATATTGAAGACGGCGATGATCTCTTCGCCTCGCGATTTCGCCTTCTCGGCCGCGGTCTTGCTGGTCCACGGCGTGTGCTCCTCGTTGCACCAGAGGAACCGGATCGTCCTCTCGCAAGGGTACGGGGCGAGGACTCGCGCCATCTCCAACACGCCCACAGTCCCGATGGCGTTGTCGTTGGCCCCGGGGGAGTCGATCCAGCTTTGTGAATCCTTGTGTGCGAGCACCACGATGATCTGGTCCGGATGCGAGCGGCCTTTCTTCTCGGCACAGAGGTTGTACGCCGTGTACCAGGGGTCTTCGGGCTTGGGAGCGGAGTACTGAGCGTGCTTGGGCTTGCTGGGGTCCCGGCGGAATGCCTGCACCTGGACGCCCTCCCGCTCGATGCGGTATCCACGCGTCTCCAGGCAGCCGGCAAGGTAGTCATCGGCCTCGTAGAGGGTGTTCTTCGCGTGGCCGGGCAAGGTCAGATTCAGCTTGCGGAAGGGCAGCGGGTCTTTCGCGAGGTAGAACAGGTGTTTCGACATCTGCCCGCGGTCCACGGCGCCGATGAGTCGGCGTATGTTCGCGTCCGCGGTGTTGCCGATGTCACCGGCTTGCGGGGGGGGCTCGACTGCACCGAGGACGCCCGCGGCAAGGAGCACCAGAACTCCGACGTCGAGAACTCTCCCGTGTTTCATGTCCTTCACTCCGTTCGAATCGACCCGAGTTCAATGCCTCCCTCGTCGTGCGAGGGAAGGCCGTCAATAGAGAGCCGTCCTGCCGCAGAGGGGCTTGGCCTCGTTCCGGAGCAGGTCGAATGCGACCACGACGTTCTACCCTTTCCGCTCCTGGTTCTTTCCCGAGCGTCCCTGTGACCCAGAGTCTATACCATCCGGCGGTGTTGCGCCATCAGAAAAATCGGGACAGCGTCCCACAATTGACTGCGAGCACGGCCGGCAGTAGCATGGGTTGCACGCAATAGACAGATGCGCCACGAGGACCGGCTGTTCGGTATTCGTTTTTCGATGACGAGTATCGGTGTATGGCAACAGCGCATCGGTGGAAGTTATGGAAACGCACAACTGCATTTGATGACAGGCAACTATGAAAACGATTCTGACCACCCTGACCATTCTTCTGTTTGCAGCTTCCTTCTCTGGTCTGGCTCGCGCCGGGTCGCTGGATCGCGGTTTTCGCGAGCCGCCGGTGGAGGCTCGTCCCTGGGTCTACTGGTTCTGGCTCAACGGCAATATCACCCGCGAGGGCATTACCGCGGACCTCGAAGCGATGAAGCGCGTCGGCGTGGCCGGCGTGCTCATCATGGAGGTGGATCAGGGCGCGCCCGTCGGGCCCATGGATTTCATGGGCGAGCCATGGCGCGATCTCTTCCGGCACGTTCACACGGAGGCGAAACGCCTCGGTCTCGAAGTGAACATGAACAACGACGCCGGCTGGAACGGCAGCGGTGGACCCTGGATCAAGCCCCAAGAGTCCATGCAGGAAGTCGTCTGGACCGAGACCGAGGTCACCGGCCCGACGCGATTCGAGGACGGGCTGTCGCAGCCGCAGGCGACTGCGGACTTCTACCGTGACATTGCAGTACTGGCTTTCCCTGCCGTCGGCGAGTACCGCATCGCGGATATCCAATCGAAGGCCGCGTTTCAGAGACGCAGCAGTCGCAAACCGGCCCGGACGGACCTGTCCCCCGAGCAGATCGTTGCGCAGGATGCGGTCGTCAACTTGACGGACCGGATGGACGCCTCCGGCAAGGTCACGTGGGACGTGCCCGCCGGCCGGTGGACCATCGTCCGCTTCGGCCACACCAGCACGGGCGTCGAGAACGCCCCTGCGCCCAAGACCGGTCGCGGCCTCGAATGCGACAAGCTCAGCACCGAAGGCATCGAAGCGAATTTCACCCGCATGATGGCGAAGCTCGTCGCAGACACCGGCATCCGTCCCGGCCAACACGAAGGCGGCCTGGCCGCTACGCACATCGACAGTTGGGAGAACGGTTCTCAGAACTGGACCGCGAAGATGCGCGAGGAATTTCAACGGCGGCGCGGCTACGATCTGTTGCCCTTCCTGCCCGTCATGACGGGGCGCGTCGTCGGTTGTCTGGAAGTCTCCGAGCGATTCCTGTGGGACCTGCGCCAGACGATCTCGGAGCTGGTGATCGAGAACTACGCGGGTCGCATGCACGAGCTGGCCAACGCCGCGGGCATGCGCTTCACCGTGGAAGCCTACGGCGGCCCCTGCGACGCGATCCCCTCCGGCGGGCAGTCGGATGAGCCGATGGGCGAGTTCTGGACCCCGAGCGGCGGGGCGATTGAGACGTGTCGTGGCATGGCTTCGGCTGGACATGTCTACGGCAAGCGCATCATCGGCGCGGAGGCCTTCACCTCCGGCGACCACGAGCGATGGCTGGAGCACCCCGCGATCCTGAAATCCCACGGCGATCGCGCTTTCTGCGAGGGCATCAACCGCTTCGTCTTCCACCGCTATGCGATGCAACCGTGGACGGACGGTCGCCGACCGGGCATGACCATGGGTCCGTGGGGCCAGCACTACGAACGCACGCAGACCTGGTGGGAGTGGACGCCGCAGTGGCACACGTATCTGTCGCGCTGTCAATACATGCTTCGCCAGGGGCTCTTTGTCGCGGATACCTGCCGCGTCCAGTCGGAAGCGCCGCCGCAAGGCTTCGGCTACTACGAACGCCAGGGCTACGATTGGGACGAGTGCACCGCTGATGCGGTGCTCACTCGTATGACGGTGAAGGACGGTCGCATCGTTCTGCCCGACGGCATGAGCTACCGCATGCTTGTGCTGCCCAACTCGCAGACGATGACGCCGGGACTGCTGCGCAAACTGAAGGAGCTGGTCCAGGCGGGCGCGACCGTGCTCGGGCCCAAGCCGTCCGCGTCCCCGAGTCTGAGCGGATATCCGCAATGCGACGGGGAGGTGAAGCAGCTTGCAGCGGAGCTGTGGGGCGAGGCCGACGGGCAGAAAGTGAAAGAGCATCGCCTGGGCGAAGGCCGTGTTGTCTGGAGCAATTCGGCGGAGAAGGTGCTCGAGGGATCGGGTGTGCCCGCCGACTTTACCGCCGGCTGGCCCTTGCGGTTCCTCCATCGTACCACGCCGGAAGCGGAGATTTATTTCGTCGCGAATCTTGAGCCCTACGAGTTCACGACGACGTGCAGCTTCCGGGTCACAGGCAGGATTCCCGAGTTCTGGTGGCCCGACTGCGGACGCATCGAACGCGCCGCGATGTGGGTGCAGAAAGACGGCCGGACGCACGTCGTGGTGCCGTTCGCGCCGAGCGGATCGGTGTTCGTCGTGTTCCGCGAGCGGGCAGGCAAGAGTGACCCGGTGGTTCTCGTGAAGCACGAGGGCAAGGAGCTTCTCTCCGCAATGCCCAAGCCTCCAGCGAAGATCGTCGTGCTCAAAGCGCTCTACGGCGTGCTCGACGACCCGGCGCGGACTCGCGACGTGACCGCGAGAGTCCAGGACAAAGTCGATGCGGGTCAACTGGGCTTCCTCGCGAGCGCGATGGCCGAAGGAGATGATCCCTCGCCCGACGTCGCGAAAACCCTCGCAGTGGACTATCAGGTGGAGGGGCGCAAGTTCCACGTGCGGGCCCAGGACGCGGTCCTCATCCATCTGAGCGAGGAGGCGGTGACCGTCACGGTCGAGAAGGCGCTCTACGGCGTGCTCGACGACCCGAAACGCACGCGGGACGTGCGAGAGAAGGTGCAGCGTCTGGTCGATTCCGGCGAAAGCAGCTTCAAGGTCGCGCTCATGGCACAGGGCGACGATCCGGCGTACGGCATCGTCAAGACGCTCGAGATCGACTACGTTGAAGACGGCCAACAGAAGCACCTGTCCGGCAAGGACCCGGAGACGATCGATTTCTCGCCGCTGATCGTTCCGGCGGGGGCGCCGGTGTGGGTCCGAGCCGATGCGAAAGGGAAAGTCTCCGTGGAAGCCCGCGAGCCGGGCAAATACGATCTGGTGACCGCCTCCGGCAAGGTCCGGCGGGTGACGGCCAAGACGGTTGAATCGCAGGTGGAGGTTGCCGGGCCGTGGCAAGTGCGATTTGCGCCGGGTGGTGGCGCTCCAGCAGAAATCACGCTCGACGAGTTGGTCTCGTGGAGCGAGCACAGCGATCCCGGCGTGAAGTTCTACTCCGGCGAAGCCACCTATACGCGGACCCTCACGGTGCCTCGCAAGATGCTGGGCAAGGGCAAGAGGCTCTGCCTCGATCTGGGCAAGGTCCAGACCATGGCCGAGGCCCGGCTCAACGGCAAGACTCTGCCCGTACTATGGAAGCCGCCGTTCGTGGTGGACATTACCGACGCTGCGAAGGCAGGCGACAACGAACTGGAGGTGCGGGTCGTCAATCTGTGGCCCAATCGGATGATCGGCGATGAACAACTGCCCGAAGATAGCGAACGCAACGACAACGGCACCCTGAAGAAATGGCCGCAGTGGCTGCTCGAAGGCAACCCCAGTCCCACCGGGCGAGTGACCTTCACGAGCTGGCGACTCTGGAAAAAGGACGAGCCATTGCTCGAATCGGGCCTGCTCGGGCCGGTGACTCTGCGGGCAACACAGGTCTTCTCGATAAACAAGCCGTGAGTGCTCTTCGGGCTTCTGTTGGGAAAGACCTCCTGGAATCCTCGCAATAGTCCGTAAAGGCTGGGGGCAAATATGCCTTCTCTGGCGGCAGAGACCTCGGCGTCTTCGAGAAGGAGTTCGCGCGCGACCTGCCTTTCCACGGCGCAGGGCTCTATCGGCTCACCCCCATTTCACACTCAACGCAGCAGTAGGAATCGGAATCGCCTCGACCATGCAGGATCAGAAGAAGAGCGTCAGTATCTACACAGACGGCGGGTGTCTCGGCAATCCCGGTCCCGGCGGCTACGGCGTCGTGCTCCGCTACGGCGAGCACGAGAAGCGCCTTTCGGGCGGATTCCGCCGGACCACCAACAACCGCATGGAAATCATGGCGGCCATCGTGGCCCTGGAGGCCCTCAAGAGTCCCTGCTTGGTGACGTTGCACAGCGACTCGAAGTACCTCGTGGACGCGATGAGCTTGGGCTGGGTCGAGCGATGGAAAGCTCACGGATGGTGCCGAAACAAGACAGACGAGGCCGTCAATCCGGACCTCTGGGAGCGACTGCTGACCGCCTGTTCACGTCACACGGTGAAATTCGTCTGGGTCAAGGGCCACGCCGGACACCGGTGGAACGAGATCTGCGACGAACTCTCGAAGCAGGCGGCGGCGAGCAAGGACCTCCCGCCGGACGAGGGATACGAGAGATAGGCCCGGCCTTCTCGTCATGGTGAACGCAGTGAAGCATCCGGCCCGAGGTAGAGAAGCCCCACACACGACGGGTACGCATCGCAGCGTCCTCTCCACTCCCGGCCCAGGTCCTTCGCTGTCGCTCAGGATGACAAAGGCACACACGTGTCTCCAGGCAAACCAGAGGGGGGACTTGTCATGCTGAGCGAAGCGAAGCATCTGGCTTGCGGAGGAGAGGTCACTCACGAAGCATGTCCGTCGGTGTTCCCCTCGCGCAACTGTTCCGGCGTGTACCAGCCCTCGCTCAAGTCCTGCCAGTCGGGATTCACCGTTGCGATCAAGTCCAGCTTCTTGCGGCGTACCCAGCCCTTGATCTGCTTTTCCCGAGCGATGGCCGACCACACGTCCTGGAACGTCTCGTAGTAGAGTAGCCTGTCGATGTTGTATCGCTGCGTGAATCCCTCGATCTGCTTGGTCCGATGCTGCCAGACGCGGGCCCGGAGGTTTCCTGTGATGCCGGTGTAGAGCGTACCGGATCTGTTGGTCAGGATGTAGACATAGTAGGTTCTGCTTCCAGGCATGCTGACATCTTAGCATTGTTCTCCCTCGCAGGCCAGATCCCTTCGGAAGACTCAGGGCAGGCTCTTCGCTTGCGCTCAGGATGACAAGAGCACGGCGCGGCTTTGGGCTGAGTCTCCGGCGTTTGTCATGCTGAACGATGTGAAGCATCCGGCCCGGGACGAAGAAGGCACGTATGACGAGCGCGCATCGCAGCGTTGTTCTCGCTCCCTGGCCCAGATCCTTCGCTTCCGCTCAGGATGACAAGAGCCCCGGCCGCCGCAAAAGGGCAGATCGGCCGTACCATGGGATTCTCTCGCCTGGGTCGTGTTTATGTCGCAAAACCGTCTGGAGGCACACTATATAGCGAGAACGTAATCGTTGAGAGTGTGGTGAGGTGTCTCATGACGGAAACGGACAAGTACTATGTCGAGCGATGTCTGGATGGCCATCCAGATGACTTTCGCCACCTGGTCCGGCGGTATCAGCCGATCCTGTTGGCCCATCTTGCCGGCAAGCTGGGTCGTCGGGATCGTGCTGAGGAAGCCGCCCAGGAAACCCTGGTTCGGGCGTATTTCAAGATGGACACGCTCAAGAAGCCCGAGTCGTTCCTCCCGTGGCTGCTCGGCATCGCGGACAACGTGGCGAAGGAGCAGCAGCGAGCGGAGCAAATTCGCCGCAAGCGCGAGTCCGTCCGCGCGTTCTGTGAAGAGGCGCCCCAACCGGAACTCTCGCAGGATTACGCTCTCGAAGCGGCGATCGCGGCCTTGCCCGAGGCGTATCGAACGGTGATTCTGCTGCGATACTATGGCGGACTATCGTGCGGCGGGATCGCGGAAAAGCTCGATACGCCTCTGGGCACGGTGACCAAGACGCTTTCGCGGGCCTATGCCCTGCTGCGGGATTCCCTGCAGCGGCAGACTGTCAATGAGGTGCAAGCATGAACTGCGCAGAGTGCAAGGAACTGTTGGTGGCGAGCCTTGAGGGGCTGCTGGATGATTCCCAGAAGCGGGCCGTCAAGGAACACCTGAATGCGTGTGAAACCTGCCGGGAGGAGTTCCAGGGGCTGCAGACCCTTCGAGAACGCCTGGTCAACAACGGCAGGACGCTGGCGGTGGAGTCGCAAGACGTTGCGTCTCCATTCGAAGACGAAGTGATGAACCGAATCATCCGAGAACAGAGCGCAAGGCTCAAGTCGGCCGCACAGGCCGGGATGGGTCTTCGCATCAGGAGATTGATTATGAGGAATCCAATGATAAGAGTGGCAGCCGCAGCGATTGTAATCGTCGCCTGCGCAATTGGCGTGATGTTTTGGACAGGCACCGAGTCCATCGCGTTGGCCCAAGTCCTGGCCAGGGTCGAACAGATTCAGGCGTATGTGTACAAGACGAAGATGACAACGGAAGACTCCATGACAGGCACGACCAGGATCGAGAGCACCGTGTTCGTGTCGAACGAATACGGGATGCGGATCGATCAGACCGGCGTGCACTCGCACGACGGCCAGGAGACGCCGATCCAACTCAGGACGTACTTGCTGCCGCAGAAGAAGATCGTAGTCACAGTCAACCTGGCGGACAAACAGTATGGCCGGATGACGTTCGACGACGCCACGCTGGAAAATGCACAGACCAAGAACCGCGACCCGCGGGAGATCGTCAAGACGATGCTGGGGCACCAGTACCGGGAGCTGGGGACCTCGGTGATCGATGGCAGAAAGGTCCAGGGATTCGAGACCACGGATCCAGGCTTCATGAGCGGCTCATTCAAGAGTATACGCGGGACGTTGTGGGTCGATGTCGAGACCTGGCTGCCGGTCTGGTCCGAGACCGAGATGGAGGTCGGCGAAGGCGTCCGGGCCAGCGCCGTGGACTATGATTACCAGTGGGACGCGCCGGTCGATGCCAGCACGTTCGAGCCCGAGATTCCCGCCGGCTTCACGGCGGATCGGATGGACGGAACGCAGATGCCATCCTTCAGCGAGAAGGGCTTCATCGAGGCGCTGCAGATGGCGGTGGATTTCACGGGGCACTACCCGAAGGCGATCGACAGCAACAGCCTGCGACAACTCCCGATGGAGATCGCCGAGTCCATGACCACGAGCGACCGTCCTGCCGCGCAGCAGTGGCGCGAGGAGCTCAAGCAGTTCAAGGATGCAGGGGGATCCAAAGAAGCCGCCATCCGGGCCGGCCAGGAACGAATGATGAAGCTCATGGCCCTGAACATGTTCCCCATGATCCTGAACCAGCAGCAAATGGACCCGGTCTATCGCGGCGACGTGGTCACGCCGAAGGATATCGAGCTGCCGCTGATGCGGTGGAAGACGGGCGACAACGAGTACCGCGTCATCTTCGGCGACCTGCACACCGACACGGTCGATGCGGAGACACTGGCCACCCTGGAGGCTGCCCTGCCCAAGTAGTCCGGCAGTATGCTCAGTGGATATGCAAGGCCGGGCCAGCGGAGTCCGGCCTTGTGCTTTGGCCTACGCAGTGCAGTCGCCTGGAAGGGCGCCAAATGCCGTCGATGTGATGATTCTGGGGAAAAGGCCGAAGATTGGCCAAAGAGAAGGTGACCTGAGGAAGCCTCGCGGGGTACAATACTGCAGGGGGTCTATCGCGTTCAAGCAGGAGAACTGTGGTCAGAGGAGATTGAGCATGGCTGAAACCGAGGAGAACACAGGCGGTGCGAGGGCCAGACACACGGCGCCTAAGGTAATCGGTGCTCTGGCGGCCGTGGTGATCGCCGCGCTGGGCGCTTGGTCCATATGGAGCGGGACGCAATCGGGTGTGGCCCTGGCCGACGTACTGGTGAAGGTCGAACAGATCCAGGCCTTCATGTACAAGATGAAGATGCACGTCACGGGCCAGATCCAAGACTCCGTTTCGTTGAACACGAGCGTGAACGGGTCCATCCTGATTGCCAACGAGTACGGGATGCGGATGGATATGAATACGACCGATCCGAACACCGGCGTGGACCTGGAACAGCAGATGTACGTGCTGCCTCAGCAAAAACTGATGCTGATAGTCGTGCCCAAGCTGAAGAAGTACACGCGGATGGAGCTTGACGACTCGATGTTCGAGAAGATGCGGAAGCAGAACAACGATCCTCGCATGATCGTCAGGCAGATCCTCGACTGCCAGTACCGGGACCTCGGCAAGGACGTCATCGACGGTGTCGAGGTCGAGGGATTTCAGACGACTGATCCGGCATACGCGGGCAACGCTCTCGGCGACGTCGATGTGAAGATCTGGGTGGATGCGAAGACCTCGCTGCCGGTCCGCATGGACATGAAGATCAAGATCGGCGAACAGATGGAGATGGAAGGGACTATGTACGACTTCCAGTGGGATGTCCCGGTCGGTGCGGATGAGTTCAATCCGGTCCTGCCGGAAGACTTCACCGCTGGTCCGGCCGACGGCATCAAGATCCCCGCGATGACCGAAGAGACTGGCATTGAAGGGCTCAGACAATACGCCGCGTATGCCGGGGAGTACCCTGCGGAGCTGAGCATGATGGGTCTGATGCAGAAGGTCACGGACTTCAAGAACAGCGAGACACCCGAGGGACAGAAATTCCGCGAGGCGCTGGAGCAGGCAAAAACCGTGGACGAGAAGACCAAGGTACTGCTGCGGCCAATGATGTCGGTTCAGATGCTCGGCGGCTTCTACGCAACGTTGGTGCACGAACAGAAAGAGCCTGCTTACTACGGCAACGTCGTCCAGCCGGGCGATGTGGCCTCGGTGCTCCTGCGGTGGAAGACGGGCGACAACGAGTACCGCGTGATCTTTGGCGACCTCCATGCGGCGACGGTCGATGCCGAGGCCCTCGCCAAGCTCGAGGCGGCACTGCCCAAATAGACCGACGATCCTGTGGCCAAATCAGCGAAGCCGGGTCAGCACAGCCCGGCTTTGCTTTTGGATCCAATCTGTTGTATGATATTCTGCGAGCGTTGGCGCATTCGGACAGGGCAAGGAGAATTCGAGGAGAACGAACATGGCCGGTACGGCTGAGCAGACAAGCGGAACGGGGAACAGACACACGATGCCCAAGGTGATTGCCGTTCTTGTGGTTGTGGCGATCATCGCGGGCGGCGCTGTCTGGCTCACGGTGGTCCGAGGCAGCGACAAGTCGGCGCAGGACGTCGCGACCTTCCCGGCCAAGCGCGGTCCCCTGACGATCAGCGTCGTCGAGTCCGGGACGATCAAGGCTCGCGATCAGCTCATCATCAAGAACGAGGTGGAGGGCCGAACCTCGATCATCACCCTCGTCCGCGAAGGCACCCACGTCAAGAAGGGCGAGCTGTTGGTCGAGCTGGATGCCAGCACGCTCCAGGACAACAAGATCGATCAGGAAATCCGCACCCAGAACGCCCAGGCGGCATACACCAACGCCGAGGAGAACCTCGCCATCGTGTCCAGCCAGGCCGATAGCGACGTCAACGAGGCGGAGCTGGCGGTGGAGTTCGCCAGGCAGGACCTGCGCAAATATGAGGAGGGCCAGTATCCGAAAGACGTGAACGAAGCGAACAAGAAGATCACGCTCGCCCGGGAAGAACTGGGCCGGGCCGAGCAGACGCTGGCCTGGTCCGTGAGGTTATTCGAGGAGAAGTACCTCTCCGAGACGGAGAAGACGGGCGACGAAATCGCGGTCAAGCGGAAGAAACTCGAAGTGGAGCTGGCGCAGGCCGACTTGAAACTCCTGCAAGAGTTCACCTATCCTCGTCAGATCCGTCAGTTGCAGAGCGATGTGCAACAGGCCATCTCCGCCTTGGACCGCGCCACGCGCAAAGCCGAGGCCGACAAGCGGCAGGCCCAGACGGACCTGACCGCCAAGGAAGCCGAGTACACGCGCCAACAACAGAAACTGCAGAAGATCGTCAACCAGCTCACGAAGACGACGATCCTCGCGCCGTGCGACGGGCTGGTCGTCTACGCCACCAGCACGAAGGGCGGCCTGGCGAGCATGATGAGGGAGCCCCTGACGGAAGGCCAGCAGGTGGTCGAGAAGCAGGAGCTGATCTACCTGCCTATGGGCAACTCGACGATGGCGGAGGTCGGCGTTCATGAGGCGAGCCTGGCCAAGGTGCGGGTCGAGCAGCCCGCCATCGTGACGGTCGAGACCCTGCCGGGCAAGCGGTTCCTCGGGACGGTGGGACTGGTGGCTCCGCTGCCGGACTCGACGGGCATGTTCCTCAACCCGGATCTGAAGGTCTTCAATACGCAGATCCACCTGGATACGGACGATCCGGCCCTGCGATCCGGGATGACCTGCAGAGCGGAGATCATCGTCGAGCAGTATGACGATGCGGTCTACGTACCCATGCAGGCGGTGACGCGAGTCGGGGGGGATGCAACGGTCTACGTCCTGGAGGGCAAGGAGATCGTGCCCCGCAAGGTCGAGATCGGCTTGGACAACAACCGGATGGTCCGGATCATCAGCGGGCTGGCGGAAGGCGAAGCGGTCGTGCTCGATCCACCACTGAAGGCGTCTTCGGTCGATGTCGCAGTAGCCGGCGGCGCGGAGCCGAACGCTGCCGGTGAGAAAACGGATGGGATCGACCAGCAAGTTCGCACGCGACTGGACGCCTCCCGGCAGGCAAGTCCGGGACCCGCTCCCGCCGGCGCCGGCCCGCAGGCGATGCCATCGGCCCCGACCCCGGCCGGCCCGTCGGCGGCCGCGCCGGCTCCTGCGCCCGGGCAGGGTTTCCCCGGCATGGCCCCCGGCCAGATGCCGCCGGGCATGCCGAACCTGACTCCCGAGCAGCAGGAGCAGATGAAAAAACAGATGCAGAAGGCGATGGAGATCATGAAGAACCTGTCCGAGGAGGAGAAGGAAAGGCTCAAGAACATGTCCATGGAAGAGAGGATCGAGTTCCTCAAGGAGAAGATGGGCCCGGAGCAGGAGCAATGACCTGGCACACGATCAAAATCGTCCGGAATATCCGCTCCGGCCTGGAGAACCTGCTGCTCCATAAGCTGCGGTCGTTCCTGACCATGCTGGGTGTCGTGTTCGGCGTGGGCAGCGTGGTCGCGATGCTCTCGGTCGGCGAGGGGGCCGGGAAGGAGGCCCTCGAGCAGATCCGCAGGCTCGGCAGCAACAACATCATCGTCTCGTCCATCAAGCCGGCCGAGGATCAATCAGCGAGCATGAACCGCGCCTCGGCGGGCATGAGCATCTACGGCTTGACCTACGAGGACCAACTGCGAATGGCCGAGAGCCTCAAGCACGTGGAACGGACCGCGCCGGTGAAACTGCTGCGCCAGGACGCCCGTCTTGGGGAGCAGACCCTGGAGGTCCGCGTCGTGGGGACCACGCCGGACTGGTTCGATCTGGTCAATCGCGAGGTCCTGGCCGGGAGGGTTCTGTTGCCGATGAGTGACGGGACGCCCGCCCCCGCCGCGGTCTTGACCGAGTACGGCGCCAGGAGACTTCTGGCCACCAAGCACAGCGTCGGCGAATGGATTCGGATCGGCGGCAACTGCTTCCAGATCGTCGGTATCGTGAAAAGCGAGGGCGGCAAGGCGGGCGACCTCCAGATGCCTGATGACCAGGTTGATGCCTATGTCCCCATCGCGATTGCCCGCCAGTACTTCGGCGACGTGTCCACACGGTCGGCGTCGGGCTCGCGGGCGCTCGAGCGGGTCGAGCTGCACCAGGCGATTGTCCAGGTCGACGCAATCGGGAACGTCGAATCGACCGCCCGGGCCATCGAGCGGATGCTCGCGCAGTTCCACAAGAAGAAAGACTACAGCGTCAGCGTGCCGCTGGCGTTGCTGCGCCAGGCGGAGGACGCCAAGCGCCGGTCGAGCATCGTTCTGGGCTCGATCGCAGGCATCAGCCTGCTCGTGGGCGGCATCGGGATTATGAACATCATGCTGGCCTCGGTCACCGAGCGGACCCGCGAGATCGGCATCCGACGGGCCATCGGCGCCAAACGACGGCAGATCATCTACCAGTTCCTTGTGGAGACCGTCGTGCTCTCGACCACCGGCGGGCTCATCGGCCTGGGGATCGGCGCCTTGATCCCAAGGTTGATCACCCATTTCTCCGGCATGATCACCATCCTCACCTGGAAGGGTATCCTTCTGCCCCTGCTGATCAGCATGAGCATCGGCATCCTCTTCGGCCTGTACCCGGCCATTCACGCGGCCAAGGTGGACCCCATCATTGCCCTGCGGCATGAGTAGAATCGGGCCGCCGGGCTCTTCTGTCGCGCACGTGGTGATTGTCCTCGACTTCCTCGGGTGCGATCGCTACAATGGTTCGCAGTTGAGCCGGGAGAACGCTGTGGATGGTGAGCGCACATTGCGTGGATTCGAATACGCGTACGGGGGCCGACGGGGGGCGTTCACCCTGATCGAATTGCTCGTCGTCATCGCGATCATTGCGATCCTGATGGCGATCCTGATGCCGGGTTTGAGCAGGGCCAGACAGATGGCGCGGGCGGCCGTGTGCAGGGCCCATCTGCGTCAGTGGGGCACGGTGTTTCATCTATACACGGTGGACAACGGGAACAAGTTCTGGACGGAGCAGAATGTCTGGGCGACAGGCAAACCGCAGGGCAATTGGATGCTCATGCTGTCCGCGATGTACGGCGACGTGGACAAAGCGCGTCTGTGCCCGTCTGCGTCTCGCCTCAACGGCCCGCAAGGCGGCGTAGGCACAACGTACTGCCAATGGGGTCCCGGCCAGATCATGAAGAACCACAAGTTCATCGACGAGCCGGACAAGGTGTACGGCAGCTACGGCATCAACTTCTGGATCAACTCCGTGGAGTCGCCCTCGACGAATGGATGGCGAGGCCAGCCCCAACGACAATGGAAGACGATGGACGCCCCGCATCCCGCGCAGGTCCCCATGGTGTCGGACTGCACATGGTTCGGCGCGAACCCCTTCAGCCTGCACGACAGCTCGTACAGCGCCAACGCCGGCAAGCCCACGCCGACCCGCGACTGGTGGGAGAGCAAGGATCCCATCGGTTTTGGCGATTGGGACTGGGACATGGCGAGGTATACCATCGACCGGCACAGTCGAGGCATCAACCTGGCTCTCATGGACGGCTCATCGCAGAAGGTGTTTCTCCCCGACCTCTGGGCTTTCAAGTGGCACAAGGGATTCGAGCTGGTCTATGACGTCGAGATCCCGTGGCTCAAGTAGCAGCGGGTCGCCGGACTTCCCCATTTGAACTCCGTGAAGGAGCATGCGATCGAGGCGTGTCTAAGCACGTGAGCATCGCGCTGTCGCTTCGTTTCGGATTTCGAGTTTCGTGCTTCGGGTTTCTGACTCACCCTATACGGGCGAGACGGCCTGTGGTGTATTACAGGCGATATGAGAGTTCTCGTGGGCGAAAGGTACCTGATCTGGCGGTTCAAGCACGGCAGCGCCGAGGCGTTCGAGCGGATCTACGAGCGGCACAAGAACGGTCTGCTCAAGCTGGCGGTGGTCCTGCTCGGGGACGTCCACGCGGCCGAGGACGTTGTGCACGATGTCTTCGTCCACGTGGCGAGGACTCGGGCCGCCCTGCGAGTGACAGGCAATCTCAAGGCCCTGTTGGCCACGAGCGTCGCCAACCGGGCGAGGAACCACCGCCGGGACGAGTACCGCTACCGCAACTCCCTGGCCAGGCAGGCAACCGGCGACCCCGCGACGGCGTGCGAGCCCGCGCACTGGGCGATTGTCAGCGAGCAATTGCAGTCGCTCAGCGAGGCGATGGCGCAGTTGCCGGCGGAACAACGGGAGGCAGTCGCCCTCCACCTGGGCGTCGGGATGAGCTTTCCCGAGATCGCCAAGCTCCAGAACGCCTCGGTCAACACGGTGCAGGGCCGATGCCGGTACGGACTGGAGAAGCTGCGGTCCCTGCTGAACTCGGAGGCAACGACATGAAACGCCCAGATGAAGTGAAGGGGTTTTACCGGAATGCGAATCTCAGCACGAATCCGGCGCTGGACCGGGCCGTGCTGACCGATGCCCTCGATGCCGGCGGCCTGACATACGGCAGGCGGCCGCCGGCTACGAAGGGGAAAGACAAGGAACAGACGCGTCCCGGACGTGAATCGCCGGCGGCGCTTTTCGGGAGAATGATCATGAATCATCGACTGATGACACCGGCCGTGGCGGCCGTCATCTCGCTGGCCGTGATTGTGGGCCTGAGCCTGTTCACGGGCAACGGCGCCGGCAAGGTGTACGCCCGCGCCATGAGCGAGTTGCACAGCGCCCAGACTCTGACCTACAGCGTTATTACCAGGACAGGCGTGGAGAGCATGCCTACTGTGCGCATGGACGTCGCGTTCAAGGACACGGGCTTCGTCCGCACGGCCACCGCCGACGGCTATATCACCGTGGCACAGTCCATAGGCAACAAGGTCAAAGGGATCAGCATTGTTCCGGTCGCGAAGAACTATGTGACCTTCGAGGTGGAGAATATGCCGGACGACCCTGCCAAGGACCCGTGGGCGATGATCGAGATGCTGCGGGCTCTGCCGGCGCGGGCCGATCGGGTATTGGGGCGCAGAGAGCTGGATGGCCGGATGCTCGACGGTTTCGGGGTCCGTAAGGGTGATGCGATAGCGACGGTATGGATCGACGCCACGAACGGCCAACTGGCCCGCGTGGAGTTGGAGTGCCCCAGCGCCCCCGGAATGAGTGTGATCCTGAGCGACTTCCAGTTTGACATCCCCCTGGAGGACGCGTTCTTCAGCCTCGAGCCACCGAAGGGTTATATTCCACTCGAGGCCCAGGCGGACGCCGCCGGGGTCGGCGAACGCGATTTTGTGGAGTTCCTTCGTGCCTGGTCGCTCTGGACGGCCGACGGGACGTTCCCGCCGCTTGTGGCCGGGGCGGAGATTGCCAAGGTAATCGTGCACATGGCTCAGGAAAACAAGTTCAAGGCAGGTTGGGACTTCGACCCCGGCCGACAGCGGGTCGTGTATGGCGGCCTGGTGTTCATCAGCGGGCTACCCGCAGGCACGTGGCGCTATGCCGGGCAGAACGTCCGCTTCGGGGATCCTCGGACGCCGGTCTTCTGGTACCAGCCGCAGGGCTCGCCGAGCTGGCGAATCATCTACGCCGACCTGAGCACGGCCGACGTCGCCGCAGAGGACCTGCCGAACTAGCAGTCAACTAGATAGTCGTGGTAAATGCATAGGCCGGGCGGCGGAGCCCGGCCTTTTCTTGTCTGTGTCCCGAGCGAATTCTCCACGAGTGCGCAGTTTTTTGCATTTCGGGTACCGCCTGTTCGTTATTACAGTGAAGACAGGTTTTGAGGAGCTCGCAGGTGGACGATCGTTCGACCCGGGACCAGCCCGCCGCAATGGAGGCGCAGGACAGGACGCCGCACGAGCAGTTCGTCCGGCAGCACTACGACCACGTCTTCGCCGTGTGCTACGGGATTCTCGTCAACGTGCACGATGCCGAGGATGCGACGCAGGAGACGATGCTCCGGGGTCTGGCGAAGGCGGCGCATCGGATGACGCCCGAACAGCTCCGGCCGTGGATTATCCGGGTCGCCAGGAATCTCTGCATCGACCGGCTCCGCAAACGCAAACGCCGGGAGCCGCCGGCTGAGCAGCCCCCGGCACCGTCCCGGCAGGACCTGAACGCACAACAGGAATTGGAGCAGGCCATCAAACGTCTGCCCGTCGCGCTTCGCGCGCCTCTGCTGATGTACTACTTCGACGGGCGCAACGCCAAAACGATTGCCGAGAACCTGAAGATCTCCCATTCCGGCGTATGCCAGAGGCTCAGAACGGCGCGACGCCAGTTGCACGAGTTCTTGACGGAAGGGTCACAGCCATGAACAGCGAATGCAGCGAGATCCGAGACCTCATCGCCGATTCGGTTACGCAACCTCTCCCGACTCAGCAGGCAAGGCACCTTGATGAGCACTTGCAGGGTTGTCCGGAATGCCGGCAGTATCGCGACGTGCTCCGTCATGAGGGCCTTCTGCTTGGCCGGCTGACTGCCCAAGTCACGATGGATATGCCGGCCCGCAAAGAACAGCTTCTGCACGACCTGTCCTGTCATCAGTCTAAACGAATCCAGAATCCGACAGGATGGAGAAGAATCATGACCAGTCGAATGACAAAACTGGCAGCGGCGGCTTTGATCATCGTGGCAGTTGTTCTCGGAGCGCGCTATTTCGACGGAACCCCGGTAAAGGCCGTGGAGTTCTCGGAGATCACGAGAGCCATGGAGCAGATCCCCTGGATGCGCATGACGGAGTCAGGATTCCAGGATGGCGAAGCCCTGGCATGCGAAACGTGGTTTGGTTTTGACGCGAAGATCCACGCGGTGAAGGAGGCCGGCGGCTACACACGGTTTGAGAGCCTCAAAGACCATCTGCTCTTCGACTACGCTGTCCAGAGCGGTACTATCGTTGTCACCTACATGGAGGAAGCCGCCGCGGAGTTGACCTCCCCCACGACATGGCTCGAAAGCGTGCACAAGACACTTGGTGAGCAGGGGGCCAAGACCACAGTCAGAATGGGAGACTACCAGGGACACAGGGTCCAGATCCAAGAACTATCGCTGACCGAACAGGGGGAACGGAAGAAGGTGGTCCTGTATGTCGATCCGCAGACCAAGCGATTGCACGCGGGTAAGGCGACGTGTGCCGATGCGACCGGCGAGTTGACTACTGAGGTGAACCTGGATTTCGACTACCCTGCAACGGGGCCCCAGAGCATCTACGATCTGGATGTGCCGCGGGACGCAAAGGTAGTGACCAACCCGCCAGCGGCCGAGTCACGCAGTCTGCTGGAAGAGTGGCGCCAAGTCCTCGGCGAGACATCAAGGGAATACAGCGTGCTGCAGAAGTACCTGCAAACCCGAGATGAAGCGACGACGGAATACATCGCCGTGGTCGCGCACAACACGGCTGTGGACATCAGCGACGCCCTGAATATGCTCGATGTCGACTACAGGTCGGGTCGGAAACACCGCTGGGAACGGCACTCTGTTTTCGACGAAGGCCAGACCTTCCGCGATCCCCAGGATCCGGCTTGGACGATATCCAAGCAGCGGCTGGGCGAGACCTTCGAGTCCATGCTGGCCTGGAGTCGCGGCCAGTACGCGGAACACGCCAAAACGCGGATGTCGATTCACCTCTATGACGGCCAGTACGGTCGCTCAATCAGCAGAGACCCAGGGAAGGGCTGGAGCAAACCAATGAATTACTACCAGCCCGCCGGTGAGTTCGGTATAACGAACGACCTCGCCAATCTGGGTTGGCCGCACATCGATGTGCGCGCCCGGATCATCGAGGATGGATATGCGGCGGAGCACAAGCTGATCTGCTTTGAACGCTTGGCGCAAGGCCATATCTACAATGGAACGGTGACCCTGCCGGGCCGATTCCTCTACTATCTCGATCCGGCCTGGGATTACCTGTGCCGCCGCCAGGTGACTGAGTGGCGGCCCGATGCGGAATGGCAGGAAGACCAGGGTTGGCTCAACGACGTTGATCCGACCAAGACGAGAGACGGCTCGATCATCGTGGAGGAGATCACCGAGGCCTTCCAGGCTCCGAACGGCCATTGGTACCCCAGATTCGTCATCGAACGACAGACCGGCATCCGAAAGGACTACAGGCACGTCCCGGTCAAAGACAACCGGAGCAAGCGAATCTACCTCGATCTGACTCCCAAGTTCCCCGACGGGATCTTCGACATTGACAGACTGCCGGGACAATAGCCGCGTCTCGTGAGGCCGGACAAGCAAATCACGCCAGGACAGCGGGGTGCATGTCCGTTCCTGCGGCCTTTCGCAGAGTGACGAAACGTTGCCCCGACCCTGTCATTCCTGCGTCAAGCAGGAATCCAGGAACCGTGGCGTGCGGCGTGTCCCAGGAAGTGGATTCCCGCCCCCGATCGGGTCGAGGGCAGGCTTTGCGCGGGAATGACAACCCAGGGTCTCCATGAATCCCTGTTGCACACGCGCGAATACGGTCATGCGCCCGGGACAGCGGAGCCCGGCCTTTTTGCTGCGCCGGCAGCGCTGCGATCGGTAGAATGTGAGACGACAGTTTTTTTCCGTAATGCTCGCACGGGCGGGCCCTCTATGGAGGTAGAGATCTCACGGCTGCGCAGCCGGGCCTTGAATTCGAGGAATCGTTTGTTAAGGCGGTCCAGAGTTGTCCGACAGTCGATTTGAAGAACTGGTGAACACCCACGGGCGGGACGTGCTGAACGTCGCCTTGCGGGTCCTGCGCGATGCGGACTTGGCGAAGGACGTCTATCAGGAGGTCCTTCTGGCCATCTGGCGGCGGTGGGACCGATACGACAGCTCCACGAACTGGGGCGCATACTTGTACCGGGTGACCGTGCGGAAGGCACTGGAACTGGCCCGGGCCAGGCGGCCGGTGCCCGCGTCCGTTGAGGAGTGCGACCTTCCGGGCGTCGGAGCGAATCCCGACGCGGGTCTGCGACTCGATGAGCTCCAGCAAAGGCTCACGGAGTCCCTGGCCAAGCTGCCGAGGCAGCAGGCCGAGGTGTTCATCCTCTCGCGAATCGAGGGCTTGGACCACGGCGCGATCGCCGGGATCCTGGGTTGTTCGCGGAACAGCGTTCGCGTGTCGTTGCACCGGGCCGTCAAGGAGCTGGCTCGTGCGATGAGCGACTACCGCAGTTGAATCCGACAGGTGAATCATGAAGAACCATGAGTCCATGAAAGACCGCCTTGTGAGCCTGGCGCTTGGGGAGTTGTCCGAGCGGGAGGGATGCGAGGTCCGTGCCCATGTGAGTGGGTGCGATCTGTGCCGAGCCGAGCTGGTGCAAATCGAGCAGTTGCTCGATTGCGCCGCCCGTCGCAAGGGCCTGTCGGCGGATGAGTTGCTGCACGAGTCGGCTCGCGATGGCCTGTCTGCCGCGGCAGGCAAAGAGAAGGAATCAGACACAACGACCCGGCCCAGCATTCGACGGGTCTTGACAGGGAGCAGAACCATGACAAGCTCGATTGTGAAACTCGCTCTGGCGGCGGCTGCGGTGATCGCCGTCGCGTTCTTCGGTTTGTCCACGCTTCCCTCTGCGAATGATGGCGGCTACAGCCTGCTGGCGAAGGCTTGCGCCGCGGAGGAAGGGCTCTTTGTTGGAACCGAGATCATTCACATCCAGAACGAGATCATCGTGCAGGCGGGCGCCGGCGTGGGGATGGGTTTCGTCTGGCTGCCGATGTGCTCGATGAAGGCGGACGGCGGCTTGCGGCTCAACCAACTGAAGTTCGCCACCGCCTCCGAATCCTACGTCGTGACCGATCACTCCTGGTACGATCCTGCGACGGGGCACTTCAGCAGGATTCTGAAGACGGGCGATTCCGTCGTCTTCGCAAATTCCTACGACGGGCAGTTCGTTTGTGATATGAACGTCGCCTCCGGTGGAGTCGTCCAAGTGAACCGACAGGCCGCAGCGGCAGCGTTCAAGCCGCCGCAGAGCCCCGCCGAGTATCTCGGCCTTGCCGCCGGCCTGGCGACCTCCCTGTCCCAGGATGACTCGATGGTCCAGGGCGTGAAGGAAAGCACTCTCGCTGACGGCGAGCCCGCCCACGTCTACACGGTGGGCATGCCCGACCCGGACGGGCGACTGCAGGGCTACTGGCTCTTCAAGGTGCGCGACGAGGATTCGACGATTGCCGAGAAGGAGTTCGTCCTGCAGGGCCGGTCGCAGTTGTTGATCCGCCGGGTCTTGACGGAGCCGGCCCAGTCGCCGGGCGTCGCCTGGAACCTGAGCGAGCTCGAGGGGACGGTCGCCCAGGCAAGCCAGCAGGTGTCGATCACGCCGGACATGGTCGTGCAGGGCGTGTCCGTCCAGCACATGGTGGAGCGGGCGACATTCGAGACCTACGTCTTCTCGGCCAAGCCCGCGTGGATCGGCGAGATGGAGATCATCGACTGCATCGACCCCGCCAGTCCCGGCACGCGGATGTTCATCATGGCCGCCCGCGCCGAGGATGGGCGGCACTTGGTCCTGGTGCAGTCGCCGACCTACAACCGCCTGTCCGGCGGGTTCGTGAAGCAGGGCCAGGTCGTCTACACCTCGCCCAACGGGTTCAAAGTCCATGGCGGCGGGCCGCAGAAGTGGTACTCCGGAATCCTGCTGCAAAGCGCCCAATACGTCGTCAAAGACCCGCCCTCCGAGGATCGCGTCGGCTACATCCTCGAATCGCCCGCGGGAACCCTCCCGGCCCTGGCGATCAACGGCCCGGTGACGGACGAAGAGCTGCACCGTCTCGTGGACAGTCTCGCCCCCGCGGCCGAATACCTGAAGAGCCACGCAGGAAATGGGCAACAGGCACAGCCTTGAGAACCGAACTCACCCGCGAGAATCGGGATATCCAAAACCACCGAGAAGTGCCTGCGCCGCCCACCGAGGACAGGTAGCGCAGGCACACAACCATCCGCGCACAGATTCTGCAGGTCCGAGGTGCTTCATGAAGATCGTGATCATCGTATGTGCCGTAGCGTCGCTGGGAGTCTTTGCGACGGCGGGCTGCCGGTCGAAAACTGTGTCCCAAGAGCCGGACGAGGTCAACCAGGCGATTGACCAGGCCGTCGAGGCCGGACCCAAGATCCCTCCCTCCAAGCGTAACCTGGTCATCCGGATGCTTCGGCTCAGCGAGAAGGATTTGATCCTGGGCCTGCGCACCTTCGCGGACCTGTCCGGCGGGCGCTACCCAACCAACCTGGAGACCAAGAGCACGCTGAAGCAGGTGGACACCGAGCGACTCGGCTCGTCGATCCCGGACTTGTCGGAGAACAGGAAGAAGCAGATGCTCTTGGACATCTTCTTTGCCAGCGCCTTCTACGACAAGCTCAACAGAGAGAAGCGAGACGTGCAGTATCACGGCGACGCCGTCGGCCGGCAGGATACGGGCAAAGTGCTTCTGTCGTGGGCGGAATCGAAGGGTCACCACAGGGTCGTGTTCGGCGACCTGACCATCCAAACCCTCTCCTCGCAGCAGCTCGCCACGATCTCCCTGCAATAGTCAAATCTCTGTGTGACTATGCGGTTCCGCTGGCACTGTCTGGAGCGATTGGTTCTGCGAACACCGACCCATCTGGGTCGCTGCCGATGCGGCAGAATTCCGGTCCGATCGCGCACTTGTACTTCCTCCGACCTCCATAGGCGTTTGTTGCAGGGGGGTTGGCTTCACGGAAGAACAATTGCGCAATACGCACACCCGGGTACAACTGTATGGGAATTGTGCCCACGTTTGATAGTTCGAGGGTCAATACCCCTTTGAAACCTGGCTCAACCGAAGTGGCCGTGGCAATCTGCAGGCCCACTCGTGCCCAAGACGAACGGCCCTCCACTTGGGCCTCAAGGTCGGGCGGCAAACAGATATACTCGAAGGTGGAACCAAGAGCCAGTGTTCCGGGGTGGAGAACGAAAGGATCACCAAAACGCACAACGTGTCTTTCTTGCATGGAATGCAGTTCGCCAAGAGGTGTCGTATAAGGCTTGAAGACACCACACGTGTGCATACGGAAAATGATAAACTGATTTCCCAGACGCACGTCCACAGAGGCATCACCAATCTGTCTGCGCGACAGAACAGGCGTAATGACCAACCCGTTGATGTCCGTCTGCTTCAGCCGATTCTCTATCTCCCGTCGTGTGATCGTACTCATGTCTTGTCCAATCGGGCCAATCCAGGGCCAAACGCGGACTGAACAAAGCTGGCTTCGATTGCTTTCAAGACCAGCCGGTAGAGCCTCTCGACGTTCTCCGTGCAGGCCCAGTCATTGTCCTGTGCCAGTTTCTTTACCTTGAAGACCCAAGCAGCATTGATAATGTCTTCGAAGAATGCCGTCGAAGTGTCAGGCCAGATCCCCACCTCGCTTGGAGGAACGTCACGCTCCAGTTTGCCAACGAGGTCCTCAATCGTCGCGATCCGTTCCGTTAGACGGTATGGGCTCTGGGATTGGCCAGGGAGTATAGCGAGTGCCTCCGCACGGATGTCCTTCCATTTCTTATCAATTAGGTCATATGCTTCTCGGACCGCTGTGTCCTGATTAAGTACCGTGCAGTCCGATTTCTCTGCAGCTAAGTGTTTGGCGTCTCCTACCCATTTGCAGAACGCATCCATGATCGGTCTTGGGTAAGCTAGCTCTCTGCCGCCAAATTTCACTGTCTGTTTCACAAGATCATTCTCACAGGCGTCGAACATGAGGCGTAGGCGATACCGCCACGGGGGATACATGCCACAGTCTGTCGGGCTCTCGTCCAACGAGAGTCCGGCACTGAATTCGAGTGAGGCAGCAAGGGCAGCGGGGCCGTACAAGTGAACGCCTACCGCATCACAGATCAACTCAGTAAGGCCCTGACGGGTAGCCTTCTCCGCGGTGCTTGCCAAATCGGAGACGTACCGGTCGACAACTACCTGTCTGAATAGGGCCTGATCTGGAACCTGGGGAAAACGCTCTTCAACCGCTTTCTGCATTCTTGCTTTTATTCCAGCTTCCTCGCCCGCCCATAACCGTCCGAGATTATCCTGTATCCAATGTGCTGCGATGATATGTCCCAGTTCATGTCCCCAATTGGCATGAAGCAGGGCGTTGAGGCGTTCTATCCTGGGAAAGGCAATGCAGTAGATTTTCTGCCCATTCAACTCCAACTCGCGTAGCCCTTCCTCCCATGCTGTGGAAGGAATCCATGGCATACTGCCAATGATGGTGCGATGGTACTCAACGAATTCCCCAGAGAGGCTGTAGTTGCACGACCATTGGGGACGCAGGATGAAATGGCTGTTTGTGCCGACTTGTCTCGCTAGAAACTGTTCCGTTGCCTGGATCATAGACCAAGGAGTGTGCGCCACGCGGGACCGCTCCACAAACCTGAGATGCTCGGCAACGAAGCAGAGGAACAGGTTAACATATGCTAAACGATCAGGAGGTGTTTCATCGATGTGCTGTGCAATAAGATCTACGCTGTGTCCTATGAGGTCGCAGAGCATTTCTGGCGTCCTCGACGGGAACCCCCCTCCATACTTGAGGTTCTGGGCTAAGTTTCCTACTGTGCTACACCGTATGTGTAATTGTCGACATAGGACGTCACGTCGCCACCGTTCTTCTGACCAATCAGGGGGTTCCTCTCCACTCATGGGCTCTATTCTCCAATTGAGAAGATAGGCTCGCGTCTGGGCAGGCCATTGTTGGACAGGTCCACCATGATGCTTCGGGAAAGAACATGGAGGAGTTCCCCAGCTAATCGCAGGTGCTCTGATCTCAGAGTGCTCTTCTTGGTGCCTCCCGACTCTAAGCACGTGTAAACGTCTTTAAGAAACCCGTACACACGTTCATCGGAGTCGATTCCCGCTCTCTGGAAATCACCTTGGATTCTCAGCAGCGCGGCGAAGAACTTCGGGCGAGTATTGGCTGCCGCGGCTGTCAACGCTCCATCGACGCCAGCCTGCGAACCTATGCCAGAAGTCCAGTCTACCTGAGACAAGAATTCCCCAGCCCATTTCAGCGCGCCTGCGTCGGGCTGATTACCCTCAGCGATGCTCATGAGATTGCTCGAAGCGGTCTGTAGTCTGGTGCCGACTTCAAACAAACGTGCTGTCTGAAGTAAATCTGCCATGAGCGGATCCCTTCCCGTCAAGTCTAATCCCCTTCGACCGTGATCTCTCCCCTTCTCAGATACGTCACCGGGCCCGAAAATGTGCGCCTGTTCCCAGTATCTATCGTCCGTTATGAACACCCTGCTTGAGGGCGTGCAAAGGCAAGGACAAAGGACTTGCGGCACGCCCGATAACCTAAGCCTTTTCCTATTAGACACTTATCGCGATCCCGTGTCAAGGATCCGCCGGAAATCTTTTTTCTGACGATACCGCAGCCGACGAGTCCTGAGCGCATTGCCTTCGTGCAACATCTTGCCCATGCTGCAACGGGTATCGAGGGTAGTCCCGGATGGAATGTGATGCCTCACAGACCCAAAACGCCCTCGCGGTTGTTATATTGGTGAATGAGCATTCAACGGGTGCCCAATGGGCCGGCCTGCTTAACATGGTGGGCGAAGGTTGTTGACACCGTTTGGCGTTCCGCCTTCAGGCGGCTCAAGACCGCGTGAACGCGGAACTCCAAACAGGCCATACGACGGTAGGCTGCCCACTCAATCAACGTAGACGGCGTGCTACCGCTGTCGCACGGGCGCAGAACCCGTCGAGAGTGGACTATCGATGGTTTTCGATTTCTGGTTGGCGTGGAGCCCCAGCGTTCTTGCTTTCGCCGTTCGTCTCGGTCCTTTGCGCCCCCGCGTCTGTGCGCGCGTCGGGCGCCTTCTTGCCCTCCGACCTTCCCACCTTCTTTCTTCTCTGCGAGCTCTGTACCTCTGTGGTGAACAGGGGTAGTTCGTGTGTCCACGGAACTGGCGGCCCTGCGGGAACGTAGACCTGTGCGGGCCGAAGGGAGGACGCATCGTGACCGGGCGGAGGGATCGGGGCGGACAGGCCGATGTGCGGGGTTATTATCGAACTCACAGCGGTGCGGCAGCCTTCGGGTCATTCGGGGTTTGTGCTTTGTGTTTGTTTCGGATTTCGCGCTTCGGAGTTTGAAGTCGTCGGCCGGCACACCCCCACCTCGGTGCTGAGATCCTGATGGCCGAGGACTTGCCCAGACACGATGCGTGACGCGCAGGGTGTTGCACGGGGGTGGTTTTGCCGATACAATGTTCGTGGCTCCACCGTCAGGCGGCCGACGAGGCCGGGACGGGGGCCATATCTTTCCCGCCGGAAGGGTGTGGATTGAAGTAGACCGCTATGCAATGCCAGATTTGTAATAAACGAACCGCGACGATCCATCTGACCGAGATCAACGATGGGGTGCGGAGCGAAATGCATATATGCGAGCAGTGTGCGGCGGAGCAGGGGTTGGCGTCGCAGAGCCAGATGTCGATCAACGAGCTGCTGAGCCACCTGCTGGCGGTGCAGCCGTCGGATGAAGAGATGTTCGGGCCGTCGGAGAAGGACCTGGCATGCCCGACGTGCGGGTTCACGCTGGACCGGCTCCGCAAGGAGGGCACGCTCGGCTGCCCGCGGGACTACGAGGTGTTCGAGCAGGCGCTGCTGCCGTTGATCGAGCGGGCGCACAACGGGAAATCCACGCACTGCGGGAAGGTCCCGGCGAAGGCGCCGAAGGATACGCGGAAGTTCGTGGAGCTGTCGCAGCTTCGACGGCAGTTGGAGCAGGCGGTGCAGGACGAGGACTACGAGCTGGCCGCCAGTCTGCGCGACAAGATGAAACAGGTGGAACTGCACGGGGCACAGGGATAAGAGGGCGCAAGGCCGCGGCGCGGGGTTCTCTGCGTCACGGCGGGTTTGGGGCGTCCTGCTCGGATGATGACTATGGAAATGACTGAAATCAGCCACGATATCAACGACTGGTTCAGCGGGTCCGGGCCGCTGGCCGACATCGTTGTCTCCTCGCGGATTCGCCTGGCCCGCAACCTCGCGGGACACAGGTTCCTGGGCAATTGCTCCGTGGAGGAGAAGGCTGAGATCCTCGATGTCCTCAAGTCCGTCCTGATGTCCCTCGACCTCGGCGGCGAGGTCTTCTTCGTCAGCGTGGACAAGGAATCGGATCTCACGCGCAGCTTTCTGGTCGAGCGGCATCTGATCAGTCGTCACCACGCGATGGCCGCCGGCCCACGAGGCGCCGTGATCGCCAAGAACGAGTCTTTCACCGCCATGGTGAACGAGGAGGACGCACTCCGGTTGCAGGTGCTCAAGTCCGGGTGCCAGCTTGCTGCGTGTGCGGAGCGGGTTGACGAGATTGACGACCAGATCGAAGAGCAGGTCGAGTACGCGTTCAGCCCTCGCTTCGGCTATCTCACCGCGTGCCCGACGAACCTGGGCACGGGGATTCGCGTCTCCGTCATGCTGCACCTGCCGGCCCTGAAAATGACCGGGCAAATCGAGAAATGCCTCGCGGCCGCCAAGGACATGAACTTGGCCGTCCGCGGCCTGTTCGGGGAAGGGACCGAAGCCGCCAGCGACCTCTACCAGGTCTCCAACCAGGTCTCGCTCGGCGTCAGCGAGAAGGGCATCATCTCGGACTTCGAAAACGTCATCATCCCGGAGATCACCGAGTACGAGAAGGCCGCCCGCAAACAGCTCCTGGCCAAACAGGCCGACCTCCTCGACGACAAGATCTCGCGAGCCATGGCCCTGCTCCAGAACGCCCACCTCATCAGCTCGCAGGAAGCGCTCTTCCTGCTCAGTCACCTCCGCCTGGGCCTGAACATGCACGAGCACATGGGCGCCTCGACGCCCGCCATCGAGCGCCTCTGCGCCCTGCGCAGCAGCACCGCCCGCAGCGGACCCTGCAAGCTGACCATCCGCACGGTCAACCGCCTCTTCATGCTCACGCTGCCCGCCCACCTGCAGCTCAACTACGGCCAGACCCTCGATCCCACGCACCGCGATGCCCTGCGAGCCCAGATCATCCGCGACGCCCTGAACCCAACGTCGTGAGACCGTCCCTCGTCTTTCGTCGCGCGTCCCTCGTCGCGCGAGCCGCCCGCAATCCCCATCTCACCACGGAGGCCGCAGAGAACAGAAGGTGAGAACGTAAGAAGGTGAGAAGGTCGGAGGGCAACACAAGAACACCCGGCTTCACGCAGAGGCGCATCGCTCTACTCGCCGTCGATCTTCTACTGGTTCGACGAGAACCTAATCAGCCCGAGGACGATATCCCTGATCTCCCTTGCGGCCTCCGCGTAGTACGTTGTTTCCGACAGGTCCGGAACGTAGAAGTCGTCAGGGTATCGTATGGACACGCCGAAATCCGTCAGACTCTTCAGATCCATCCGATCTAACTCCCCAGTAGTGACCTTCCGTCATTCGGCTAACAGGAAGTCCACGTCGTGTGTCCTGGGAAAATCCACCCCTTTCCAGGCCAGCAACGCCTTGCGGTACTTTTCCACTGCCCGCTGGGCGTGAAAGCAAATGGTGGACGCATACGCTCGCGGCTCGGACTGCCTGAGCCGGTCAATCACGGCGATGTCCTCATTCGCCCGGAACAACCACTTCTCCACGTAGTCGCGCAGATCGTCCGTCACAACGGGACTCCCTCTCGCAGGGCGCTGCGAATGATGTGCCCAGGCAAGTTGCGCTTGCTCTGGACCTCCTGCTCGCTCTGGATGAGCACGTCGCAACGAATCCCCTGCTCCAGGAGTTGCTTGCGAATCCGCGTCCGCAGGGGGAACCTGTCCGCGACGTCCACTGCTCGCTCCGTGATGATCAGGATATCATAGTCGCTCTGGGCGTCGGCCTGGCCCCGGGCGTGTGAGCCGAACAGCAGGACCCGGGCCCCCGGAACCACAGACTGCGCCGCATCCCGAATGGCTGCCTTGCATTCGGCCAACAGGTGCTTGTCCACCGCCGTGTTGTTGGAGTCTGCTCTCTCGATCATATCCGATGCCCCTGAACGGGTTGCGTACGAACAAACCCATTATATCACACGCCTCCGTATAGAGGTATGTGGATTCACGACGATTCCTTTCACCACAGAGACGCAGAGGCCGCAGACAAGAGAGAAGGTCAGAAGGTGGGAAGGTCGGAGGGCAAGCAGACCCCGACTCTCGCCGCGACGCCAAGCCGCAGAGGCTTCCTGGGCTGTCATTCCCGCGCCAAGCGGGAATCCACCCGAGCGACGAATGACGAGAGACGGCCTGTTCACCACGAAGGGCACCGAGGACACGAAGGGAATCCATGGCCTCACGCAGAGACGCGGAGACGCAGAGAAGACCCTCATCTGTCGTTGCGAGCGACAGCGCGGCAATCCCTCCGGGCCACGAGCGACGAGGGCCGAGTCCCGAGCGACGACACTGAAACCACGAAGGGCACAGAGGACACGAAGGGAAACCGATGGACTCGCGCAGAGACGCAGGGACTCTCTTGGGTGTCATTCCCGCGGAAGCGGGAATCCAGGCTTCTTCAGCACGAGGCAATGGAACCGCTGATGAACGCCGATGTACGCAGATTCGACTCTGTCATTGCGAGCGACAGCGCGGCAATCCCTCTTGGTCATTCCCGCGGAAGCGGGAATCCATCTTCCTCTTGACCACAGAGTACGTAGAGGGCAGAAGGGAACACGGAACTCGGCGACAGCGGTAGGGTGGGCTCTGCCTGCCGGTCTTCCTACGATGGACAATCTGGCGTCGTGGCAGAGTCCTGCCATTCCGAGAACAGGGCATGCCCAATCCCTTGGGCCCATCCGGGATTTCGGCGGAAGCTTGACTGGTCGCACCCCGAGCGGTATTCTCCCAGTGGGTCTATGTGCTTTTGATGACTGACTGCGAGGATGATATGGCAATCGGCACGAAACTCGAGTTTGCGAACATAGATGACTTGTGTCTTGATCCTCTCAATCCACGGCTGGGACGCAACAATACGGGACCTGATGTCCCTCAAGAACAAGTCTTGGAGTTGATGAGAGACTGGACGCTCGATGAACTGGTTGTGTCTTTCCTGGAAAGCGGTGGCTTCTGGACGCATGAGGCCGTGCTGGTTGTGAGAGAGCCACTCTATGGAGCAGAGAAGCTTGTTGTGGTTGAAGGCAACAGGAGGATCGCTGCACTGAAGTATCTCCGACGGGCGTTGGATGGAGAGAAGGTGCCAACAAGAATTGCGGCCGCGGCAAAAGGTGCCAAGCCTGACAAGTCCCTGTTTGGACGCATACCATATATTGAGGTTGGCTCGAGGAAGGAGATAGAAGCATTTCTTGGCTTCCGCCATGTGACTGGCATCAAGGAGTGGAAACCAGCGGAGAAGGCGGAGTTCATCGCCAAGCTGATTGACGATAGAGGTTTCACGTATCAGCAGGTAGCGCGGAAGATTGGCAGCCATACAGACACGGTGAGACAGAATTACATATCGTACCGATTGCTGCTTCAGATCCAGGATGTCAAAGCTGTTCCCAAAGAACAGTTTGAAGAACGATTCAGCGTAATGTACCTGTCCCTTCGAACGCAGGGTGTGCAGAAGTACTTGCAGATTGATATCCATGCGGACGCTCGCACAGCAAGACGCCCTGTCCCCAAGGATCGTCTTGCGCAATTGGCGAACTTTGCTCTCTGGTTGTTTGGGGACGGTGAGCGGCCTCCGTTGTTTTCTGACTCCCGGCAAGTGGACAACTTTGGGAGAATCCTTGCGAGCCCTAAAGGGATCGATTACCTCGAGAAGGCGGGGGACCCGAGATTTGAGATTGCGCTTCGCAATGCTGGGGGCGACGAACCTGAGATAGTGAATCTCCTTGAAAGAGCTGCCGACAGCGTGGAGTTAGGGCTCACGCGCGTCCATCTCTATAAGAAATCAAGTGACATCCAGAAAGCTGTGAGAAGACTTGGAGCCGATGCGTTGCAGTTATTGCGTGTTTTCCCGAAGATCAAAGAGGAACTGGATAAAGAGCCTGAGTAATGCTGAACTTGCCGACCCGTGGAATCTCGCGCTCGATCGACCAGCAGAATGTGGAACTGGATGTATTCTGCGATTGGATAGAATCATGTGTTCTGTTTGACGATCCGGAGCTTTCAGCCAGTGATGTTGTTGATGCCTTAATGGAGGAGAATATCTACGAGAACGCCGACATGGCCGCAGAGAGAGTCGACGACGCGTGGACGGAGATACGACGGCGTCATTCTTGGATACGGGATGGAAGCCCCCTTATAGTAGACAAGCGCCGTATCACCAGGCTCAAGACATGGAAGGCTGTGCCTGCCCACAGTTTCTGTCTCCTCCTGTCACTGGCTCAATGGTATAAAGGGTGGGCCGGACAATTTGGGTCCAACTACATGGAGCAAGGCGAGCTTTTTGAGGAGCTGACGAAGGAATCGCTGCTAGTACAGTTCGAGGGATGGCAGGCAATTCGCACAGGATGGTCATCAACACACCGTAAGAATCTGGGCGGATTAGTAGACCAGATTGCGTCATCGCTTGGCGAAAGCAGGGGTAACGTCGAGAAATGGACGAGTGACGAAGCAAAGGACGGGGAACTCGACCTTGTATGTTACCGGCCTTTCTTGGATGCTCGCGTCGGGATTCCTGTCTTCCTCATGCAATGTGCCAGTGGAGCAGACTGGGATCAGAAGCTGCATACTCCCAGGCTCGAGGTTTGGACGAAGATCATCAACTGGGCATCGCGGCCGAAGAAGGGATTTGCTTTACCGCTCGCATTGGATGACAGTGCATTCGTGGCAAAATGTAATCTGGTTGATGGCTTGCTCCTCGACCGCTACAGAATACTTGCGGCTGGCGCCTGCAAACGGAACTGGCTTTCGAGCACACTCCGAAAGAGACTGATCACATGGTCAAAACCAAGAGTTCAAGCTCTGCCTCGCAAGCAGTAGATAGCCACTGATTTCATCGCGAAGATACAATGAGGTTTGTCGATCTATTTGCCGGTCTCGGAGGTTTTCACCTCGCCGCTTCAAGGCTGGGTGCACAATGTGTATTTGCCAGCGAGATCGAGGAACAGCTCCGTGCCGTTTACAGATTGAACTTCGGAATTGAGCCTGCAGGCGACATTCGAGACATCAATCCTGCTGACGTTCCTGAGCATGATCTACTCTGCGCTGGATTCCCGTGTCAACCGTTCTCGAAGGCTGGTGAGCAGATGGGATGGAAGGATGCGGTCAGAGGAACTGTATTCTTCAATATAGTGGAGATACTCAGACGTCGACGCCCACCGTTCCTCATTCTGGAGAATGTAGCCCATTTCGTGCGACATGACTCGGGAAATACGTACGAGAAGGTCAGGCAAGCGTTGCAGTCTCTTGGCTATGTGCTTGAGCCCAAGCAGCTTTCTCCGCACCAGTATGGTGTTCCCCAGGTCAGAGAGCGTATCTATATGGTTGGACGGCTCGGCGGCCTGAATCGTTTCAGATGGCCGGAGCCCGAGACGGACGCTGAGGATTTGTCGATATCGAGCGTTCTCGACGTGCATCCAGCAGACGCTGTCGGCCTGAGCAAGCAAGTAGGAGCCTGCCTGGACAGTTGGCAGAGGTTCCTGCGGACATATCCTGAGAATGAGAAGCTGCCTTCTTTCCCAATATGGAGCATGGAGTTCAAGGCAACGTATCCCTATGAGTGTGATTCGCTCCACAGAATCGCGTTGCAGATCCTCAGAAAGAGACGCGGCTGCTTTGGACGAACCCTTGACACTCGTCTCAGACGTGACGTCTTGGCTCGTGTGCCGAGCTATGCTCGTGCAGAAACAGACGCGTTCCCTTTGTGGAAGCAGGCCTTCATTAGACAGAATCGGGCTCTCTATCGAAGACACAAGAACTGGGTTGACGGATGGCTTCCCGAGATCAGACGGTTTCCGCCCAGCCTCCAGAAACTTGAGTGGAACTGTTTAGATCAGGAACGTGACATCTGGAAGTACGTTGTTCAATTCAGGGCATCCGGCGTTAGAGTCAAGAGGCCCAACACGTCGCCATCGCTCGTGGCGATGACCACGACGCAGATTCCTATCATCGCGTGGGAGCGACGCTACATGACCTTGCGCGAATGTGCTCGCCTTCAGTCTATGGATGACCTCCCACATCTGCCAACCGGTGTAGCCGGTTTCAAAGCGTTAGGAAACGCCGTGAACGTGCGCGTCGTTTATCTGATCTTGCGGAATCTTCTGAGTGCAGGATAGCATGGATGTGCTCACACGCAAGCAACGGTCCTTCTGTATGTCATGCATACGGAAGTACGACACCAAGCCTGAGCTCACCGTGAGACGTGTCGTTCATGGGCTGGGCTACAGATTCCGGCTGTACCGAACGGACCTCCCGGGTTGTCCCGACATTGTGCTCCCCCGCCACCGGAAAGTGATCTTCGTTCATGGCTGCTGGTGGCATCGACACAACTGCCGCCTTGGCAGGAGAATCCCGAAATCGCGTTGCGATTACTGGCTACCCAAATTGGCGCGCAACAAGGAGCGTCACAAGGCCAATGTGCGCACCTTAAGGAACGACGGATGGCACGTCCTGACCATCTGGGAATGCCAGACCAAGGACGAGGAAAGACTCACAGAACGCATCTTACGTTTTCTCGAAGCTACTCGTGTGTCCTGTGAATGCCGGCGTCGAAGCCGAGCTGTTCCTGGCTGACCTGCTTCTTCCGGCGACAAGCTCTGAGTTCCGCGCCGACTGCCTCTTCAAGGTTCATAGACCAACTCCATTCGATGCCTGCAGCGTACCGGGGAACCGGGGAGATATCTTCAGACTATAGTGTGCACGGCGGAAAAGAGAGGGAGCAGGAGAAGGCAGGCGGCTGTCAGACTCCTCTTCGTGCCCTTCGTGGTGGAATGCCCTGGATTCCCGCTTGTGCGGGAATGACCAAGAGGGATTGCCGCGCCGGGCTCGCAATGACATGATTGGCGGGCGGGGAGTCGTGTCTCGCGAGGCGCAGAACCACAGGAGAAAGGATGTTGAATTGGGTCTGTTCCGGCGGTACAATGAAGAAAGTCGCCGAAGGCCGAACCGGTGCATGGAATATGTCTGCTGCAGATTGACGTGGTTGGGGAGATTACTGATATCGAGGTGATCGCCGTTGGCGGCAACATCGGCGATATTATGCGGCTCAGACGGCAGTTTGGGCCCGGTCGATGGCGAAAACTGAAGGGCGTTGCCAAGGTGCGCGTAGAACATGGCGGCGTACGTCTTGCCGAACTGCACTGGTACGAGGCCCACGGCGTAGGCCGCAAGAAGATAAAGATCAAGAGATTCTTGGATTGATGTATGGCAGAGCCCCGCTCAGATAGACGGTTCGCGTTGTGCGTCGAGAACAAGGACAGCGAAGACCTTGAGACTCGGAAGATCTACGTCGTGGTTCCCGACGAAGATGCGGAGAGGGAGGGCTATTTCCGCGTGGTGGACGAGTCCGGCGAGGATTACCTCTATCCGGCCTCCTATTTCATCCTCGTGGAATTGCCGGCAAAGGCACAGCAAGCCCTCCGCGTGGCAATCTGACGCTCGTATCTCGATGAGTGGATCTCACACAGAGCCACAAAGCCACAGAGGGTTGGTGGGCGCTACTGCCGGACTCTGCTTCGTGGTCTTCGTGCCCTTCGTGGTTTCAGGTTCGTCGCTCGGGACTCGGCCCTCGTCGCTCGGAGGGATTGCTGCGCTGCGCTCCTAAGAAAATGGGTTCTACAACGGATGCGGAGAATTGTCACAAGGGTCGTAACTGCCGCAGCTTATGAATGCACTGGTCGAAGAACCCATTTTCTTCCACCTACCCGCCGCGAAGCGGCTTCCCGACTCGCAATGACAGGGTCGAATCCGTGTCCATCCGTGTGAATCCGTGGCGAGGACTCCTTCTCTGCGTCCCAGCGTCTCTGCGCGAGTCTATCGGTTTCCCTTCGTGTCCTCGGTGCCCTTCGTGGTTTCAGTGTCGTCGCTCGTGACTCGGCCCTCGTCGCTCGGAGAGATTGCCGCGCTGGGCTCCTAAGAAACTACCTCTCCGGAGCATAGATCGACCATCGCATATCCCATTTGTTTAACACGTTTTTTGAGCATCTGGAGAGTTCGTTCACGATACTGTTTTTCATAGGCCTGTTGGCCTTGATC
>JAXDBU010000193.1:0-20348 GCA_034678485.1 Sedimentisphaerales bacterium | reverse complement strand
CAGCCCGAACAGGCCGAGCAGGAATTGAAGCTGGCCATCGACGAGTGCAAGGAACCGCTGAAGGCGGAGATGCAGCTCATACGCCACTACATCGCTGCCAAACGCGTGAAGGACGCGATCGGTGTTTGCGAGGCGGCCTGCAAACGGCATGAGGATGCTGCGGAGCCGTGGGCCGCTCTCTCCGATCTCTACGTGATGCAGCAGGATTACGAATCCGCCCGCCGGAGCCTTCAACAGGGGCTCGATATCGCTGAGGACAGGCGCGTCAAGAGGTCCGTGTCGACGAAGCTTGCCGTTCTGGAGCTGTCCCATGGGGATCGCTCTGCGGGAATCGATCTTCTCAAGGAGCTGGCCAACGATCCGCAGGAGGTCCAGGCCCGTCTGCTGCTCCTGGGGACCCGCGAGATCCGGGACGACCCCAACGCAACCGAGAGACTCATCAGCGAACTGCGGAAAGCCGAGGGGGAAAGCGGACTGTGGTGGCGTCTGTATCAAGCGTCTATCTGGCTGTCCGGGCCGGAGGCAGCCGCGAAGCACAAGGACATCACCGCTCTACTCGAGTACTGCGTGAATGCCGACCCGACCTGGCCGGCGCCCGTGCTGCTCCTGGCAGAGGCGTGTGCACAACAGGGGGACTCGGCACGGGCCGAGGGAATCTACCGACAGTCGCTGCTTGCGAACCCGTCGGCTACCCAGGTCGGCGAGCAGTTGCTCGGTCTGCTCACCCGGCAGGGCCGCTATGCGGACGCTGAAAAAGTGCTCCGTCAGATTCAGAATCCTCGGATCGCGGCCGACTGGCGAATCCGCCTGGCGGTCGGCGAGGGGGACTTCTCGCAGGCCATCGATGATCTCCAGCTCAAGATATCGAACGAAAAAGACACGAAGGACGCCGGCGCACGGGTGGAGCTGGCGAGGCTCGTCTATCAGGAGACGAAGGATGCGGCCCAAGCGATGCGATACCTCGATGAAGCGAAGGCCATTGCTCCGGCGTCTCGGCAACTGACCGCAGTGAGGGTCTCGATCCTGAGGGCGGAAGGCAAGGATGCAGAGGCCCGGCAAGTCCTCGACGACTATGTGGCGGACTACAACAACTTCGACGCCTATTGGATGCGAGCGGTCTATCGGGCGGAGGGGGGAGAAGCAGAACTCGCCGAACAAGACTACCGCAAGCTGACGACACTCGACGGTTATGCTGCGGCAGGCTATGACCTGCTGGGCGGTTTCTATGTCGCCACGGGGAAGCTCGATCAGGGAATAGCGGCCATTGAAGAAGGACTGGCTGTCCATCCCGAAGACACACGACTGAAGCGGCGTCTGATGCGTCTGCTGCTCACACGGGCCCAGGGACAGGACCGGGAGAAGGCTCTCGGCCTCCTGACGGAACTGGAAAGACAGCAGCCGCAGGACCCCGAATTGCTGATGATTCGGGCCACCCAAATCCTCAGCGAACCCTCGCCGACGCCGGAATCCCTGGCGACCGCGAGAGAGAAGCTCGAGAGCATTGTCAAGCAGGAGCCAACGGCCGTCACTGCCCATCTGGCTCTGATCGGTATGGCGATGCAGCAGCAGCAGTATCAGACGGCCTGTGACCTTGCGGTTCGCGCATTGTCGTCCAACGCCAACAATCCGGCATTGTTGCTCGCCAGGGCCAGAGCAGAACTGATGCTCGGCTACCCCCCCATAGCAGCCAAGCTGGCCCAGCAGACTCTCCAGGAGGATCCCAACAGCGCAGGGGCTGTCGATGTGTTCATCCGTGCAGCCCTGGTCGGTGGCGACCGCAGTCTCCTGGAGCAGGCTCGAACACTGACGGAGTCTGCCCTCCGTCGGAGCCCAGGGAATGAGCAGATGGTGCTCTCCAGAACGATGGTCCTGGACGCCCTGGGGCTTGCCAAGGACGCGATTCCCGAATTGGAGGCCTATTGCCAGACCCCCGAGGGAAGCCGCAGCATGGGGGCGCTCATCCGACTGGCTGATTTCCACCGCAAGGCGGGCAACACCGCGAAAGCCCAGGAGACAATCGGCAGGGCGGAGCAGTTGCAGCCGAACAGCCAGATCGTCGTTCACGCGCGGTCCCTTCTGTTGCTGACGATGAAGCGGTTCGATGAGCTCGATCAGATCGCTTCTACGTACATGGCCGCCCGAGATCAGGATCCGGGAATCGTCCGAAACGCAGCGACGCTGCTCATATCACAGGGTTCGCCGGAACTCCGGAAGCAGGGGGTGAAGTTGTTCCAGCACGGGGTCTCCGCTTGGCCGACCTCCGTGGAATTGCGTCGGGGTCTGGCCTCCGGCCTGTATCAGGTCGGGGACTTCGATGCCGCGGTCAAGGTCTATCGGGAGGTGCTCGATCAGTATCCGGAAGATGCGCAGGTTCTCAATGACCTGGCCTGGATCCTGCAGGAACGGTTTGAACGCTATGACGAAGCGCTAACGCTGGCGAACCAGGGGCTTCGCGCAAAACGCGCCGACGCCCATTTGCTGGACACGAAGGGGACTATTCTGTCGAAGATGCCCGGCCGGCTTGCTGAGGCCAAGAACAGCTTCGAGGAAATCCTGACCCTGCCGAACCTCGATCCGCGGAGGCAGGCCGTCACGCACTTCCAACTGGGTCGCGTCTGTGTGAAACTCAACGACGCCGTACAAGCGAAAGAGCATTTGGATGCGGCGTTGGAGATAGACAGCAAGACCCACGTCCTTACGCCCCAGGAGCGGTCAGAGATTACCCAGTTGCTCAATGGGTTGGCCGACGCGACAGCGCCTCCATCCGACACCCAGGAGTAGCAGCGAGACCCGCAGATTCACCTCAGGAACAGTCAATGACTCGGCTTTGAACGGCGAGGCGGCCTCTTCACGAAGTTCCCGCTGACTCTCGCCCATCCCAGCAAAGCCGGTCCCAGAGGGCCAGAAATGGCCCTCTTTTTATGCGCCACGTATACTGGCCATGCCTGCGGGCAGCGTCTGCCAGGCCGATCATGTACCGGTCACTGTAAAGGTCCTGCCGTCTGCAACGACCCCAAGCCGATGCAGACGCAACGCCACCCCTGGAAAACCGACCCACTCTATGCAACTCGCCACCAACGCCACACATATGATAATGCGGATGATAGGAATCGAACCTACACGGGCGTAAGCCCACAGGCACCTGAAGCCTGCGCGTCTGCCAGTTCCGCCACATCCGCGGGAACAGATCACTATTATCACCAAGCGGCGACAGGCCGTCAAGCGTTTTTTTTGCGGTCGAAATCCTGGTCGGCATCGACCCTCTGCAGATTACAGTTGACCCGACAGGGTTCAGGCGATATGCTCTATATTTGGCAGATTGAAGGGATATTGGACGGATTACCTCATTCCAGCGGTTCAGGTTCCCCACGACGACGCCGGAAGAGGGGGTGTGTCGGAAAAGGACGCCTCGTACATATGCAACCGGCAGGAGATTCACGTCGTTCTCATGGGTTCTCCATTTGCACGGTTGCCATGTAGCGGTGGCATCGGAAGTGACGACGACGGGCTTTTTGAAGGGAAGGGAAGATGAACGCGAGAAAGATCCTTTTCATTGTGCTGCCGGCAGCGCTGCTGTGGCAATCGGCGATGGCGGAGAGCGTTGACTGGACGCTTGGCACGACGCCTCCCGCAGGGTGGACCATCAGCCCGGCAAACCCCAGCTCATCGGACATCATCACATTCGCCGGTCCGACGAAGGTGTACTCCAACTCGTGCGTTGGTGAGAACGCCCTGGGCGGACCGCCGGGACTGTCAATCGATCCAACCTCGAAGACGATTCTGCTGTGGTTCCAAGGCGTGACGACGGGGATGTGCCCGTTGATCTACATGCCGGTCTGCGGCGTGGACGGCGACTTCGGGCCGCTCGAGCCAGGCGAGTGGACGTTCATCTCCGCAGACGAGGGGCTCGGCTTGGACATGACGTTTACCGTGGCGAGCACGGCGAAGATCTACCGCGTGGATGGCGATGCTCCGGGCCCGTCGCACGACGGAACGAGCTGGACCAGGGCGTTCCTGACTCTCCAGGATGCGCTGGCTGTCGTGGCCGGCGGAGATGAGATCTGGGTGGCCGAGGGCACGTACCAGCCCGACGAGGGGACGGGCGTCACGCCGTACGACCGTGCGGCCAGTTTCGTGCTCACCGAGGGCCTGACGGTTCGCGGGGGGTTCGCCGGCTACGGTCATGCGGACCCGGATGCCCGAGATTTCTCGCTCTATGAGACGATCCTGGACGGCGACCTCAACGACGACGACTTGTGGGGCATTCTGAACGTCGATGAAAACAGCTACCACGTACTGATCGGTCCTCAAGGCAAGCCGGCGGCCATGTTGGATGGTTTGACAGTGACCGGAGGCTGGGCCGACGGCGACTACCCTCATCACTACGGCGGCGGCCTGTTCAATCTGAACGGCGCGACCGACATCGTGAATTGCCTCTTCGAGGGCAACACCGGCGTCTGGGGCGGCGGGCTCATGAACTTCGCAGGGACCCTGCGCATGGTCAATACCCAGTTGATCGGCAACCGGGCCCTGATGTTCGGCGGCGGCCTCCAGAACTATGCCGGCGATGTCACGATGCACAACTGCCGCATCGTGGGCAACAGTTCCGACTACGCCGATGCGGTCGGCGGAGCCGCTGTGTACAATCTTGACGGGACCCTCACCATCCTGAATTCGACGATCGCCGACAACTACTCGCCCATCGGTCAGGCGATCTCGAGCTACAGTTGGGGTTCGTCCACAGGCACGCAGATCAGAGTCGCCAATAGCATCCTGTACAATGGCGGCGACGAGATCTGGGCCAACGATTCCTCGGCTGTCCAGGTCACCTACAGCGATGTCCAAGGCGGCTGGCCCGGCGGCACAGGCAACATCAGCGCCGATCCTCAGTTCCGCTCGCCCGGCGACTACAGTATCGAAGGCGAGTGGATTGACGGCGACTACCGGCTCACGTCCTCGTCGGCCGCCCTCAACGCCGGAAGCGATGCCTTGCTGCCCGCCGATCTTCTCGACCTCGACGGGGACACCGACGTGTCGGAGGAACTCCCGCTCGACCTCGATGGCAGTGCCCGGGTCCAGGGTACTCGCGTGGACATGGGTGCTTATGAAGGATCCGCAGGATCATCGCATGGGTACGGCGGCACACTGACCGTTTGCATCGGCGGCAGTTGCATCACGCTGGTGCCCGATCCGAATGTACCCGCTTCATCGTATACGTACATCGGCTATACGACGCTGTCGGTGACGCTCAACTTCCAGGGCAAGCTCAGCGCCGTGGTCACCGCGACGTCGGCCGCCGGCGGCACGTGGACAGGATGGCTTGTGCCGAGCATCGTGGGACCGGGCACCGCCGTCGTCCAGCTCTGGGTACAAGGCGCGAATCTGGATCTCTCGGCGCTGCCCGCAGGGTCCAGTGTGCAGGTGGCGGAGGTGAAGGTACAGGTCGTGCCCTATCCGTAGCATAGCTGTTGCAGTCCGTTGAAGACCGATGAAGGGTCCGGCAGCGGCTGACAGCCCGTGAGCCGGGCCCTTTTCTATTGGGGGGTGATTGGACCGTCCGGTTATCTGCGCCACTCCGGTTTGCGGACCATGAGAGGAGGCATCAGTTGCGCGGGACGGCGATGGTTGCCGCTCGCCAGGCATGAACGATTGCTCGGATACCATCGAATGACGAACAGCTTGGCCTTGAGGAGGAAACCGGCTTTTTTCAATCTGTTGAACATACGCCTGTTAGTAGATTAGCCACAAGGATTTACGAGCCATCACCCTCCTCCCTATCGGCCGAACGTCGGGGGGACTTTTGCCGAAAAGCGAGAGAGCGGCCTTTTTGAAACGCCGCTCCCGACAATCGCTCAGAGCAAGGCCCAATAAGGTAGATCCGTCTACAGACTTACGGGCACGCCCCGGCCGGCGAGGTACTCCTTCATCTGGCGAATGCTGAACGTGCCGAAGTGGGCAATGGAGGCCACCAACACCGCGTCCGCGTGGCCTTGATCGATGGCTTCGTACAGGTGTTCGAGCGTGCCGGCGCCGCCCGACGCGATCACCGGCAGGGAGACCGCATCGGCGATGGCTCGCGTCATCGCGAGGTCGTAACCGGTCTGTTTGCCGTCGGTACCCATGCTGGTCGGCAGGATCGCCCCGGCACCCAGGTCTTCGACCCTGCGGGCCCATTCCACCGCGTCGATGCCGGCGCCGGTGGTGCCGCCTCGGATCATGACCTCGAAGCCCGAAGGCAACTTACGATTCTGGGCCGTATCGATGGCGACTGTGATCTTATCGCTCCCGAACTGGGTCGCTGCCTGCCGGACCAGGTCCGGATTCCGCACCGCGGCCGTGTTCATCGAGACCCTTGACACGCCAAGGTTCAACAGCTCCTCAATCCCCTGACAACTGCTGATGCCCCCGCCTACGGTCAGCGGCACGGAAATGTGGTCTACCGTCCGTTTCACTGCGTCGAGCAGCGTCTTGCGGGCCTCCAGTGTGGCGGTGATATCGAGAAAGACCAGTTCGTCGGCCCCGGCGGCACTGTAGGCAGCCGCATTCTCCGCAGGGTCGCCCACGTCCTTGAGGTTGACGAAATTGACACCTTTGACGAGCCGGCCGTGTTTGACATCCAAACAGGGGATAACTCTGCGGTACTCCATCGTTGTGTCTCCACATGCTGCCATGGTTCTGCTGGTTCAATCGCACTTGGCAGGCAGTATAGACTGCGGACGGTTTCCAGTCGAGCGAATCCCATGGTTCGTCCCCGGTGATCCCTGCTGAAATAACCATACTTCCACCACGATTCTCGTAGGAATTGAACCACTGGTGGATTTCGGATGTACAGAGAAAGGCAGACACAGTCGGCACCGCGTTGGCAGCCCGTGGAGCCAATCGGCCGAAGCAATTGGGAAACGACCTTTTGGAAAGGGGAATAGACATGGCAAAATCAGAAATGCCCCATCCGGGGCACGATAGACACCTATGTTATCTAAACAACCTGGGTTTTCAGATCAGCAATCCCGACGAGTACAAGGAACTCGTTCGGGACGGCAAGTTCGTCTGCAAAGTTTGCGGGCGGGTTGCCGCCAGCGATAAGAACCTCTGCAAGCCGGTCGAACTGTAGACCGGTTCATTCAAGTGCCATGCCGCCAGCATGGCAACCGTCTGAAGGCCGCTGGCCAGGGCGTCAGCGGCCTCCGCTTGGGAAAACCCGGCACGATGCACCCCACCTTGAGACTATGCAGTCTCTCGTTGAGCCATTAGAATCACAGCGATTGTCGGAGCCGGCGTAGGGCTCGACGCAAATCTCCACCTTGAAGATGCCGGAGGAAAAAACGCGATGCCGCAGCGAGTGGTTCTCGGTCTGATTCTGTGTTCGATTGTCTTATCTGGATGGGCGAATGCACAGCCTCGCTCCGAGCACGGACTTCACTACACCGACCCGGCGAGGGTCTGGGACGAGGCGATGCCCCTGGGCAACGGCCTGCTCGGGGCACTCGTCTGGGGCGACGGCAAACCCCTTCGGATCTCGCTGGACCGCACGGACCTGTGGGACCTCCGCCCGGTCCCCGAGTTCCATTCCGCGGACTATTCTTACATGACGATGCGCCAATGGGTCAGAGAGGGTCGGATTGACGACCTGCACCGGTTGTACGACCACCCCTATGGCAATCCCGGCCCGACCAAGATCCCCGCCGGTCGTATCGAACTGACCTTCGATGACGACTGCACGTTCCAGAGCGCCTCGCTGGACCTCGCTCAGGCGACCTGCCAAGTCCAATTCGCCAACGACGTCGCAGCACAGGTCTTCGTCCACGCCGAGCGGCCGCTGGGTGTCATCCGCGTCACATCTCGAAAACCTGCATCGGTCACCCTGGTAGCGCCGCCTTTTGCCGGCACGGTCACGGAGGAAGCCGGAGCGGGCAAGATCAGCGCCGGCGACCTGGCCACCCTGCGGTACAACGCCCCGCTCGAGCAACATGGCGACACCTGGACGGGGTACCTGCAGAAGGGTTGGGGGGGCTTCAGCTTCGCAGTGGTTCTCGCCTGGAAACAGTCGGATGACCATTGGCTGGGCGTCTGGTCGATCGCCACGTCGAAGGAGTCGAACGATCCGTTGGCCGCCGCGAGAAAACGCTGTGAAACGGCACTGCGGCGAAAATACAATTCGCTGGTACGGCCGCACGACCGATGGTGGGCTTCCTTCTGGGACCGAGCGTCGGTTTGCGTACCCAATCCGGTGATCGAGCGACAGTGGTACCTGGAAACCTACAAGTTCGGATCGGCGACCCGGGCGGATACGCCGCCGATCACGCTGCAAGGGCCCTGGACTGCGGACAATATGAAGATCCCGCCGTGGAAGGGGGACTACCATCACGATCTGAACACGGAACTGAGCTACTGGCCTGCCTATAGCGGCAACCGGCTCGACGGGGCCTCGGGCTACGTGAACTGGCTCTGGGCGACGAGGGAAACCGCCCGCGAATGGACGGAGCGGTTCTTCGACCTGCCCGGCCTGAACGTGCCCATGACGGCCGACTTGGAACAGAACCAGATCGGCGGCTGGCACCAGTATACGCACTCCGCGACGACCGGCGCCTGGCTCGCACATCACTTCTGGCTGCAATGGCGCTACGGCATGGACCGCCGGTTCCTCAAGGAACGCGTCTATCCGTGGTTCCACGACGCGTCGGTCTTCCTGGAGGCGGTGACCGAGAAAGGCCCCGATGGGAAACGCACACTCCCGTTGAGTTCGTCCCCCGAGATCAACGACAACCGACTCGACGCTTGGTTTCCCTCGATCACCAACTACGACCTGTCTCTGATTCGATGGACATTCGAACGCACCGCGGAACTGGCGGATTTGCTGGGCAAGAAGAAGGACGCGGAACACTGGCGCGGCACGCTGTCGGAAATGCCCGACCTCGCGCTCGATCCGAACAGCAGCAAGCTGCTGGTCGCGAAGGACTATCCGCTCCAGGCATCCCACAGACACTTCTCGCACCTGATGGCGATCCATCCGCTCGGTACAATCCGTTGGGAGAATGGCGAGCGGGACCGTGCCATCATCAGGGCATCGCTGGCAGAGCTCGACGAGAAAGGCACCAGGCAGTGGTGTGGATACAGCTTCTCCTGGCTGGCGAACATAGCGGCGCGAGCAAGGGACGGCGAGAAGGCCGAACAGGCTCTGGAGGTCTTCTCTCGGGCCTTCTGCCTCCGCAACGGCTTCCACTGCAACGGAGACCAATCCGGCAAAGGCTACTCCGACTTCCGCTACCGGCCCTTCACGCTGGAGGGGAACTTCGCCGCGGCCGCGGGCCTGCAGGAGATGCTCTTGCAGAGTTATAGCGGTACGATTCGCCTGTTCCCGGCAATCCCCGCGAGCTGGCGCGACGTATCCTTCAAGGGGCTGCGCGCGGAGGGGGCGTTTGTCGTCTCCGCCAGCCGCAAGGACGGTCTCGTCCAGTCCCTGGAGATCATCGCCGAAGCGGGCGGCCGTCTGCGCCTGGAGAACCCAGTCGGCGTCAACCACTACTTGCTGTCGGGTGCTCGCGCGGGGGCCGTCGCGATCCACGACCAGGGACTGGTCCTCGACATGCGACCGGGACAGAGAGTGACATTCTCTCGCAACTGAGGCACGCCTATGACGGATGCGTCTCGCATGACCGGCGGGATTCTGCTGGCGGGTCTGGCCATGTCCGTGGGCTGGGGCATTCGCGGGGATTACGGCCACGAAGCCGGCGCGATGATTCCCGGGGCGCTGCTGGGTCTGGCCATTTGCGCGGCGAGCGGACGCGAGGACTGGTGGCGAAGGGCGAGCATCATGGGGATGTGCGGGGCCCTCGGCTGGGCCTTCGGCGGCCAGATGAGCTACGGCCGAATCATCGGCTATACCGCGTCGTCGTCTCTGCTCGACGTGTGTTATGGGTATTCCTGCCTCTTCGTCGTCGGCGGACTGTGGGCGGGTATCGGCTCGGCTGTCCTGGCGATGAGCGGCGTCACGGGCCGTTTAGCGGATCGCTGGAGTCTCCACGACACGGATTGGGTGGGCGCTTCGTTGGCCTTGCTGGCCGCCGGTGCATGCGCTCTTGCGCTGCCGGCGGACCGCGCCGCGTGCGGTTTCATCGCTCTGCTGGCCGTGGGCTGGTGGGCCGGATACCTGGTTCTGACGGGTCTGTTCGGCCTGCACATGACCCCGCCACGAAGCGACAACTGGGCGGGCAGCATCGGCTTGTTCATCGTGCTCGTTCTGTATCTGGTCAGGCGGAAGGACCGTACGGCGTTCACAGCCGGGGCGTGGGGCGTCCTCATCGGCGGTGTCGGCTTCGTCGTCGGTGACTTCGTACATATGCTCGGCCGGGCCCAGTGGGGACCGATTGGCCGATACACCATTCTTCAGGGTCTGGACTACTGGAAGTGGATGGAGCAGTCGTTCGGCTTGGTCATGGGACTGGGCGTCGGGTCTGTGTTCTTGCTGTGGATCGCACCGAGGGTTCCCAGTCCGGCCGACGAGGGACCGCCGAACCGACGGCTGCGGACCGTCTCGCTCGTGCTGCTCCTGCCGGTCATGATGTGCCTCAACCTCTCGAAGAACGTCACGAACTGGGTGACGCGGAATCAGGTTCCTGGAGAGGTCCTCGGCATCTCTGCGACGGCGTGGTTTCGAATCGTCGGGTTCCTGGTGCTGGCCGCTGTGACAGTTGCCATCGTCCGGCGTCATCGCGGCACGCTGCTGGTCTTTCCCGAGAGCAGCTTCGGTCGGGCCCAACTGCTGTTCCTCATGGTCCTGTGGGTCTTCACGGTCGGAGCATCCATGCAGGCCCTTCCCGCGATGTCCAGCAAAGCGACGTTTATCGTGCAGGTGAGCTTCTGGATCACGGCGGGCGTCTGCTCGCTGATCGTGCTGGCCTTGTCGGGACGGGCGGTGGACGAACCGAGCAAGCTATGGCCCGTATCCGCCGATTCCTGGCGGCTTGGCCGGCGGTTCTGGATCGTGCTCTGTTTGACTCCGTTGTTGTTGCTTGGCGTCGCCTGGATGACCCGGGCATCTCATCGCGAGGCCTTGCCCGACAGCCACACCCGCTTTGGCGATCTCGAAGCCCCTATTTCGCCGTGAGCCACTGCTCGGTGAATCGAGCGTGCTTGATGGTCTTGCCCGCCCCTCCGTGGAAGCTGTACACGACGTGGAGACTGCCGTCGGCGGCTTGGATGATCGAGGGATAAGCAGCGCTCGGCGCGGCTTCGCCCGCTTCGGCGTGCTCCAGGTGCCGCGTGTGCGACCATGTCTTGCCGTCATCTGTGGAGAGCGACACCGCCAGGCTGTGACGGCCCTTTTCCGTGTCGTTGTAGGCCAGGACCCAGCGGCCGTTGAGAAGTGTCACGAGGTCGGCCCCGGAGCCCGGATTCGGCAGGTCGCAGTCGCGCACCGTGCTCCAGGTCAGTCCGGCGTCGGTCGAAGTGCTGACGTGCAATCGTTGCGGCGGGGGACCGTTGTCCCGCATGTAGGCGACGAGGCCCCCGTCGGCCCTGCGAGCGATGCTCGGCTGGATATTGCCCGCGCCGACCAGCGGCTCGCTGAACTGCCATGTCGCACCGTCGTCGTCGGTGATCGCCATCAGGGAGAAGCTGAACCCATCGGAGTACAGGGGCACGATCAGACGGTTGCCGTCGATGAGGACCGCCTTGTTCTTCGTCTGCCAGCCCATTCGCCGGAAGTAGGGGTATCCGAGCTCCGCCGACGCGGATTCGCCCGAAGAGGACCGGAGAACGCCTTTGCGGACCATGTCCTCGCCTCGGGCCTTCGAGAGCAACTGGGAGCTGTACACCCTCCAGAGGCCGACGGCCGCAGTCGCCTGGAGTGGCTGCGACGCGTGTGCTTCCTGGAGGTACTTCGCATACTCCTCGATCTGGCGCTCGACGGACTTGACGAATCGGTCCCCCGGCTGGATGCCGCGTTCCGCCAAGTCGCCCGGCTTGACGTGCAGCAGCTCCTGCCAGGTCCATCTCGGCGCCTGGGCCTGGCTGGCGTAGTCCTCGCTGAGACGGTACTTCAGCAGCGACGTATCCCACTGGTTCGCAATGACCGTGTACCACAGGAGCCAGAGCCGGTTCCGCGAATCCAGGAACAGGACAGGATTGATGTCGGGAAAGCCCGGCGTATCCGCCATGAGGAACGGCTTGCTCCAGGCGGTTGCTCCGGCCTTGCGCCGGGCCCCCATGATGGTCACGTCGTCGGCCCATCGCTCGCCGGAACCCTGGAACCAGGCCGCCAGCAGGTCGCCATTGGGCAACTCCACGATGGTCGAGCCGTGAACGTGTTCCTGCACGACGGGGAATATTCCTTCGATCTCGCAGATTTCAGCATCCGCACGAGCAGCCGCCGACAGGGCAATCATCTCCACGGCCGCCGCCAGGACCAGTAGTTTGGGCAGGTTCTTCATGGCAATAATCATAGCACCACGGAGCGTCTTGTTCCATAGTTGGTCCACAGCTTGATTCGATCCGTGGATTCGCCTACACTGGCCGTGGATTCGTGCTTGAGGAGTGAAGGTTTGAGCAAGTCTCTGGTCGGATATCGTTTGTTCCGGCGCACGGCGGGCAGCCTCGCTCTCCTTGGCTGTCTGTGGTCGGCTGTTGCGACGGCGGGGGAGTCCTCGCCCGGTCCCGCTCTGAACCCCCCGGTGCAGGCGTGGTTCCCCCGAGCGCCGGCGCTGTCGCTTACGTCAGAAGACAGGGTTGAGGTTTCGACGGTGGAGGGTCTTGTCCAGGCCGTGGAGAAGGCCAAGCCAGGCCAGATGATCTGTGTCGCCGACGGGCACTACCTGCTGCCTCGGTACATCGAGATCCGGGCAGATCGCGTGACCCTGCGGGGAACGTCGGGGCATCGCGAACGGGTGATCTTCGACGGCATCCAGAGCATACACGGCGAACTGCTCGGCATCCGGGCGTGTTCGGACGTGACCATCGCTGACCTGACCATCCAGAACGTCCGCTACAACGGCTTCAAGATCAACTCCGATTCCGGCGTCCAGAGGCTGACGATCTACAACTGCATTATCCACAACATCTGGCAGCGGGGCGTCAAGGGCGTAAAGGTCCCCGAGGAGAACCGCGAAGCCATTCGGCCGAAAAACTGTCGCGTGCAGTACTGTCTTTTCTACAACGACCGGCCCAAGCGGCTGAGCGACGACCCGGACGACATCGCCCAGGGCAACTACGTCGCCGGCATCGACGTGATGTATGCGAAGGACTGGATCATCAGCGACAACGTGTTCGTCGGGATTCAGGGCAGGACCTTCGAGGGACGCGGGGCCATCTTTCTGTGGTTCGACTCGCAGGATTGCGTGATCGAGCGGAACATCATCCTCGACTGCGACGTGGGCCTCCAGCTCGGCAACGCCCACCGGGCGGACGGCGTGCCGTACCACTGCGTCCGATGCGAAGCCCGCAATAACTTCATCACGCGAGCCCCCGAGGCCGGCATCGTGACAGTCTATACGAAGGATTGCCGCATTCTGCACAACACGATCCACGATCCGCAGACCCGGATGAATCGTCTGATTCGAACGGTCTTCACCAACGACGGATTGACGGTCGCCAACAACCTGCTCAGCGGGCCGGGCATGAGCAACGAATCGGACAGCCCGATTCAGTTCCTGGGCAATCTGCTCAAAGACGCATCGGCCGTGTTCACAGATCCGAGCCAGGGTGATCTGCACCTGACGCCGCCGGCGTCCGGGATCGTTGATCGGGGGATCGTCCTGCCGGCGTCCCTGGTTGAAGATATCGATGGCCAGCGCCGGGACGACAGGCCGGACCTTGGCGCGGACGAGATTGTGCCTGCCGCCGATGCTGCGAGGTGATGCAATGGGGTATCGTTCCGCGACTCGCTGGGTGGGAGTGATCTGCGTTTTGGGCGGTAGCGTGTCGGGACAGGAGATTCGCGTCGATGACTCGAGTGAACTGAGGGCCGTCCTGGGGCATCTGACGTCCGGGATGACCGTGTTGCTTGCCTCGGGCGTCTACGAGGGCGGCTTGTATCTGTCCAGCGTGGCCGGGACGGAAGACGCTGCGATTGTGATTCAGGGCGCCGAGCCCAACGCGCCGCCCGTGTTCCGAGGCGGCGGCGGGCAGGCGTTCCACTTTGCCGATTGCAGTCATCTCGTCGTGAGGAACATCCGGGTCGAGGGCTTCCCAGGCAACGGCATCAACATCGACGACGGCGGCTCGTACGAGACACCCGCACACCACATCACAATGGAGGATGTCACCATCACGGAAATCGGTCCCGACGGGAACTGCGATGGGCTGAAGATGTCCGGCGTGGATCACTTCCGCGTGCGAAACTGCCATTTCGAGGGCTGGGGCGGGTCCGGCATTGACATGGTTGGCTGCCACCACGGCGTCGTCGAGGACTGCACGTTCACAGGCCGCGACGGCTTCTCGCAGTCGAACGCGGTCCAGCTCAAAGGGGGCACGGAGGATGTGCTCGTGCAGTGCTGCCTGTTCCGGAACGCCGGCCAGCGGTCGATCAACCTGGGCGGCAGCACCGGCATACAATTCTTCCGTCCCCACTTGGGGGACTGCGAAGCCAGGGACATCACCATCGCGGGCAACCGCTTCGAGGGGAGCGTCTCGCCGGTGGCCTGGGTCACCGCGGACGGCGGGCGGGTCCATCACAACACCATCGTCCTGCCCGACAAGTGGGTGCTGCGCATCCTCCAGGAAACGACGGACCCTCGATTTCGTCCCTGCCACAGCGGGATCTTCGAGGACAACCTCGTGTTCTACGATTCCCGAGTGCAGATCTTCGTAAATGTAGGGCCGGGGACTTCTGTCGAGACGTTCATCTTCCGTCGCAACGTGTGGTGTGACGTGGAGGGCGACCGAAAGCCCTCGCTGCCTGTCGCGGAAGAAGGCGGCATCTACGTCTCCAGTGTCGGTGCCGAGGCGTACAAACGAGTCCAATGATCGGGTGGAATGCCCCATGGGCACACAATCAACTGGGAAGGAGCAGCTATGAATCGCCGGAATGGGCAAAACGTGTCGGCCAGGTCTGATCGGTCTTCCCGTCGGGAGTTCCTTGGGAGCGGCGGGCGGGCAGTCGCTGCGTCGGTGCTGGCGGGCGGCCTGTTGTCGCGGGCCTACGCCGGCGAGGACAACACGATTCGCTTGGCCTTGGTCGGGTGCGGCGGGCGAGGCAGCGGGGCGGCCGGCAACGCGATGTCGTCCAAAACCGGGCCCACAAAACTGATCGCGATGGCTGATGTCTTCGAGGACCGACTGACGAGATCCCACAAGGCCCTCAGCGAGCAGTTCGGCGGGCAGGTCGATGTCCCGCCCGACCGACGGTTCACCGGTTTCGACGCCTACCGCAAGGCGATCGATTGCCTCAAGCCGGGCGACGTGATGATCCAGGCGACACACGCCGCGTTCCGCCCGACCCACCTGAAGTACGCCATCGAGAAGGGCGTCAATGCGTTCATCGAAAAGTCGTTTGCCCCCGACCCGGGCGGCACGAAGGAGCTTCTTCATCTGGGCGAAGAAGCGAAGAAGAAAGACCTCAAGATCGGCTGCGGACTCATGTGCCGGCACTCGTCCGCCCGCCAGGCGATGATCCAGAAGATCCGAGAGGGGGCGCTGGGCCGGATCCAGTTGATTCGCGCCTACCGCATGGACCCGGGCGCGCGGATGGGTCCTTTCCCCGGCGGCGAGAGCGAGTTGCTCTGGCAGATTCGCCGGCCTTACTTCTTCCTGTGGACCTCCTCCGCATGGTTCATCGAGATGATGATCCATCAGGTGGACGAGTGCTGCTGGATCAAGGACGCCTGGCCGGTGTCCGCGGAGGGACTGGGCGGTCGCGAGCCGGGCAGCGACGATTGCAGTCAGAACGTACACACGTACGCGATCGAGTACACCTTCCCCGACGGGACGAAGGCACTGGTCAACAGCCGCAATCAGGCCGACTGCAAGAACGAGTTCGCCACGTGGGTTCACGGCACCCGGTGCGCCGGGCAGTTCTCGGGCAACGTTCACGCCCCGACCGTGCACCTGTACAAGGATCAGCGATGCGAGAAAGGCAACATCGTCTGGGAGCCCCAAGGGGAGAAGATGAGCCCCTATCAGGCCGAGTGGGATGCGCTCTTGACCGCGATTCGCGAGAATCGGCCCTACAACGAGGTCGAGCGAGCAAGTTATACGAACCTCGCGTCCATCATGGGACGCGCCGCGATCCACATGGGTCGGCCCATCACATGGGAGCAGATGCTGGCCTCCAATTTCAAGTTCTGCGAGAGCGTCGACTTCACGATGGACAGTCCGTCGCCTCTGCAGGCGGATGCGCAAGGCCGCTATCCGGTCCCTATCCCCGGGAAATGGACGGAGATATAGCACGCGGACCTTCATATCGAGAATCGTGCAGGAGAGAAGTGAATGAGTGATCGCAGGTACATCATGCTGTCGCTGGGTTGGATTCTGGCCTGTTCCGCGACGGCGGTCGCGACGGATTGGCCGCAGTGGCGGGGACCATTCTTCAACGGCGCCACGGACGAGCGCAATGTGCCGGGGTCCTGGAGCCAGACGGAAGGAATCGCCTGGGTGAGCCCCTTGCCCGGACCGAGCGGGGCCACGCCAATCGTCTCCAACGGCAGGGTCTTCGTCACCTCGACGGTGAAAGGAACCGGCGATTTCGCGGCGCTGTGTCTCGACCCTGGAACGGGCCAGCTCCTTTGGCGCAAGGACGTCGGCGTCGATTCCCGCAGGTTCCCTCGGAACAACCTGGCGTCTCCCTCGCCCGTCGCCGACGGAAACAGCGTGTTCTTCCTCTATGGGGAAGGGACCTTGGTCGGCTTCGACTACGAGGGCACGCAGCTCTGGTCCCGCAACATCGAGAAGGAGTTCGGCAATCTGGCCATTCAGTTCGGCTACAGCAGCAGCCCGTTGCTCTATGACGGCAGACTGTTCATCGTGGTGATTCGCCGGGACAAGCCGTATCGGGACCCTCCCGCCGATGCCCCTCTGGACTCCTTCCTGCTGGCGGTCGATCCGAAAACAGGACGAGACCTGTGGAAGCACGTCCGCAAGACGAATACCTTCGACGAGGGCATGGAGACGTACAGCACTCCGACACCATTTGTCCGCAATGGCAAGGCTGAGTTGCTGCTCACTGGCGGCGATTTCGTCACCGCCCACGATCCGGCCACCGGCCGAGAACTCTGGCGATTCGAGTATTTGCGGGACAAGGTCCGCGACTCGCGGATCATTCCCTCTCTGGTGACCGGGCAGGGGATCGTCTTCGGCACGCGTCACAAGCATAATGGCGTCTTTGCATTGGAGCCGCCTGTCCAAGAGGGCGGCGACGCGAGAATCCTGTGGGAGTTCGACGAGGCGGCCCCCGATTGCGGCACGCCTCTATTCTACGACGGCAGGCTCTATGTCTTCGATGGTCTCCGGCGGAAGACCATCACCTGTCTTGATCCGAAGACCGGCAAGGCTCTCTGGTCCGGCAGGGTCGGCGGAAGAAGTCCATGGTGGTCGTCGTCGACCGCCGCCGACGGCAAGCTGTACCTGATCAGCGAAGCCGGGGAGATCGTCGTCCTTCAGGCCGGCGGAGAGCAGTTCAAGATCCTTTTCGAAACACAGATCGCCGAGCCGGACATTCAGTCGTCCATCGCCATTTCCGCCGGTCGCTTGTTCTTGCGAACAGCACAGAACCTCTATTGCATCGGCAAGTGACCGATCTCACGAATCCATCTGAAGCAATCGAGCGACACGTTCCTCCGTCGGCGGGTGGGTGCTGAAGAGCTTGGCGTACCCGCTGCCCGTCAGGGGCTGGACGATGAACAGGCCGCTCTGCGCATCCGGCACCGGCAGGGGAATCCGCCTGCTGGCCGCGTCGAGCTTCTGGAGTGACTGGGCCAGGCCGCGACCGCTGCCGGCCAGTTCGGCGCCCATGCGGTCCGCTTCGAATTCCCTGGATCGGCTGATTGCCATGCGGATCAGACCCGCCGCCAGGGGGGCAAAGAGGAGAATCAACAGGCTGACGAGCGGGTTGGATCGTCTGTCGCTGTCGCCCCAGAAGATCAGATAGGTCAGCCAGGTAATCGCCCCCGCCAGGATCGCCGCAATCGTGCTGATAAGGATGTCTCGATGCTTGATGTGCGACAGTTCGTGCGCGAGGACGCCTTCGAGTTCCTCCCGATTGAGGACCTGTCGCAGGCCCTCGGTCACACAGACAGCACTGTGCCGCGGGTTGCGCCCGGTGGCAAAGGCATTCGGCGCCGAAGCAGGGGAGATATACACCCTCGGCATGGGCAAGCCGGCCCTTGCAGCGAGTTGCTCGAGCATCTTCCAGAGCGTCGGATCATCCTGCGCGGAAATCTCCGTCGCTCGCATCGTCGCCAGCGCGATCTTGTCGCTGAAGAAATAGGCGAACAGGTTCATCACGCTGCCGATGACCAGCGCGGGCAACAGGGCCCCCTGGCCGCCGATGAGGTAGCCTACCGCCAGACACAGGCCCATCAATGAACCCATCAGCAGGGTGGTCTTGAGATTGTTCATCAGTCTGTACATGCGCTATCTCCTTGGAGCCCTATGGCTCGATCCGTTCTATTGTTCTGCTTCACAATCGTAGAGCAAGAGACGTGCCAATGGCAAGCTGCATCGTAAGTTCCCGCAGCACAATAACATACGAAAAGCCCGGATCGGCAAAAGTCCGTCGTGCCTGTCTTTTTGGCAGAAAGGAAGCTGTCCTGTCGAAGGAACTGCGTGTAGAATACGGCGGTTCTGGAGGCCGTAGGAGACCGCGGAATTTGACCGAACAGCTTGTGACAGCACTGGAGAGATACTGGGGATACAAGCAGTTCCGGCCCCTGCAGAAGGAGGCCATGAGCTGCCTGTGCTCCGGTCGGGATGTCGTCGTCGTTCTGCCTACCGGCGGCGGCAAGTCGCTGTGCTTCCAAGTCCCTGCAGTGACGTCCGAGGGGCTGGCGATCGTGGTGTCGCCGTTGATCTCGCTGATGAAGGATCAGGTGGACGCGCTGGCCGAGTGCGGCGTGCCCGCGGCGAGGATCGACAGCTCGCTGACGCCCGAAGAACGGGACAACGCTCTGACGCGGGTCCGCAAGCGTCAGCTCAAACTGCTGTACGTCTCGCCCGAGCGGTTGGTCTCCGAGTCGTTCAGCAGGTTCCTCCAAACGCTCCCGCTGTCCTTCATCGCCATCGACGAGGCCCACTGCATCAGCATGTGGGGCCACGACTTCCGGCCTGAGTACCGTCAGCTTGGCTCGCTGCGGACGGTCTTCCCCAAGGCGACCATCGGCGCCTACACCGCCACCGCGACCGAGCAGGTCCGGCGTGACATCGCGGAACAACTGTCTCTCAAGGAACCCGCCATGCTGGTCGGCTCGTTCGACCGACCCAATCTGATCTACAAGGTCTGCCCGCGGAGTCGGATCGTCAAGCAGGTCTGCGAGGTCCTCGAGCGTCATCGCAGCGAGTCCGGGATCGTCTACTGCATCCGGCGGCTCGATGTCAATGAGATGGCCGTGGCTCTGACCCAGAAGGGATTCCGCGTGGCGCCCTATCACGCCGGGATGACCGACGAGGCCCGCAAGAAGAACCAGGACGACTTCGTCGCGGAGCGGGTCGATACCATCGTGGCGACCATCGCCTTCGGCATGGGGATCGACAAGTCGAACGTCCGCTACGTGGTCCACGCCGGCATGCCCAAGTCGCTCGAGCACTACCAGCAGGAAAGCGGCCGCGCCGGACGGGATGGGCTGGAGGCCGAGTGCTGTCTGTTCTACTCCCCCGGCGACTACGGCACCTGGAAGAGCCTGATGCGGGACATGGACCCGCAGGCATTGAAGGTCGCACTGGCCAAGCTCAGCCGGATGTACAGCTACTGCACGGAGGGCATCTGCCGCCGCAAGGCCATTCTCGGCTACTTCGGGCAATCGCTCGGTAAGAGCGACTGCGGCGCGTGCGACATCTGCCTGGGCGACGTGGACTCGATTGAAGGCGCACTCGTGACGGCCCAGAAGATCCTGTCCTGTGTCCTCCGCCTGGACCAGCGTTTCGGCGGGGCCTACACTGCCCAGGTCCTGACGGGCTCGCGTGATCAGCGGGTCTTGGACAATAGACATAACACTCTCAGCACCTACGGCCTGCTCGGCGACCAGGATGCCGGAGCAGTTCACGATTGGATCGAGCAGTTGGTCGGACAGGGCTTCCTGGAGAAGACCGGCGAGTACAACGTGCTCGTCGTCACCCCGGAAGGGCGCCGAGTCCTGCGGGGCGAGGTGGTCCCGCGACTGTTGCGCCCGGCGCAGAAGCCCGGGCGCAAGGCCCAGGTGGCCACC
>JAXDBU010000192.1:0-24220 GCA_034678485.1 Sedimentisphaerales bacterium | reverse complement strand
CTGGTCCGGCGATGCCATCTATGACGGGACCCACTTCGCCAAAAAGGGCGTCGTGCTGGTCACCTTCAACTACCGCATCGGCGTGTTTGGCTTCCTCGCCCACCCCGAGCTCAGCGCCGAGAGCGGCAAGGGGTCCGGCTGCTACGGTATCCAGGACCAAATCGCCGCCCTGCGGTGGGTGAGGGAGAATATCGCCGGCTTCGCCGGCGACGCGAACAACGTGACGATCTTCGGCCAGTCGGCGGGCGGCATCTCCGTCTCCATCCTCACGCAGTCGCCACCTGCCCAGGGGCTGTTCCACCGAGCCATCTCCCAGAGCGGCGGGTCGATGGCCCCGGTCAAGACCTCCGCCAACCAAGCGAACGTTCTTCTCCCGTCGCTCGCCTTGGCGGAGCAGACGGGCAAGGTGTTTCTTGCCGACCTCGGGGCGGCCGACATCAAGACGGCCCGCGCGCTGAGCGCGGACGCCGTGCAGAGAGGGAAGGTGAAGAGCTTGCCTTGGCCCGTAGCCGACGGTGAGACGATTGTCGGCGACAACCCGCTCGATCTGTACGAACGCGGGTCCTTCAACGATACGCCGATTCTGGTCGGGACCAACTCCGACGACGCGATATTCGGCTCGAAGCTGACGCCGGCGGCGTTCGAGAAGTCGGTGCGGGAGGGATACCCGCTTGCGGCGGACGAGATCCTCGCCGCCTACCCGCACGCGGCGAATGCACAGGCCACCCGCTCCAGCCGTGACATGGTGCGTGACGTGCTCTTCGCGTGGCCGACCTGGGCGTGGGCAAAGATGCAGTCGCAGCACGGAAAGGGCGAGGCGTTCCTCTACTACTTCGATTATGGCCCGAAGCCCGGCAAGGCCGGCCACGGCGCGGAGCTCCGATACATGTTTGGCAACTTGGGCGGCTTGCTCTTCAGGACGCCCAAGACCCTGGAGAACCGCGCGATGTCCAACGCGATCATGTCCTACTGGGTCAACTTCGCGACTGGCGGCAATCCCAATGGCCCTGGCTTGCCGCAGTGGCCCGCGTTCGACGACCGGACGATGAGCACCATGATCTTCGGGAGGGCGCCGCAGGCGGGTCCGACTCCAAACCTGGAGAAGCTCAGGGCGTTCGACACGTACTACGCCAGGCTCAGGGAGCCGCGTCGGAGGTGAACGATCGAAGACAGAGCACTCAACTCAGGTCGATCAAGGTCTCTGCGCTACCAGCGCTACCAGCAAATCCCTATCTAATCTCCCATGGATTCATCGATTCGGTTGTCCTCCCGCGACTGAAGTGAGGGTTTACCTGTAGCACTCGTAGCGCCCGTCGGTAGCCTGCAGGGTGGCATCATGCACCCCCTGTCTGCCTTTCTGCCACGAGGAACTGACGCCACCGTCGGGGTCTTATCCCCATTTTTCTGGCCGAAATCAGCCCAAATAGCAAAATAGTGATAGAAATGAGCCCTGCGATGTTACCTGTTCAGTTGGTTTTGAACGATAATAGTGTCATCGGTTGTCATACGGATCAGGGCTGGTTCGTGCGTGAGTGGGGCCCTGTCATCCTGAGGCGGAGCCGAAGGATCTGGGCGTTGGACGATAGGTTTCTCCCGGTCCCAAGCCAGATCCTTCACCGCGCTACGCTCCGTTCAGGATGACCAGTATCGCGCGGACCTCCTCGACTCCGTATCCTGAGGTTCTTGTGGTTCTTGAGGCAGGTTTGGGTTGATGAGTCTCGATCCCCGTGTGATGCAGGACTGGCAGATTGCCGAAGCGGCCGAGGAGTCCATGAAGCCGATTCAGCAACTCGCCGGCGAGATGGGCCTGCGCGACGATGAACTGATCCCCTATGGGAATCGGCTCGCGAAGGTGGACTACCAGAGGGTCCTTGCCCGGCTGGGCAATGCTCCGACCGCCAAGTACGTGGACGTGACAGCGATCACGCCGACGCCGCTGGGCGAGGGCAAGACGACGACGACGATCGGGTTGATCCAGGGACTGGGCCGGCTCGGCAAACGGGTCTGCGGCGCCATCCGTCAGCCCAGCAGTGCACCGACGTTCAACATCAAAGGCTCCGCCGCCGGCGGGGGGCTCGCTCAGTGCGTCCCGCTGACGCCTATCTCCATCCGCTTGACGGGCGACCTCGACTGTGTCACGAACGCGCACAACCTGGCGATGGTGGCGTTGACCGCGAGGATGCAGCACGAGCGGAATTACGACGACGCGCGTTTGGCCAAGGGCAATCTCAAACGTCTCGACATCGACCCGGATCGCGTCCAGATCGGGTGGGTGATCGACTTCTGTGCCCAGTCGCTGCGGAACATCCGCATCGGACTGGGCGAGAAGACGGACGGTTTCGAGATGAACTCGGGCTTCCGCATGACCGTCGCCAGCGAGGTGATGGCGATTCTTGGGGTCGCGCGGGACCTCAGCGACCTGCGTAGGCGGATCGGCCGGATGGTCGTCGCGTACAGCCGCAGCGGCAGGGAGGTCACCACAGCCGACCTCGAAGTCGACGGCGCCATGACCGCCTGGCTGCTCGATGCCATCAACCCCAACCTTGTCCAGACCATCGAAGGACAGCCCGTCTTCGTCCACGCGGGTCCCTTCGCCAATATCGCCATTGGGCAAAGCTCGATCATCGCCGACCGGCTTGGCACGAAGCTCGCCGACTACCACGTCACCGAGAGCGGATTTGCCTCGGACATCGGTTACGAGAAGTTCTGGAACCTCAAGTGCCGGATGTCGGGACTCAAGCCGGATGCGGTGGTCCTTGTCGCGACGATCCGCGCGCTCAAGACGCACGGCGGCGGGCCGCCCGTCAAGCCGGGTGTGCCGCTCGATCCGGCGTATACCAACGAGAATCTCGGATTGGTTGAGAAGGGGTGCGAGAACCTCCTGGCGCACATCGACATTGTCAGGAGAAGCGGTGTCCGTCCGGTCGTCTGTCTGAATCGGTTCAGAAACGACACGGATGCCGAGATTGCCCTTGTCCGGCGGGTAGCGGAAGCCGCCGGTGCGAGGGCCGTCACGTCCGACCACTGGCTCCGGGGCGGCGCAGGTGCCCTGGAGCTGGCGGAGGGGGTGATCGAGACCTGCAACGAGAAGAACGATTTCCAGTTCCTCTACGATCTGAAAATGCCGTTGCGAAAGCGAATCGAGATGATCGCGACGGAAATCTATGGGGCCGACGGCGTCACCTATACGGACGGCGCCCTGGAGAAGGCCAAGCGGCTTGAAGAAGAGTCGCTCGGCACGCACTTGGGCACGTGCATGGCCAAGACGCAACAGAGCCTCTCGCACGACCCCAATCTCAAAGGCCGACCCAAGGGCTGGATGCTGCCGATCAACGATATCCTCGTCTACAAGGGTGCGGAATTCGTTGTCCCCGTCGCGGGCGCCATCAAGCTCATGCCGGGCACCGGTTCCGACCCCGCCTTCCGACGGATCGACGTGGACGTCAAGACGGGCACAGTCCACGGGCTCTTTTGATTGACGATTTACTACTGACGGTTTACTATTGGGACGCTGCGAAGGACGTGGTGTCGCCCAATCGCAAATTGTAAACTGTAAATCGTAAATGGAATGCAATGACCGCACGAATCATCGATGGCAAACAGGTGGCGGCCGGTATCCGGGCCGAACTCAAGGACGAAGTGGCAAAACTCAAAGAGCGGGGCATCATGCCGGGATTGGGCGTCATCCTGGTCGGCGACGATCCCGCCTCCGTCTCCTACGTCACGGGCAAGGAACGCGCGTGCGAGGAAGTCGGCATCTACTCCGACCACAACCATCTGCCCGCCCAGACCTCGCAGGCCGAGCTGGTCGAGCTGATCGCCAAGCTCAATCGGGACCCCAAGGTCAATGGCATCCTGGTCCAACTGCCCTTGCCGAAGCACCTGAAGGAATCCGAGGTGATCTTCGCCATCGATCCGAGCAAGGACGTGGACGGAATCCACCCGGTCAGCGTAGGCAAGATGGTCACAGGCGAAAAGGCATTCCTGTCGTGTACTCCTCACGGCGTCCTGCAATTGCTCCTGCGAAGCGGGGTCAAGATCGAAGGCTCGCACGTCGTGATCGTCGGTCGAAGCAATCTGGTCGGCAGGCCGCTGGCCAATATGCTGATCCAAAAGAGCGCCACCGGCAACGCCACCGTCACCGTTTGCCACACACGAACGAAGGACCTCGCCCATCACACTCGCCAGGCGGACATCCTCGTGGCCGCCGTCGGGCAGCCCAGGACCATCACCGCGGACATGGTCCGCGAGGGCGCGGTCGTCATCGACGTGGGCGTCACACGCGTGGACGACTCCAGCAAGAAGGCCGGTTTCCGTCTGGTCGGCGACGTGGATTTCGATGCGGTCAAGGAAAAGGCCGCGCTCATTACCCCGGTTCCGGGCGGCGTCGGCCCGATGACCATCACGATGCTGCTCTACAACACGGTCGAATCTGCCCAGCGTGCCGCAGGCATTGCGACGGTCTGATCCGTGATGCCGTAGGCGGCAACTGAGAATCCACAGCAAGATCGGTGTCCAGGTCAGCGATCTGTTCCCTCCTCACGACTGGGCGAGCGATTCGGATCATTGTCGGCAGGCCGGACGCTCGAAGTGTTCTTGCCTGTTCCTGTTCCCGCCATTTGGGTTTCTCTTGCGGCTCCCTTGTGCTATAATGAAGCAATGAAGCATGGACAGGGGGCGGCGGAGAAATGGATTCGGTCGGGAGTACGGTGTGATGATGCGAGTGTTCATGTTGGTGTCGCTGATCGCCGGGAGCGTGTCGCGGGGAGAGATTTCTGTGGATGCCCTGGTCGGGCATCGCCCGATTTCGCCTCTTCTGTACGGACGGAACAACTCGCTGTCGGACAATCCCGACAAGCCGCTGTCGGCGCAGGATTGGCAACGGCTTCGTGATGCCGGCGTGAGGATGCTCCGCGAGAGCGGGGGCAACAACAGCACGAAGTACAACTGGGTACTCAAGGTGTCCAGCCACCCCGATTGGTACAACAACGTCTATTCGCACGACTCGGACTTCGAGGCCGCGAGTTTGCAGGCGAATCTGCCGGGCGTGCAGGGGATGTGGTCGTTTCAACTGATTGGCAAGGCGGCATCGAGCAGGGCGTACAACTTCGACGACTGGGCGTACAACCGCTCGCAGTGGTGGGACGGCGTGCAGAACAACTGGGCCGGCGGAGGCGGGCCGGTTGGCGGGGGCGATTCCAGGGAGGGCGATCCGACGCTCTACCTGATGGATTGGTCGGCGGACGACACCGTGGGCATTCTGGACCACTGGTCTGATCCGAACGGGCTGGGGTTGGATCCCAACGGCTGCCTCTACTGGAATATGGACAACGAGCCGGAGATCTGGAGCGGCACGCACGACGATGTCTGTCCGCAGCAGCCACCGGTCGAGGAATTCCTGGCGGCGTATTTCGCCGTGGCCCGCAAGGCGAGGGAGCGATGGCCCGGGATCAAGCTGGTCGGGCCCGTGCCGGCCAACGAGTGGCAATGGTACAACTGGGACAACGACCGCGTTTCGGCCGACGGGCAATACTACGCGTGGCTCGAGTATTTCATCAAACGCGTCGGCGAAGAGCAACGGACCGACGGCGTCCGCCTGCTGGACGTTTTGGACGTTCATTTCTATCCGGGCGAGACGAAACCCGCCGACATCGTTCAGCTTCATCGCATCTGGTTCGATCAGGAGTACAGCTACCCCGGGGCCAACGGCGTCAAGCGTCTTGGCCAGTGGGGTTGGGACAACAGTATCACCAAGGAATACCTCTTCGGCCGCTGCCGCCAGTGGCTGGAGCAATACCTCGGGTCGGGCCACGGCGTGACGTTCGGCGTCACGGAAGCGGGCATCAAGGGCGACAACCCCAATGTGACCGCGGTGTGGTACGCCTCCACGCTCGGAGTCTTCGCCGACGAGGGAGTCGAGATCTTCACTCCCTGGACATGGAAGACGGGCATGTGGGAGGTCTTGCACCTGTTCGCCCGGTACCAGCAGCCGATCCGTGTCCGGACCCTGTCGAACCGCGTGGCGAACGTCTCGGCTTATGCGTCCGTGAATGAGGGGCTCGACGCCATGACGGTGATCCTTGTGAATCGTTCGCTCGATATGAGTGAGACAGTGCAGGTCGCTGTGGCGAATTTCCCGGTGTCTGACGAGGTGTGTCGGATCTTGACGCTGGCCGATCTCCCGAACGAAGAGACGTTTCGTTCGCACACGGACAATGCACTCCAGGAGACGAGCGTGACCATTCAGGCCGGTGCGACCCGGCTGACGCTGGCCCTGCCGCCGTTGTCCGTCAGCGCGGTGCTGCTGAGCGGATCGACCCAGGGTGCTTCGGCTTCGCCTGAGCATGACAGGTCTTCTCAGTCCTGCGTTGACTTCGCTGGGCATTGCGATTACCCTGCACCTCTGTGGTGAACTGTGCCGACAATGCATTTCTGTAGCGGAGATCGTGCCATGAGGGCTCGAAGAATGACAGCTTCTGTTCTTGTGATTGCGACGTGCCTGTGGAGCGTCGTTGAAGCCGGCGTCGCAAAGGACTATTCGCAGGGGATTCTCGACCGCCGAGCGGTCCTGGAGGCGGCAGCGGGTGCAACGCTGGAAGCCTATCCCAACGCCGATCTCGTTCACGTCGACGACTTCACGATCAGTGAATACGAGCCGGACGGAACGGGTGTTTCCTGGTCCGACAGTTACACAAAGGTCCTCACGGAAAAAGGGCGACGTGAGCAGCAGGGGATGTCGTTTCGGTTCACCTTGCCCTACGGACGGACCACGGTCCGACTGCTCGAACTGATCCGACCGGACGGTTCGGTCACCCAGATCGACATCGCCAGGCAGAGCAAGGTGATGATCGACCGCTCCCAGATGGGCTCGAACATCTATGATCCCAACAGCAAGGTCCTCCGAGTCGGCGTTCCAGGCGTTCAGATCGGCGACGTCGTGCACGTCGTCGTGTGCGACGAGACGCTCCGGCGGTACATGCCCGGGACGTGGGACGATTATCAGGTCTTCGAGTCCACCTCGCCGATCCTGCACGCGGTGTACGAGGTGCACGCGCCCAAGGAACGCCCCCTGGTGAGCATCGCCCTGCGAGACGAGATCCAAGGCACGGTCACGCATAGCAGGCAGGAGCAGGGCGGGCGGATCGTCTACCGCTGGGAGGTGTCGAAGGTGCCTCGCTTCTACGCCGAGCCGGACATGCCGCCGGCGTATACGGTCGTCCAGCGTCTGCTGGTCAGTACGCTGCCGGACTGGAAGGCGATTTCGAGCTGGTACTGGCAGTTGTGCAAATCCCACCTCGACGCGACGACGCCGGCGATGCAGGAGATGGTGGACAAGCTGGCCACCGGTCTCACCGACCACCGGAAGAAGATGGAAGCGATCTTCTACTGGGTCTCGCAGCAGGTCCGGTACATGGGCATCACGACTGAGGGGCAAGCGCCTGGGTGGGAGCCGCACGACGTGAGGATGACCTTCGACAATCGACACGGGGTCTGTCGCGACAAAGCGGCCCTCCTCGTGGCGATGCTCCGCCTGGCGGGGATCGAGGCCTATCCCGTCCTGATCGACGCCGGACCCAAGAAGGACGCGGAGATCGCGATGGTCGCCTTCAACCACGCGATTGTCGCGGCCAAGAACGAGGATGGCTCGTATCAGCTCATGGATTGCACGGACGAGAACACCAAAGACCTGCTCCCGAACTACCTGTGCAACTGCAGCTACCTCGTAGCGCACCCACTGGGCGAGGACCTCCGGACGGCGCCCATCGTTCCGGCCCGGGAAAACCTCGTACGCGTCGAGACCACAGGCGAAATCGACAGCGGGGGGAATCTCACCGCCGAGACGAACATGAAGTTCGAGGGCATCAACGACAACGCGTATCGCAGCTACTTTGCGAAGGTCAAGCCGGAGCAGCGCCGCCAGCTCTTCGAAGGCGTCCTGAAGGCATCCGTCGCCACGGCCTCGCTGACCGACTTCGAAGTGCGGCCTGCGGATATCCAGGACACGACGGAGGCCCTCTCGGTTCGCGTTCGATTCACGGCCAAAGACATCCTCATCGGCGACGGGGACACGGTGATGATGCCTGTGCCGCAGGTGGGGACGCGGGTCGGCATCGTGAACTTCATCATCGGGCAGACGGGCCTCAAGGAGCGGCGGTTTCCCCTTCAGACGAACTACGCCTGCGGCGTGCAGGAGAAACTGAGCCTTCGCATCGATCCCGGGATCGGCTCGTTCGCCTCGCTGCCCGAGTTCCGTCCGATCGAGGATCCGACCGTCGCGTGGAGCCGCGACTTCGTGCACGAGGGGGACACCCTCCAGGGCCAGGCCCAGTTCCTCATCCAGGTCGTGGAACTCGATCCGCAGCAGTACCTCACGCTCAAGGAAAGCCTCAAGCAGATCGAGTACAACGGGCGAAAGAAACCGATCCTCGCCCGTAAGATCTCCCAGACACCTGCCGAGGTGGATGTTGTCGTGTCGGACCATCGCGTCGAATACGACCTCGCGGACGCACACAATTGGACTGAGAAACACTTCATGAGGAAGCAGGTCCGCAGCTACAAAGGCATGAAGGAAAACGCGGAACTGAAGCTGGACTACAATCCCGTCTGGGAGGAGGTGAAGCTGATTCGGGCGACCGTCACCAACAACGGCCAGACCAAAGAGATCAGCGAGAAGGAAATCAATCTGATGGACGCAGGCTGGGTCGCGTCGGCACCTCGCTATCCGGCGGCCAAGACGCTTGTCGCCAGCCTGCCGGCCGTGGAGATCGGCAGCGTCATCGAGTACGAATACGAGCGACACAAAAGGGACCGACCGTTCTTCGCGGCGACGCACGCCTTCCGTTCCGCCAACCCGATCGAGCAGGATTCCGTGAGCCTGACGGCGCCGGCCTCTCTGGCCCTGTGGTTCCTGAAGGACGACAACGGGGTCGCGATTCCCGACGACCGATTGGCGGCGGATCGCCCCGTCATCGTCGAGACACAGGAAACCAAGGGGGACAAGATCCGCCGGCAGTGGCAGGCGGAAAGCCAGGCGGGCATCAAGCAGGAGGATGGGGTGCCGCCGTTGCCGGCGTTTGCTCCGGTGTTGCGGATCACGGCAGGGCAGTGGGATGCGTATGCCGGCCGGATGCGTGCGGCGTTGGAAGAAGCAGCGCAAGGGCAGGAGCAGACCCTCCGGCGTGCCCGCGAGATCGTTCGCGATGCCGAGACGCCCGAGCAGCGGATCACGGCGATTCGCGATTTCGTCGTTCAGAACATCCGCGCCGCCGGACCGGGCTGCGACGATCTGCCGGAGTCGGCCGTCACGCCCGCCGATCGGACACTCTCAGACGGATACGGCAACACGACGGATCGCGCCGTCGTGCTCTATGCGATGCTCAAGGAGGTCGGGCTGAACCCGCAGTACGTTCTGGCCAGCTACGGCGCGTCCCTGGAGGTGCTCGCGCGTTTTCAGGCGCAGTACCCGACGGCCAGCGCGTTCGGCAGTGTCCTTGTTCGGGTGCAGGACGGCGCCACGGACATCTACCTGAACGATACGGACCAGTACGCGGCACTCGGCGTAACGGCCGCAGGCGGCGAACTGGGCCTGCCGTTGACCGCCGGCCGGCCGGAGAGCATCGCGGTTCCGCCGGATCGGAAGAATCTCATGGACTACGAGGTGCGGCTGACTCTGACGGAACAGGGCGACGCGAGAATCCGCATCACCCGCACGAACTACGGCGAGTGGTTCGGCGCGCGCCGCAAGCTCTTTGCCGAGATGCCGCCGGAAGAACGCAACCGCTTCTATCAGGAAATGGTTGCCGACGTCTCGCAGGCTGCTGTGGCCGACAGCAACCTTGTGACCGACTTCGATTCCTATCCGGGCATCGAATCGTTCAGTGTCCGCGCCGAGAAATACGCGGTCCGCGACGGGGATTTCCTGTACTTCGAACTGCCCCGAACGGTGAGTCGCCCCTTTGGTTTGCGCAGCGACTCGCATGAAAACCCGTTCTTCCTGGATCGGGAGACGAGCTTCCGGGTGTCCACCGTCGTCGAATTGCCGCCGGGGTACTCGCACGTGATCCTGGCGCCGGAGCAGAAACAGGTGCAATTTCCGGCCGGGGGCGGAGTCTGCCGCGCCACCCTGTCGGCGGAACCCGCACAGGGCGACAAGCCCGCGCGGCTGGTCATCACCCGCGAGGTCGATCTGAACCCTTTCATACTGGAGGCCGACGACTACGCGGAACTGGTCGAGATCGAGAAGGACCTTGCGCACGCCAAAGCGCGAACGATCCTCGTGACGCGAGACAAATGACGGGGATACGCGCGGACTCACATAGGACGGGCAACTTGTCATCCTGAGTGATGGCGAAGGATCTGGCTCGCGGGCAAGAGGTCTCTCTCGTTCGCAGCCCAGGTCCTTCGCTTCGCTCAGGACGACAGGCGCGATCTCGTGTGATCCGATCCGGCTATGTGGGGCCGTCATCCGGCGCGGACGCTTCCAGAATCCTCACGACCTCCTGCGCCGTCGGTGCTCTGTCGAGCCTGCCGTTCGCAGCCTTGGGCGATCCGCCGCCTTTGCCCCTGCAGGAGCCCTGGATCTTCTTGAACAACTCGGATGCGCTGAGAGTCATGGAACTGATGGCGATGTACGTGTCGCTCAGAACAATCCCGGCTCCCTGGGTCGCCTCGGCGATCACAGCGGCCAGCGTCGGGACCGATTCCCGTGGCAATTCCCCGGCGTAGACGCCAATGCGATGCGAGCCGACGGTGGCGATCTCGGGCGTTTTCGCCAAGTCGGCGAGTCGCAGCGACCACACACGGCCGAGTTCCTTCGACAGTTCCTTGGCGCGATCCAGGGCCTTTTGGAGAGCCGCCGGCAACTCGGCAGTTGAGCAGCCGGCCAGCCCTCTTAGATCGCGTAGGACCATGGTTTCTGTCTGCGAACGCTCCAGGGCCTTCTTTCCGGCGAGAAACGAGACCCGCGTCCCGGCCTTCTTGCTCTCGATGTCGAAGATGCGGATGGCGCCGATCCGTCCGGTCGTCGGCACGTGGGCGCCGCAGCACGCCGACGCATCGTACGGACCGATTGTGACGACGCGGATGATATCCGCTTGGATCGTGCCGAAGCGATTCCTGACCTGGGAAACCTCAGTGTCCAGCGTTGTCTCGACCGGGATGTCCTGCATAACCACGTCCATGGCCCGCTGCTCAAGATCTGCGGCGACGTCCCACACGAGCTTCGTGTGAAAATCCACGGTGCAGCTCTCCATGCCGATATGGACGCCCACCGTTTCCAGGCCGAACTGCTTTGCGGCAATCCCGGATAGGATGTGCTGCGCTGTATGCTGAGTGGCCGTGTGGGACCTGCGCTCTTTGTCTATGCGGGCCGGGTAGCGCCCATCCGGCAGCGGGTGGTCGAGGGTGTGGACGACGTTGCCTTCGACGACTCGGATGTCGCCGACCACGGCGTCTCCGATGGTGCCTTTATCGGCGGGCTGGCCGCCTTCGTCGGGGTGGAAGAGGACCGGGTCGGTTATTACCTTCTCCGCCTCGACGCTCGTCACCTGGACCTCGGTCTCGAATACGTCTGGATGTGTCCAATACATTCGTTCCATGAGCGGATTGTACTCAACGGCGGCGTTTCATCAAGGTTGTCGTCCACTCAGCGCATGGACTGGCGATAGCACCGCGGCGTGACACCCATTCTCTGCTTGAACTGCCGATGGAAATAGTACACGTTCGAGTACCCCACGCGCTGGGCGATCTGATAGCATCGCAGCGAGGTGAAACGCAGGAGCCTCTGGGCGGCCTCGAAACGAAGGTCCTGCTGGTAGGCGAGCGGGGAAACACGAAAGGCCCTCTTGAAGGCGCGGAAGAGGTGCCCCTTCGAGCAGTGCGACATCGAGGCCAGATCCTCAGCGGTAATCACCTCCGCGTAGTGGTCGTCGATATGCTGTTTGACTCGCGCGATCGGATTGTCGCGAGCGAGAGCCGTGCCCGGGATTTGCGTCGTGTAGCAGTGAGCGACGATCATGTCGAACACGTTGGCCAGGGCCCTCTGCGTGTAGAAAACCGAAATGGAGGAGGGGCTCTGGAGGTAGTCCATGATCTGGATGACGATGATGACCAGCTCCTGGGTGGCCTCCTTCGACAGGCGCAGTTCGTTCTGGAGCTGGCCCGCGGTCCCGGTATACGTATTGAGGATCCTGTCGAATCCGAGCGTGAGCACCTTTCCGGCCCGCGTCGTCAGGGAGAAGGTAACCTCCGAGTAGACACTGGACTGGCGGAGACTGACGAAATCGTGCGATTGCCCCGGCGAGATGATCACGAGCGTACCCGGCTCGGCGAGGTACTTGCGCCCGCACTTGAGGTAGTAGCCCGAGGAGCGGGTGTACAGCACCATGTGGTACAGATCGTGCGTGTGCTCGCCGAAGGTCCCAATATCGCCGACGGGACGGTCCTGATCCACTGCTGCATGAACAATGGCCGGGAAGTAGACTTCGTTCTCATGCAAGATCACCAGGGCCTGAGGAATGCCCTCGCTTTGCTGACGCGTTTGCAGGTAACGTTGCATAGATCACGATAGTGCAACAAATTGTGAGTTTCCTGTATTTTTTCTGCGAACCGGATGCACGATACTACAATATGGTCCGGTGGGCAATCGTATAATCAGCGGGCGCGCTGGATTGCCTGGATTGGGTAATGGAGTCCGGTGTCTACTCAAGAGGCGGCCGATGAGAACGAGAGCATTTACCCTGATCGAGTTGCTCGTGGTGATCGCTGTCATCTCGATCCTGTTTGCGATCATCATGCCGGCTCTGAACCTGGCGAAGCAGAAGGCATCGACGACGGTTTGCCTTAGCAACACCAAGAACCTGTCCCTCGGCTGGTACATGTACATGGGCGACAACGACGGGCGGATCATGAGTTCCGAGGACACCGGCACCGAGGCCAACAACAAGTTCGTCGGGTGGATCGGCATCCCACGAAGCGAAAGCGGTGCAACGCTGAGCAACACGCAGACCGATCCTGCGGTGACCGATGAGGACGAGATCCGCGGGATTCAAGCGGGCCTTTTGTACCCTTACGTGAAGGAGGCGAAAGCGTATCATTGTCCCGGCGACAAGGTCCGCAAGAGCCTCTACGACAGGACGAATATCTTCGTCAGCTACTCTGTTCCCATGTGTTTGTACGGCTATCCGAACAGTAGCAGTTCGATGTATGCCAAGCAGATTCGGCGTTTCAGCGAGATCAAGGCCCCCGCGACGCGGTATGTCTTTGTCGAGGCGGCGGAGACGCGCAACTGGAACTCCAGTCATCATTTCGTCATGGCAGCCCCGGAGTATACGAATCTGTCCACCTGGGGGTGGTGGGGGCCGATGGCCGTCAACCACGGCGACAGCAGCGTTCTGGGCTACACGGATGGGCATTCCGAGATCCGCAGGTGGCGCGACAAGTATACCATCGAGCGGGTGGACAAGTTGCTCGAAACCGGGGCGACGAACTACGGCCAGGACTATCCCCCGGCGGATCAGACGCTGGATATCGACTATATGGCGGCGGGTTGGGCGTATCGCTACAAGTCCGGGAGTCGATGAAGACGGTGCGGCACGGTGGAGGGTCGCTGCTCGACTGTTCCGGGAGGAGCAAGCCGCAACGAGTGAGTTGCCACGGGAATACCGTGGATGATGCCTATACGAAGGAAAGGAGAGCACGATGAAAAAGACAGCGAGATGGGGCTTTCTGTGCGTGTTGGTGACCCTGGGCACGGCACAGGCTCAATTGAAGATCGACTTTTCGCAAACCAGTGGTCCTGTGCAGGCGGGATACGAGGGGTATTTCGCGGACCACGAAGTAGCTGCCACGTTCACGGCCCAAACCTACAGTGCCTTCGACACGACGGTTACGGTCCTGCCGACGTGGGCCGGCGGCGCCGTGGCGGCCGCCATGCAGATGATCCTGCGCGCCGCCGACGACGACACGGAATCCCCGGACCTGATCCGCGACTGGATCGGCACCGACGGCCGGGTCGTCGGCGATCCGATGACGTTGACGATCAAGGGCTTGCCGGCCGGCGCGTACAAGTGGCTGTCCTATCACCACGACCCTCAGGATCAGACGGGCGTCTTCAGCGTGACGGTCAATGACGCCACGGGGTCAGCCACCACGACCGGCATTGATATCTCGGATATCACACCGTCGGGCGTCCTCACGCTCGCCGATATGACCAAGTTCGCGGCCACGATCGTCTCCAACGGCGCCGACGATGTCTCCCTGGTCTTTGATATCACATCGAGCACCGGTACGACCGCGACCGCGTTCTTCATTATGAACGCCTTTGAGCTGACCAAAGTCGAAGTGGCTGTGCTTCCGACTCCCGCAGATGGCGATACGGAGGTTCCCAGAGACGGCACAATTCTCTCCTGGACGCCCAACAGCACGGCTGTGTCACACGATGTCTACCTGGGCCTGGACTACGACGACATCGACGACGGGATGACCTCCGGCAGCGTCTACATGGGTCGGCAGGATGCGAACAGCTATGACCCCGGCCGCCTGGAGTTCGGTCGGACGTACTACTGGCGGGTGGATGAGGTGGCTTCTGATGGCTCGATCATCAAAGGGGAGGTCTGGAGCTTCACCGTGGAACCCATCAGCATCGCCTTGTCGGGTGCACAGATCACCGCTACCGCGTCGAGCACGGCCTCGATGGGCGGTGATCCAAATGTCACGATCGATGGCTCCGGCTTGGACGCCGGCGACCTGCACTCGACGGAGGCGCCGGCCATGTGGGCCAGCGCGTCGACCGATACAGGCCCGATCTGGATCCAGTACGATTTCGACCAGGTCTACAAGCTGTATCAGATGCTGGTATGGAATCACAACAGCCAGGTGGAGGCCAGCGTAGGATTCGGCGCCAAGGACGTCACGATCGAGTACTCTCGTGACGGGGTTGACTGGGCGGCTCTGGGGGTGACCCACGAGTTTGCCCAGGCGACCGGCCAGAGCAGCTATGCCGCGAATACGACGGTCGATTTTGACGGTGCTACGGCGAAGTACGTTCGGCTCACGGTGACCGACAACTGGGGAACCATGGTCGGCCAGTGTGGCCTCAGTGAAGTCCGCTTCATGGTCATTCCTGCACGGGCTCGCAAGCCGGCGCCGGCTGCCGACTCAACGGAGATTGACCCGCGAGTGGCGCTGAGCTGGCGTGCAGGACGGTATGCGGTCAAACATGAGGTGTACCTGAGCGCCGATGTCAATGAGGTCATCAACAGAACCGCCCTGGCCGGCACTGTCAGCGAGGCCGAACTCGACGCCGGCAGTCTGCTCGAACTGGGCAAGACCTACTACTGGCGTGTCGATGAGGTCAACGACGCCGAGGACCCGACGACCTGGGACGGCGAGGTCTGGAGCTTCACCGTGGCGGACACCCTGCTGGTGGACAATATGGAGAGCTACGACAACGCCTACGGAAAAGGCAACTGTATCTTCGATGTCTGGGCGGACGGCTACGGTGTGGGCGGCAACGGCTCCCAGGTCGGTCACTTCGAGGCTCCGTTCGCAGAGGGGACCATCATTCACGGCGGCACACAGTCCATGCCGTTCTACTACGACGGCACGACGGAGGGGATCTCCGAGGGCACGCGAACGTTCCACACCACGCAGGACTGGACGCAATACGGGGCCAAGGGGCTGGTCCTCTGGTTCTTCGGCGATCCGGCCAACACCACAGGTGAGCTGTACGTGAAGGTCAACGGCAACAAGGTCGTCTACGACGGTGACGCGGACAGCCTACTGCGGAAGCCCTGGCAGAAGTGGTACATTCCGCTGAGCAGCTTCAGCGGCGTCAATCTCACGGAAGTCACCACGATGGTGATCGGCGTCACGGGCGGCGTCGGCGTCTTGTATTTCGACGACATTGATCTGTCGCCCGAGGATCGCGAGCTGATCACGCCGGTTCAGCCCGATGCGACGAATCTCGTTGCCAAGTACGCCTTCGAAGGCAACGTCAACGATGCCACGGGAAAGCTCAACGGCACGATCGGTGGCGCACCTACGTATGTCGCGGGCAAAGTCGGCCAGGCGATCCACCTCGACGGCGCGCGTGATTACGTTCTGGTTGTGAGTTCCCTCGATTTGCCCGTGTACACCGCGGCCCTGTGGTTCCAGGTGGAAGGAGGCACGGGCAACAGAGATCTGATCTCAATCTTCAATGACGCCGCTCAGCACGGTGTCCTGCTGGAAGTCACCTCCACCGGCGGGCTGCGATTCCTGCACCGGGCTCCGGCGGGCTCCACGGGAGGAGACGCGGACATCCGCGACAGCAACAAGTTCGACGACGCCGCATGGTATCACGCGGCAATAGTCAAATCGGCAGAGAGCACGACCCTGTACATCAACGGTGTGCCGGCGGGCACGATGGCGAGTGCGGCCCAGTTCGATCAGCCTCTTACGAAGATCGCTTTGGGCCTGCTCAAAACTCTGCCCGACACCAACGATCCAGTCGCTGCGCCGGATGGGCGTTACTTCCCCGGCGCCATCGACGAGGTCTACCTGTATGGTCGAGTCCTGTCGGATGCGGAAATCGCAGGGCTTGCCGGGCGGACCGCGGCCTACGATAAGCCGTGAAAGGGACAAACGCAGGATTGTCCTGATGTCTTGATCTGATGGAAGGATGATTCGACGGGGCTTGTGTCCACACGACGCAAGCCCCGTCCTGTTCTTGGACATGTGAGGACCGGGCTGGCTGTCTGATGAGTACGAGAACGATAGTCGCGTCATTATGGGTGTTGTCCGTGATCCCGGCCTTCGCGGCGGCGAGCGACACGCTTGTGACGATCAATGAGTTCGTCGCCTCCAACCGCACCGGGCTGCTCGACGGAGACGGGAGGGCCTCCGACTGGATCGAGCTGTTCAACAGCGGAACGAGAGCGATCTCCCTGAACGGCTGGCATCTCACGGACAACGCCGACGATCTGTGGAAGTGGCCGTTTCCGCCGGGCTTCGCCGTGCCCCCCAAGGGCTTCCTGGTCGTCATCGCATCCGGAGAAGCGGTCGATGACTACATCGATTCCAAGGGATATGCACATGCGAACTTCGCGCTCGACAAGGATGGCGAGTACCTGGCCTTGGTCGACTCGAACGGCCAGATCGCACAGGAGTATTCGCCGTCGTTTCCGGCGCAGCAGACGGACATTTCCTATGGCCTGCAAGCGGACCTGCTCTGCTACTTCCTGGCGCCGACGCCGGGAAAGGCGAATGGACAAGGCGTTCTCGGGCTCACCGCCCAGACGCAGCACAGTCCCGAGCGGGGATTCTACGACGAGCCGTTCGATCTGTGGATTCTGTGCGAGACGCCCGATGCGACCATCCGATACACGCTGGATGGCTCCGAACCGAGCGAACAATATGGCATCGTGTACCAGGCCGGCACGTCGATCCCGGTTCTGACAACGACGACCGTGCGATCCATGGCGTACAAGCCTGGTTGGCGAGCCGCGCAGGTCAGTACGCACAGCTACATCTTCGTGGACGACGTGGCCTGCCAGAGTGCGTCTCCTCCCGGCTGGCCCGCCAACTGGGGCTACGACTCCGACGTCGGCGGCATCGTGCCGGCTGACTACGAGATGGACCCTCGCGTCGTGAACAGCACGCTCGATGGGTATTCCGTCCGCGACGCGCTGCTCGACATCCCGACAATGTCGGTGTCCATGCTCCGCGATGACTTCATCAGTGATGCGGCGGGCATCTGGGCGAATTCGCGGAACGTCGGAGAGTTCTGGGAGCGCAAATGCTCCATCGAATACCTCCTTCTCGACGGCACGGACGGCTTCCAGTGCGACTGCAAGATCGAGGCCCACGGCGGTTCCAGTCGGAAACCCTGGCGAATGCAGAAGCACTCTCTGCGCCTGACCTTCACCCGCGAATACGGCCCCGCGAAACTGAGATACCCGCTCTTTCCCGCATCGACCGTCGACACATTCAACCAACTCGTCCTTCGTGGCGGTTTCTGCGATTCCTGGGCCCTTGCGTCCTGGGACGCGACGCGCTATCGGCCCAACGACGCCCAGTACATCCGCGACACCTGGATGAAAGAGAGCTTCCGCGACATGGGCCAGCCGTCCAGCTATAGCCGCTTCGTGCACCTCTACGTCGACGGCCTCTACTTCGGACTCTACAATCTCAGCGAGCGCATAGCACAGGACTTTGTGGCGGACCATCTCGGTGGAGAGCCCCAGGATTGGGAAGTCAACGCGGACTTCGGGACCAGCGCCCGCTGGCAGGCCATGATGGCCATCAACCCCTCCACCTCTGCCGGCTACGCGCAAATGCAGCAGTACCTCGACATGGAGGATTTCGCCGACTACATCCTGCTGCATCTCTACGGTGACGCGGAAGACTGGCCGCATCACAACGGGTACGCCGTCGCGAATGCCGTCAGTGGCGACGGCAAGTTCCGCTTCTTCGTCTGGGACCAGGAGATTGTCCTGGACTATCACGGCCGGGCCGCCAGCCGCATCGACAACGGCAACGGAGTGGGCGCGGTCTTCCAGAAGATGCGGACCAGCCAGGAGTTTCGCATGCTCTTCGCCGACAGGGTCTACAAGCATTGCTTCCACGACGGCGCTCTGAGCGTTGTCGCCTCGCAAGATCGCTACTGGCGCGTCGCGAACTGGATCGACAAGGCCATTGTGGCCGAATCCGCCCGCTGGGGCGATGTCAAGAGGACCACGCCCTATGGGAGCACGCTCCAGCAGCCCAGCCCGCTCACGGACATCAACCACCTCATGTACCCGCCCGTTCCCCACGGACCGGACTACTATTTCACTCGCGAGGACTCATGGGTCGTGGAGCGGGACAACGTCCTGGACAACTACATCCCCGCCATCCACAACACGGCCAACTCGTACGCGATTCTCAACGTGCTCCGCGCGGAGAAGTTGTATCCGGATATCGATCCGCCGGAATTCAGAATCGAGGGTGTGCCGCAGCATGGGGGCTCCATTGGCGCTGGCGACGCCCTGACCCTGCACAACCCCAACGGGACCGGGACGATCTACTACACGCTCGACGGGACCGACCCGCGAGTGCCCGGCGTGGACTCCGAGCAAAACAGCCCGAACGCACTGGTCGCTGAGAGCGCGGCGAAGCGGGTCCTGATCCCCGGCGGCAACCTCGGCGATGCCTGGAGAGGAGGGCAGCCCTTCGACGATTCCGCCTGGATCCCCGGCGTCGGCGGCGTCGGCTACGAGAGGAGCATCGGATTCGAGACGTTCATCGGGATCAACGTTGGGACGCAGATGTACGGCGTCAACGGCAGTTGCTACATCCGCATCCCGTTCGAGCTGACCGTCCCGACGATCAAGGGCCTGACCGGGCTGGTCCTGCGGGTGCGATACGACGACGGTTTCGTCGCCTATCTCAACGGCGTCGAAGTCGCCCGCGACCGGTTCGCCGGCACGCCGCAATGGAACTCCCTGGCGGCGGACAGCCATGCCGACGATCAGGCCGTGCTCCAGGTCGAGTTCGACCTCACCGACCGGATCGACCTGCTCCAGGCCGGCGGCAATCTCCTGGCGATCCACGCACTGAACGCTTCGCCCACGAGTTCCGATTTCCTCCTGTCTGTCGATCTGGTGACCGGCCGCGAGGAGTCGCCGGCCGATCCAAGCGTCGCCGCGACGGCAACGCCGTACCACAATCCAATCCTGCTGACGAGCGACACGCAGATCAAGGCCCGCGTGCTTGACAAAGGGCAGTGGAGCGCCCTCAACGAAACGACGTACACGGTCGATCGGTGATCCGGTCGCTCGTGTGGCAAGAAGGGGCTTCAAATCAATCCCACCCTGCGGTACGATGGGTCCCAGGATGTGGCCGGCATGCGGCGTTGCCGGCTTCCAGGTCGTGGTCGAATGCGTGAATAAGGAGAATGGCCATGAGCGGATCGACAAGACTGTTGTGGATCGCGATGTTGGGACTGATCGTATTGCCGATAGCGAAGGCTGGCGAGCAGGGGGGACAACAAAGAAAGCCGCCTGAGCAGGACGTTGTCAAGACCGAGACCGGAGACCTCAAGATCACCTTCATCGGGCACGGCACGCTGATGTTCGACTACCAGGGCAAGGTCGTCCACGTCGATCCCGTCGGTCGCGAGGGGGATTACTCGAAGCTGCCCAAGGCCGACGTCGTTCTGATCACGCACGAGCACGGGGATCATCTGGACCCGAAGGCCCTCGCCGTGATCCGCAAGGACCAGACGAAGATCCTCCTGACCAAGGCGTGCGTCGAGAAGGTCCCCGACGGAACGGTCATGAAGAATGGCGACCCGCTGACCGTCTGCGGGTTCAAGGTCGAAGCGGTGCCCGCCTACAACATCGTCCACAAGCGACCCGACGGGCAGCCCTATCACCCCAAAGGCCTCGGCAACGGCTACATTGTCAATTTTGACAAGACCCGCGTCTACATAGCAGGCGACACAGAGAACATCCCCGCGATGTCGCAGCTCCAGAAGATCGATATCGCCTTCCTGCCGATGAATCTGCCCTATACGATGACGCCGGAGATGGCGGCCGAGGCCGCGAAGGCGTTCGAGCCGAAGGTTCTCTATCCCTATCATTACGGGCAGACGGACCCCAACGAACTCGTCGTCCTCATGAAGGACTCACAGAAAACCGAGGTCCGCATTCGCAAGATGAGGTAGTGGCTCTTCGCAGCCAGATCGTGGAGCAGGGCATCCATGGGCCAAGACAATGCCGTCCGACGACGGGAGTCGTTCATCAGCAAGTCCGCCTTGATTACGATGGGGGCGGCAGGGTGTGTCGCGACAGCGTGCTTTGTGGTCGCAGCCGTGCTGCCGACGCCGGAAGGTCCGCTCTTCAAGGACCCGCTTCGCAGCTTCATCACCGGGCTCGGTGTGCTTGCCATCGCATATCCGCTGGCTGTCCTGGCGAGGGGCGTCGGACGGCGGTCCGCATCATCGCCCTATTTCGAAGGCGCGTTCATCGCGGGAGCGATCAACCTGGCGGCGTTGGTCTGCGCCGGCGCCGGCTTGGCTTGTGTCGGCTTCGGCGTGTACGACCTGATCCTATGGCTGGCCAATCGGCCGTAGAGTCTTCATCTTCGAATTGTGAACCTTGCGTTCCACTTTGTGCAGTGATGCGCCCCTCACTCCGGTGCGTCGGCGTCCGCGTGCTGAATCATCGCGCCCATCGCTTCTCGATGAACAGCATCGCTTCGGACACGCTGGAGAAGACCCTGTTGGCAGTCTGCGTGACGAAGACGGAAGGGGGCTGTTGGCGCGCGGTCCAGATCACGTAGACCTCTTTGGCCGCCTCGTGGGCGTGCTGGAGCTCGCGCTCCACGCCGCTGGAGATGGCGGCCCGGCCGTCCGGCAAGGCAGGGACGAAGCTGACGATCATATCCGCCTGGTCGATCAGCAGAAAGTCGCGGGCGTAAATCTGGCTGTTGATGTCGCGTTCGATCTGCACGACCTCGTCCACGTCCAGACGGGCGCGACGATTCGCAGTTGTGACCTCGACCTGCTTGAGACCCTGCTCACGAGCCGCTCGCGCGACCGCAGGCAGATGGGCTTCCTCGAGATCGCCGGGATCGAAGCAGACGAAGGACTCCTTCATCCGCTTGCGGAATTCGGCAATCTCCTGTGTGACGCTCTCCTCACGCGCCACCGCAGTCATGGGGAAACTGAGATAGGCTTTCTTGACAGCTCGCTGGAACACCAGTCGGTAGAACGTGTCGACGGTGGGTTCCTTTGCACCCAGAGCCAGACAGTAGAAGGGCACCTTGTCGTTGATCCCCTTGCAGAGCATCTCGGTGCTGATGATCTCTTCCTCCCGCCAGACGATCAGGTCCTTGAGACTGTGCTCGACCGCGTGCTGTTCGAGGAGCCGCAGGTGCATGGCGACGACTCCGTCGATGAGACAGATGTACATATCGGCGTTGAGCTGACGCATTTGGTCGAAATCCACCGCCGGGAACAGGCCGTGCCGCCAGCGGAACGTTGCATGCGTGTTGACAATCAGATTCGGCGCCTCGCTTGCGGCCACGATGATATCTTTGAATACGCTGCGCCGGAGCGAATCGAGTCGCTTCAAGGAGATGTCGAGAATCCTGCCCGGCGGGACGTCCGGCGCCTCGGCATACATCATGTCGCCCACGCTACGGAGTTCCATCTGATTGCCCTGCTGTCCGGCGAAACGGCAAACGGCTTCCAGGTAGCTCTTCTTGTTGAGACCCACCATTCCCGTGACGACGATAATCATATCCTTGCCCCTCTCCGCTCGCCTATTTCGCCGGCGGCGCGTCGGCTTGCGGCGCCATACGGAGACCCTTCAACCGTTGTTGCCGGTCGTGTTCGATGAGGGCTTCGATCAACTCGCGCATGCTTCCCGCGATGATCCTGTCCAGGTTGTGCAGCGACAGGCCGATGCGGTGATCGGTAACGCGGTTCTGGGGGAAATTATACGTTCGGATTTTCTCGGAACGGTCGCCCGAGCCGATCATCGTCTTACGCTGCGAATCCCGCTGAGCCCGGCGTTTACTCTCGTAGAGCTCGAAGACCCGGCTTCGGAGGATTCGCCAGGCTTTGGCCCGGTTCTTGTGCTGGCTGGCTTCCTCTCGCATATTGACGGTGATGCCGGTCGGGATGTGCTCCAGGCGGATGGCGCTGCTGACCTTGTTGACGTTCTGTCCGCCCGGCCCGCCGGCGCGACAGACGTTCTCGATCACGTCCGCGGGGTTGATCTGGATATCCACCTCCTCCGGCTCCGGCAACACCGCCACCGTGGCAGCGGAGGTGTGGATGCGTCCCTGGGCCTCTGTCTCGGGGACCCGCTGGACACGATGCCCGCCGCCTTCGTAGCCCAGTTCGGACCAGACGCCTTCCCCCTTGATACTGAAGATGATCTCGCGGAAACCGCCTTTTTCCGAGGGGCTGAAGTCGAACTGCTCAATCCGCCAGCGACGGTCGGCCGCATACCTGCAGTACATGTCATAGAGGTCTCGAGCAAACAGAGCGGCCTCTTCGCCGCCTGTGCCCGCTCGGATTTCCATGATGACCGAACCGATCTGCTGGTCGTCGGCCATGACCAGAGTGTTCTCGATCTCCTCCAGCAGCCGGTCCTTGCGGGCCGCGAGCTGTTCCATCTCCTCCTCGGCCAAGGTGCGGAGATCGAGTTCCGTCGTGTTGTCGTTGGCGATCTGCCTCGCGCTGTCCATCTCAGCCGCGGCCTTCTTGTACTCGCGGTACTTAAGGACAACGGCTCGAATCTTGCCTCGTTCCTTGGAGAGCGCGACGAGTTTGGCCGGCTCCTTGGCAATCGCCGGGTCGGAGATCTGCTGCTCGATCCGCTCGTATCGCGCAGCGATCTCGTCGAGCAGAGTCAACAGGTGCTCGTGTTCGTTGCTCATCGGTATTACGCGCAAGCCGAATCAACCGAAACCAAAGTGCTCCGGCGGGTGGGGCCGAGCCGTTCCGGCATAACAAAAGCCCCTGTTCCTGCGGCCGCAGGAGCAGGAGCTCGATCGATGACGGGGTACAGCTACTGCTGTCCTTCTTTGGTCTTTTTCATGTATGAACTGCCGTACTTCTTCTGGAATCGCTCGATCCGTCCGGCAGTGTCCACGAATTTCTGCTTGCCCGTGTAGAACGGGTGGCACATCGAGCAGATTTCCGCGTGGATCTCGTCCGCGGTGCTTCGGGTCTCGAACGTGTTGCCGCAGCCGCAACGAACCACAACCTTATCGTACTTAGGGTGTATTTTATCCTTCATATCTGTGACTCCCAAACAAGCCAGAAACACTGTATTTTATCGTCCACCAATCGGATTTCAACAGGAATTTTTCGCTTGCCGGCCTTTTGTTGTCCTGATGTCGGACTTGTTGCCTGCCGAAATACCGTAAGGTATAATGAATCAGATCCCGCCCAAGACGGGTTCTGAGTCAAGTTCTGGTTTCGGGGAGTGCACAGATGAGTAGAAGATGCGCAATTCGGGGGATTTCTATCCGACACGGGATGGGTGATTCGCGGTTGCGTCTGGTGTTTCTGGTACCGTTTCTGCTGTCGGCGGCCTTGATCGGGTGCCGGAGTGAGGCATCGAAGGAGAAAGCCCCATCGGTTCAGACCGGGGCAAATGCCGGCCGGACGGAACCTGGCACCAGCGCGGGCCCGGGGAAGCTGACGATCGAAAACCCGGTCATCGATCTCGGCGAGATCGGT
>JAXDBU010000191.1:0-12538 GCA_034678485.1 Sedimentisphaerales bacterium | reverse complement strand
GTTCTGCGCCGCCGCAGCCGGCCGACCAGTCCTGCTCCGATCGTTGCCAGCACGACCGCGCCAGGGGCAGGGATAGTAGTCATGGGCTCGCCAAATGCCTGAACCTCGCAGACCGAGAGAAGACGGTCGGTGTGGGCCATATTTCCCTCGATCTTCAGCCGATCCGTGACGATGGACGAAGCCAAGAAGTACTGCTCGCTGTCATCCGTCGGGTCGGGACGCGTCTGCATGCCCGAACCACCGACCCAGGGAATGTCCCATACCAGTTCCCAGTCGTCAATCCCACTGTCCCAGTAGTACAGCTTGTAGGCATCGTTGTCGTCGGCCTGCACGATGAAGCTATCGATTGTGTATTCGGCGCCCAGGTCGATCTCGATCCAGCGCGCGGCGCCGTCGGTGGAATTCCACCAGACCGTCCCGGTCTGCCATTGGGTGCTTCGGGGCAGGAACACGCCATCGACGATGGTCTGCGGATCGACAAGAGTCCCGGCCCCGCCGAAGAAGCTCGCACCCTGGAGGCTCACGCTGGCGTCCAGTGCAATATTCGCCCCCGCCAGACATGGGGACGAACACAAGAGAAAGGTCGAAACAATCCCCCAGAATACCGCGTTTGCTTTCCGTCTCATCGGTTCTCCTCCTTCTCTCCAATGCCGGTTGGCGCGCGGCCGCCCCACCTCACCACCGCACCATGGGCCGCGCATGCACATGGATACGGCACACTGAACTACCCGGTACGCACCACTCCATGGCACGTGTGGCTGAGTCTATCCTTGCCCGTCCTGTCTACCCAAAAAAACGTGTTCTTATCATACTGCCCGCCATGTCCTTTGTCAACTGCGATTTCCATGCACTGTTGTCCGGGGTTCGTGTGTGGCGACCGGGCGCTCGTTCGCAGACGCTCAACAGGGAACCGGCACGAGGAACCGGAAGAGTCTCTGGCCGTCCCGTCCCTCGTGCCGGACGCCGTCTTGTCCTTTTGGAATCAGGCCCAGCCTGTCGCTCTGTAGCTGTTACGCAAGCTCTCCGAGCATGGCAGCTTGGCGTCGGAGCAACTCCTCTTTCAATTGGGCGTTCTTTGCGATCAGATCTTCTGTTGTCATGCCCTCGACGGCTACGTCGCTGCGAACCTCGCCGGTCTTGAAGTCGACCAGATTGACCCGCTCGATGGGATCGGCGGTCAGACAGTAGAGTTCCCACTCATCGGCCTCGACGCCGTTGAGGTCCACGTAACGAACGATCTTCCAGTCTCCGGTGCAGAAGGCCCGCACGCAGTTCGGCTGCGTGACTGACCCGGATGTCAGATCGTGTCCCTCCGCTCTCAAGGTCTCGATGTTCGCCACGAACGTGTTGTACTGGCCTTGGATCGTGTCGCTGGGGTTGGCGCCAAGATCGGTGATCGTGTCGTTGGTCATGAAGAAGACGCCGGTGCGTGGATTTCCGTCGGGCCCGAGGATGCTGCCGTCGGTCTCCCCTTGGAGATGGGACGACAGATCGGCGCCCACGAACTGTTTCACGACCGATTCGCCGTAGGCGGCTTCCATCGCGGCCCGCAAATCCGCCTCCGTGTACCCCGCGAGGCCCAGGAGCGTCGGCGCCAGGTCGATCGAGCTGGTGGGTTGGAGGATTTCCCTCATCTCCTGGCCGCTGTTGACGAGCGGGGAAGAAACCACCATGGGCACTCGGACCGTCTCTTCATAGGCGTTGTGCCACTTCTGGATCATGCCGCCGTGGGCCGCCGTCATCTCGCCGTGATCAGACAGAAAGACGACGATCGTGTTCTCCGCCAGGTTGTTGCGGTCGAGAGTCTCCAGGATCTTACGGAGTTGGAGATCCATGAGGTAGTGACAATACGCATAGAACTGGTTGGACGCCAGGAACCACTCTCTGGCGTTCTCCTGAAGCTGATACGGTTGCGGCAGCGTGACGGACATGTTCTGCAGGCTGAAGTTGTATTCCTGCATCGAACTGAAGGCCAGACCCATCTTGAGGGCGTAATCCTTCTGGCATCGCGGCTTGTCGGCCAGAGACTCGTCATAGGTCGGCGGCAGGGCACAATTGTCCTGGGGGAAGCCATCCGGGTTCAGGTCCACGATCTCGCCGTCGCCACCCGGCAGGCTCTGATCGCCCTGGGCCGGAATCGGCATCGGGGACAGACTCGTCGCGTTCGCCGGCCACGGCACAACGCCCGTATTCCCCGGGAGCTGCCAACCTATGGGCATCAGGCCGAAGTCGTGAGGATTCGTCAGCGAACCCACCGCCAACCACGGAACGCCGGACTCGTCGATTCGTTTCTCGTCGAGGAACTCCACGACATTCCTGGCGAATCCGATGTCGCGGTACACGCCGCCGTTGTCGGGATTGGAACCATGAGGTTCGGGGTACGACTTGTCCCAATCCGCGAAACCCCACGGCTCGAGATAATCCGGTTCCTCGGCATGCGAAACGTGCCACTTGCCGAAGTAATGGGTGGAGTAGCCTGCGGCGTGGAACCAGTCGCCTATAGTCGGCGTCCCCTGGGCATCCAGCCACGGCACATTCTCATGGGACTTGAACGTGCCGTCCGTCTGATCGACGCCGGTCACGCCGGCGTATTGCCCCGTCATGATGGCAGTCCTGCTGGGCACGCACGCAGCCGACGCGGTATAATGCTTGCGACAGACGACCGCGTTCTGCCGCAGACGCAGCAGGCCCTGGAAGAACCGGCTGTAGGCGTTCTCCTCGGACAGCGGCCGGAACCCCAGGATCTCCTTGAGCCCCTGAGCCATGCCCTCCTCGGCGCCGTATCCCTCCGGCGGAGTCTGCATCTGATCCACCATGATCAGCAAGACATTCGGATGCGCCTGGGCGGCCCTCTCGTCCGTCGGTTTCCGGGACCGACCCAGGAGCGTGTCCACTCCGACCAGTCCGGCAATCGAAGCGGCGGCGGACACCCTGCCGCAATGCCGCATGAATTCTCTTCGCGATATCTTCACCAGAGTGACTCGTTAGACGTTTTCACCACAGAACCACAAACCCAAGAAGCAGTCGCCGAGCAGGGAACATCCCCACTCGGCAACTGCTTTCATCGCGTCTGAGAGAGATCAATACCCGTCTTTGCGATAGGTCTCCTCGCCGCCTTCTTCGGTGCACAGGATTTCCGTGGCCCTCTCGAGCTGGGCGTACGGATCCGAGGCATTCTCGTCGGTGTGGTACTTCGGCGTGTTGATGTCGCCGTGTATCTCCGCCGGAAGCGGGCTGAACGTGAAATCGGAAACGTCGGCTCGCAATTGCTTGATCTCCTCCGCGGTCACGCGGATCACCATGCGGTCGAAGGACCAGGTGATGTCCCGACCTTGCTGGATCTCCGGGACGTGCGTCTGGACGCTCGCCAAAGCCGAGGCAACCGTATCATCGGCCACCGGGAAGTGCGTGGCGACCGCCAGACGCGGACGACGCGGCATCTGGCTCAGGAGGTATCCGAAGGCGCCTTGAGGCGTATGCGAGCTGTTCTGGACGGCGACCGCCGTGTTGTAAGCTGCCATCCATATCGGGTCGTCCTCGCTGCCGGGCTCGCTGAGGCCCAGGCTCTTCATGGCCCACACTTCCGCCGGGACGATCATCTCGTGAATGGCCACGTCGAGGGCCTTCGGGTTGCCGTCGGCGTCCTTGTGGTTGTTGACCTGGTCGAGGAAGTTCGTCTCGGGCTTCGTGTCGCCCGTGTAGATCATCGACAGGCCATTCCACTCGAGCTTGAAGCCGATGGAGCCTTTCCTGGCGTGGATCACCGGGAAATGGGTGATCTTCACGCCGGTTTCCAGATTGTTGTAGGCGACGTTGTCGTCTTTCACGTCGCCGCGTTTGGTCCAGTCCAGCTCGATGGGGATCAGGGCATAGCCGTCGGAGGCGTCGTCGTCGCAGACCGGGACGGGGTCCACCGGCAAACCCCAACTTTCCTTCGTCGGGCGCGTGTAACTCTGGTAACCGGTCGACAGGAAGCTGAAGCTCTCGCTGTGCCATCGCATCGCCTTGCGGAGATTCTCGCAGTAGGCGACGACGCCGTCGTCGTAGGTCGCGGGAGTGCCTGTAGGATTGGTCACCGTCGAATTGCCGTGGCTGAAGACATACAGGGGCGACTTGCGGTCCTGCGAGGGTCCAAAGCAGTAGAAGTGGCACAGGTCGCTCATGTGATCGCCGTGCAGGTGGGTGATGAACACCTTGCCCATCTTGCTGAACGGGATGTTCATGGCGCCGTAGTTGGCGACCACGCCGGCGCCGCAGTCGAAGACAAAGGAGTCCGCCTTGCCTTTGGCGTCGCCCACCTCGACGAAGACGCTCATCATCTGCTGCACGCGTCGTGCGGTCGGAGGGATGGTCGATCCGAGGAACGTGATCCGCATCTCATTGGAGTCCAGCGGTGTGCCCGGCGTGAACGGGTCCAGGTTGTCGAAGTAGGTGTACGCCTGCGTCGGATCGTAGGTCTCATCCGCGCGGACCTTGCCGCCCGTCACGTGTCCCGCCGCCAGCCCGCCCAGGGTCAACCCGGAGAGCTTCAACATGTCTCGTCTTGCCAGATTCGCAGACACTTCCTTCTTGGGGTCTTTCATGGTCGCTTGTCCTTTCACTATTCGTTTCGTTTCCGTCAACTCGTCTCTTTCACTTCCGCTCTTGCCTGTCCCATGACGTGCATCAGATCGTCCATCGTCGATAGGCGAGACTGCTCGCCTGACAGCACCAGCATTTTGTGGCTCACCAGGTCCACCCCGATCAGCAGAGTCGTCGGGCTCCTCCGCAGCAGGGGAATGGCGAAATCGGGCTGACCCGCAGCCAGATCGAATAGGATCACATCGGGGAGGGTCGCATCCGGCTCGTCGAGATCGGCGTCAGACAAGCCGTTGAAACCTTGCACTTCAAATCCCGGTCTTTTCTGCAGACCTGCGCAGAGAGCGGACATCACCAGATTCGTTCCGTAGACCGCGACACGTGTCATCCTTTCATCCACCCTTCGGGGTAACCTCCGGCACAAAAGAAGAAGAGTCAAACCGTAGTTTAACACAAAGCGGCCATCGAAACCACACCTATTAGGTATAGTCTTCGTGCAGCCGAGGGGCAAAAAAGTATAGTCCTGGATTGCCAGGCAGCCGTGTCACTGACGGTGCTGCTCCTTGTCCAACCCCATGCGTTTGGCATACTCGATCACCTGTCGGCGATTCTCCGCGTGAAGTCGCTCGATGATCTCCCCCATGTGGTACTTGATGGTCGGTTCGGTCAGGAACAGCTTGGCCGCAACCTCTTTGTAGGTCAGGCCCTGAGCCACCAGCGCGAGGACATCGGCTTGTCGCGGTGTGAGGGTCTCTTCCTCTCGTCCCGCCGACTCGACGGGTTCACCACCCCCTCCCTGTCGGCCAAATTCCTCCAGAACCCGACCGGCCAGAGCAGGAGACAGAGGCACCTCTCCCTGCATCAGGCCCGACAGCAGCTCGAAGAACGTGTCGGTTTGATCGGCTTTGAGCAGGTAGCCCCAGGCGCCGCTCTTGACTGCCTCGAACAAATCGTCATGGTTGGCCGACATGGTCAACATCACGATCTTGACATCGGGCTGCTCCGCCTTGATCAGGCGAGTAGCCCCCAGACCGTTCAGTCGCGGCATCTGGATATCCATGAGAATGACCTCCGGCCTCAGACTGCGGGCCATCTCGACCGCCTCTACCCCATCGCGAGCCATTCCGACCACGTCCAGGCCGCGAACCGTCAACAGGGTCTTGAGCCCGTCCAGAAACAGAGGGTGATCGTCCGCTAACAGGATTCTCATGCTCCCTCCTTTTGCCAGGGCACACGAATGCGGACACATGTCCCTTCGCCAGGTTTCGAAATCACCTCGAAAGTACCTCCCATCGCCTCTGTCCGGCCGCGCATCGAACGCAGCCCAAAACTGCGAGAAGAGGTCTCGTCTGGACTGAAACCGCAGCCGTCGTCCTCAATCCTGATGTGGAGTTGGCCGTCGCAGAGGGCGAAGACCACCTGTACCGAACGGGCCCTTCCATGCCGCATCGCATTCAACAGCGCTTCTTGGACGATAGGCTGGAGCTGGACCTCCACGACAGCGTCGATCCGCTGCTCTTTCAACTCGGCGGGGACAACAAGTTCCGCACGGATTCCGTAGTTCCGGCTGTAGTCCTCAATGTACCGACGAAGCACCGGGACGAGGCCCTGTTCCGGACACGAGCGGGCCTTGACACCGAACAGGTACTCTCGAATGGACTCCTTGGCTTTCTGCGTCGCCTCACTCAGACGATCCAGACACGACTCGACCGACGTTGTATCCCCCCTCGCCAGAAACTCCTTTGCGGAACTGGCTTGCAGGTGGGCCGCCGCAAGCACCTGACCGATCCCATCGTGCAACTCCTGCGCCAGCAATTCTCGTTCGTTCAGCATCGCCACCATCCGCTGATGATCCAGAATCTGCGCCTGGGCTCGCTTGAGCTCCGTGATGTCGTGAAACGAAACGACTCGCCCCAGTCGAAACCCTCGTTCATCGATGAGCGGCGAACTGGAAACCCCGTAGCACCGGGCATCTGCAAACGAAACCTCACGATGCGTTTCGCCCGAGACCTGGGTCTGGGCCAGCCAGTCGGGACACGAGCGTACCGCATCCGCCACCCGGCGACCGATACTCCGCGATCTGCCTACGCCCAAGAGTGTCTCTGCCGTTCCGTTGAGGTCGACGATACGGTTCTCGGCGTCCAGCACAATCATGGCGTCCGCCATCCGTTCGAGGATGGTGTTGCGTGCGACACTGACGACATCAAACATGCGGAAGCGAAAGACGGCGAACGCATAAGGCAACAATGCGACGGTGACGATCACAATCATCGGATCGAACCTCGCGACCGGGCTCCAGTCCATGACTCTGAGGAAGGCACCGCAGCGCATGCTCACTGTCGTAATGATGAGAGCCACGGCGATCCCACGATGACGCGGCGACCGCACGAAGAGCCAGAGGAGCACGAGCAGATGCAGCAGGCTCAAGAAGTAGGCGTAAGCCATTGCCCCCCAGCCCGCCACTGCCGCGTGGGTGCGAACATAACCATCGAACCGGATTCGCGCCCACATGAGGTGATTGCTGTGGTCCGTCAAAATGAACGCCGCGCAGACAAGGGGTCCGATGGCCAGCGAAGCGAGCATCCGGCGGGTCAGGAACCTCCCCAGACCGGCATATTCGATGGCGAAGCACAGGCCGGCGGTCGCCAGCGGGAGCATAAGGGCCGCCTGGAACTTGAACCAGAAGATCCTCGCCATGTCGTCCGTGCTGGTCATCGCCAAGCCGTTGGCTGACACCCATGCAAGGATTCCCGCCACGAGAATGACAAAGGGAAGGCCGCCCGGCGCAGAACGATGCCGCCCGCCCCCGATGAGCAGCATTACAAGCAATACAGCCGATGCCAGAAGGGGCCAAATATGCGGCGTGTACTCGTACGACAGAATCATGTTTTGCACAATCCGGCCCATTCCTATGTGCAGGAGGATCCGTTCAGTACTCTCTCTCGGAAGATGTGCCACCCTGTCAGGGCATTAGTTATACCAGTTTCTGTTGAAGAAGAGAAACGAAAACGCCCAGTCGAGCAACTCGGGCATGCCCATGTTGCCCGGTCATGCGAGAAGACAGAGATTCTTCAGTTTTTCTGTTGACTGAGCCGGATCATGTGTGATAGTTATGTATAACAGTATAACTGTCAGGCTGAATTGAGGAATCTGCCATGTTCATTCGAATTGAGCCATCCTCCTCATCGCCGATTTACCGGCAGATCATGGACCAGATCAGGTACCAGATCGCCGCCGGGGTTCTGAAGCCCGGCGACAAGGTCCCCAGCATCCGTCAGTTGGCCGGGCAGTTGGCGGTGAATCAGAACACCGTTCTCAAGGTCTACAACGAACTGTGTCGGGAGCGCGTGCTGGAGGTGGATCGCGGCAACGGCACCGTCGTCATGCAGGGCAACCTGACGATCCCGATCGACGAGCGGAGGAAGGCGGTGGCCGCTCTGCTCCGTGAGGCAGTGGTGCAGGCGATCCATCTGGAGGTCCCTCCCGAGCAGGTGCATGCGCTATTAGAGAAGGAATACCAGACGATCCTGGCCGAGAAGAACCGGAGTTCCCATCATGACTAAGGCAGCGATTTCCATTTCGAACCTGCATTTCGCCTACGGGCGGCACAAGGTGCTGGACGGCGTGAACCTGGATGTGCCGGAAGGGTCCATCTTCGGTTTCCTGGGACGCAACGGCGCCGGCAAGACCACCACGATTCAGGTTCTGTTGGGCCTGATGGACCCGCAGAGCGGCCGATGCGAGGTCGCCGGGCACGATCCGCAAGCCGACGCCATCGCGGTGCGCCGGGCGGTCGGCTACGTGGCAGAGGACCAGCGGATGTATGACTGGATGCGGATCGAGCAGATCCTGCAATGGACCGGCAGCTTCTATCCCACGTGGGACCGCGCCTACGCGGGACAGTTGCTCCGCCGGTTCGACCTGCCGGCCAGGAGCAAGATCGCGACCCTGTCCAAGGGACAGAACACGCGTCTGGCCTTGTTGCTGGCTCTGGCGCATCGGCCCAAGACTGTCATCCTCGACGATCCCACGTTGGGTCTGGACCCCATCGCCCGCAAGGAGTTTCTGCGGAGCGTAATCACGTTGCTCCAGGCGGAGGGAGCAACGGTGTTCTTTTCGAGCCACCTGCTGTACGAGATCGAGCCGGTCGCGGACTGGATCGCCATCCTGGACCAGGGTCGGATCGTCAAGGCTGCACCGACGGACGAGCTCCGCGACGCGGTCCGGCGGTTCATCCTCCCACGCAGAGACGCGATGGATCTGGGACGAATCCCGAGCGTTCTGGATGCCGTGCAGCGGGACGGGCAATGGAGCGTGACGCTGGAGTCGGCGACGCAGGACACGCGCGCCGCGTTGACAGCCGTAGCCGGTGGTGACGTGCAGGAAATGGGCTTGAACCTGGACGAGATTTTCGAAGCCTACGTGATCGGCAATCGAGGCCGGGAGGTGAGCCCATGCTGAAAGCGCTGTTGTGGAAGGAATGGCACGAGCAGCGATGGCGCGTCGCCCTGGCGACCGTCTGGCTGCTGGGCATGACCGCCATCGGCCTCAAGACCCGCATCCTGGCCGACAGGGCTGTTGTCGTGATGATCTGGAACCCGGCAGTCATCCTCCTGCCCGTGTTTCTCGGCATGGGACTGTTCGCTCGCGAACGCAAAGAGCGGACATTGTCGTACCTGATCGTCCATCCGGTCAGCCGCGGTCATATCGTGACGGCCAAAGTGATCGCAGGGCTGCTGGCGTATCTCACGCCCTTCCTGATCGGCGGCCTTACAGTTTGTCTGACGGTAGGCGGGCGGGAGCGTAGCGTTGCCGATCTGGCTGAAGGCTTTGCCATCATGGCCGCGCTCGGCCTGGTTTTCTTCGCCTGGCAACTCTTCGCGGGATTGCGGTGCCGGCGGGAAGAGACCTACATCCTGATGAGCGCCATCGTTCTGGGCTGCTGGGCCATCCACTCTGTTGTCGTGGAAGGATGGAGACTCACAGAACGCCTGGGTTTCTGGATATGGGCCTCGAACCCCGTTGCCATTGGGAATCTGGACTGGGGAAAGCCCCATGAGGTCCGGACCGTCGTACTCGTGCAGAGTCTGATCCTGGCGGGATTGGGATTGGGCCTGTGGTTCCGCTTCCGCAGACTTCCGGAGGGCAGATCATGAGACTGTGGAAACCATATGTGTGGAAGGAACTCCGCGAGAGCCAGTGGCTTGCTCTGGGAGTTCTGGGAGTGTTCCTGGGAATCAGCTTCCTTCCCCAGATCATGGAGGCGGCTCGCTCCCAAGAGACTTGGTATGACGGGAACGCCCTCGGGGTGCTCTTGCTGGGCGGCCCCATCCTTGCGGTGATTGCCGGGGTATACGCCATGGGTCGGGAACAGGGGACGATTGAGCGATTCTGGCGATCTCGGCCGGTCAACCTGAACCGCTGGCTCGTGAGCAAGTACCTCGTGGGACTGGCGCTCGTGTGGCTGGTCTGCTGGATACCCCTTTTGATTCAGATGCTGGCCAGATTCACCGACCATCCTGTCCCACGCATGGCCGACAAGACAGCCGTACCCCTGTCGTACACTCCCATCCTGATGTTGATCTACAGCGCCTCGTTCGTGTTGGGCCAGTGTGTTCGAGGGGTCCTTCATGCCGCCATCCTGGCAGTCGGAGCTATGGCCCTGATCTTCGTTATCCCGCTGGTCGTCGCGCCGCTGAATTGGCTGAGCGTGGAAATGGTGCAAAAGGCGGACAGGGGGGCTCTGAACGCGAGAGCGTACATCCTCTTCGCATCGCCCATGATCGTGCTCAGCGTTGGATTGTTGGGACTCGCCGGCGTCCTGTTGAAGCGGAACGTGCAGGTCGAGGTCGGCGGGCGCACGCTGGGCTGGTCGGTGGCGGCCATCATGCTGGTGCTGACGGCCGGCATGGCCTTTCCGATGGGTACGAACCTGTCCGCCCGGCAGGTGATCTCGCTTCCCATGGCTCAGGACGGCACGGTCCATGACATGGTGGCCAGCGGCAACGATGTCCTGGTCCTGTTCTCGAACGAACCGTGGTGGAAGGTCTCCAAGCTCGGCTTTGTCCGAGTGCATGTGGGCGAGCAGACATCGGTGGCGGACGAGCCGGTCTGGCTTTCCGACCTGCCGGAGGAGAAGGGGCTCTACTACAGTGGGATGAACGTGATGTGGTCGGCCCAAGACCCCTGCCTCGCTTACGTGGTGGTCCGACAGAGCGGGGTGGGGACCAGGTCTCTGGAGGACCCGAACTGCTTCCTGTACACGGTTGCCTTCGACGCGAAGCCGGCCAACCCGGTGATTCGCCGTGTCGAGTTGAACTCGCTCCTCGGGCCGCAACGCCGCGTGCGGGGCGCCGGGCTCCATCAACAGCACCTCTACATCTACTCTGACGAGCCGCTGAAACCACGGCTGCTGACGTTCTCGCTGGCGGATCCCAGGGCGCCGTCCCTGGCTCGCAATGAAGTCCTGCCGCATGAGATCGGCTGGCTGTTCCAAGGCGCTTCGCAGCAACACCAGCTCCGGCTGGCCCCCATACCAGGCCTGGATGACTCGACCCGCCTTCAGATCACATGCGAATTGGCCGCTTCCTTCTGGGCGCCCGCAGGGGACAGCCGCATCCTGGCGTCGGACCTTCGCTCGGGTGGCTTCGTGCCACAACTGGTGCTGTATGAGACAGGCACGGCGCAGGACGGCGTGATGCCCCTGCGTCCGCTCGCGCGGCGCCGGTCCGCGGCCTTCGAGGGGTTGCTCGGATCGTCGCTCGCCACGCTGTTCTCCTCGGATCATGTGGCGTATCGGCTGGAAAGCGGCGGCGTCACGGTCTATCACGTCGGCGATTCGAAACCAATCGAGCGCATCGGCCATTACGCCGCCGACGGAGGTTTCAGTGCGGTGGTCTCGCTGCCGGGCAATCGCGTCGTCCTGGCCGGCCAGAGACTGCACGTCCTGGACCTGTCCGAAAGACTGTCCGCCTCCGCCCCTTGAACACTCTGACGACGCTTACTACGGAGGATGAGCCCCCGTGAGCAAGTATGGTATTCCTTGTTGCGGCAAGCGTCACGACACGCCGTATTGCCCGCTGTGCGGAAAGCAACTGGTCGAGAAGCACGAATTGGGGGATCTGCTTCGTCACTGCGAGACCACGTTGCAGAACCTGAAGGATGCCTATGCGGTCCGAGTATCGCGCGGGCAGCCCTGCGAAAAGAAGGAGAATGTCATCGCCCGCTGGCAGCGATGGGTGAACGGCCTGCGGAAACTGATCGATGACCAGGAAGCCGGCCTGTTGAGGGCGAAAGTGAATCAGGCAGGTCCCAACGGCGATCGCGAAGCTCACATGTCATCGCCAGATGCCATGGCGCAAAGACTTCGGGTATGACAGACGACCGGGCCTTCTACTCAGCTTGCCTTTCGGTTTTCGCGGCAGAACTGGGCCATGAGTTCCATGGCCTTGGAGGTTCTCTCCATGGAGCCGTCGAGTTTGGCGCAGGCGTCGACCAATTCGAGCAGTTCCGGCGGGGCTTCGCTTGCCCCGTACTGGTGGGCGGTGCTGACGATTCCCGCGTCCAGGCGGTACTCCATCGCCTTGGCGACGTAGGCACGACAGACTCCGATGTGACGCGCGGGCAGGCCCCGCACGCTGTTGCTGATGGGGATGAGCTTCCATCTTCGAGAGCCCTGTGTCTGTCACTTCACGCTTGGCGATATCAGCCGCTGAAGTAAATGTACGCACCCAGAATCAACGCCAGGACCACGCACGTGAACACCACGTCGCCCTTCGTCCAACTCGCACGCGACTGGCGACGGTCCTCCGCCGTCTGCGTCGCGAACGTCAGGCCCCGAATCTTCTCGTAGTCCGGCGCCGCCGTCAGGTAACTGACCCCAATCATCACCAGCGAACACGTCAGGAAGATCAACACGCTGTAGTACTGGAAGTAAATGTTGTTCACGACCCAGAAGAAC
>JAXDBU010000190.1:0-34389 GCA_034678485.1 Sedimentisphaerales bacterium | reverse complement strand
GTTCTTCTGGGTCGTGAACAACATTTACTTCCAGTACTACAGCGTGTTGATCTTCCTGACGTGTTCGCTGGTGATGATTGGGGTCAGTTACCTGACGGCGGCGCCGGACTACGAGAAGATTCGGGGCTTGACGTTCGCGACGCAGACGGCGGAGGATCGTCGCCAGTCGCGTGCGAGTTGGACGAAGGGCGACGTGGTGTTCACGTGCGTGGTCCTGGCGTTGATTCTGGGTGCGTACATTTACTTCAGCGGCTGATGGCGCGTGAATCGCAGATCGTGAAGCGTGAAGCGACAGGCAGGAGCCTGCGAACAGTGCGATAAAGGGGATGTGATATGAAATGTGCGATAGGGTTGGATTACGGCACGAACTCCGTGCGTTGTGTGATTGTCGATACGGCCAACGGCCGCGAGCTGGGGACGTGCGTTTATGACTACGAGACGGGCCAGGCGGGCATCCTCCTGGACCCCGCGGATCATAATCTCGCCCGACAGAATCCGGCGGACTACCTCAAAGGGGCAGAAGTCACCGTCGCCGGTGCGATCGCGCAGGCGAAGAGGGCCGAGCCTGCATTCGATGCGAAGGACATCGTGGGCATTGGGGTTGATACCACCGGCTCGACGCCTCTGCCGGTGGACCGAAACGGCACGCCCCTGGCGATGCTCGATGAGTTCAAAACCAATCCCAATGCCCACGCGTGGCTTTGGAAGGACCACACAGGCTATGCAGAGGCCGCTGAGATCACCGAACTGGCGAAACGGGAGCGGCCGCAATACCTGGCGAAGTGCGGCGGAATCTACTCCTCCGAGTGGTTCTTCAGCAAGATCCTGCACTGCCTGCGCGTGGACCCGACGGTCTACGACGCCGCCTATACGTGGGTCGAGCACGCGGACTGGCTGCCTGCGGTCCTGACGGGGACCGATCATCCGGACAAGATCAAGCGGTGCCGTTGTGCGGCCGGGCACAAAGCCATGTTCAATGACTCCTGGGGCGGCTACCCCGACGCGGAGTTCCTCTCCCAACTCGATCTGAAACTCGGCCAGTTGCGAAAGACCCTGAGCAATCAGACCTACGCGGTGGACCGGGCCGCGGGAAAGCTCACCAGCGCCTGGGCGGGCAAGCTGGGCCTGCCCGCAGGGATTCCCGTCGCGATGGGCGCGTTCGACGCGCACCTGGGCGCGGTGGGCTCGGGGATCAAGAGCGGCGTGCTGGTCAAGATCATCGGGACGAGCACGTGCGACATGGTGGTCTCGCCCAGCGGCGCAAGCCTGCCGGACATTCCGGGCATCTGCGGGATCGTCGATGGCTCGATCCTGCCGGGCTATTACGGCCTGGAGGCCGGCCAGTCGGCGGTGGGCGACATCTTCAACTGGTTCGTGAACTACCTTCAGCCCGGCGGCAAGGACGCGGGCTCCCACGCGGCCCTCACGGAGAAGGCGGCGAAGCTGAAACCCGGACAATCCGGCCTGCTCGCCCTGGACTGGAACAACGGCAATCGCACGATCCTCGTCGATCAGCGGCTCACCGGCCTTCTCGTCGGCCAGACCCTGCACACGAAGCCCGAGGAGATCTACCGGGCTCTGATCGAGGCGACCGCGTTCGGCGCCCTGACGATCATCAATCGGTTCGAGGAGTTCGGCGTGAAGATCTCCGAGATCGTCAACTGCGGCGGCATCGCGGAGAAGAACGCCATGCTCATGCAGATCTACGCGGATGTAACGGGTCGCGAGATGAAGATCAGCCGGTCGGCCCAGACGTGTGCCCTGGGCTCGGCGGTCGCGGCGGCGGTCGTCGGCGGGGCCCACGCGTCCTTCGGCAAGGCCCAGGCGGCCATGTGCGGGATCAAGACGCAGACCTTCAAGCCGATTGCCGCCCATCACAAGGTCTATCGGAAGCTGTACAAGGTCTACAAGCGTCTGCACGACGGCTTCGGGGTCAAGGGCAAGGTCCTGGCCATGGGCGACGTGATGAAAGAGCTGCTGGCGATCAAGGAAAAGGCAAACACGTAGAAGAAAATCCGAAATTCGAAACTCGAAATCCGAAACCAGCACGAATGACCGAAGCTCGAAATCCAAAACGGGTCATCCGATACGGCGTCAGCGTTTCTGTCATTTGGATTTCGGTCCTTTGGATTTGTTTCGGATTTCGACATTCGGATTTCGGATTTGAGGCCATAAGGGGCAGCAATGCACGACGGCATCAAAGAACGGGTGTACGAGTCAAACCTGGACCTGCAACGGCATGGCCTGGTCGTCCTGACCTGGGGCAACGTCAGCGCCATCGACCGTGCGGCGGGCATCGTTGCGATCAAGCCCAGCGGCGTGCGCTACGAAGACCTGCGTCCCGAGGACATCGTGCTCGTAGACCTCGACGGGCGGGTCGTCGAAGGCAAGATGAAACCCTCGTCCGACACGCCGACGCACGTCGAGCTGTACAAGAGCTTCGAGAGGGCCGGCGGAATCTGCCACACACACTCGATGTACGCGACGATGTGGGCGCAGGCCCGGCGCGCCATCCCGTGCTTCGGTACGACCCACGCGGACGGCTTCTACGGCCCGGTTCCCGTGACCGATCCGATGACCGATGAAGAGGTGGCAGGGCCTTACGAGGAGAACACGGGCAAGGTCATCATCCGGCGATTCGCGGGCGTCGATCCGATGCAGGTCCCCGCGGTGCTGGTCGCCAACCACGGCCCGTTCACGTGGGGCGCCACGCCGGAAAAGGCGGTCGAGAACGCCGTGGTCCTGGAGCAGGTGGCGAAGATGGCGTTCGGCACGATCCTGGTGAACCCGCAGCAGCCGCCGATCAGCCGGGCATTGTTGGACCGCCACTACCTGAGAAAACACGGCAAGGGAGCCTACTACGGCCAAGGATGAGGCAAGACCGAGAAGACATGGCCACAGAGGGCACAGAGAAGTGTGATTGTTGATGTGTGATTTTTGATTTGAAGAGCGAGCAGGGCCGCGTTTCCGAAATCAACAATCAACCATCACACATCAACCATTATCTGCTCTCTGTGGCAAGAAGTCCGTGAGGGCCCGGCGCAGCCGGCCCGGCCAATAGTAGAGGAGAACTGCGTGGATAAGGCGTACACTATGGTCGATGAGATTGTGGAGAAACGGTCGAAATCGTCCCATCCCGCGGAGACGCCCTCCGTGCTGTTGTTCGTGGAGACCGCGCGGGAGTTCGGGCGGGGTCTGCTCCACGGGATCGCGAAGTACTCGAGGTTGCACGGGCCCTGGCGGGTGTACCGCTGGCCCGGGGCGCTGGATTCGTCGCTGCCGGAGTGGAAGCACCTCAAGATCGACGGTGCGATCGTTCGAGACGTGGGCGTTGTCGAGGGCCTGGTCCATTCGGGGATTCCGGTGGTCTTTGCGCAGCACAACAAGGAGAGCTATGTTCCGTTTCCAGCGATCATCACGGACAGCATGGCCATCGGCACCATGGCCGCGGAGCACTTTCTGGATCGCGGATTCCAGAATTTCGCCTACTGCGGATTGAACGATCTCGCCTGGTCTCGCGGTCGCGGCGAGCACTTCGCCCGACGGCTGGCCCAGGCGGGCTTCGAGATCAGCTTGTACCACCAGCCCGCGGCGGGCGAGGGACGGACGATCCGGAACGAGCAGAATCTGATTGCCGAGTGGCTCCGGTCGCTGCCCAAGCCGGTGGCGGTCATGTGCTGCAACGACGACCGGGCTTTGCAGGTCATCGAGGCGTGCAAGCAGGCGGTCTGCGAGGTGCCCGATCAGGTCGCCGTGCTCGGCGTGGACAACGACGTGCTGGTTTGCGATCTGGCGGATTCGCCCATTTCAAGCATCTCGCTGAACACGGAAGGGGCCGGGTACGAGGCAGCCAGACTGCTGGACCGCCTGATGAAGGGCGAACCCATGGCAGGCCAGGCGATTCCGGTCAGTCCGACGCACATCGTGACGCGAATGTCGACGGACGTGCTGGCGATGAGCGATCCGGACGTGTCCGCCGCGTTGCAGTTCATCCGTCGCAATCCGAACCGGCTGATCCAGGTGGACGACGTCGTGGAAGCGACGAACGTGTCTCGGCGCGTGTTGGAGAAACGATTCAAAGCGATTCTGCGCCGGTCGGTGCACCAGGAGATCCGGCGGGTCCGCGTGAACAATATTGTACAGCTTCTAATCGGCACGGATATGAACATCACGGAGATCTCGCTGCACGCCGGGTTCGACGGCGTCGAGCACATCGCCCGCTACTTCCGCAAGGAGACGGGAATGAGCCTGCGGGACTACCGCAAGAAGCATGCACCCCGATGAAGAAAGTACGAAATTCGAAACACCCCGGAACGGGGAAATCCGAAGCACGAAACTCGAAATCCGAAACAAATCCAAAGGACCGAAATTCGAATGACCGAAACGCTGGCGCCACGTCGGATGATCCGTTTTGGATTTTCGGTTTTGGTCATTCGTGCTTGTTTCGGATTTCGATATTCGGATTTCGGATTTTTGCCCAATGGAGGTTTTGGCGCATGAAGAACGTGACAGTATCAGTGATGGCGATTGTGGTGTTGTCGATCTCGGCCTCGGCTCAGCAGGCGGTTTGTCTGACGGTCGATCCCGGGACCGTGGTCAACAAGGTCGATGAGAAGGTGTACGGGCATTTCCTCGAGCACATCTACCACTCCTGCAACGGCGGTCTGTGGGGCGACTTGATCTGGAATCGCAGCTTCGAGCAGAGCGCGTCCGGGCAGTGGACGGTCCAGGACGGTGCGGTCGTCCAGGAGGGGATGGGCACGAACGTCCGTCTGACCTTCGGCGACCCGGGCTGGAAAGACTACGAATATACGCTGGAAGCGAAGAAGAACGCGGGCCAGGAGGGTTTTCTGATCCTGTTCCGCGTCCAGAACGAGAAGGATTTCTACTGGGCCAACCTGGGTGGCTGGAGCAACGATCACCATGCCATCGAGCGCGGGTCGGCGAATCAGAGCCGCTGGGGTGTTGTGGGGCCGCAAGCCCGAGGGCGGATCGAGACGGACAAATGGTACGCGATCAAGGTCCGCTGCGAGGGCCCGCGTTTCCAGGTGTGGTTGGGCGACGAGCGGATCATCGATTTCACGGACGATCAGCGCGCGCATCTGTGGGGCTGCGTCGGCATCGGCACCTGGTCGACCCAAGCCGCGTTTCGCAATTTAAAGGTGACGAGCCTCGACGGCAAGGTCCTTCATGAGGGACTCCCGCAGCGCCTGACGTCGCAGAACGCGGCGATGTTCTGGACAGCGGTCGGCGAGGCCAAGGTGTACATCGATCGTGTCAATCCCCTCAACTGCAGTGCCTCGCAGAAAATCGTCGTCGATTCCGAGGGCAATGGTGGACTGCAGCAGGCGGATCTGTGTATCCGGGCCGGTGAGGTCTACGAGGGCTCGATGTGGGTCCGCGGCGCCGCGCCGAGGGGTTTGCTGGTTCAGCTCAAGGACAACGAAGGCAAGAGAACCTCGCAGACGCTCGCGGCCCCCTCGTCGCAATGGCAGGAGTGCAAGTTCTCGCTCAAGCCGGACTGGTCCAGCGCCAATGCGAAGCTGAACGTCGGCCCGCTGGGCAAGGGCGAGATCTGGATCGACCAGGTGAGCATGATGCCCAAGAGCTGGGCACAGAAAGGCGGCTTCCGTCCCGACCTGCTGCAGGCGGTCGCGGACCTTCGGCCTCCGGTGATTCGCTGGCCCGGCGGGTGCTTCGCGTCGTCATACCAGTGGAAGCAGGGGATCGGGCCGCAGTATAAGCGATTGCCCCATCCGCGCGAGATCTGGGACGACTTGGATGTGTACAACTACGGGACGGATGAGTTCGTCGAGATGTGCCGTCGGGTGGGGGCCGAACCGCTAATCGTCGTCAACGTGGGTTTCCCCTCCTGGAACAACGACTCCGAGACGCACGACTACACGCAGGATGTCCTGGACTGGATCGAGTACTGCAACGGGCCGGCCGACTCGGAGTGGGGCAAGGTCCGCGCCGCCAACGGACACCCCGAGCCGTACAACGTGAAGTACTGGGAGATCGACAACGAGACCTGGCACACGCCTGCCGACCGGTACGCTGAGTTGGTGTTGCGGATCGCGCCGCTGATGAAGAAGGTCGATCCCTCGATCAAACTGGCCGCCTGTGGCAGCGGCGGCATGGGTCGCAACGACCGCAATGGCATGCCGTACAACCGCACGGTCATCGAGTGCTGCGCAAGCGTGCTGGACTACCTCAGCATCCATCACTACGAGAATCCCAACCGCTTTGCAGAGGGCCCGCTTCAATATGAGGAGTTCTTCCGTGAGATCGGCGGGATCATCGCCAAGTCGAGCAATCCGAATTTGAAGATCTACGTCTCCGAATGGAACGCCCAGAGCACGGACTGGCGGACGGGCCTGTATTGCGGCGGCCTGCTCAACGCCTTCGAGCGGTGCGGCGACATCCTGGAAATCGGCGGTCCGGCCCTGTTCCTCCGACACGCCTCCGCGACCGCGTGGGACAACGCCTTCATCAATTTCGATCAGTCGTCGTGGTTCCCGGCGCCGAACTACGTCGTGATGAAGCTCTGGCGCGACAATTATGCCCCCGAGCGGATCGCGATCTCTGGCGAGTCCGGCCCGCTGAACGTCTCGGCCACCCGCCGGCCTGCGGACGGCGCGGTGATCGTGAAGGTCGTCAATCCGAGTCGGGAGAAGGTGGCGGTGGAACTCGCGGTGCCCGCCAGCGCGTCCGCGACGGCGCAGGTCGTGGCCCCGGGCGGTCTGGACGCGAGGAACACGCTGGCGGCGCCGAGCCGCGTGAAGGCGGAGAAGCTCGCGGTTCGAGTTGACGGCGGCAAGGTCCTGGCCGAGATGCCGGCTCTGTCGGCTGGAGTGATTGTCGTGACAACTGCGAAGTGAAGCGGTGTGCACAGCACACCCTACTGCTGTCGCGCAGTAGTGAGTGCCTTCTGTAGGCGGGAGGTCGGCTATGAGACGCTTGAGTCCGTTGTTTACGTGTCTTGCTGTCGTGGCGTGGAACTTGCCGGCGAGCGGGGCTCAACCTGATGTTCCATTGAAGGCTCGGGCGTTCTCGTTGCGGGATGTGCGGCTGCTCGATGGGCCGTTCAAGGAAACGATGGAACGGGACCGACAGTACCTGCTGTCGCTGGAGCCCGAACGGCTGCTGCATATGTTCCGAGTCACCGCGGGACTGCCCGCACCGGGCCGGGCCTATACCGGCTGGGAAGGCTCCGAGCTTCGTGGTCACACGATGGGACACTATCTCTCCGCGTGCGCCATGATGTACGCGAGCACGGGAGACGAACAGTTCAAGGCCCGAGTCGATGGGATCGTCGCAGAACTGGCACAGTGCCAGAAGGCCCTCGGTGCCAGCGGCTATCTCAGCGCCTATCCCGAGTCGTTCATCGACCGCGTGGAGGCCCGTCAACAGGTGTGGGCGCCATACTACACGCTGCACAAGATCCTGGCCGGACTGCTCGATTCGTACGAGTACTGCGGCAATCGGCAGGCGCTGGAGATTCTCGACGGGATGGCCCGCTGGTGCAAGGGCCGCTGCGACAGGCTCTCCGAGGAGCAGATGCAGGGTATGCTCAACAGCACCGAGCAGGGGGGCATGAACGAGGCGCTCGCCAATCTCTATGCGATCACCGGCAACCCGGACCACTTGGCTTTGTCCCGGCGTTTCGTGCAGCGGACGTACGTCGAGCCCCTTGCGGCCGGACAGGACCAGCTCAAGGGCCAGCATGTCAACTCATTCATTCCGAACGTCATCGGGACCGCAAGGCAATATGAAATGACGGGTGACGCCCGGGACCGTTGGATTGCTGAGTACTTCTGGCATCAGGTCGTCAGGCATCGCTGCTATTGCACCGCCGGCACGAGCAACGACGAGCACTGGCGGACCGATCCAAACAAACTGGCCACGGAACTCGGCGACCACACGCAGGAAACTTGCTGCACCTACAATATGCTCAAACTCACGCGGCATCTGTTCTCGTGGGAGCCGAAGGCCGAGTACATGGACTATTACGAGCGGGCGCTGTTCAACAGTATCCTGAGCACGCAGGACCCCAAGACCGGCATGATGATGTACTTCGTCCCGCTGGCGTCCGGGCGCTGGAAGACCTACAACTTGCCGACCGAGTGCTTCTGGTGCTGTACCGGGACGGGGATGGAGAACCACGCCAAGTACGGCGACACGATCTACTACCACGACGACGACGGGGTCTTCGTGAACCTGTTCATCGCGTCGGAGCTGAACTGGGCCGACAAGGGCGTCCGCATTCGCCAGGAGACGCGATGGCCCGACGAGCCGGCCACGTCGCTGACGATCCACACGAAACGGCCCAAGGACTTCGTGCTTCGCGTCCGCCTCCCGGCGTGGGCCAGGCAGGGCGTCATAGTGAAATTGAATGGCAAGCCATTCTCCGCCGTGGCCCGGCCTTCGAGCTACATGGCCATCCGAAGGACGTGGGCCGATGGTGACCGGCTCGACATCCCGATGCCCATGAGTCTGGGCGTCGCGCCGATGCCCGACGACAAGACCGTCGTTGCCTTCACGTACGGCCCACTCGTCCTAGCCGGCAAGCTGGGCGGCCAGGGACTCACCGACGACGTGGTTTACCTCAAGGACCAATGGTACCAGTTCCCGCGAGATCGGATCGCCGAGGCGCCGGTCCTGCTGGCCGACAGCGACGACCTCACGACGTGCATCGAGATGGTCTCCGACAACCCGCCGGTGTTCCGCACGGTCGGGCTCGAGAAGAACATCTCGCTCGTGCCGTACCATCAGCTCTTTGGCGAGCGATACGCAGTGTATTGGCGGGTCTTCCGCAAGGGCAGTCCGGAGCACGAGCAATTCCTCGCGGAGCAGAAGGTCCAGCGCGATCTGAAGCTGCGGACGGTGGATGAGGTCGCGATCGGCGATCCGCGGTCCGAGCCCGCCCACGCGATGAAGGGCGAACGGACCGCCTCTGGCCTCCACTTCGGGCGGGCGTGGCGTCACGCGAGCGAAGGCGGCTGGTTCTCCTACACGCTCAAGGTGCTGGCGGAGGTCCCGCAGGAGCTTCGCATCGGCTATTGGGGCAGCGACGCCGGCGGGCGCGAGTTCGACATCCTCGTGGACGACGTCAAGATCGGCACGAAGAAGCTGGAGAACAACAGGCCCGGCGTGTTCTATGACGAGACCTATCCGCTGCCCAAGAGCCTCATCGAGAACAAGACCGGCGTGACCGTGAGGTTCCAGGCCCATCCCGGCATGACCGCCGGCGGCATCTTCGGTTGTGCGATCCTGAAGACATCCCAATGAGCGATCGACGACGCGGAATTCCAGGTGACGTCTTGTGCGAACTCGCTGACCGTATTACGTTTGGCCGCAACGGTTGAACGGTAAGCTTGTAGTGCGCCCGTGAGGGCATGTCTATAATACACGGCCGACAACGCCTTACGGCGTCATTACGAACGCCGCGATTTGTCTGAGGTCGTCATGAGGATCGCAATTCGTTCTTGGATTGTGTTGGGTGCAATCGTCTCCGCGGCGACGACAGCGTGGGCTCAGCCCGTCGGCCCTTCCCGGCCGGGTCGCCCGCCGGAGCCTCCCGCCGATCCGAATGCGGTCGCCCACGTGCTCAAGCTGGGCAGTCGCGGGATTCGTGTCCACGACCCGTCCACCATCGTCCGGTGCAAGGACGAGTACTGGATATTCTGCACCGGCCGAGGCACGCCCAGCTACCGCTCGAAGGACCTCGTCACGTGGGAGCGCGGGCCGCAGACGTTCAGCAAATCACCCGAGTGGGTGGCCCAGGCGGTGCCGGGCAAGCGCAGTGGACTGGACTTCTGGGCGCCGGATGTCATCCATTTCCGCGACCGGTACCTGCTCTACTTCTCCGTCTCGACCTTCGGCAAGAACACCTCCGCCATCGGACTGGCGACGAACGTGACGCTGGACCCGTGCGATCCCGCCTGCGAATGGAAGGACGGCGGCATTGTGATCCAGTCGAGCCCGCGCGACGATTTCAACACCATCGACCCCGCGGTGACACAGGACGCCGACGGCAACCTCTGGCTCGCGTTCGGCTCCTTCTGGGGCGGTATCAAGCTGATTCAGCTCGACCCAACCACCGGCAGGCGGATTACCCCCGATTCCCCGATCCACGCGTTGGCGCACTACGATTCCATCGAGGCGCCGTTCCTCTACCATCGCAACGGCGTCTACTACCTGTTCCTGAACTGGGGCATGTGCTGCCGGGGCGTCAACAGCACGTACAACATGCGGGTCGGACGCAGCCCGACGATCACCGGGCCCTACCTGGACAAGGAGGACAAGGACATGCTCGAAGGCGGCGGCACCCTTTTGCTCGACACGGACGGCCCGTTCATCGGGCCGGGCCACGCCGGCATCCTGAAGGAGGGCGACCGGTACTGGCTCGGGATGCACTTCTACGACGGCAGCACCCCCTGGGGCGTCTCGAAGTACGCCCTCCGACCTCTGACCTGGACCGAGGACGGCTGGCCCGTCGTGGGAATCCCCGAATCGTCGAAGTGAGTTGCGTATGAGAGTCCACTACCTGCAACACGTGCCGTTCGAGGATGCCGCGAACATCGCGGTCTGGGCCGAGAGCCGCAACCACATTGTGACCCGAACACGGCTCTATGAAAATGAGCCGCTGCCCGAGATCGATGAAGTGGGCCTGCTCGCGATCATGGGCGGACCGATGAACGTCTGCCAATACCGCAACCACCCCTGGCTCAAGAGAGAAAAGGCGTTCATCGAGCGGGCCGTCGCCAGGGGCGTTCCGATCCTCGGCGTCTGCCTCGGCGCCCAGCTCCTGGCCGATGTCCTGGGCGGAAAGGTGGCGCAGAACCCTCACGTCGAGATCGGCTGGTTCCCGGTCTGCCTGACGGCGGAAGCCCGCGACTCGGACCTGTTGCACGGCCTGCCGACCGAGTTCAATGCCTTCCACTGGCACGGCGACACCTTCGACATTCCACCTGGCGCCGGACGCCTGGCACAGAGCGACGCATGTCCCAACCAGGCGTTCGAGTACGCTGGACGCGCCGTCGGCCTGCAATTCCATCTGGAATACACGGCCGACAGCGTCCGAAGCATGCTCGCCCACTGTGCCGACGAACTGATCGAGGCGCCGTTCATCCAGAGCCGAGATGAGATTCTCGCGGGGCTCGATCAAGTCGCACAGACGCAGACATTGCTCACGACGCTCCTCGATGCGATGTCTCGCTGAGAACGGGTTGTCCGAGGCCACGATCATCTGCTACAATATCCTGGGTGAAAGTTGTGTCTTTTCGGCACGCGCAGGACTCCGTCAAGAGTCGTGTCAAATTGCGACTCTGTCATCCTGAACGAAGTGAAGGATCTGGCCTGCGATCGAGAGGGACCTCTTGTCCCTTGCCTGGATCCTTCGGCTGTGCCTCAGGATGACAATCGCATGAATCGGTTGCGGTGCGTTCGGTGTCTGGATGCAGCGAGCCTGTCGGGGAGTTGGAGCTGTGAGTTGCATGAACAAAACCAGAGGCGACAAGAACGTGTGTCCGAGATCATCGTGGGAGATTGACCGTCGCGCAGTCCTTCAGTCCGCGGCGGCCATAGCGGCGGGAGCGGCGTTCGCCTCCCTGTCCTGTGCGCCGGGCGGCCTGTCGCTGGGCCGTCGTCGGCCGGTCCGGTTCGGGATCGTCACGGACTGCCACTATGCCGATATCGATCCCGCCGGGACGCGGTTCTATCGCGAGTCGCTGGACAAGCTGTCCGAGTGCGTCGCCTGCATGAACGCCCAGCGCGTGGACTTTCTCATCGAGCTGGGCGATCTCAAAGACCAGGACACGCCCGCGGTCGAGGAGAGGACGCTGCAGTATCTTCGCCGGGCCGAGGCGGTGTTCCGCGAGTTCGACGGGCCGCGATACCACGTGCTGGGCAATCACGACCTGGACAGCCTCTCGAAGCGGCAATTCCTCGAGAACGTCAAGAGCACGAGGCTCAGCTCTCGCCGCAGCTACTACTCCTTCAACGCGCGGGGCCTGCACTGCGTCGTGCTCGATGCCAACTTCACCGCCGACGGCACGGACTACGACCACCACAATTTTCACTGGACCGACGCCAACGTCCCACTCCCTGAGCTCCACTGGCTCAGGAAGGACCTGGCGAAGGCCCGGGGACCCGTCATCGTCTTCGTTCACCAGTTGCTCGACGGCGCGGGCCCGGTCTACGTGAAGAACGCGCCCGAGGTCCGCCAGATCCTGCGAGATTCGGGCAAGGTCCTCGCGGTCTTCCAGGGCCACCATCACGAGGGGGGATACAACGAGATCGGGGGCATTCACTACTACACCTTGAAAGCGGTGGTTGAGGGCCAGGGTCCCCAGAACAGCGCGTATGCGATTGTCGAAGTGCGGCCGGATGGGAGCCTGATCGTCACCGGCTATGGCAGGGCGGAAAGCAGGGAACTACGATGACGCACGAAACGATCATAGCTCGTTGCAGAGGGCTTGCAGTGATTGGGACGTTGGCGGTCTGGACTCTTGCGCACGCCGGCGAGTCCGCCCGGATCGACCGACACGCCGTAGTGACACGCCATAATGTCACGCTCGATAAGCCCGATCCGCTGACTCCGCTGAGCGTCGGCAATGGCGAGTTCGCCTTCACCGCAGACATCACGGGCCTTCAGACCTTCCCCGACTACCATCGCAAGGGCATGTCGCTGGGCACGCTCTCCCAGTGGGGCTGGCACAGCCTGCCGAACACGGAGGGTTACACGCTCGCGGATGCGATGAACCGCTACGCCGTCGCGGGGCGCGAAGTCCCCTACGCCGCAGGTGGAGGGCCCTCAGGCGGGTACTCGCCAGCCGCGAACTGGCTGCGAGCCAATCCCCATCGTCTGCATCTGGGGCAGATCGGCCTGCGCATCGCCAAGTCCGATGGCTCCCTGGCGGCTATCGAGGACCTGACCGAGACTGCTCAAACTCTGGATCTTTGGGCGGGTCTGCTGACCAGCCGGTTCAAAGTCCAGGGCAACCCCGTGAATGTCGCCACGGCGTGCCACCCAACGCGGGACCTGCTGGCGGTGCGGATCGAGTCGCTTCTGCTGGGACAGCAGCGACTCGCGGTCCGCCTGGCGTTCCCCTACGGAAGCACGGACTGGGGACAGCCCGCGGATTGGAGCCTGGCGGATCGGCACACGACGACGTGCCGCATGACCGACGGGCAGGCGGACCTGATGCGGAGCCTTGACGCGGACCGCTACTACGTTCGGGTGGCCTGGTCACAGGGCGATCGGATGCAGATGCAGTCACAGCACGAGTACGAGATCCTCCAACAGGACGGCGCGGCCTTGGAAGTGGTCATCGCATTTTCGCCGACGGAGATCACCGAATCCCTGCCGAGCTTCGACGAAGTCCGCGCCGCGGCGGCGAACCACTGGCAGCGATTCTGGCAGTCCGGCGGGGCCATCGACTTCTCACGATGCACCGACCCGCGTGCATCGGAGCTGGAGCGAAGGGTCGTGCTGTCGCAATACCTCATGGCGATCCAGTGCGCGGGCTCCCGTCCTCCCCAGGAAACGGGTCTCACCGCCAATAGCTGGCACGGCAAGTCGCATCTGGAGATGCACTGGTGGCACGGCGTGCATTTCGCTCTGTGGGACCGGATTGAACTGCTGGAGCGGAGTCTGGCGTGGTACGAGTCCATTCTTCCGATGGCCGAGGGCACGGCGAAGCAGCAGGGCTACGCAGGCGCTCGCTGGCCCAAGATGGTCGGCCCGGACGGGCGCGAGAGCCCCAGCAGCGTGGGCGTGTTCCTGATCTGGCAGCAGCCGCATCCTATATACTATGCGGAGCTATGCTACCGTGCCCACCCGAACCGCGAGACGCTGGACCGCTATCGGCGGGTCGTCTTTGAAACCGCGGAGTTCATGGCGTCATATCCCGTGTGGGACGAAGCAGGCCAACGCTATGTGCTGGGTCCGGCGATGATTCCTGCCCAGGAGAGCTACGGACCCGACAAGGCCCGCAACCTGAATCCAACGTTCGAGCTGGCGTATTGGCGTTGGGCCCTGGAGACGGCCCAGCAGTGGCGATTGCGTCTTGGCCTTGACCGGGACCCGAAATGGGATGAGGTGATCCGCGGGTTGTCCCGGCCGACCATCCGCGAAGGCATCTACACGGGGATCGAGACCCCGCCGTACACGATCCGTCGCGACCATCCGACAATGGTCGCGGCACTCGGGGTCGTACCTGACACGCCACTGATTGACCGGGGAATCATGAAGCGAACATACGAAGGCGTAGTTGCAGACTGGGACTGGCCGAGCACGTGGGGGTGGGACTATCCCATGCTGGCGATGACCGCCGCCCGGCTGGGCGAGCCGGAAGAGGCGGTCGATGCGCTGTTCCTGGACTCGCCCAAGAACCGCTACCTCGCCAATGGGCACAACTACCAGTCGGCCCGACTGCCCTTGTACCTGCCGGGTAACGGCGGCCTGCTGACCGCAGTGGCGATGATGGCCGCAGGTTGGGACGGCTGTCCCGACGGCCCCGCGCCCGGGTTCCCGAAGAACGGGAAATGGGACGTGCGATGGGAAGGCCTCCAGCGGATGCCGTGAAAGCGGCGGACCGGATTCATTCAATCACCAGAAGGAGTGCATGAATGTCGTTTAATTACAGGTTGTCGATGAAGCTGGCGGGCAGTGCGTTCCTTGGCCTGGTCCTGTCTTGTCTGATTGCCGAGGCGGACACGCAGGTCGCCTGGTTCACAGATGCGAACGTCCCAGGGGCTGCTCGGAGCCTGGAGTTGATCGACTCGCTGCCTGCGGCTGTGGGCACGTACGGCCAGGGCGTCTCGCTCGTCGATGCAGCGCCGATAGAGTGGCCCTCGCTGTCGCAGCGTCAGGGCTACATCAGCTTCTGGGTCCGTCCGAAGTGGAACGGCGACGACGGCAAGGTGCATCGTCTGCTTCGGATCGGCGATCCGGCCAAGAACGGCCTGCTCCTGGAGAAATCCGCGCGCGGGATGCTCCGCTTCACGATGGCCAGTCCCGAGAGGATCACAGTCGCCCGCGCCGACGTCTCCGCCTGGCGGGCGGGGAAGTGGCATCACATCGTCCTGGCCTGGTTCTCGAATGAAGACCAGCCTGTCGGACTGCCGCTCTGGATCGACCGAGTGGCCGTGGACGGTCCGATTGCTGCCGGCTGTCGGTTCCTGAACCCACGGACCATGAGCGACGCACGGCTCTGGCTCGGCGACGCCGGCGCCCAGGCGGATATCGACGAGCTGATCTGTCGCGACCGTCTCGATGCGGAAGATTCCTGGGGTCTGGTTGCTACCGTATACCGCGACTACTTTCGCACTGCGCCGTACGATGGGATTCGAATGGATCTCCGGCCGCTGCGCGTGCCGTCGGATATGCGAGCTGTTGCGGGCTTCGAGAAGCAGTTCGGCGTTCTGGCCCGTTGCGACGGTCGATGGGAGCCGATTACGGACTTCGCGGTCCGCTACGCCCAATGGGGATACTTCGACGCCAAGCCGTTCCTCACCTGGGTGAGCACGGACGATTCCGTCGCAACCGTCGATGAGAATGGCCGCGTGAAGGCCCTCCAGCCGGGCCGCTGCGGCATCTTCGTCCAGTTCCGGGATTATCGAGTCGGCTATTCCCTGGAGGTGACTTCGCCCGACAAGCCGGACTTTGGATTGATCTGTCTCGAACTACACCCGCGCTATCGCAACGACGCGGTCAAGGATCGGCCCTCGCCCGGCGAGAACATGACCGCGCGGGTCCGCGTGGGCAACTTCGGCCTGGCGTCACTGCCTGCCGGCGCCAAGGTTCGCCTGGAGCTTGTGCCGGTTTCTGCGACGGATGGCTGTCAATTCGACCCTGGAATCGCTCCGGAAAAGACATTGTCCGCGACGACGGATCGCACTCTCGAACCCGGCGACGAGACCGCGGTCGAGTTCCAGTTCTCCTATCCGGACCGACCTCTGTGGATGCGGGTCCTCCTGGACCCGGAGGAGCAGATCGACGAGTTCTGCGAAGCCAACAACGAGTCCTTCGAGCGAACCAACGCCCGCCCGATTCAGTTCGGCTACGACCCCAACGTACTGAAGGACTGTCTGGCCGAGAGGCGGATCAACCATGTCGGCTCCCTGAGCTACTACGATTGGCTCCGTGCCCAGAAACTGCGAATGGACGTCATGCTTCGCGAGGCCGTCTGGCCGACGACCGGGCCGCACGGTGTCGAGGAAGCTTATCGCGTGGATGCGATGACCGCGCTCGACACCCGCGCCGAGGACTGCGCCGTTGTCTATGAGGAGCAAATGGTCTACTACGACGGGGGATTCCCCGTCAACGAGCCGGTCGACCTCATGGCGGTGGACTCTGCGATCATTCACGAGTTCGGTCACACGATTCTCAGTCAGCCCGATCTCTACGGCTACGGCGTCCGGGCCTGCAACGTCCTCGTGACCGACCAGGAGGGCAAACCCTACGCAGGTACGTCCGTGTTGCCCGTGATCGAGGGCGACGAGCTGATGCCGTTTTCGCCGGGCGTCAATATCCCCTGCGGCGGCGGGTACGTCTCGCTCATGGACGGTTGTCAGCTCTGGCTCCACCCCTCGCAGGCGGGGCATATCCTGCACTACAGAGGCTATCGCCAGGACCGGTTCTGGGGCACGCAAGGCCGCCTGATCCCCACCCGCGTCAACTGGCTGCTGATCTACGATCGCGACGATCAACCGTTGCAGAATGCGGCGGTCTACGTCCATCACGTCGCCCAGGCGCCGGTGCAGGACAGCGGCGCCAAGTATTTCGCAGATTGCCCCAAGTTCGTCGGGCAAACCGACGCGGAGGGTCGCTTCGTATTCCCCAACGAGACGGACAGGGAGTGGGACGACCCGGAGACGGACGAGGTCGATGGTTCCGTTGCCGTGTGGAACCCATTCGGCGGAGCCAAGACGGATACGGCATTCACGCCGAACGTGTGGACGGTCGAAGGCCTGCTGATGATTCGCATCGTGGTAGGTAGTTCGGAAAAAGACAGTTCGGGCCTATATTCTTCAACGAAATCTTCTGGTTTGATTTCGTTGAAGAATGGAGAAACTGAATCTGACGATGTGCAACCGGAGTTTGAGAGGGAAAAATCGAAGGAGAGATTTTTCCCTCCCAAAGTAGGCCCGAACTGTCTTTTTCCGAACCCTGAACAACAAGAAATCCACTTCATGGACCTGATGGCGTTCAACGAGGCGTTCCTCTCCGGCCAACAGGTTCGCGGCGTGTACCCGATTCGCACCAGTCTGCTGTCGCCGCCCGAGCCGACGCCGGTGGTCCGCAGGCCGACGCCCGAAGCGATTCGCCAGACCAACCAGCGGCCCGTGGCTGTTGCGCCGACTGAGATGACCGTTCGTTGCGGCCAGGGATTCGAGATCGACGGCTCCCAGAGCAGCGATCCGGAAGGGCAGCCGCTTTATTATCGCTGGAGCGAAAAGACACCCAGACCTCCACTCGATTTGCACCACGATTCGATCCTTCGACTCAAGGCCCCCGACGAGCCGGGTACGCTCGAGTACAGGTTCTGGGTCCTCGACGGCCTCCGTTGCAGCGAACCGGTGACGATCAGAGTGAACGTGATCGAGTGATCTGTCTCTGTCCGATCCCGGTTGCGGATTGCCGACGCAAATGGGTGAATTGCCAGTACACCTTGCGCAGAGCCTGTTTTCCGCAGCTCCGGCGCTTGCTCTTGTTGGCTCAAACAGCTATAATGACCGTGTTACACGAAAGCTCTCTGTGGAGTCTCAAGCCTTATAGTTGAACGGTCTCTTGGAAGGAGGACAAGCATGATTCAGCAACGGGTGATTCTGGTTTGCAGCGTGCTGGCTCTGTGCGCCGTCGGCGGTGCTCGGGCAGGGGTGTTCAGCGACAGTTTCGACACGGCTCACGATTATCTCGCCGACGGGGCGGGGGACACAGGCTGGGATGGTTTCGTCGGGTCTGAACCCGGTGAAACCGCTTCGGCCCTCAACGCCTCGATGGATCGGTCGGGCCAGTTGTTTCTCCAGTCGTCCGGCTCGTACTGGTCTGATCCGTGGAATCCTCTGGGCCCCTTCCTCTACAAGGTGGTCAAGGGGGATTTTGTCGCGACGGTGCAAGTCAGTGAGTACGCCGGCACATCTGCCTCCGCAGTCTACTACAACAGTTGCGGATTGATGGCCCGGGTCGCCGACGACGCAGACGGCGGCGCCGGCGAGGACTGGATCTCCATTGACTATTTTCCTCTTTATGGTGTCGGCAATATCGTGAGATACGCTGACGACAACGTTCGCTACGAGGACACCGGCGGCAACGGCACGGGCTGGACCGGGTACACGTACCTGCAGATCGAGAGAGCGGGCAACACATTCTTCCTTCGGACCAGCAGCGACGGCGTGACCTGGACCGATTACCCTGACGCGGCCTACACCGGCCTGGAGCGGTCCGACCTCGACGGCCTGTCCCTGCAGGTCGGGGTACACCACGCCACGTTCACCAGCAGCGAGGGCTATGCGGCATTCGATGAGTTCCGCGTGGAAGGCCCGCAGGTGGTGACTGGGATGAAAGCCTATGGCGCCACGCCGGCCGACGAGGCCGACGACGTGGTCCGCAGTGTCGTGCTGAGCTGGACGTCGCATGAGACGGTGGTCTCGCACGATCTCTACTTCGGGACCGACGTGGATGCGGTCACCGCCGCCACAAAGACCGACCCGCTGGGCGTGGCCCTCGCGCTGGGCCAGGATGCCAACTCCTACGACGTCGGCCTCCTCGAATTCGGCAAGACCTACTACTGGCGAGTCGATGAGACGGATGCCGACGGGGCCTTGTATCCCGGCGACATCTGGTTGTTCACGGTCGAGCCGTATGCCTATCCCATCACGGGCGTCACCGCTTCCGCCTCCAGCGTCTACAAGGTCGAAACGAGCGCGGATAAGACGGTTGATGGTTCCGGCCTGGACAACGAGCTGCACGGAGATGATCTGACGACGATGTGGCTGAGCAAAAGAAACGCGGCGGAACCTGCCTGGATCGGGTACGACTTCGGCCAGGTCTACAAGGTGGACCGCGTGTTGGTCTGGAACTCGAATCAAACGACCGAGGAGGTCATGGGAGTCGGCGTCAAGAACGCCACCATCGAGTATTCGACCGACGGCAGCACCTGGACGACACTGGGCGACGTGGAACTGACCCAGGCTGGAGGGATCGGCGATCCGCTGCCGTCTCAGACGGTCGATCTGGGCGGAATCCTCGCCAGGTACGTCAAGCTGACGATTCTCAGCAACTGGGCCGGCATATTCAAACAGTACAGTCTGAGTGAGGTCCGTTTCTACTATGTCCCGGTCGTCGCCAGATCGCCCGATCCCGCCGATGGCGCGACCGATGTGTATCCGCAGGTGACTCTGGGCTGGCGGGTCGGACGCGAGGCCGCTTCGCACCATCTGTCTCTGAGCACGGATGAGCAGGCGGTGATCGACGGCGTTGCAGACGTTGTCACCGTCTCCGAACCTGAGTATGAAATCTCGCTCGATCTGAACCAGAGCTATTTCTGGAAGGTCGTGGAGGTGAACGAGGCCGAGGACCCGACAACCTGGGAAAGCGGCGTGTGGACCTTTGCCACTGCCGAATACCTGAGGGTCGATGATGTCGAGAGCTATACGGACGATATGGACGGCGGCGAAGCCGTCTTCCAGACGTGGATCGATGGTTGGGGCGATGACACCAACGGCTCCATCGTCGGATACAATGAGCCTCCCTATGCGGAGAAAACGGTCGTCCACAGCGGCAGGCAGTCCATGCCCTTCGCTTACGCAAACACAGGCAGCGCCGCGATTTCGGAGGCCAAGTGCACGTTTGATTCCACCCGGGACTGGAGTCTGCACGGGATCACTGCTCTCGTCCTGTACTTCCGGGGTTCGACCGCCAACAGTCCGGCCCCGCTGTACATCAAGATCAACGACACCAAGATATTCTACAACGACGGGGCTGACGCCACGACGATGCCGCTGTGGAAGCAGTGGACCATTACGCTGGCCGATGCTGCGGTCAACCTCAAAAGCGTCAAGAGCCTGACGATCGGCGTTGGCGGAACAGGCACCGGAACCCTCTTCTTCGACGACATCCGTCTCTACGCGGTCGCGCCCGAGATCGCCATTCCCGTCGATCCGGGCACGACCAGTCTGGTTGCTTCCTACACGATGGACGGTAATGTCCAGGACAGTTCGGGCAAGAACTACAATGGCACCCTCAACGGAGACGCCGGGTATGAGGCCGGCTACTCGGGCCAGGCCCTCATCTTGAACGGCATCAATGCCTACGTGGACCTGCCCATTGGGCCGCTGATTGCCTCGCTGAGCAGCGCGACCGTCGCCACGCACGTCTACTACGGTGGCACCGACAGTTGGCAGCGGATCTTCGACTTCGGTAGCGACACCAGCGTGTACATGTTCCTGACCCCATATCAGTACCTCACCGGTGTCGTGCGGTTCGTTATCCGCACCGCGTCGGTCGACGAGCAGATCGTGGACGGCGTGTCCGCCATGACCGTGGGCTGGCATCATGTGGCCGTCGTGATCGACAGCACGACGATGACCTTGAATCTGTATCTCGACGGGGTTCTGGTCGGCTCAGCGGCCACCACCTTGCTGCCCAAGGACCTGGGCAGCACGACGCAGAACTGGATCGGTAGGTCGCAGTTCATCGACGTCGACCCCTACTTCAGCGGTTTGATTGACGACTTCAGAATCTACAACCGTGCTTTGTCCGCAGGCGAGCTGCGTTATCTCGCAGGTGATCGCTGATCCCGCGGTCTCTGGGCAGACTGGAGGGAGATAGATCGGGTTATCCAAGCGTGCCTCCGATTGTGGAGGCCGGACGTCGGGCTGTGTCATTTCGTCATCTCGGGGCCTGCATCGGTAGGGTGCAGGCCCCGATCATTTGGAGGCCGAGTCAGAGCCTTTTGCCGGATTCCTCCAACCCGGGAAACGGGGACAGGCTCTTCGCTCCGCGACGAAGATAAAAGCTGGCGTCCGGGGAAACGAGTGATAGAATACGAGGTGTGTGCAGTCGAATCATGGGTATGCAGGAAAGGACAGTGTATGTCCCATAGTCGCGACACGAAGAAAGATGTGAAGAAGAAGCCACAGAAGACACTGAAGGAAAAGCGGATCCAGAAGAAGATGAGAAGGGAGGGCGGATCATCGATCACCGGAACGACGTGATCCGGCAGTCGTCCCTCCGACCCGGTTCGCAACGGTTCCGTGGCTGTGCCGATCGACAGGAGTCAATCATGAGCAGTCGCAGAGGGTTTCTCCGGCGCGCCTTGGCGGCCGGTTTCGTCGCCGGGTCCGGGATCGTGCTCGCGGGGGACAAACGACGCGTTTTCGTTGCCGGATTCTCGCACGAGACCAATACGTTCCATCCTGTGAGGACGGCGTCATTCGGGTTTGCCGAGGTCGGTCACGCGCCTCCTGTGGTCTGGGACGACCCCGGCTTGACCGTCCTTCCGGGCATCCACGCGCGCCCCCGCGGCGGTGGGACCATCGAGGAGAAATGCTGTCGCGATGCGATGAACCGGGTCCTGGACTCTCTGCGCGCCGCGATGCCCGTCGATGCGGCCTGTCTCCGACTGCACGGGGCGATGTATGCCGAGGGAATCGGTCCGGCCGAGACGGTTCTCGTCGGCGAGGTGCGCTCGCTCGTTGGTCCCAGAGTCCCGATTGCCTGCACGTTCGATCTGCATGGCAACATCCCGGCCCGTCTGGCTCGGTTCGGCGATATTCTCGTCGGGCACAAGACGGCTCCCCATACGGACGGCGCCCAGGTCGCCGAGCAGGCGGGACGCATCCTCCTGGACACGCTCACGGGCAGAGTGCACCCGGTCAGCTACGTACTGCCGATCCCGATGATCCTGCAGGGCGAGAAGACAATGACGACGGCCGAGCCGTTCAAATCCCTCGTTGAGGAGGCCCGGCGGATCGAGCGAGAAGGCGTCCCCGGCCATGATGCCAGGATCCTGGCGGCCACACTCTTCGTCGGCTGTGCCTGGACGGATTCCCCCGACACAGGGATGTCCGTAATCATCACCGCCGACGGCTCGCGCCAAGCCGCTCGCGCTGCGGCGGTGCATTTGGCCCGCAAGATTTGGGACGCTCGCCGGCAATTCGGTTTCGGCTGCGAGACGGCGGAACCGGAGGCAGGCGTCACGAGGGCACTGGCGGCGAAGGAATCGACCATTTTCCTGACCGACAGCGGAGACAATGTGACCGCCGGCGCGCCGGGCGATCTCCCGATTGTACTTCGCCATCTGGTCGAGAGAAACGTGAAGAGCGTCGTCGTTGCCGGCATCAATGATGGGCCTGCGGTGAATCGCTGCTTCCAGGCCGGCGTGGGCCAGAGCGTCTCTCTTTCCATCGGCTGTACAGTCGAGACGCGGTTCGGTCCTCCGGTGAAGACTGAGGCCTGGGTCGTGCGTCTGATCGAGGGTCCTCGCATGGCGGTCGTGCGGATTGGGGATGTCGAAGCGATCTTGGCGGACGGTCCCATGGCGTTCACCAGCCCGAGCCAGTTTGCGCCCTGCGGCATCGATCCGTTGGCGCGCAAGATCGTCGTCGTGAAGGAGGGCTACCTCTACGACGCGCTGACGAAGATCGCCCCTCGCTACATCATGCTCCTGACGCCGGGGGCCGGAGACATGCGAATCGAAAGCCTGACTTACACGCGTCGCCGCAAGCCTCTGTTCCCCCTGGACCGGGATGTTGCCTTCGATCCCGACGCCGCTGCCATCCTCTGATGCGTGCATCATCCGACCGGCACGGGACGTCGAGACCTTGGGGCCGTTCTCATTTCGGAGCCTCCGTTTCCGTCGCTTTTCTGGAGGATTGGAGCAGATCCGTGGTGCGTTGGTCGAGTGGTTCGATAGGCGAGTGTTCGAACCCGGCCGGGCTGTCCTGGTACCAGTAGAAGACGGTCGCGTAGTCCACCCAGCAGCCACCTTCCCGCATGCGCTGTCGGATAGGCTCCAACCACTGCGGGGTCTTCCAGAATTCATGCTTCCAGTTGATCGACCACGTCAGTTCCTTGGCGAACCGGATGGGCATGTGGTCGTGGAAACGATAAATGGACAGCAAGTTCAAATCACCCGTTTTGACCAACGGCATGCCCGCGCGGCAACCGGCAAAGGTGTTCTGAAATCCCCAACTGAATGTGAATGAATCCTCCGAGCCCAGGTAGTCAAGCCTTCGTTCCTGTCCGTCGATATCCACCTCATTGTTGCCTTCCATCACGAAGTGGAAGTTCTTGAAGAGGGGTTCGTCGGTAACCACGCTGAACTGGCGGCCGAGAAGGTGCCCGGCCCCGCTGACATGGAAGAACGTCACATCCGTATCGTTCGTCAGTTGAAAGGCCCGGCGCTCGTACGTCGCGTGGAAATAGCCCAGATCGGGATTCCACTGTGCCAGAGGCTCCCACTCCACGTAGCTGTAGTTGTCCAGGTCCATGTCGGTGTCGTTGCGCAGCACGACCTGGGCGGCCGTTTTGAAGGGCATGGGGATGTAGACGTTGTAGCTGCCTGGAGCGCACTCGATCAAAGGCGTGCTGAAACTCACGCTCTTACCGTTGCAGCCATCGCCGAAGAAGTCCCCCAGCGGGCATTGCACCGCCGGTTGCTCGGCGCCGTCGAAGTAGATTAGAAGCACCACGCCGCGCGTCGAAATGGGACGCTTGTAATGACGCGTCGTGTGAACATGCCGGATCACGCCCGGGCCTCTCAAATCCGCTATGACGATGCTCTTGTGTGCGTCGAGCGTGTCCATGTCCGTGTAGCGGTCGGCCTCCCACCCTCCATTGCTGAAACCCGTCTCGATGTCCCTCTTGATGAGGGGCAAATCCATCCGGTCCTCGCCCATTGCCGATGAGGCAGGCCAAGTCGAAACCACTATCATCGGCACTACGATAGCCAAGCATGCGATGCGCGTCCTCATGGACACCTCCTTACATTGTGTGAAGCTTTCTCTCTCTGCTGATCGATGGTTCGCCCGGCTCCGAGCGGACCGGGATTCGGCATTTGCATGGTACTACTGTCCTTGATGCATGCTCTCCAGCACAACCGGGCCCAGGAGGCCGGATTCCAGCAACGGCGTGTCCGCCCTGAACGGATTCCACGTGGTCCAGGTCCGTCGTTTCTCTTGGGGCACAGACTGATCGCCAATCAAGCGGTTCGGCCAGAGGTTCACCACGGTGATCTCCAGTTGGTTGTCCTTTGCTCTGACCGCGTCGGTGACATCCACGCACCATGGTGCGCACCACACCACGCCGAGGTCTCGGTCGTTCAGTCGAACCCGCGCGAGGTTCTTTACATTGCCCAAGTCCAAACAGAGACGCCGGCCGCTCGGCGCCTCAGGCATGTCGAAGGTCCTGCGATAGGTCGCGGAGCCGGAGTAGTGCTTGATGCCGTCTTCGGGCCGTTTGCTCCAGTCTTCGAGAGTCCGGAAAACGATCTTCTCCGGGCCGCCCCATCTGGCGTCGAACGAGACCTCCCACGGACCGGCCAGTTCCAGCATCGTTTCTGTTGTCGGGAAGTTCCGGCCGCGACCTTCTGTCCCAACCGCGGATCTGCGGAAAACGACGAAGAAAGATTGTGCAGGCTCGAAACGCATCGGAACGACGGTGCGCCCGTCCTTCGCGACGAGCTCCGGCAGATCCCGTCTCTCGCCGGTCAGGGGATCCCAAAGCTGCGGCCTTTTGTCGGAGACACGGAAGACACAGTCCGCCTTGACCACGCCGTCCTCGTAGTTGGCGACGAAGTAGATATCTGTTTCATCTGTCTGGCGATGAATGTGGCGAAGCGGTCCGTCCGACTCGAAATCCGGCGGCACGTTCATTGCCCCAAGTACCTCGGTAATCTCGCCGAAGTCACAATAGAATTCCGGCTGTGCAGCCGGCCTGTCGACCGCCCCCCAGGGGGCCATGCCCAGCGGACCCAACTCCACTGCCGGTCGCCAGGCGCCCGATCTTGCTCCATCGTCGGCCCACGAATGCTGGACGGTTGGCGTTGTCTGCCATGTGCGGTCCGTCGATATCCTAAGCGTCGGGCGACCGGCGGATCTGACGACCAGTTCCGCGATCAGGCCGGCCGGGTTTGGTGCGTCGCCGCCATTCTCCGCCACAACGGCCACGATGTTTACACCCGGTTTGAGCAATCCTCCGATGTCGAATTCGTAGACCTGGTGGAAATTGTTGCCGGCGCCGACGAGGCGACCGTTGATCCACAGTTCGAATGCATTGTCGGCCGTCAGGAACACACGCGCGGATTCCACGGTTGGATCGCGTTCCAGGGCCCATGTGCGACGAAAGAAACGCTTGCCCATAGGCGCGCTCTGTGCCGGGTTGCCCTCATCGTGCCAGATCCATCGGGCTTGTTTCAGAGGTTCGTCCATCGGCTCGGGAGGGACCTTGGTGTGGGCGCGCCGCCAGAAGATGCGACCCTTGCCGTAAGCGTGCTCTCGGACGGCTTCTCCGTCGCAGTCGGCCCACAGCTCCTCTGCAAGATCGCGCACTTCGTCGTCGCACCTCGGGAAACTGCTGAGACTCGGAGAGCGCAACGGTCGGGGCCCAATGACCGTCGCGCCGGCCGATACGAGTTCCTTGATCTTGCCAAGCAGCGTCGGCGTCATGGTCGGCAATTCCGGCAAGACCAGGACGCGATAGCTCATGCCATCGGGCAGAACGAGCCGGCCGTCCTTCACCGACATGCGCGCGAGCAGCGCTTCGGCCGTGCAGCCGTCGAAGCTGTAGCCGAGCCGGTTTGGGGGATTGCCGTGCGTTGCGGAAGCAGGCGGACGAAAGACTTGCGGCGATTCCTCCGGCTTGAGGAAGCACACGTCCGCTACGAACAATCCCTGCTGCAGCATGAACTGGCACCGCGACAGGTATTCGATCCATGCTCGTGACATGTCCCACCACGTCTGCGTTCGCTCGTAGTGAATACCGTACGGGCCCATCGTCATGCCGGGGTAGCGGTCGAGCCACGGCTGATGGGCGTACCGGTGGAACACGAAGCGGTTGATCCCTTCGCAGAAGGCCCAGTCGCCGAGCGCCTTCAGCGAAGCAGGGTCCGCCAGCCACCGCTCGCCGTCGCCGGAGGTGAAGGCTTCCGCCTGTGCGATCCGCTTGCCGTAGGTGTGGGCAATCGAGCTTGCCTCCGTGCAACTGAACCACGTGTTGAATGTGTCCCGCCAGAACTCTCCCATTGGGACATCCGCGCGGGCTCCGTACGTCATGTCGTCGCAGGGCGTCTGATCGTACGGCTCGATGGACAATCCCAGCCCATGCCGATGGGCCAGCTCGGCCAGGTGGCCTGCGTGGTTCTGGGCAATCAGCTCCAGGATCGTCTGCCGCAGATCCCAGAGAAACCGCTCCGACACGTCCAGGCTCTTCACAACTCGTCCGGTCATCGCCGGCAGATAGGACAGCAGATCATAGCCGCGTCGTTGTCGGAATTCGTCCCGGAAGCGGGCCGTCCAGTTCTGCACGCCCATCTCCCAACTGTCGATGTGCAGGGAGACGAGCGACTTGCCGGTCAGCGGTCCGATATCGCTCATCAGCGTGCCGAGGAAATCGTCGAAGTGTGCCTCCAGGGCCGCCTTGTCGAATTTGTCGCACTCCAATCCCAAGCCCGGCTCCGGAGCCGGACGCGTGGTGGCTCCCGTGCTGGTGTGACCGAAACGCAGCACCTTCCAGCGACCTGGAGGCGCCTCCCAAACCAGCCGGCCGTTCCCCTCCATCCGGCCGGTCAGATCAACGATGCGATCCATCGGAATCACTTGTTCGGGCGAGAGTTCGGGATACTTCTCAGCCGGCGGAATCAGCGCCTTCACTCCCGGTTGCGAGGAATACCAGCCTCGCTTCTGGATCGCTTTCTCCTGAATATCCTCAATCTGAAAGGGCTTCGCCGGCGTCGGAAAGGCCAGCACCGCCACGTCGCGGTAGAACCCCGCCACCGTCTCCGGCTGCGACAGCATCTCGTCAAACCGCTGCGGTCCCGTGATATCCGTCTCGCTCCACACGAGCCTCTGCATCGACTGCTCCGGCTTGACCCACGGCCCGCCGCTGCCGGTCCAGCCGGGACTGGCAGGCATCGTCATCACCAGGCCGAGCCGCGCGGCCTCCTGGTTGGTGTGCTGGAACAGCTCCCGCCACTGCGGGCTCATGAATTTCACCGGTCCTTTGGGGATGCCGACGTCCACCTCCATGAACAGCACACCTCCGATCCCGACGCGCTTCATGGCCTCGAAATCAGCGGTGATTCCCTCGCGGTTGAGGTTGCCGTCCATGACGAACCAGTAGGTCCAGGGCCAGGCCGAGCGGGGTGGTGCGGCGAACCCCGCGGCCAGATCGTCCCCAGCCGCTCGATGCTCGACTGTTCCGAGGAAGGCGCACATCATCAGGACCAGACCGGCAACGCGTGTTCGTCTCGTGATCATCTTGCACTGTCCTCTTATCTGAGGTTGTCACATCAGGAGCCAGGCGGCATCTTGGCGTCGGATTGCACGATGGCCTTGCTGATCTTGACTGCCCAGGCGTGCCGGCAATAGGGATCGTCGCCCCGAAGCGTGTGCGAGATCTTGTCTGGGATGCTGATGACCACGCCGTTGCCGGTGTTCTGCCATTCGAGCGGGATGTTCTTGCCGACCAATGTCACCTCAGCTCCTGGAGCGGGCTGAATGCTCGATACGGAAATCCGACGGGGCGGTCTCACCTGGGCATTCTGGGCCAGGTGGATGAGGTACACCGCGTCGTCCTTGCGGGTGAAGCAGACCTGGCCCTCTCGATAGGGCGCCACGGGGCGTGTCCCGTAGATAGCTTCGCTGTTGTACTTCATCCACTCGCCGATCTCGTGGAGACGTTCCATCGCCTCCGCCGGCAGCTTGCCGTCGGCGTCGGGACCGATGTCCAGCAGGAGGTTGCCACCTTTGCAGACGATCTCCACCAGGATGTGGATCAGTTCCCTCGCCGGCTTGTAGTAGTCCTTGGGATTGTACGCCCAGAAGTCGCCCATCGTCAGGCAGGTCTCCCAGGGATACGGCAGCGCCTTGTCGGGGAACGCCTGTTCCGGCGTGCGGTAGTTCTCATAGCGGCCGCCTGCCCCTCGATGGACAACGAGCATCCCCGGCTGGTGGCTGCGAGCCATCGAGACCAGCTTGGGCATGTCCCAGCCTTCGCCTGCGCCGCCATCGAGCCAAAGAACGTCGATCGAACCGAAACCCGTCATCAATTCCTCGACCTGGCTGTGCATGAAGTCAATGTATTGTTGCCACTTGGCGGGATTCTGCTCGATGTCGTAGTTTGGCCTAAAACCCTGCACTCGCGGCAGGGTCGGGTCCTCATAGTCCGGGTGGTGCCAGTCGGGCATGGAGAAATACAGCCCGGTGAAGAATCCCCTCTCGCGGAAGGCGTCCATCACGCACTGGGTGATGTTGGCGTGCGGATTTGTGTGGAACGGACACGATGGATCAGTGATGCAGTAGTCGGAACGCTCCGTGCGGAACATGCTGAAGCCGTCGTGACATTTCGTGACGAAGACGATGTACTTCATCCCTGCGTCACCCGCGGCCCGGGCCCACTCCCGGGGGTCGAAGTCCCTGGGATCGAACGTGCGATTCAGGTTGACGTAGTCCCGCGCGAATCTCTCGTAGTTCTTGCCCCGTTCGACCCACGCGGGCAGATCGTCCTGCCTGGCCCACGTTGCGGACTCGCTGAGCGGCCAAGCGATCCGGGCGCCCCACTGACTGCACGGGCCCCAGTGGATGAAGAGCCCAAACTTGAGATCCTGGAACTTCTCCAGCTTCGCAAGCACCGCAGGGTCGGTCTCCCGATTCTCAGCCGAGAAAGTGGTATCGAGGAGACCCGCGGGGAGGATAAGAAATGCCAGCAGCTTCAAACCGATCCCTCCCATCGCGGACCTTCCCATCGACGACTCACTCAACATACTCGCGGTTCCTTTCTGAATGCAGGGAGGCGACAAGGCTACCGTCTGGAGATGACGGTCTCATCCTCGATTTCCACTTGCCGGCTTGTGCCGTCGTCGAAAACGACGCGAAGCACGCGCGGCCGCCCGGTCTGGTTGGTCAGTCTCCAGCCCGTGTCGGTATGCTGGACTTTCACCCGATCGATTCCGAACGCGCGGTTCCGCGTGCGGTCGATGTAGACGTGTCCGTAGTGGTCGAGGATCCGCATCGCGGCCTCCGCCGCGGCGCCGTTGCCCCAATCGTAGATGGTGAAGACCCCCATGCCCTCGCCTTCGGCGCTGGTCCGTCCGCCGTGGCCGTAGTTCTCCATCGTGAATCCGTAGTCTTCGGGTCCGAACCAGGGATAGACCTTCTCCCACATCGCGCGGACCGCCGGATTCTCGGGACAGTACATCATGATGAAGCCCGATTTCAACGCCGCGACGCCCCGCTCGAAGTAGTCCGGATTGCCGGTCACGTGGTAGTAGTCGAGGAACAGCTCCGCGAACAGGGTCTCGCGCGAGTCGTTCCATTCCCCGTCGCAATTCATCACGCCGAAGCCGCCGAGGGCCGGGACGTAGATGAACGGCGGCTGCCACACCTGCTGGCCCATGGACAGCTCGTCCAGCGTGCGCCGGCCCCACTGCAGATAGCGCGCTTGGCCGGTCGCGCGGTAGGTCGCGAGCAGCGCCTCCGCGGTCCAGAACGACGAGAGGCTGTTCTGCTTGTGCATGGCGTTGCGTTCGACCTTCGCGCCGAGATACTTGTCGCGTCCCCAGCCGCAACAGGACCAGTAGGTCTCGAAGTCCTCCCAACGACCCGCAGGGACGATGTCTGCCAGGACCGCGTCCATCGCCCGAATTGCGGCCTGTCGGTACTTCTCGTTGCCGGTCCGTTCCGCCAGCTTCAGCAGGAACGTCACGCTCATGCTGGTCTCCGGCGTCTGGTTCATCACGGCGCCGGGCTGCTGCGTCTCAGGGTGCAGCCAGCCGGGGAAGAAGCCCTGCGAGTCCTGCAGCGTCAGCAGGCGATCTCCGTATGTGCGGGCATAGTCGAGCAGACGCTCGTCCTTCTCCAGCTCTTCGTGCCAGCGGAGCATCAGCAGAGCGGTCCAACTGGCGTCCAGGACGTGGTACCACTGGGAGGTGATCCCGTGGTCGCGAGGACTGCGGTTCGAGTTGCTCCAGGTGGCCTGATCCCACCCTTGCGGCCGCCTGTAGTCCTTGCCCTCGATCTGGACGGTCGTATTCTCGCAGCCGATCACGGCGGGGAAGACGCCGTCTTTCATCGGCGCCGCGAGAGCCAGCTCCTTGGTCAGGTTCGCCTTGCGGAGCAGTTCCTTATCCTGCGTGTCGCGGGCGAAGCGGCGGAGGCCCGATGCGCTCCGCAACGACGAGAACCACGCCTGGTTCCAGATGGACAGGGACTCCCGCTGGTACCAGGGGCCGGGGTAGTTGGGTGACTGGGAGATGTTGACGATGAACTGCGGCGCGCCGACGTGTACGCCATTGAGGTCGAATTCCTGCCAGACGAACTTGCCCCACCCGTCGAAGGCCCAGTCGTAGGTGTGGCGCACGTAGTTCTCCAGCGGCGCGGGGATCGGCTCGCCTTTCGCGTAGAGCGGCCTGGCCCAGCGATTCCACTGGAAGCCCGTCACCTTCGACCAGGGGTTCCTCACATCGCCGCGATCGTCATAGGCGGTCACGAAGAAGCTCAATACCACCTGTCCCGGCGGGAGCTTCATCCCCGACGCCTTCTTGAACAGGACGTGCTGGGGGATTTCTGTTCGGACCATGCCGAGCCACATTTGCTTCTTCGTGGCGTCATAGTCCATGAACCAGGGATTCTCCGGCCTCTGGCCCACGACGTCGAGATCGGGCACGACGACGAGCGTCAGCGGTCCGCGCTGGGCGATCATCGCCGGCGCACGGAAGACGTGCTGAGCGACGACGCAGCCTTCCTCGGGGGTCAGGTGCGGCGCCCACCAGAAATCAGGCTCGAAGGCCAGATCGAATCGGATGGAAAGCTCATCCTGCGCGACCTCCTCAGACACGTCCCATTTCATGTGGACCTGTCGCCAACCGTCGTCGAGGATGGCGACCTCGACCGGCGGGCGGCCGTTCCCTTTCAACTCGGGCGCGGCAAACCGCACGACTTCCTGACCCTCGAGCGATAGGGAGAAGCCGGAATCCGTTCGAGAAAACCGCATCGAGTCCACGGCCCAGCCCGTCCGGCCTGCCACAACGCACAATAGCAGGAACGCGAGCACAGTCAGACTGAATTGGTTCGGCACGGGGGTCCTTCCACACATGCTGCCTAACCTCCACAACAGAGTCGCGCTCAAGAAATCACAGCAAAGTCACTTGATCACCTTGGTCTGAAACAGCACGCGCCGGCGGATAGGATCTCTAACGTCAGGTTCGAGCCAATGGTCGCAGATCGGCTCCAGGGCGTTGGTGGTTCGGCCGTTGGGCTCCGTCAATTCCGGCCTGCTTGTGCCGTCGAGGTGCGGTCGGCCGGAAGCGTCAACCAGTACCGCCCAGGGAAGACTCACGTCGGCGGTCTTGGCTGAGAGCCCGAGGCACAGAGGGCCGTCGAACAGGGCGACGCCCATCGGTTTGTCCGTCGGCCAGGGGACTATCCGCAGTCCGCCTGTGAAAGCGATGTCGATCGTCGTCCGACTCTGCCATGTGCGGGCCAGACGCAACGAGCCATCTGTGGGGTGTTCTTGCACGGCGGCGCCGTCACAGCGAACCCGCACGTCTTTCGCCCAGGCCGGCGCCCGCAGCGCCAGTGTGAAGGCCTGCGGCTTCTCGCTGAGAACGCGGATCTGGACCTGGCTCATGCGAGGGAAGTTGCTGGAGATCTCCAGCCGCACGTCCCGGTCGGCCAGCGCGATCGTAGCGGCCGGATAGAGGTTGACGAAGACCGTGTCTGCCGACTGCGTCACGACGAATCGGCCCAATTGGCCCAACGCCCATTGGCCCCAGAGCGAGCAGCATCCGGGATTCTCGCTGCCGAATTGCCCGTCCCAACCCTGCCAGCCCTTGCCGCCCACGATCTCCGGGCCGAGCGAGAGATGGCCGAACCCGCCGGTATGGAACTGGTTCAGGAAGAAATGGTTGACCAGCGTGTGCTCGGCGTCGTCCACATAGCGATACTCTCCGGTCGCCTGATACATCATGAGGTTGACCACGATCCAGTCGGCCAGTCCGCACCCTTCGTCCTGCGGCGACTCGGGCAGCGACTCGGGCAGCGCGCCGGTCACGTGCTGATGCTCCCGACACCAAGCGAGATAGTCCTCGACGGTCTTAAGAGGCTCCGTCTTGCCTGTGACGCGCGCCAAGTCGATCAGACCCCGGCACAGGGACAGGCTGTGGTGTGTGTGGGGAGTGCGTCCGGCGTGCTCAGCGAGCCGTTCCGCAAGGGCCAGTGCCCAGCGGTCGCCTCCCTGCTCGTAGAGAGCCACCAGACCATCGAGGCAGTGCCCATAGAACTCATGGAGCTTTCCGTCTCGGCGTGTCTCCCACGTTGAAGCGGTCGCCTCGAAATACCGCCCCAGTCTCCGCGCGGCATCGAGAAAGCGGGTGTCACGCGTGTCCGCATAGGCGTCCATCAGACCCCGCAAGGCAAACGCGTTGCCAGAGAGGAGTCGAACATCCTCGGCCGCGACCGCGCCGGGCGGTCCGAAACGGCCATCCTCCGTCTGGAGGGGCAGCACGACGTCGGCGATGGCTTGGCGGTGCCAGGCAGCCGGTGTCCAGCCGTACCCTTGTGCGACGTGGAGCACGGAAAGCCACCGGCCGATCTGATCGCCCGGCCAGTCCCACCACAGCGCGCCGGGTCGTCCCGCGGCACTGGCCGCGAAGCTGTCCTGCGAGTAACGATCCGTTCGAGTGAGCAGGTTGCATGTGGCTGCCCAGTACCGAACGCCCAACTCGCCCTGGAACTGTACTTGGGAAAACAAAAGTGGTGTCGAGGTCCTGTGTTGTTGATCCCCGGTCTGGGGGACTGCCGAGTACGCTTGGACGCACAGCAGGGACACCGAGACAACAGACAAGGACTGCGAGAAAGGCTTTCTCATGTGCGTATCTCAATCAAACCGTACCGTTGTTCAGGCTTCGCTGCGTCAAACAGCCGCATTCTAACAAAGGTGACGATGCGATTGAAGCTGCAATTTGCGAATACATCTATACCGCGGACTCCGTCGTTGTGGCTGCTTCGGGGGGGCGGTGAGGAACGCCAAGATCAGTGCTTGCCCAGCAGTCGCACGAAGCGAGAAAAGGGGGTGCTCCGGAGGGAGTTTACCCATCGCTCATCTGCGGTCACCACAGTCCCTCCCAACTCCATGGCCAGAGCCAGATACAGACTGTCGTAGACTGTGCGACGAGTGGCGATGGCAATTTGCAGGGCGGGAGCCAGCAGGCGCGTGCTGTCGTGGATCTCCAGAGGCATAGACAGGAAGTGCTCGGTCATATCCGACGCTTCGTTCGCGTCGAGCGTGCCGCGGGTGTGAAGCTTCCAGGCGAGGTTGCCGATCTCCGAGCGGATCAGATCGGGAGCAGCCAGGCGACGCCGGCCGCTCAGCAATCGCAAGGCGGCCGCCGCATCTGGTTCCGGCAGGAACCATTTTGCCGCGACGCTGGCGTCCACCACCAGTGGCTTCATCGCTGTCGATCCTCGCGGATGAGTTGTGTGCTGTCGGGCAGTTCCCGGCCGGCAAGCTGCTTGTGCCACCGACGAACGAGCTTCCTTGCGTCGTCGAAGCTGATGCCTGCCGCATGGGTGAGAATCAGTCTGGCCTCGCCTTGCAGGCTGCGGCCATGCCGCCGGGCGCGATCCTTCAATCGTCGGACGGTCTGGTTATCAAGATCACGTATCAGTATCTGAGCCATGATTCGTTCTCCATTCAGACGCTATCGTAATGATAGCATACAAGTGCGTCGTTGTCAATTCCGTTGGAACGCAGAGTCTCGGGGAGCGGGTGCGATTCGGCGGGACTGCGGACTTGGTCATGTGTTCTTCGCTGCGCCGAACTGTCTTGCGAGGGCGGCGTTTTCGGTGATTTGGTCGCGGTGACGCGGGTACATGCCTACGATCACGGCATCGATGGGTTTGAGTCGCTCGAAGGCGAACTGGAACGCCGACTGCACCGCCTGGGGCGTATCGCACTTGCGGCCGGCCGCGAGGATCTTGAAGCCTAAGCACGGCTGCGTGACCTGCCGGACCACGTCGGTCATCGCCACGGGATCGGAAGCGTAGAATCCGTGGCCCTTCGGCATCGCATCGGCGGACGGCATCTTGGCCAGTTCCTCCTGCGATCTCGTCAGGTTGTGGAAGCAGGTCATGAAGAAATCAACCTGCCAGCCTTCGTCGGCG
>JAXDBU010000189.1:0-37651 GCA_034678485.1 Sedimentisphaerales bacterium | reverse complement strand
CGACGCAGAAGACCTGAAGAGCCCCTGACACGGACTCCTGAAAATGGCGAGATGTGTGTGCAGGCTGGGAGAGCTTGCGTTGGAGTTTCACTGTGCAAAGAACGTCGTTGCGGAATGCGCCGGCGCGTCGTATAGGATCGTGTCGTTCTCCAGCATCGCCCGGCCGACCAGTTCGTATCGGTCCTTCTCATCGGTCGTGCGGAAAACCCCAAATGAGTCGGAGCCGACCCCGCGCACCCTCACAGCCACTTTCTTGTCGCTGCCGATGTTGACGACGACAAAAGCATCCGGGTGCTTCGTGCCGTTGCGGGCGAATCCGATCACCGCGATCTCGGAATCCATGGCAAACGTCCTTGCCACAGCCATGCCCGGCTGCCCGGCCCGCGTGAGCTGCCTGTAGTAGTAGTAACCCCGCTGGACCTCATACGAGCCATCCTCTGACACACGAAACGCGGTGCCGGGATTCGGGTCGCCGCCGACCCATTGGGCCGGGCGCTGCATGCAGGCCCAGGGGATGATCCCGTTGACTTTGGCAGTGTAGATGTTGCCGTGCATCTCCTTGACGTTTGCACAATCCATCTTGCTCCAGCTCGTTGAGGTCACCCAGGCGTGCAGTTCAGGCCGCTTCGCGCGGAGGATGTCCGTCCCGGCACTGCGGTGCTCGCCGAACCAACGGCCGTACGTGCCCTCGTAGAATCCGTGTGACGTGATCAGACCCAGATTCGCCAGGGCGCCGGAGTCATCGGCGATCGCATCCGCATATCCCCAGGCGCTGAAGCGGTACCAGTTCGTGCACTCTCCCGGCGCGACGCCGACGTTCTGAAGGCCCGCGGCATCGAGCATCGGTCTCAGAACCCTGATGAAATCCACCACCTGTTCGGGCGGCCAGAACAGATTGTAGTCATGTCCCGTGCCGATGTTGCCGCCGGCGCCGTCTGCAGGCCAGCGGGACCAGTCCTCGCCCTCGTTGTGCAGCGAGAGGTACCGGACCGGGAACCCTTCTTCCTCGCGAAGGTACCGCACCCAATCGACCATGTACCGCGCCAAGTCGTACTTGCGATCCGGGTCCAGATCCCGACCTCGCATGAGCTTCTGCTTTGTCGCCCACGGGGGCGGGCCATAGAGCGTCGTGATGATCGTCAGATCGTCGCCTCGCGTGCGGGTCCGCTTGAGACCTTCCCGAACGAAGCGGCGCATCCATCGCGTCGTGCTCTCGTGATCGAACGGGCCGCCGGGCTCACGCTGGTGGTGTGGATCAAGGAACATCTTGACCAGTCCCGGCTTGAGACCGTCGTCGCCAAAGACCATGTCGATGATCTGCTGACGCTCTTCTTCGGTCAGCAGACTCAGGCCGCCGTACTCCTGCGGGTCTTGTGTGTAGTCGACGGACTGGGCCACCTCGACATAGTTGACGCCGAAGCCATCCCAATCACGGACATGCTTGGAGAAGTCCACGCCGGCTCGGATCGCGGTGAAGCCCACTTCCTGGCCAAGCGTCCCACAGGTCCCGACCCAGAGCAGCACGACAGAGATCTTCACAGAATGGCACAACATGTCCATATCCGCTCCTCCTTCAGTCTTGGCTGCCGTTGACCTTCACTTCCACCGAGACGATACCTCCATTCCAAAGCAATGCTTCGAACCGCGGCGGACGCCAGACACATCCATGGACGTATTGTACCATGGGCATCGGCCGGGCGGCTACCGTTATGTGAGAACCGCGTGCACGTGCAAAAAAGGGGAAAGGGAGCCGATGCACCCTTTCCCTTGTGAACTCACCTGAAGCGCTGCTGCGCTTCGATCAGGACTGCGGGGACTTGCCGAGCGGTCCGCCTATACCACCTGGGCCTTGAACCCGCAGAGTTGGCAGAAGTCGCGGACTCGTTCCTTGTAGTCGCCGTAGAAGAAGATCTGGTGGAAGCCCGGGAAACTCAGGACCTCCTGAGTCCCGTCGAACTTCACTTTCACCGAGACGACACACCCACCGCTGGGCGGAACCTCTTTGTTCTCGACCACTGCGCCCGCCGAGACAAGGACCGTGGACGGGTTCTGCGCATTGCCCGGCAGCAGATCGATGCTGGTGACTCGCTGCCCTTTGCGCCAGAGGGTCCTGGGCACCGCGTCCCGATTGCCGTGATGGTGCTTGATATCGAACGGTTCCGCCGGCTGGTCGTACCCGTTCAGGCGGGTCGGACACGAGCAGTGGGCGCCGATGACCGTGTCGTCCGCGGTGTCCGCCACCGGGTCCTGCTGGAAGCCGGGCCGGTCGAACAAGTAGTGCGTCATCACGAGCGACGCGACCGCGCCGGTGTCCGCTTCGCAGGCAGCCGGGATGCGGTCGTCGTTCATGCGCGACCACGCGATACAGGGCAGGCTCACATCGATCTTGCCGAGAGCGCCGAGGCAGTCCATCGTGATCGCGTCGCCGCCTTCGCGTTCGAGAATCCGGCTGGCGACGTAGTAGCTCTTGAGTCCGTTGATAACGTCCTGGCGGGTGGCGTCGATCCGTTTTCGGGCTCGACCCATGTACTCATCCGCCATCGCCAGGATGGCCTCGCTGTCCGGCGTCTTGCGGTACTCCTCAATGAAAGACGGAGCGGGGATATGCCGCAACGCGATGCCGGTATCCCCAAGCACGCTGTCGTATTGCTTGTCGCCCCGGATGACGATGCATCGCGTCCGACGCATCTTGGCGGCCGCATAGAGCATCTTCAGGCCGAATTGCGCCTGCGAGAAATCGTCCGTGGAATACACAACACACCCTTTGGCGTTCGCCAATCCGGCCGTATTGGTCGTGAAGGAAGTGCCCAACGGCGAGTAGATGATCGACCGAATGCCGCTCTTGGCGACGAGCTCGGCGGACGGCCACGCGTGCTGCTGCCGATCCAACGTGACCAGGAAAAGGCCATCGACCTGCTCTGCCTGACTCTGCTTGATCCAGGCTTTCGTTTCGTCGGCGCTGTAGAACGGCACATCACGGATGTCCAGCGAAACGCCGTATTCTTTCGCTGTTTTGGCAAGACCCTCGGTGTACTTCACCTTGGCTGCGGCACCGTCATAGACAGCGCCAGGCCAGGCGATTCCGTATTCCCCTTTCCTGCGAACGAAGGCCGCTTTGACTTTCGGTGTGTACGAAGACGCGGGACCGGCAGGCTTTATGGCACCTGCCGGACCGTTCGCGGCAGCGAACGCGCTCAGGCCGGACGCGAGAATCGATCCGGCCACAATACCGGCCGAACCACGCAGGAACATCCGTCGGTCCAGACCATGGGAATGACTGCAGTGTAACGGGCACCTTGATGAAGACATGCTCAACTCCTTAAGAAAACGTACGCTTCCCTGTGCCGGCATCGAGAGTATCCCTGCCGGCCCACTCTATTGGTCCCTGGACAATTCACTTCTCGAGATCCGCTCGACCCCGCGATTCCCCCATTCTACAGCATCTCAGTTCCGTCATGGTGTGCGGGTATACCTCAGTTTGCCCCATATTCCGCATTGTACCCACTGGAGATCCGCCACGCCTTCTTCCGTCGTCGGAGCCCAGATTCCCGGATGGCGGTGAACGTTGTCGCGTCCCTTATGGATTGTCTCCGATCCCGCCCACTTGTGATACTCGGAGTGGCCATCCGCAAAGGCAAAGTTGGTTCCGTCCCCATGCCGCGTGGACGGCTGATCCCACCAGGCAGGCGTCATGTACTTCGTCGCATACGCATCGGAGCTCGCCACACCTTCATCGATGAAGATGAGTCTCTGCGACGGCTGGGGAATCTTCAGTCTCCTCTTGAACTGCGGGCTGCCGTCGACGGACCGCCCGTTGCTGGATATCATCATGCCGTATGTCAGCAGTTCGCCACGGTATCCGCTGGGGCACTTGTACAAGTCAAGGCTCTCCGCGTAAGGATACAGTGCCCCGGACTGGATGGCTTTGCGTTGGTCATCTTCCGCCATTTGCACGCCGCCTTCCGTGTGGTAGTCACCCCAGGTGCAACCCACCCAGGCCGGGCCAAACTGGCTCTCGTAATTGCCGCCGGCCTCGCTGCTGACCAGCTTGTCGTCGGTGTCGTCCGCGTACAGAATCCACGCCAACTGAAGCTGCTTAATACCGCTCAAACAGACCGCACGTTGACCTTGTTCCCTGGCCCGATTCAGCGCGGGCATCAGAATCGCCATTAGAATCGCGATGACCGCGATGACGACCAGCAGTTCAATCAGGGTGAATGCATTACGCCTGCTCATATCAAACTCTCCAGCAGTTCGAAAGAACGTATAAGAGCCGCCGCGCATCCCGTGTGCGGCGGCACACGAGAGCTATCAGAGTAACGGCAGCTCCGGCGGGCGACGGGCCGGAGCTGCCTGCACATTTCATCCCTGCGTCAGGGGATAGTCAAGCGGATGTCATCGAAGTAGACCCGCCCGCTGCCGCCGGCCGTCGGGGTCGTGGGATTCCCCACGCCGACGCACAGCTTCTCGACCTTCCGCAAGCTCACGCCGTTGAAGCTGCTCAACGGGATCGACCACTCGGTGTAGGCCGTCGAGACCAGGGTCGTCGGGGCGGGATAGGTTACCATCGCCGATTTGCCGGAGCTATCCTGCACCTTCACGTACAAGCCGTCGGCGGGGAGACTCCCGCACACGAACAGCACGAGATTGGCGACGCCATAGTCGGTCCAATCCTGCGCGGAGGAGAAGCCAAGCTCGGCCTCACTGTAATGCGGAGACTTCACGTTGTTGTAGTCGAACGGCATCGCCTGCGTGCTGCCGCTGTTGACGATGTCCAGTTCCGCATACGGAGGCTCCATGTTGCCGACCACGGAGCCGCTGCTGCCGCTCCCAAGGCCATCGAGCCAGGCTTCATAGATCAGGCTGCCCTCATAGTCGGTGTAACCTTCGAAGTCATCCACGATGAGGTAGTCGAGTACGGTGAGGTCCCAGACCCTCCCCTGATGGATCGTGGTCCCGTCCGCCTCGACCTCGTCGATCCGCCAGAAGTAGGCGCCTCCGCCGAATTCGACCAGGCCGTCCAGCGAGAGGCTCACGGCGCTCTTGCGCCCCTTGTAGAGCGGGGAAGTCGCATCAGCGGCTTTCACGGCGTCGCGGTCCTGACCGAAGTACACATCGTGCTTGGCCGCGGTATCCCCGGCCGCCCATTCGATGACGCCCACGTTCCGGATGTCCAGGCTCGCGCCGGACAGCGGCTGTGGACTCCAGGCTTGCAGCAGATCGCCGCGCATCACTCTCTCGACCTCTTCGGCACTCAGGGTCTTGTTATAGATCCGCACGTCGGCCATCGCGCCGGTGAGGTACGGGTTGCTGCCGTGCTTCGACCACCCGATGTTCACTCGCTCGTCCCAGTCGAAGGCGGAGGCTGCGACGGTGCCGCTTGCCTGCTCGATCCCGTCGGCGTACAACTTCTCCCCTTCGAGGCTCGCGCCAAACGTGTGGACCACGTGGTGCCAGCAACCGTCCGCCAGGTTCAGACCTCCCGTCTTGAGCTCCAGCGTGCCGGTGGCAGTGTAGACCTTCGCTGCAAGCTCACGGCCGGTCAAATAGACCGAGCGGTCGGCATATCCGTCCGGCGCCAGGTCCTGGCATATCACACCGTAGATCCCGCAGTCCGGATCGGTCGTCTTGAACCACAGGGCAACCGCGTATTCTGTTTCCGAGGCATTCAGCACAGCGGATACGAAATCGTCCTGCCCGTCAAACGACAGACCGCCGTCGATCCATTGCGCGTGGCCGTTCACCGTGCCGTAATGGTTGTGGCCCGACCAATCCACTGCGAAGGTCCCCATGCCTTCGCCAAACGGGAGCCACAGCATCAGATTCGGATCGTCCGCGATGGGAACGTCGGGCATGGTCGTGAAGGTCCAGATGTCGCCACGCACTGTTTCGCCCGTGTCCTTGAACTCTTCGACGCGCCAGTAGTAGGTCGTGGACGGATCGAGAGTGCCCGGATCGTAGCTGGTCTCTTTGAACAGAGTGTCGACGACGACGGGTGCATTGACCTCGTCGAAATCTTGGCTGATAAAGACCCTGTACAGCAGCGCCTTCATCCCGCCCTGCCAGGACAGGTCCTGGTCGCGAGGAACGTTCACAGCCCCGTCGGCGGGAGACGGATCCCAGGCAACGCGCGGAATGAGCGAGAAGCTCCGAACCGAACCCTTCCACGGGCTGTCCGGATTGCCCTCACTGATCTCATCGACGCACCAGTAGTAGGTCTGGCCGGGAATAAGCCCCTCCGGATACAAGCCGCCCGGCGTCCCCAGGGACACCGTCAGGTCCGTCGTGATCCAGGGCTCCACGCTGCGGTCGTTGACGTCATTGAAGTCGGTCCCTATGTAGACGGCGTGGCTTGCAGCGTAATGGCCGCTCTTCCACGACAAGGTCGCCGACGTATCCTCCAGGACAACACCATCCGCCGGCTGCAACGCATAGGCTTTGACTCGATGCAGGGCGCCGGTGAGGTATGCCACGGCGTTGAGGAAGATCGCCTGCCCTTGTTCAGTGAGGTTCATGGACCCGGTCGTTTCACCGTAGGTGGCGGACCCGTAGCCCGCCCCGAACCACATTCTCATCGCCGCGGGCTTCTGGGTGGCGCCACTGTAAAACGGGGTATCTGTGTTCTCCCAAAGGGCGATCCACAGCCGCCCGCTCGTGTCGGTGGCAAGGGCCTCGCCGTTGCCCGCGTCGGTGGCGCCAGTCAGTGCCGTCGTATTGGTCACCATGGGGATCTGATCGCCCACGGAGCCCACGCCGTTGAATATGGGGTGGTCTCCCACAATGACCATGCCGGCCCCTGCACCGACTTCCGGGCAGGTCGTGGTGTTCAACCACTGCCACCGCGAGCTGCGGACCATATACGAGTTGGCCATGAGCAGCGGGACGGTCAGACCGTTCCACTGTGCGGCCTCGCCCGTCGCGGCGTAGTTGCCGCTACTTGCATCGCGACTGAAGATGACCAAATCCGCCGCATTCAGCGTCTGGATCGTGGCATCGTCAAGTGCGATGAGGTAGGACATCCGAGTGACGGTGTGGCCGGCCCCCTCCAACAGTTCGGGCCACCCCTCGAAACCCAATGCGGCCGCTTCATCCACAAAAATGATGTTGGCTCCAAGAACGGGGCCGGAGGCGATCAGGCAGCCCATGGCGCACATCAACAGGCCAAGAACAGGGATTACTCTTTTCTGACACATACACTTCCGCCTTTCATACACAAAACACGCCATCACCACAGTCCGAAACACAGTCGCAGCGTTCCCCCTCGACACAGACATGCCGCTGCAGGCAAAACACGACTATCGTACCTGAAGCAGGCCATCCGCGGATTCTTGCATGAGCAAACCGCATGGGTTCGGCACACAGCCAATGTTCTTTTATATCGGCTCATGGTGCTTCCGCAAAACATCCTTGTGCGCAAAAACATCTTCTTTTTGGGCAACGCTTTGACAAGAACAGGACGGCCATGTTAGAGTATAGTAGTGCATGGACCTGTATTTCTCGTCAGTTCATGATGTGGATGGGGTATCGAGAAAAGCACGCCGACCTTCCGACAACCCGCCGGCATGTTTCCGGCATTCTGCAAGCACGTATGAATAGGATGTCTGCCATATCACCGTACATCCTGTCCTATGGGTCGCGAGGACAGCGGCGTCGGAGTCGCGCCATGCGCCAAGCTGCATTGATGACGGGCGATCGGTTCAGCCTATGCAAAGTCCTCGGCTTTTCTTCGAGATTCTGCTGATCTACATGGCACACCATAGTAGACTGCGGGGGTTCACCTCATGTCCAGACCCTACGATGTTGTTCTGTTGCTGGAGAAATCGAGAGCGTTTGGAAGAGCGCTGTTCCGGGGCGTCATGCAGTATGCGCGCGTCCACGGCTCCTGGCGATTTCACACGGAGCCCGAGTTCTACCACACTCGCAAGCCGCAAACCATACAGTGGATTGGAAAACTGAACCCCGACGGTGTCATCGCACACATGGCGGACGTCGGGATCATCGAGCACATCGCCCAGCAAGGGATTCCCATGGTCGTCAGCAGCGTGAAGATAGCGAGACCCATGGCGGTCCCCCATGTGGTGCTCACGGACGGCAAGGCCATCGGCCGGATGGCCGGAGACTACTTCCTCAGTCACGGCTTTCGTCACTTCGCTTACTGCGGATTCGACGAGATGTACTGGTCCAGGCAGCGGAGTGAGAGCTTCTGTCAACAAGTCACGGCGGCCGGCGGCGAAGTCTCTGTGTACAGGCAGCCCACGAACAAGAAGCCCTGGGCCGAGGAGAACGACCGTCCCTTTCTGGTCAACTGGCTGCGGTCACTGCCCAAACCGACGGCCCTTCTCGCTTGCAACGACGATCGGGGCAGACAGGTCCTGGTCGCCTGCGAGACCGCCGGTTTGAACGTGCCGGGTGACATCGCGATCCTGGGCGTGGACAACGACGAGTTCATCTGCGAAACGACGTATCCCAAGCTCTCCAGCATCAGTCTGAGCACCGAGGCGGCCGGATACAGTGCCGCTTCGCTGCTGGGACAGCTCATGGCGGGACAGCAAGTCCGCGGAGCGCAGGGACAAATCATCATCTCCCCGCTTTCCGTCGTGGAGCGTGAATCCACGAGTGTCCTGGCCATGGAGGACCGCGAACTCGCTGCCGCCCTGCTGTTCATCCGCGAACACTCCAGAGAGATCATCCAGGTCAACGATGTCGCCGAGAGCGTGGGATTGTCCCGCCGGGCCCTGCAACAGCGTTTCCACCGCGTTCTCGGGCACTCGGTCCATGATGAAATCAAACGCACTCGCGTCGATCAGATGGCTCACATGCTCATCAATACGAACCTGCCGGTCAAAGAGATCGCGAGGTTGTTTCAGTACGACGAGATCCGGAATATCTCCCGGTACTTTCGCCAGTATACCGGCCTGACCCCCTCGGAGTATCGCAAGAGATACAGCGTACAATACCCCAAGGCGCCCGGAACGGAATAGGCTCACAGCCGGCCCGATGCATGGAACTCCGGCCGATGACTCAACGGGCCCTCAGTCCACAGAAACCGGCCAGAAGACTGTGTCGCCGTTGTCGGCCCACACGAGACGCGTGCCCTCCCGGCCGGCGCCCCGGCGGCCGCCGTCGTCAACACGGTTCTTGCCCCAGCTATAGAGCGTGAATCCCTGGGTCGTCTTGTTGTATGTGAGCGGACCTTTGCCGAACGGGTCGTCGGGCACGCTCGCCAGGAAACCCGCCTGCACGAGGTCATCGAGCCGGTCGGGGTACGTGCCTTTCTCCGCTCTGTAGCGCAGGACAGCCACCGTTGTGACTGCGCCAACTCCGTAGGTCTTCGTTCGCCAGACCAGGCGCACCAATCCCTCGTCGACCGGCGCGGAAGCAGCGAGCAGCCAGTTCATCTTCGACGCACGCGATTTCTCCGTCCCTCCGAGAGACAAGTCCTCTCTGCTGGGCCGCATGCACATCAACTGCTGGAGTTGCGCGAAGTACGCGTCGACCTCCACGATCGCGTCACGGCGACTCGGGTAATCGAACCACAGCGTGCGCGTCAGAGCGCCCTTGAGACCACCCGAGGCAAAAGGCAGGCCACGCCGCAGGGCGCGACCATCGCCCTGGCCGTCGTCGGTGAAGGTCCGCTGGATGTTGTCGTACCAGAAGACCTTCGCGCCGTCGACGTCGAACACACGTCGGTCCTCGTCGAAGGCGTCCGCCATCTCGCTCTGCACCCGCGCCAGCACGTCAGCGGGAGCCTGCGACACGTGCAGAACCTCGAACAGGGTGCCATAGCCAAGGGCCTCGACATCAATACCCACGAGTTGCTCGATGGACAGGCCCTTTCCCTCCACATGCCGTCCACAGCGAAGAATCGCAAGACAGTCGTCGAGTGCCTCGCCGACGGCGCCAAGTCGCGCTCGGTAGATGGCCCGGTCTGCGAGGCCCGTCGCCACAGGTTTATATGGGCCGACCGACACCAGTGGAACGACGTTCGCCTCTATCCACATGAAGGGGACATCACGCCGGTCTGATGCGCCGACATCGTATATCGGCCAGTAGTAAGTGACGCAGGCGCCCCGGCGGAACTGATCGAATGCAGGTTCGTTCCGCGTCAGCCAGTCGCCCAGCAACTGCAAGTCCGCTTCGCTGCAGTTGCGGATCGTCCATCCCGACGATTTGCGTCGAGCCGCCAGCTCCGCAGGGGGCTGGACATAGAGCGTGGCCGCCTGGTCGTAGTACTGTTTCGCGTTCTCGGCGCCCTTTTGGGAGGGTCGCCACCGCTCGCTGAGCCACTCGGCGTAGTTCACTCTCACGGTCGGCTTCCCGAGAAACAGAGGCAAGGAACACAGAACGCAATAGAGTGCAAACACGCCGAGAGTCTGTGCCGTGCGGACAAGGACCTTCCACCACAGCGGTCGGCACCGTTTCTTCGCTCGTCGGCAGAGCACGGCGAGCAGCGTGGGGTCGCCGAACTCCTCGATCAACCGGCGAGCCTTCTGCTCTCGCTCCTGGGGGCTCCTGCAGTCTCGCAAATGATCTTCGAAGTGCGCGGCCAGTTCCGCTTGCACGTCCTCGCGGACGTTGCGCCGCCAGCTTGTCTTCCCCGTCACCTGGCCGATGAACTCCATTGCACAGGCAGGCAATCCACTGTCATGGCTTTCGTTGGGCCGATCTCGCATGGCACAGACCTCCGGATAATGTGTGGGTTCACAAGGCCGCTTTCAGCGCCCCGCCGAAGAGCAGGTCCAGACCTTTGGCCAAGCCCTGGAGCTGGGCCTTCTGGCTGGCGAGTTCCTGCTCGCCTTTGCCCGTGATCGAGTAGTAACGTCGGTTCCGACCGGAATCGGTCGTCTCCCACTTGGCATGGACGAGCTTCTTGGCTTCCAGGTTGTACAGCAAAGGGTACAACGTGCCTTTGCCGAGCGTGAGAATATCACCGCTTCTCTGCTCGATCGCCTGGCCGAGCTCGTAACCGTACATCGGCCCGCGCGAGAGGATCTGCAACACCACCACCGGGGCCACCCCCTTGAGCAACTGACTCTCGAATCTCATATCGACCTCCTGGCTTTCACCATCGAACTATATATTGTTTCGCATAGTATGTTATACCTATCATACAATATCAACCATAAAAACGCCCGGATCGCAGATTTTGTTTGCCTATCGCACCGCGTCATTGCGAACGAGAAACACCATCTCGGTCTCAGCTCGATTCCACTTGAATCGGGCTCGTCGATTCTGGTAAGATGGTGACACAGTGAGAATGAAGGGAGGCGCCATGGTCGAACGTGCGGCGTCCAAACCGGTCTGGCTGTGCATCGCGATCCTTGCGACAGGAACAGACCAAACCACGGTAATGGGCAGAGATCGGGAGGTTCTTCCCGGTTCCAGGCCAGGTCCTTTACTTCGCTACGCTCCGTTCAGGATGACAATCACAACACCCGAGTCTTCCCGAATCCGTACGAGATCCGGGTTGCTTATTACTTGTCCGTCTCGGTCAGGTGCCAGTCGATGCCGCAGAGGCCGTGCCAGTGCGGCTTGTCGTCGTCGAAGGTGTATTCAAAGGGTAGGTTGCCCTTCAGCTTGCGCCCGTCCTTCAGTGTAAGCTCGTACGGGACAGTCGGGAGATTCTTCTTGCCGTTGACTTCATCCGGGTTCAGGAACACCTGGCCAAGCTCCACGCTCATAATCGGGTTCTGCTTGAACGTGTTGCAGATCCACGGGACAAGGACATCGAACCAGTGATGGGTCTGGTAGTATCCGACGATGGGGAATTCGCTCCAGTGCACGCCGGGCTTGAGATAGTGTTCGTAGTCGGCGGTCTTGATCTTCTCGAACAGGCTCTGTGCAGCCGCACGGACCTCCTGGGCGTGCTCTATCCCGTGCGAGTTGCGGTCTTGGACGATCTGTTTCTTGTTCAGGCCATTCGTCAGCGTAATCGGGCCGGCATCGCGATCCTGGCCGGGTTTGAGTTCGAATGGTTCTTTCGTCACGTTCTTGAACAGGATGGAATCCACCTCCAGGGACAGGGTCACGAATCCAGGGGTGAGCCTTTCCAGTTTGAAGCGGCCCTCCGAGTCAGTCCGGATGCCCTGCTTCGTCCGCACACCGTCGGCAAAGCCCAGCATGCACAGAGCGGTCCGTCCGGCAAAGGGGTAGCCCTTGTCGTCCAGGAGTCGGCCGTGAATTTGGGCACAGGGGAGCATCGTGATCCGCAGGCTGTCGAGCACCTCGCCCGCCTTCGGGCGGACCTGCTTTGCAGTCTCGGTAGCGAGGACGCCCGAGGAATCAAAGCCTCGGACGTATTGTGTCTCCCCAGGATACAGGTACAGGACCGCCCAACCCTGTTTGTCGGACTTCGTCCCCTCGGTCCAGCCGCCGTCGCCGCTGGGCGACCACGTGGCGGCCCCGGTGACACCCGCCAGTGGGTTGCCGTTGGCATCGAGGTATTGCACCCTCAGCTCAGCGAGATCGGCCAGAGCGATCTGCACATCCCCCAGCGACCTACCCGGCTTGACTTCGATCTGCGTTCGACCGATGCCGCGATCGCCCCGCAGATTGTGGGGCAGGTAGGCCGTGAGGCTGTGCTTGCCCGGCGAGACGAAGGGGAACTGGAAGTTGCCGTCGGCATCGGCTTCGACCATGTTGCCCCAACTGGTGTCCAGCCGGACGAGCAGACCGCCAAGGCCGTAGGTGTGATGCGGCGCCACGAGACGGCCCGAAACCGTCGTATTGGCGCCGACGGTCAGGTCGGGACCTGTTACAGTCTGACCGTCTTTGGCCAGGATCTTGTATGTCGGCGCGTTCGCCAAAGGCATCTGCGGATCGAGACGAGCATGGACGTCGCACTGGCCCCACTGGTCGATGTATCTGCCGTTCTTCTTCTTGTAGAAGTCCACGATGCTCGGCTCGCCCGGCACGCCGTGGAGGACGTAGTTGCCTTCGCTGTCGGTGAGCACCTTGTCGATCGCGAGCCCGCAGGGATACTCTCGGGCAGACACCTCGCAGTTGGCCAGTCCCTTGCCGTCCGGACCGAGAATCCTGCCCTGGATGCTGCCGCCGCGAGCGAGGGTCAGGGTGCCCATGTCGTTCTTCTCGAGGTAGTCCCAGAACAGCGAGGTGCCATAGCCCTGTTTCGTAACGTTCAACCAGCGTCCGCGCCCCTTACTGATCCAGAGCTCGAACTTGCCGTCTTTGTCCGTCTTCGTTTGGCCCGTTGAGCCGAAGAAGTCCCAGTTGCCATTCTCGCCGCCCTGGAGACGGACGATGGCGTCTTGCACCGCGCGAGCGTCCTGATCCATGACCACGCCGGAGATCCGCTGACCTTTGTCGAGAGCGAAATCGAAGTTGTCGCACTTGGCGTTCTCTGGGGTCACGCGTTCTTTCGCATATTGCGGCAGGGTTTCATACCCAGACGCCCCGACGTCGACACACAGGCCGTCGTCTCCCTTATGCGCACCGGATACAGTCAGGGCAGTAACGAACTGTAACGAGTAGCGTCCCTGCTCGTCGGTCTTCGTCTCCAGATATGGGGCCTTCTCGAACAGTTCCGGCCCCTGGTGCTTCCAGAGGACGATGTGTCCGCGCACCCGCGCGTTGACAATGGGCTGACCGGTGTTCTTGTCGGTCACCTTGCCCGAGACGGAGACGGTGACAGGATCAGCCCTCGTGGAGAACTGCAGGTCCACCGCGTTCTTGCCGCCTGCGTTCGCGCCGTAGAGGGCTGCCGGACAGGACATCAGGATACACGCGAACACGTTGACAGACTTTCTGCGCCACATCATGATTTCACCTCGCCTTTCAGAAGGAGAATTCTACTCGAACACCTCAAGCCCTTTGATCTCGCCGGTGACTGTCACCACCAGGCGATTCAACATCGTCGTGCTCTCCACCGGTTCAGGCTGGACTCGCTCGATCCTCGCGTCCGCAGGCAGATGGAACTCCAGCAGCGTTACGGCGTCGGAGGCGTCGGCAGGAATCTGCAGCCGCGTCGTGCCCTCGGCGTCGGTCTGGAAGATCCCCTTCACGTCCTGGAGTTCCAGAATCAGTCTCGTACCCTGCGATGCGTCGAAGTCCAGTGAGGACGCGTTGACCCGCAGGTCGCATCCCTCGGCACTGACCGGGATCTCTCGTCCATCCAGCGTGAAGAGCCCTGCGTCGGAGGCTGGTGACTTCAGACTCATCGAGCGTTGCCCTTGCCCCCTGTCGTGGAGATCCTCGACATGGATAACCATCCAGATCGCGGCGGTGCTGCCATTCTTGCATTGGACGATCGCAGGCGCGCCCTGCTTCTTCTTCAATCGTCCGGCCAGTTCCTCGTTCCTGCGAATCAGTCGGAGCATCTCGTTGAGCTCGAAATTCGCCAGGCGCTTTTCAGGAGATTGCCCTTCCTCCGCAGTCCCCTCGGTGCGAGCGGGCAATTGGACCTTCTGCCCGCCGGACTCGAACTCGACCAAACCCGAAGTGACGCCCACTCGGGTCTTGCGGATGCCATCGGGCTTCGTGCTCAGTTGGACCGTGAATACGGTCCCGAGGGTGGTGATGCGCGAGCCAGGGGTGGAGATTACCAATCTCTTACCGGCATGTTGCTTGGCAGCCTCGACGTCGATGGTCCCTGCTCTCAACACCATGGCCGGCCCATCCTTTTCGTCGGCAACCTCCAGAATCGTGCGAGGCGCCAGCGTGAGCTTGCTGCCATCTTCGAGCAGGACTTCGGCTTTGCTGCCCGACAGGGTCCTGATGGAACAGCCTGCGAGGATCGGCTCGCCACTCGTGACGACCCTCGATCCGCCGGCATCTATCACTTCGGCTGCTCCGTAAATGGGTTGGAGCTGGCCGACATTCTGCGCCTGACCTCCCACGAGAGACCACGCAATCGCCAAGACCGCCGCAACCCCGGCGGCCGCCCACCCGATCCTGAAGACCCATCTCTTGCGAATAACCGAGCGTTCCCTGCGAACCTCTCGACACACCACGTCCGCAAGACGCGTCTGGAAGCCCGAATCCCGTTGTCGGGTAGCCTCCAGCAACCTCCGGAGATTCTCGTCGAAGATATCACGGTCAGATTCAGATTCCATCGATGCACCCGCTCTCACGCGTTCGACTGCCATTCAGTCTTTTGAGAAGCATCGCTCTGAAGGCGTTTCTGGACCGGGTCAGCAGCGACTCGACCGCCTTCTCCGACCGCCCAAGCGTCTTGGCGATCTCCGCGACCCGACGGTTCTCCATGTACTTCAAGGTCAACGCCTGCCTGTTCCGGCTGGGCAATTCCATCAAGGTCTCGTGGACCATCAGTTGCGTCTCCTTGTGGGCGAGGACCTCATCGGGCAACACCGCATCGTCCAGTTTCTCGATGGCTTCGGACACAGCCTCCGATTCGGCCTCCGGGCGCGCCGGATAGGCAGACAGCGCCGTATGCGCCTCGTTCTTCGCGATCGCCTTGAGCCAGGTGAACAGGCGTCCTTGGGACGGATCGAAGCTCCGGATCGATTTCACACATCGGACGAACGACCTCTGCACCACTTCCTCCGCCAGCTCCCGACTACAGACGAACTGCAACTGGACATAGGCCAGCAAGGGCACGGAATACTCGCGGCAGAATGCCACCCACGCCCCGTCATCCATCCTGACCAGCCGGCGGATTAGAGCCTTCTCTTCTGTTTGGTCCATGGACACGCTCGAAACAACGGTACGGCTTTCACTACCTATACAGCCGGACGCGAGAAAATCCTTCGCTCGATTCTTCGACGACACCAATGCCCGACAGCCTTCGATACCACGGCTGCCAGTATATGCACTGCGTCTTCACGATTCGAGTTTTCCGCCGGAATCACCAGAAAAGGACGAAGCGGTAACACAACGGTAACATGCGAGGACGAGAATTCTCGTGGGTACGGAATCATCGCGTGTTGAACTCGGCGAACAACGCAGACCGAACTCGGAAAGGAGCACAACCATGAGAGGAATCACGAAGCTACTGATCGTGGTATCGCTGCTGGCGGCTGTGGTCGTCCCGGCGGCGCAGGCCAAAACCGCAGCGGAGCTGCTCCGCGAGGGGCTCTATGTCGAAGAGGTCGAAGGGGATCTCGACAAAGCAGTTGAGATCTACCAGCAGATCGTCCTGGACAGCTCGGCGCCGAAGCATCTCGCCGCGCAGGCGCTGTATCGCCAGGGCTCGATCTACCTGAAGAAGAAGCAGGACCAGAACGCCAAGGAGGTCTTCACCCGGCTTGTGACCGACTATAGCGACCAGACCGAGATCGTCGAGAAGGTCAAACCCCTGCTGGAGGAACTGGGCAACTCCGATCCCGCCAGCCTGATGCCGCCCGAGACCATCGCGTACATCGAGATCGGCAGTCCCGGTCAGCAGGTTGATACGATCCTCAAAATGCTCAAAGACACACCGGTCGAGGAGGCGTTGGCGAGCCTGAATAAGGACTCCGGCTGGGATGGCGGCGGGCCGGCCGCGATGATCCGCGGCCTGCTGAACCCCTCCATGATGGCCGAGTTCAAGAAGATCCGCGGCGTCGGCATCGGTCTGATGGATGTGACCCAGAACAATCCACCGGCTGTGGTCGTCCTGTACCCCGGCAAGAGCGATGCCCTGATGGGCGTGCTTCGTATGGTGATGACCAGCCTGGGCCAGGCGGGCGAGTCCGTCGAGGGCATGAGCGTCGTGACCTTCGGCCACAACGACGCCACCGCCGCATTCGACGACACCGTTGTGATTGCGTCCACCAGCCCGGATCTGCTGCAGCAGGCGATCCGTCGGCATAAGGGCAAACTCCCTCCGACGTCGCTGGCCTCCGCGAACCGGTCGTTCACAAGCATCAGCAAGCAGGCCCGTCAACAGAACGCACTGACGCTCTGGCTGAACGTCGACGAGACGTATGGCCGGCTCATGAAGACGCTGGGGCCTGACGATATCCCCGAGCACATCCAGATCGCCAACGGCTTCGTCGATTTCCAGAACGTGGACGACCTCATCGCCTCCCTCTCGCTGCGAGAGACGGGCGTGGCCGTCGAGGCAAACATGAACTTCAAAGACGGCAGCAAGTCCATGTTCTACAATCTGATTCGCACGCCAAACCTCAACAGAGAAATGCTCAAAGCTATCCCAGCGGAGGCGGTGGCCCTGATCAGCCTGACGCTGGGCGCCGCCGACTCCGCGCAGGCACAGGCTCTCGGCGCCCAGATCAAGGAAAAGACCGGTCTGGACCTTGGCCCTCAGATCTTCGGCAATGTCGAGCAGATCACACTGTTCGCCACGCCGCCGAAGGACGCGGCGGCCTCGCCGGATTCGCCGATCCCGGCGGCGGTGCAGGCGCTCGGCCTGGCCGTCACCAGCAAGAATCCCGAGCAAGTTCAGCAGCTTGTGACAACCCTGCTGCAGGCTGCCAACCTGTTGCCCCAGGAGGCTGCCGCGATCCCATCGGCCGGACGGTTCGACTTGACGCTGGCCAACGGTATGAAGGTCTTCGGTCACACGGAACAGGCGAACAAGACGATGGTCATCTCGCTGACGCCCCGGGTCGTTGAGTCCGCCGTTGCGGCGATGAAGCAGAACGCATCCGTCGTCGATAGCGGCAGGCTCCACGATGCCCTGATGACCCTGCCGCCGGCAACGAGCAAGCTCGTTCTCGTCAACGCCGCCGGGGCGATCCGCATCGTGGCCCAGAACCTGCCCTTCCCATCCGAAGAGGTGGCCGCCGAGGTCCGCCCGGCGTTGGATGAGCTGGCCAACGCCGCCGAGAAGACCACCGTTCGCCTCCAGACGAGCGAGCAAGACAACAGCTTCAGCGTCCGACTGAGCGTCAACGACCTGCCGCCACTCGGCAAGATCGTCGATCCAATCGCGCGCATAGCGGAGATAATGGAGCAAGCCGAGGCATCCGCGAGGGGCGACTCGGACCAGCCGGCAGAGGCGACGGTCTGTGTTCGCCAAGCGAGTCGTCCTCCTGAAATCGACGGCAAGGCCGATGGAGTCTGGGTGGACGCGGAGTCGAACGCGATTGCCAACGTCGCCTACTCCCCTGCCTCCGACGAGAGGGACTTCTCCGCAAGCTTCAAAACAATGTACGACAGCGAAGCGCTCTATCTGCTGGTCGATGTCGCCGACGACAAGCTGGTCAACGACTCCGACGAGTTCTGGCTGGATGACGCCGTGGAGGTCTTCCTCGACGCGGACAACAGCAAATCCGAAAGCTACGAAGATGGCGATTACGGGTACAACTTCTCGTGGGACGCCTCCGCGCCGACCCTGGGTGAGACGAAGCACGACCAGACTGAGGGCGTCAAGTATGCCTTTGCCAAGACCGACGATGGATATCGCGTAGAGATCAAGTTACCCTGGTCCACGTTGGGGACCACGCCGAGACCCGGCGGACAGATTGGGCTCGACGTGCACGTCAACGACGATGACGACGGCGGCGACCGCGATACGAAGCTCATGTGGTGCACGACGGACGACAACGCCTGGCAGAATCCCAGTGCCCTGGGAACAGGCAATCTCGCCGGCCTAGTCGCCTGGTGGGCGCTCGACGAGAAGGAAGGCTCCGAGGCCGCCGACAGTTCGGGCAACGGGCACAACGGGACAATCGAGGGCAACCCGACCTGGCAACCCGCCGGCGGCAAGATCGGCGGCGCCCTGCAACTGGACGGTGACGGTGATTATGTGGACACCGACTACGACAGCGATCTGGCCACATGGACCGCGGCGGTCTGGGTCAACAGCCCGGCGGCCCCGGACTCGTCCAATCAGTCCGGGCCGGTACACCGCGAGAAGAACCTCCAGATCAACTGGAACCATGTGGACGACACGTTCCGCGGCGCCGCCGGAGTCTGCATCGGCGGAACCTGGTACGGCGCCAGTTTCGGCGATTTGCAGCCCAACACCTGGTATCACCTGACGGCCACCTTCGACGGCAAGAGCCTCAGGGCCTACAAGAACGGCGCCCTGATCATGGCCAACGGGGGCGCATCAGGCGTGCCGAATGCGGAGGCAGAGACCCTCAAACTCGGCCGACATGCCAGAGACGATTCCTGTTTCGCGGGCACCATCGACGAGGTGCGTATCTACAACTACAGCCTATCCGAACCTCAGATCAAGGAGCTGTCTCAGGGACGATGAGCAGAGGTATCCTCCACGTGAGGGTGGAAATGCGGGGGCCGGAGATCTCTCCGGCCTCCTGTGTTTGAACCTCGAAACAGAACCCGCACCATGCAAATCAGCGGACGGAAATTCCACTGCGTGGTATAATCGGCATCCGGCAACGGAACGTCGGCGTTCCCCCAAATGGACCTGGTTTCGAGAGAACGGATGCGATCCCTGACAAAGGCCATGCGCAGCATCAATCCCGGATACGGCCAGTTCCGGCGGGTCGTTCTGCTACTGGCGGTGGCGGTGATCCTGCCGACCCTGTGCCTGCTGTGGTTCATGGGCGAGGCGGTCAAGAGCGAGCGTCTGGCCGTGCGCCAGCGCCTCACCACCACCTACAAAGACCGGCTTGCCCAAGCAGCGACTCAGGTTGAGAGGACATGGATCGCGCGACGCCGGATACTGGAGGAACAATCCGCGGCGCTCCCCTATCGACGGTTTGTCTCGGCGGTCGGGCAATCCGGCTGCGCGGGGCTGCTCGTCTTCGACGGCGCCGGCCGGCGTCTCTATCCGGTCCTCTCCGCAGATGCCGGAGCGTCGACCAGGCCCTTCGAGGGCTTCGCCGATGCGGTCGGGATGGAGATCAAGCAGCAGTACGAGCAGGCCGTCGAGCGGTACGAGCAATACGCTTTCATCAGCAGCAACGCGGACCGTCTGGCCGCCTGGATTGGGAAAGCCCGCTCGCTGGCCCGGCTCGGTCGGCTCGAGCAGGCCATTGCCGAATGCCGGCGAACCGCCTCCAGCCCGCTGGCACAGACGGGCAACTCCCTGTGTCTGGCACTGATCGCCAACGCACGATTGCTCCTGCTGGACTGGACGAAAGACGATCCAGCCTACGCCCAACTCCGCGAAGAGACCTTCCACGATCTGCTCACGATCCTGTACAGCGTCAACGACGCGGGATTTGCCCTGCCCGCCGATGAGAATCTGTTTCTCGCCCGCAGGGCCCTCGACATGGGCCGGGAGGGCGACCTCCTGGCCGCGAATAAGGACGTCTTCCCCGGGACCGACCTCCAACGGCTCCTTAACGCGGAAGAGCAATCCATCGGTCTGGCCGAGCAGTTCCCGACGTTGAACGCATTCGCCGACTGGGAGGTGGGGAGGCTTCGGCCGCTCCACATCGATGGCAACGACTTCTACGCCATGATTCACCCGTCCCGAGGTGGCATGTGCGCAGCCTTGCTCTCCGACGAGGAGATCAGGCATGCGCTCGCGGATTATGCCGACGTCGAGGACGCCAATGTCGATTATTGTCTCGTCGATGCCTCAGGTCGAATGATCGCCGGGATCGGGGATACGACCCGCGAGCCCTTCGCTACCGGGCCGGTTGGACAGGCCTTCCCTGACTGGAAGGTCCTGCTGTTTTTCAAGGACGCCGGCGTCTTCGAGCGGGCCGCAGGCAAGCGGATCGCTATCTACACCTGGACCGGTCTGCTCGTCATCGGCCTGATCTTCGGCTGCGGCGCCGTAGCAGCCAAGAGCATCGGCAAACAGGTCCGACTCAACCAGCTCAAGAACGACTTCATCGCCACGGTCACACACGAGCTCAAGACCCCCCTGGCGTCCATGCGCATCCTGGTCGATACCCTGCTCGAAGGCAACTACCGCAATCCGCAGCAAGTCACGGAGTACCTGCAACTGGTCTCGAAGGAGAACGAGCGTCTCAGCCGGCTAATCGATAATTTCCTGACTTTCTCGCGGATGGAGCGGAACAAGCAGGCGTTCCAGATGCGGGAAGTCCGCCCGGTGAGCGTCGCCCGCACGGCGGCCGAGGCCGTCAAGACCAAGCTGGGCCGGGGCAACTGTCGGTTCGAGACGAACATCCCCGACGAACTGCCCACGATCCGGGCCGATCACGACGCGATGGTCACTGTCCTGGTCAACCTGCTCGACAACGCCTACAAATACTCCCGCGACGAGAAGCAGATTCGACTGAGCGCTGCCGGGGAGAACGGCCTTGTCCGATTCACCGTCTCCGACAACGGCGTCGGCATTCCGCGCAGGGCCCTCAAGAAGATCTTTCACCGGTTCTTTCAGGTGGATCGGAGCCTCTCCCGCCGGGCCGAGGGTTGCGGCCTGGGCTTGAGCATCGCGAAGTTCATCGTGGACGCCCACCAAGGCAAGATCACCGTCGAGAGCAGGCTCGGCCAGGGCAGCACCTTCACGGTCAGAATCCCCGTTGTTTCACGGACTTCAGAGAACTAGATAGACGAAGGCGAGGGACACCCAATGACAATCAGCACAGGCAGTAGCCGAAGAATGGAACGGATCATCCTGGGAACACTGTTGGCGTCCAGCCCGCTGTGGGCCGCCGAGAAGCTCCAGTTCAGCCTCCACGACTCCTGGGGCCGCGAGGTTCGCAGCCAAGACTACAAGGGCCGGCCGATCTTCCTGGAGTTCGGCGCCTGCTGGTGAGGCGGCTGCCAACAAGAGGCTCGCCGTGTCGGCGAGTTGGCGGCCCGGTGCAAAGACGCCGGCATCCAGGTGATTCGCGTGATCTCGGGGGATCACGAACGAACCGCCATCGATTTCCAGAAGCACTATCGCCTCCCCATGGTCCACCTCATGGACACCGACCTGTCGCTCCAGGGGGTGTACAACCACGACGGGTGGCCGTTCCTGATGGTCGTGGACCCCAATGGCGACGTCGTCCACAAGGCGAATAACCTGGTCGACAACGAGGCCAGGATTCTGCAATTACTCGAAACCCTGAAGGCCGCACCCGATGCGGCCCCCATCCGAACGGTGAACGGGACAGACTACTCGGCCGAGACCCTCCGACGCAGTGGCGAGCTGGACAAGCCGCGGGTTCAGGAGCGATGCTCCTGCCTGGCGGCGGGCACGGACGGCCGCATGTTCCTCGTCTCCACTTCGACCCACGGCAGCGCCAGCGACGTATACTTGCGCACCTGGGCCGGCGGCGTCTGGTCCGCGGACCGGCCGGTGGCCGCATCACAAGCGGATGAGTACGACGCCACCGTCGTCGTCTCACCGGCAAATCAGGCGTGGTTCTGCTGGACCAGCAATGCCGGTTCGGGCCAATACAACATCTTCGTCACGAGTCTGGACAAACTAGAGGCGGGCGAGGCTCCAATCCAGGTCACCCAGTCCGACGACGACGCCATGTACGGCCGGTTGGCATCCAGCGCCAACGGCGACGTCTGGATCACCTACTACCGGTGGCAGAAGAACCGTCAGGGGATCTCTCGCGACAAGGAGATCTTCGTCCGCCGGCTCAAGGACGGCGCGTTGTCCAGGGAAGTCCAGGTCAGCCCGACGGACGTGCCCTCCTATGAAGACCACACCGACCCCGCGGTGGCGATCGTCAGTAACAGGACGCTGGTCTGCTGGAGTTGGGACTTCCATCAGCCCAAGGGCTACACCCGCGACGCCGAGTCGCCCACGATCTTCGTCAGCGCGATCGGCGACGATCTCAAGCCATCCAGGCCGTTCCACGTCAGTGGACGCAACATCGACATGGTCCCGACACTAGCCGCCCAAGGCAGTGCGGCCTGGTGCGCCTGGGACAGCCTGGTCCACGCACGAGGCAGGACCAGCAAGAGCCTCTGCGTTCGCCGCGTGGACGCCGGGCAATGCCAAGGCGAGGTGATCGTTATCGCTTCGGGCCTCGAACACATCTGCAGCCCCTGCTTTGCCACAGGCCCCGGGGACCGGACAACACTCATCTGGTGCCAGAAGCAGCGGGACAAACCCTGGGAACTCCGCCGGTCGGACTGCGACGATCTCGGACGATGGTCCGAGGGCCGGCCTCTCGTCACGCAGGGCAATCCGAGATACTGCTCGGCCGCGTTTGACACCCAGGGCGGTCTGTGGGTATCCTATACCGCCGACACGGAACAAGGTCGGCAGGTCAGGACGGTGCATCCGGAGTAAGGGAGCACAAATCCTGGATCGTTATGACGAGGCAATCGTTTCGGTGACATTCTGTTGTCTCACTGCCGTTCGCCGGCACGTTGCCGACGGCGGACGGGGCGAAACGCAGACTGGAGAACAGCGGACATCGCATCGTTGGCCCACACAAAGCGGATGTTCTGCAAGGACGCCATGGAGAGATCGAAGTGCACTCTCATTGCCGAGGAGATTCGCAGGACGATCGAGAGGCTGCACCTGCGGATGAAGGACCGGTTCCCCGAGTCCAACCTGGCCAATATCTGCTGGGAACTGTATGAGATCTCGAAGGAGACGGACCGTACGGTTGAGTGGATCGCCACGCCGAACTACCTTCTGCGTTTGGGCACGTATGTCCTCATCCTGATCGCGGTTCTGGCGTTCGTCGAGTCTCTCGTGCAACTGGACGTCAGCGCCGACGGCCTGAACCTGGCAGACCTCGTGCAGATGATCGACTCCGGGCTCAACAGTCTCGTGTTGATCGGTGCGGGTATCCTGTTTCTCGTCACGCTGGAGAACCGAAGGAAGCGGAACCGGGTGATCCACTCCGTCAACCGGCTGCGGTGTATCGCGCACATCGTCGATATGCACCAGCTCACGAAGGACCCCGACAGCATGGCGGAATACGTCGTTTCCACTGCCCATTCGCCCCGGCGGGCGCTCAGTCCATACGAGATGGCCCGCTATCTCGACTACTGCACGGAGATGCTGGCCCTCGTGAGCAAGACCGGCTTTCTATACGTGCAGGACTACCACGACCCCGTAGCCACCGAGGCTGTCAATGATCTGGAGGATCTGACCAACGGCCTTTCACACAAGATCTGGCAGAAGATCATGATGCTGCCATTGAACGCGAACAACGGGCTGTTGACAAAGTCGGATCTGCACGGCGAGCAGGATGCCCCGCCTGACTTGACCCCGGAACAAAAGTAACGTACAGTCCATGGAAAACCCGGGCTCGAACTATGTTGATGAAGCAATCGTTTCAATGGTATCCAATCATTTCACTGCTCTTCGCCGGCGCGTCGTTGACGCAGAGCCCCTGGCCTCAGTTTCGCGGGCCCTCGGGCAACGGGCTGGCGACTGCTCCGGATGCGACCCAGCCGCTGGGTCTGCCGATCCGGTGGAGCGAGACGGAGCACGTTGAATGGAAGACCGCCATCCCCCACCTGGGCTGGTCCTCCCCGGTCGTGATGGATGGTCATATCTGGCTGACCACGGCCACGCCGGACGGACATGATTTCTTCGCCCTCTGCATCGACGCGGAGACAGGTGAGATCCGCTGCAACGAGAGACTCTTCCACGCCGACAACCCTGAGCCGCTCGGCAATCCGATGAACTGCTACGCATCGCCCACCCCGGTCGTCGAGTCGGGCCGGGTGTACGTCCACTTCGGCAGCTACGGGACCGCCTGCCTCGACACCAAGACGTTCGAGGTGCTGTGGAAACGGACCGATCTGCCCTGCCGGCACTATCGTGGGCCGGGCTCGTCGCCTATCCTGTTCGACAACCTGCTCATCCTGAGCATGGACGGCGTGGATGTCCAGTACCTCGTCGCGCTCGACAAGAGAACCGGGCAGACCGTCTGGAAAACCGACCGCACCGCCAATTGGGACGACCTCGACGAGGACGGCAAGCCCAGGACCGAAGGCGACCTGCGAAAGGCGTACTGCACGCCGCTCGTCGTGGACGTCAACGGGCAGACGCAGATGCTCAGCGTGGGCGCCAAGGCGGTCTACGGCTACGACCCCGCCGACGGCCGGGAACTCTGGAAGGTGCACACCCAGGGCTTCTCCGGCGCTTCGCGACCCGTCTTCGGCAACGGAATCGCCCACATGGTCACCGGGTTCGGACCGACGCAGTTGCTGGCCATCCGCGCCGATGGCCGCGGAGATGTCACCGAAACGCACGTCGCGTGGAAGACCGCGAGCATGGTGCCTCAGACGCCGTCGCCGGTGCTCGTGGGTGACCTGTTCTTTATGATCCACGACACCGGGACTGTCACGTGCCTGGAGGCCGCGACGGGCAAGCAGATCTGGAGGGAACGGGTGCGAGGCAACTACGCCGCGTCGTTGCTCTACGCGGATGGCAACCTCTACTGCTTCAGCCGCGAGGGCCGGACAACGGTCTTCAAGGCCTCGCGCAGCTACGAGGCCGTGGCGACGAATACCCTGGAGTCCGGTTTCATGGCCTCCCCCGCCGTCTGGGGCAAGGCCCTCATCCTGAGAACCAAAGAGCACCTGTATCGAATCGAGACGGCGCAGTAGCGCCGCGGGTCCGCGCACGGGTCGCGGACCAAGGAGCGAACATGAAACGCTGGTCGTTCGTTCTGCCTCTGTTCGCCACAATGGCCGCCTTCACAGCGGCATCCGAGCCGCCCTATCCGCGAAGCGAGGTCATAGCAGGCATCGAGTTCCATCAGGACACCCTGCAACGATGTGCGCCGGGGAGTGACATCTGGGGCTGCACCTGCGATGCGAACGGAACCATCTATGCGACATGGGGCGACGGCGGCGGGTTCAACGGGACCGACAGCAGCGGACGGGCCTCCATCGGCGTCGCCCGGATCACCGGGGCGCCGCCCGACTGGCAAGGCCTGAACCTCTGGGGCGGCCTGGCGCCGGCATCCAGTCAGCCGCCGACCCTGGGCAAAGGCACCCTGATCTCAGCGAACGGACGACTCTATCTCTACGTCAGCGAGCAAGGCGTTTGGAATCGATGCCGGCTGTGGAAGTCATCCGACCGCGGGATGTCCTGGATCGATTGCGGATGGCTGTTTCCCCGCTCGCACAAGGCGTTCGCCTTCCCCGGCCTCGTCCAGTACGCGGGCGACCCGAACTCGAAAGCCCAAGGCCATGTCTATGGTTTCTCCGACAACGATCCATGCCGGGTGAAGGACGACCGACTGTACCTCTTCCGCGTCAAGCAGGACCGGATGGAGACTCTCGATGCCTTCGAGTACTTCTGCGGCACGGTCGACGCACCTCGCTGGTCCGGCAACATAGAGGATCGCACGCCCGTTTTCCACGACCCCGCCGGCATCGGCTGGGGGACGACGTGCGTGTATCACCCGACGACGCGACGATATCTGCTATGCGTGACCGTCCACGACAACCTGGGCGACTGGGGACTCTACGAGAGCGAGCAGCTCTGGGGTCCCTGGCGGACGGTCGCCTACGGCGAGGACCTCCCGGAATGGACGTACTCGCCCGCCGAGAAGAAGCGTCCGGCCTACCTGCACTCGTTTCCTGCAGCGTGGATCAGCCGGGACGGCAAGACACTATGGTGCATCTTCGACCGGGGCGATCGCTTCAACCTCGCCCAGTGCACGTTGCACATTTCCCGATGATACGCGATTCCAGAAGAACGGTTTTGGAAGGAGAACTCGTCATGACACAGAACTCTCGAACGTCGAAGCCCACACGTCGCGAGGTACTCCAGTGGAGCGGGAAGGCCACGGCGGCGTCCGCACTGACCGGCATCAGCATCCCGATAGTACACGCGGGCGAGGACAACACGATCCGACTGGCCCTGATCGGTTGCGGCGGGCGGGGCTGCGGCGCCGCGGGAAACGCCTTCGACTCCCCCAACGGCCCGGTCAAGATGGTCGTGATGGCGGACATCTTCGAGAACCGTCTGGCGAATGCCCACAAGGCCCTCACTGACCAGTACGCCGCGAAGATGGATGTCCCGCCGGACCGGCGATTCGCGGGCTTCGACGCCTGGCGGAAGGCCATCGACTGCCTCAAGCCCGGCGACGTCGCCATGCTCACCGGCTACGCTGGCTTCCGGCCCCAGCAATTGGAGTACGCGGTCGAGAAAGGCGTCAACGTGTTCATGGAGAAGTCGTTCGCCACCGATCCGCCTGCGGTGCGCCGGGTGATCGCGGCGGGCGAGGCCGCACAGAAGAAGAGCCTCAAAATCGCCGCGGGCCTGCAATGCCGTCACTCGCGGAACCGCCAGGAACTCATCAAGCGCATCCGCGACGGCCAGCTCGGCGAGATCCAGCTCATTCGCGCGTACCGGATGCAGCCGTGTGGATGGCTTGGGCCACGACCGGAGAACGTGAAGGACCTCCACTGGCAGATTCGCAACTTCACGCAGTTCCTCTGGGTTTCGGGCGGGCTGTTCGCGGAGATGAACATCCACCAGATCGACGAAATCTGCTGGCTCAAGGGCGACTGGCCGGTAGCCGCACACGGCACCGGCGGCCGGGCCGCCAACAGCACCGACTGTAGCCAGAACCTCGACTCGCTCACTATCGAGTGGACGTTCGCCGATGGGACCAAGGCCTACGACGTGGTCCGCTGGCTGCCGAATTGCCATGACGAATTCGCGACGTACCTCCACGGGACGAAGTGCGCCGCCCAGTTCTCGGGCAGCGTCCACGAGGGCACCGTGCACACCTACAAGAACCAGCGATGCGCGAACGACAACATCGACTGGCGGGCCCCCAGGGAGACCGTGACGCCTTGGCAGGCGGAGTGGGACGTCCTGCTCGACGCGATCCGCAACGACCGCCCGCACAACGAGGCCAAGCGGGCCGCGATGTCGAATCTCGCGGACATCATGGGCCGGGCCGCGGTCCACTCGGGCAAGGTCATCACGTGGGGCGAGGCGATGGCTTCCAACTTCCGCTTCTGCCCGAACATCGACGAGTTGACGGACGACAGCCCCCCGCCGATCCAGGCGGACGCCCAAGGCCGCTACCCAGTCCCCATCCCCGGCCAATGGACGGAGATATAGCGCCGCTGGTCAGGCAGGCGCAGCTTCCCGCCCGTGCTCAGATGGCTCCTGCCGGTGTCATGTTCAACGGACAATCCCCTGGGTGGCATACGTGGTCAGTCCCACGCACGGTCTCGATCTGCGCAGGATATGGCACGGTTTAGGATTGATACGTGCGCGGGTTCTGTCATCCTGAACGAAGCGTAGCGGAGTGAAGGATCTGGCCTGCGACCGAGAGAACCCTCTCGTCCGATGCCCAGATCCTTCGGCGTTGCCTCAGGACGACAAGTCTTCACCCGCGCACAAGGTACTCCGAATTCTCATCAGACACATGGATTTGCCGTCACGTGTCCCGTGCCAGAGGGTCAATCAGCATCAACGGCATTCGGTTCTATTTGGGCCCAGATCAGGACGTCGGTCTCCGCCATCTGGTCGTAGCGTGCATCCCACCCATTCGTCGCAGTGTGACCATAGGCATCTTCCCCGGAGTATCATGCCGAGCGGGAATGACAGGGTCGAATCTGTGTCCGTCCGCGCGAATCCGTGTCGGAATAGAACAAGGGCTCACACGAAGCCACAGAGCCACAAAGGGTGACGGGTGATCCGATACAATCACCTTCGTGCCTTTGTGGCTCTGTGTGAGATAACTCGTTCTTCTCTGCGTCCCGGCATCTGGACGCGAGACGATCTTGTCAGATCTCCTTCCACTGGCCCGGCGTGGGGACCGGGAACCGACCTTCCGCGTCCGCCTTGACCGGGACGGGACTGTCGTCGTTCAGGTCGTCGAGGTAGTCGCAGAACAGGAAGCGGGACTTCATCATGTCGTCCCAGGTGACCTTCTGTCCGATGTGGCAGGCGGCGCGACCCATCAACGCGGTGAGGTCGGAGTAAACCGCCCGCTTGAGCTCGTTGTATGGCCGGTCGTTGCGAATCGCGTCGACGAAGTCGTTCCACTCGTACTGCCACGGACTGACCGCGTCTTTCGTCGGCGTCCAGGAGATGTTGTCCTTCTCGATCCGCTGGTCCTTGAACAGGTGTACGGTGGCGGCGTGCGTCATTCCCGAGAACTGGGCGGCGCACTTGGCGCCGTGGATGAAGGTGGCGAACTCGCCGTAGGTATTGTTCATCCGCCGGAACTCGCAGAAGGCCTTGGTCCCATCCGCGTAGGTGTACTCGATGGCGTAGACGTCGATGTTCTGGCCACAGTCCGTGCTGCGGGGCCAGCAGCCGCCCAGGCCGTGCGCCGAGACCGGCCAGGAGTCCTTGATCCAGCAGCATTCGTCGATCTGGTGGATCAGGTTGTCCACCATGTGACCCGAGCCGACGTAGAGCAGATGGACCCGGCCGAATTCGAGCTGGCTCCTGAGCTTGTTGGCGTTGGCGCCCACGTTGCCGAGCCCGCCGCCGCCTTCGTAGCGATTGGCGCGGATCAGCGGGATGTCGCCCATCGCGCCGTCGCGGATCTTCTGGATCAGCGCCTGTCGGGCGGGCGAGTGGCGGCACTGGAGCCCTGCGGCGATCTTGACGCCCTTTTTCTGGGCCTCTTCGCCCGCCGCGAGCAAGCGGTGCAGGCCGCCCGGATCGGAGGCGAAGGGCTTCTCCATGAACACGTTGATGCCCTTCTGGATCGCGTACTCGACGTGGATCGCACGGATGTAGGCCCGCGTGGTACACAGAGCGATGTCACCGGGTCGGAGGGCGTCGATCGCCTGACGATAGCTCTTGAAGCCGACGAACTGACGGTCGCGCGGGACGTCGATCTTGTCCTGGTATCGGTCCTGGAGGGCCTTGCGCTGGTTCTCCATGCGATTGGCGTCAAGATCGGCCATCGCGTAGAGCTTCATCGGACCGCTGTTGGGCACAGACAGAGCGTCCCCGACAGCGCCGGTGCCGCGTCCGCCGCACCCGATCAGGGCCATGCGGATGGTGTCATCCGCGGCCGCATGGAGGGTCGGCGTGAGACTCCCGAGTACAGCCGCACCCGCGGCGATGGAACCACTGCGCTTGAGGAACTCCCGACGGTTGACGTTCGACTGGCCGATCGTGTGTGTCATGTCATTCTCCTTGCCTTAAAGGTTATGACGACATTGTAAGACCGGCGACCGGAAACGCAAACACGGATTGTTATTTCGCCGCCAGTTTTCCCCCTTGCGACACGGTGCAGGTCTTGCCGCCGAGAGCGAGCCACCATCCATGGTGAACATACAGGTGCCGATACCTGCGTCGCCGGAGAAGCTCTGGTACCACATGGCGCCACAGTGTTTCAGGCACGTGAGGGTCGTATTCGTCAGGGACACGGAGTTCTTCCCTTCGATCACGACCGCCTCCGAGCCGGTCGCTGTAATCTTGGCCTTCGCGGCCATGACTGTCGATGCCGTCGGCAGGACTTCCTGGTGCTGCATCCTCAAGCCCTGCGATACGATCCCAACACAGCCTCCAAATGCGGAAAGAAACCACTGGAAAAGCGGGAAGTCCGCCGCTATTGTATAGCTCGGTTCCGGCCAAGAACTGCAACGGAGACTCTGGATAGACGCGGCCGATCATGAGAACGGTGCTGATCGTGGAAGATGAGCCCGCGATGCTGCGGGGGCTTGAAGACAACTTCAAAGCCAAGGGCTATTACGTCCTGACCGCTATGGACGGCAGGCAAGGCCTGGAGACCGCTCTGAAGGAGCGACCCGACCTGATCCTGCTCGATATCATGCTGCCCGAGATGAACGGCTATGAGGTCTGCTCGCGCGTTCGCGAGAAGGGACTCGACATGCCGATTATCATGCTCACCGCCAAGGATCAGGAGTCGGACATCGTGCTGGGCTTGAACCTCGGCGCCGACGACTACGTGACCAAGCCGTTCAGCATCAAGGAGCTGATGGCCCGCGCGGAGGCCTTCATGCGGCGACGCAAGGACATCGAACCGGCGGTGTATGACTTCGCCGACTGCCGGTTGGACGTCGCCGGTCGGACGCTGCAGCGGGATGGGAAGCCTGTTCCGCTGACGCCGGGCGAGTTCAAGATGCTGCACCTGTTCCTGAAAAAAGCCGGCTGTCCGCTGACCCAGGAAGAGATCCGGACTGCAGTTTTCGGCTACTCGCACTTCATCACCTCGCGGGACATCGACAAGGCTGTCGAGAACCTGCGAAGCAAGATCGAGCCCGACCCGGCGAAGCCGCAGTACATCCAGGTTATACAGAATATTGGATACAGATTTCGAGTTTAGAGTTGGAGGTTCGAAGTGTGAAGCCAGGAAATGCTCATCCGAAATGCGGGACTCTTCACTTCACGCTTGACACTTGTCTATGCAAACCGTGCTCATAGTCGAAGACGATCCGACGATGCTACGGGGTCTGAAGGACAACTTCGACTTCCACGGCTATCACACACTCACCGCGGAAGACGGCGAATCGGGTCTGAACGCCGCGCTCAACGCCCGACCCGACCTGATCCTGCTGGACATCATGCTGCCCAAAATCAACGGCTACGAAGTCTGCCGGCTGATCCGGCGGGAGAAGCTGGGCATGCCCATCATCATGCTCACCGCCAAAGGCGAGGAGTCGGATATCGTGCTGGGTCTGAACCTCGGCGCCGACGACTACGTGACCAAGCCGTTCAGCATCAAGGAACTGCTGGCGCGGGCCGAGGCGCTGCTCCGGCGGGTGCGAACCACCGAGCCGGAGGTCTATGAATTCGGCGACTGCCGGCTGGACCTACCCGCCCGCAAGCTCACTCGAAAGGACGAAGAAATCAAGCTTTCGCCCAAGGAGTTCCGCCTGCTGGAGCTGTTCGTCAAGCATCCCGGCCGGGCATTGACCCGCGACGAGATCCTCAACCTCGTCTGGGGCTACGACTCCTTCGTCGGCTCGCGGAGCATCGACCGGTTCGTCACGACGCTGCGAAACAAGATCGAGCCGGACCCACCCAATCCCGTCTACATTCACACGATCCGCGAGATCGGCTACAAGTTCGAGCCACCGCCGCAGGACCGCTCGTAGTGACGCCGTGAGGCGTTGTCTTTCTCGCCTTTTGAGATACGCCCTTGGAGGGCACACCACGAACAGCTCCACTCGCCGCGGCTACTCAGTCCTCGCAAACGACGCGGAAACCGACGTTGAAGACCCGTTGCCAGGCGGGATAGGCCAAGCGAAATGCACTCCGGCATCGTGTGGGCCGGTCGAAGAAAGAGCCCCCTCGGACGATCTTGCGACCGCCGCCAGCGGCGTCGGCCCTGCCAGTCTCATAGTCCGATGATGTCCACTCGGCTGCATTGCCGTGCATGTCGTAGAGGCCCCAGGGGTTCGGACGGAACCGCCCGACCGGGGCGGTCACGACGAATCCGTCGTTGAATCGCACATCGCACAGCGCGGCGCCTTCGAGTACGGCGTGCTCGATCCCGCCGGTGGTGGTCGAGAATCCGCCCGCCTTGGAATCGGCAAACGACAAGTCACCCGGATTGGCCCAGACGGTGAAGTCCGTGTCGAGACCGCCATAGGATAGCGGTGTCGCGGTCCCCGCCCGGCAGGCGTACTCCCACTGCGCTTCGGTGGGTAACGAGAAGCGCATTCCCGTCCGTTCGCTCAGCCAGCGGCAGAACGCCATCGCCTGCTCCCACGATACGCGGACAACCGGCTGCTGAGGCCCATTCAATCCAATCCCCCTGTCGTCCGAGCGAGCGTGGCGCCGCTGGTAGTACCTGCAATCATGGGTCGAGTCGAAGAGTCGGAACTGGGCGTTCGTCACTTCGCACGCACCCATCCAGAATGGTTCTTCGACCACCACTCGGCGAGGCGGTCGTTCATCGGGCTCGCCCGATGCGTCGCCCATGACGAACCGGCCCGCCGGAATGCGAACGAGCTTCATCACTACTCCATCAGCCAGCTTGACGGTCTTCTCGATTCGGTCGACCGGTGGCCCGCTCGGCAACGTTGTCGGCCTGCATTCGGGCAACGACGCCGGTTCGACCGGTGTCTCGTCATACGTCAGACAATCGGGAATCGCCTCCGGATCGTCCGCGAGGCCAGCATAGACCTTCCGCAGCTGCATCCGGCGGGCATGAGCGCCGTCGGGGATCGGGAACACATCACCCCACGCGCCGTGGCACGGCGCATTCAAGTCGATCCACGTGACGATCCGGTCCCATGCTTCCGCGTCGAGCCGCACCCCCTGATGGCCCTTGCGCAGAAGCTGAATCAGCTCGCTGGTGTCCGCGTGGTACTCCCCAGGCGTCAGAAGACTCACATCGTCCTCGACGCCGACGCGACGGATGTAGGGAACCAGCGCATCGTACGCAGGGGTGTACTTCACCATGCCGACTGTATTCTCGACCATCCGTGGATGCAGCCGGTCGATATCACGTTGCGAGAGGGACCGGCCCTTGTAATCGGGGACCTGCTCCTGCGGTCGGAGATCGGGCTGCGCCGCCCCACCGTCATGGCAACTCACACAATGCCTGTTCAGCACGGGCTGCACCTCGCGGGCAAAGTCAAATCCGCGGGCCGGACCTCGCCAAGGTTCGATGTCACGCGGGTCACGGTACATCGCCATCGCCAGTTGTGACGGCGTCACCTCGGCCGGCGTCTCATGGCAACCGACGCAGGAGAGCGTCTCGCCGGGCATGACCGTGAACCAGCTTCGCATCACCTGCACGGCCTTGCCCTCGGTGTCGAGGGCCTGCACAGCCATCGGCGTATTGGCAGGCACACGGAACGTCACGGAGCCGTCCTCTTCGAGCGGGACCGTCCCGAGAATCCGCATGGCGTCCCAGGGTCCCCCGCGACCGATCAGATCGGGTCCGGCCAGGCCGGGATAGCTGAAATGATACGCGATCACGCGGAGGCTCTTGATCGTCCCTCGCGGCACGCCGGCCAGGCCGGGACCGGTGTAAACGCTGTGCAGATACACAATGCCATCCTTGCGTTCGCGATTCACCCTGTCCACCGGAATGGGCGGTCTGGCTCGCTTCATGAGCGGGATCGGCTCCAAGAGAGCGTAACCCGGCTCTTCGCGGATCAACACAAGATTGTCGAATACATCTGCGAGGTAGATTCCCCAACCGGCCCTCGCCTCCGGCCGGCAGGCGACGAAAAGGTGCTTCGCGCTCAGAGGATAGGGATGCAGGAACTTCGGCCAGTCGTCGTCCACGAGGTGGTCGGCAATCCTCGGCTCGATGGGGTCTCCTCGCCCGGAGATTCTTCGGACAAGACCCGATTCCTCGAACCAGCCGTGATTGGTGTCCACAAGAACGAGCTGGCCCATTCTGTGAACGCCATGATAGCCCGACAGGATGCAGACGAGTTCTCTGCTGGAACCGGGCAGCGGTTGTGGAAAGTACAGCGAGTTCGGGAACCACGAGTTGATGCCGTAGATCGCCCGTTGCGCGGTGCCGTCCGGATTCATCGCCATCAGGGGACGCTGGAAGACATGGTTGATGCCCGCGTGGTCCCAGCGAGCATAGAGCACCTGCCCGTTCGCCAGCACACACGGGTGCAGGTTGTGGTCCTGATCGAAGCACAATTGTCGAACGTCGCAGCCGTCTGCATCCATCACGTAGAGGTTCGAGACTCGGTTGCGTCCATCCCCGCACGGCACCGCCTGGTAAGACGCGGTCGAACCAAACACGATCCGCCCGTCGGGCAGGTAGCACGCATCGAGGCTGTCCACGTCATCGGGCATCCGCGAGACTTGGTGCAGGCCCGTTCCATCCACGTGGATCTCCAACAGCTTCCAGTTGATCGCATCGGACTGCGAGAACAGAAGCCGATCCGCGTCCCAGTGCAGGTCTATCTCGCCGACGTATCCGCCGTTGGCAGGCCGATACACGGTCGTCCACTTCGCGTCGGATCGAAGCGACGACAGAACAGCAATCTCATTATCGTAGCCCTCGCGAGGCAACGACGCATTGCACTGGGCATTCGACGGAAGTCCCAGTTCGGCGCCGCTCGCCTCGTGAGATGAACTTCTGCGTTTGACCACAAGCACTTTGTCGAAGACCAATAGTGGATTCGACAACAGCGCCTCGCGTCGGATCTGTTCCAACCGCTCGCGCAACGGAGCCACTGGGTCACCCAGTTGGCTTTCCAGATCATCCAGTCGCCGGAGATATATCTGGCCATTGCCATACCTGGCCCCATATGTCGCAATGAGGTCCTCGACGGCGGCACGCAGAGTGTCACACTGGTACTGGAGCAGCGGGCGCGAGGAACCCGCGACGGCGTCCGCAGCGACAGCAACTCGCGTCAGCGCCACGGCGGCAAAGGCCGCCAGGAACAGGAATCGTCCGGCTAACAAACCTGCACTCCTTCCGCATAGACCTCGAAAGCGTACATTGGGCACACCGCACGGAGTTATACCATGCGAAGGGTCTGTGCAGCCAGCATGACATGCGGACGCAACGGCAATAGCGCGTGAGTGCAGATCCTGTGACGCAGCTTCGCGTTGAGATCACCCATGTCAGTGACAACCTCACCGGTGGGCTGTGGTTGCGAGGCGGGCGTCATCGCGGTTCTTCACCCTTCTCCGGATCTGTGTCCAGCCGGTACAGATTCCTCTCTCCTATCCGGCCAGGTATAAAATGATCCCCGTCAGAGCGCAGATCGCCGCCGCACAGACGCCCACTGCGATGCCAAAGACCCACGCGTACCGCTTATTGAGCTTGTTCACGACATACTTGAGATAGCGGTCGCTCGTGGCAAACGTCTTGCTCATCTGCAGAATGCCTTCGGTGTTGCTGACGGTGTTGTTATTCAGTCGGTCCAGAGTGTCCTTGAACTTCAGAAAGCCCGCGGCCATCTGCACGTCGGCATCCGCTGCGGCGGCAAGCTGGCGGTCGATCGAGCCGAGCATGTCGCTTTGACGGGATGCCTCCACGGGAATCCGTCCCACCACCTCCAGAAACTGCTGGTCCTTCACAGCGGAGCTACGGAGCTGATCCAGCAACTGGGTTGTCAGAATCTTCTGATTCTCCACCGCGGAGGGCAGACTTTCGAGCAGTTGGGGGAGTTGCTTGACACGCCCCATCAGATCGTGATGTTGCGACACCTGCTCGTTCAGGTGCTCGTTGATCTGTTGGAGCTGGTCGATCAGCCGGTTGAAGCCCTCCTGGAGCTTCTCCACAGAATCCCGTCGGTCCAGCGAGGTCACTGCGGCGGCGCCATCGAGCGAGGCTCGTGAGGAACTCGTCCCCCTCTTGGCGGATGCCCGGACCCGTCCGACACGGAGAGAAGGGATGTCGGCGTCTCTGTCCGGCGCATCCAGCGCCATTGTCAGCAGGCCGTCACCATCCAGTTCCGACCCACTGTGTCCCGCCGGCTCATATCGATGGGACCGCAGCCAATTGCTCGTTCCGGCCAAGATCTCCCGCAGTGTCATTAGAAGCATCCCTTCATTGCGAACACCTTTTGGTCACAGCACAATTTACCACCTCGGCCCGCCGCAAGCAGCGAATCGCTCCTCGCGAGCCTTTCGTCGTCACCTGTTCCATCGGACTGCAAGCAATTCCTGCTTGAGACAAATGGTTTGCCCTCCGCGGAAGGACAAGAAGAACCTCGTTTCCAGTGGTGCCAGGGCCGTTTGTTGTCTCGTGGCGTTTTGCACGCCCATCTCCAGCCGCGCAACACCCGTCCCGCCTGCGATCCAAGTGGTTCATTCTCCGTCACCACTATGAACGTGCATGTCTTTATGGGACGCACTCCGGAGGTCGTGCACACGGCACTCTGTGGACTTGCATCACCCAGAGCAGAAGGTACAATCCGGCTGAAACCCGTAATCCCTGAATTCTCGGAGACATACGAACGTGAAGCTGGTAACGTACCGACAAGACACAGGCGTCTCGTGTGGCGTCCTGACCGACCGCGGCGTGGTGGACATCCCCTCTTCCTGGAAAAGTGGGGATCCGCCAGGATCCGTTAAAGAAATCCTCGACCGGGGGCCCTCCTGCCTCGAAGACGTGCGTCAGATCGCCCAGTCCGCAAGGCAGGCAAAACCCCTCGATTCGCTTCAGCTCCTGGCGCCGATCCCCCGGCCGGGCAAGATCTTGGCTCTGGCCGGCAACTACAGCGAGCACATCAAGGAAGCATCCGTCCACCACGGCTACAAGCTGGGTCTGTCGGACTCGCCTCGCCGGACCACCGTGCCGCGCCCGTTCCTGATGCCCTCGACCTGCGTCACCGGCCCCGGCGAGACCATTCCCTGGCCCGTCTACAGCGAGCAGATCGATTATGAATTGGAGCTGGCGGTCGTCATCGGCAGCCCGGCCAAGTGCATCGCATCAGCCAATGCCTTGGATCACGTTGCAGGCTACACCATCGCGAATGATGTCTCCGCCCGCAGCGTGACCTTCAAGAAGGCCCGCCAGCAGCGGCCGTGGGACGAGTTCTACGACTGGCTCAACGGCAAGTGGGCGGATGGTTTCTGCCCGATGGGCCCTTGCCTCGCGACCAAGGACGAGATTCCCGACGTTCAGAACCTCGCGATGATTCTGAAAGTCAACGACGAGATCCGCCAGAATGCGAACACGAGACAGATGATCTACTCCGTAGCGGACATCGTCTCGTTCCTCAGCCATCTGATGACGCTGGAGCCCGGCGACATGATCTGTACGGGCACCCCGTCCGGCGTGGGCGTCGCCACCGGCAACTTCCTCAAGGCCGGCGACCGGATTGACTGCTCCATCGAAGGCTTGGGGGTCTTGACCAACACCCTTGGGAGCCGCCCTGCCGCTTTCTACGAACCGCTGGCCCAATCGCCGTGTTGATGTCCCCATCCAAATCCGGTGGGGATTGGCGGAATCAGGCGATTCGCGGGAAACACAAAGGGCTGCACATTCGCATGCGCAGCCCTTGAATCGCAATCGTTGTCGCTGAATCTACAACGTTC
>JAXDBU010000188.1:0-24919 GCA_034678485.1 Sedimentisphaerales bacterium | reverse complement strand
AAACTCCCCTGGAAAGGCGAGGGCTGGTACCGCAAGGTTTTCACGCTCGACAAGGCCGCTGAGGGTTCGTGCGTCTACTTCGACTTCGACGGCGTCATGGCGTTCCCGAAGGTCTATGTGAACGGGCAACTGGCCGGACAGTGGGATTACGGCTACATGTCCTTTCGCGTCGATGCGACGCCCTGCGTGAAGTTCGGCGACAAGAACGTCGTCGCGGTCTACGTGGACACCCGCAACCACGGCACCCGCTGGTATCCCGGCGCAGGGATTTACCGCAAGGTGACGATGACGATCTGTAACCCGGTGCACGTCGCCCATTGGGGCACTGTCGTGACGACTCCCAAGGTTGATGAGACCTCGGCAACCGTGCAGGTGCGTTCGACTCTCGAGAATCATTCCGATGCGCAGGCTCAGGCGGTCGTCGAGCTGGCTGTGTTGGACCCGATGGGCAATCCCGTGACTATAGGCGTCAAGGAGACCCCAATCGCGATCCCGGCGGGCGGCGCGTGCGAGTTCGATCAATCCATCACGCTTGTAAATCCCCAGCGATGGGACGTCGCCAGTCCGAAGTTGTATACTGCCAGGGTGATCGTCCGGGTGGGGGACAAGGTCATGGACAGTGACGCCGTAACGTTTGGCGTCCGAACCTTCGAGTTCACCGCCAACGACGGTTTCCACCTCAACGGCCGACGGGTGCAACTCTTTGGTGTGAACCTGCACCACGACCACGGACCGCTCGGCGCCGCCTTCTACACCCGCGCCATGGAGCGCCAACTGGAGATCATGAAGGATATGGGAGTCAATTCCCTTCGCACGAGCCATAACCCGCCGTCGCCGGAAGTGCTGGATCTGTGCGACCGGATGGGCATCGTCGTTTGGGACGAGGCCTTCGACAAGTGGGATGGGACCGCCGACCGAGTCCGCGACGAGCCCCCACTGGAGCAGTACGGCGAGAAACAGATCCGCAACCTGGTCATGCGGGATCGTAACCATCCCTGCGTCGTGGTCTGGTCCATCGGCAACGAGCTGGGTGGCGGGGGCCGCAGCGGCATTACCCCCGAGCGGGTCAAGTTCATGAGCGATTTCGTCCGCAAGTACGATCCGACCCGCCCGGTCGGCATGGGCTGCCACATCCCCGGCCTGGCGGCGCAGCCGAACTTCGACGCTCTGGACCTGACCGGCTGGAACTACCTCCGGCGGTATGCCACCTATCGCGAGCGATACCCCGACAAGCCCATCGTCTACAGCGAGTCCGCGTCGGCCCTGAGCACGCGGGGCTTCTACGAGCTGCCGCTGCCCAATCGCAAGAACGAGTACTCCAAGCAGCTCCAGGTGAACTCCTACGATCTGAACGCCGCCGATTGGTCGGACATCCCGGACCGCGAGTTCAAGCTGATGAAAGACGACGCCTTCGTCGCCGGCGAGATGGTCTGGACCGGCTTCGACTACCTCGGCGAGCCCACGCCCTTCAGCCAGGAGGCGAAGAGTTCCTACTTCGGCATCGTGGACCTCGCGGGCATCCCCAAGGACCGATTCTATCTCTATCGCAGCCATTGGCTGCCGGACGCGACCACCGTACACATCCTGCCGCACTGGAACTGGCCCGACCGCGTCGGCCGGAACGTCCCGGTCTTCGTCTACACCAACGGCGATTCTGCGGAACTGTTCCTCAACGGCAAGTCTCTCGGCCGGCGGCAGAAGGGCGTCGTCCCCGAGGGCCCGCCCAACTGTGCCAAGGGCAAGCCCGCCACTGCAGGCTCCAGCCAGACCGAGCATTCGGCCCAGCACGCCAACGACACGGACAAGGACTCCCGCTGGTGCGCCGCCTCCGCGGACCCGAAGCAATGGTGGCAGGTGGATCTGGGCGAGACGCGGACCATCCGCTACCTGGCCATCGAGTTCGAGCGGGAGGAGAAGAACTATGGCTACGAGGTCAAGGTCTCGGACGACGGCGCGACCTGGCGGACGATTGTGACCAAGAGCACGAGCAGGAACCCCCGCTGGGGCGGTCCCACCCAGATCTTCCACGACGTGGACGCGCAGGGCCGCCACGTTCGCATCGAGTTCACCGCGACGCAGGACGGCGCCTGGGCCAGCATCCGCGAATTCGCGGCGTATCCGGAGCATGCCGAATCCGACTATTACGAATCCACTTATACCTATCGCCTTCGCTGGAACGAGGTCGTCTACCAGCCGGGCGAGCTGAAGGCGGTCGCCTACAAGGATGGCAAGCGGATCGGCGAAGCCGTCATGCGCACCGCCGGCGACCCGGCGGCGATTCGCCTGACGCCCGACCGCGCGAAGCTGGTCGCTTCCGGTGAAGACCTCTGCTACATCCTCGTCGAGGCCCTCGACGACAAGGGGACGCTCTGCCCGCTGGCCGACAATCTCGTCCGGTTCAAGGTCGAGGGTCCTGCCGAGATCGCGGGCGTCGACAATGGCAACCCGCTCTCGCTGGAGCCGTTCCAGGCGGACCGTCGCAAGCTCTTCTTTGGGAAGGCCATGCTGATCCTGCGGACCCAGCCCGGCCAAGCCGGCATGGTGCAGGTCACTGCCTCCGCCGACGGCCTGGCCCCGACCGAGGTGCTTGTGCGCAGCGTTCGTCTTGCTGCGGGGAACACAGTGGAGTGAAGAGCCCGGCCCGAGTCCTGAAGGACTCCGGGCACAGAAGAAGAGGCATCTCTCAGTCGCAGGCCAGGTCCTTCACTGCGCTTCGTTCAGGATGATCCAAGCGTGGAAGACCTTGCCTAACCCGTGGCACAGCCTTGGCGACTGCCTTTCTGGATCGACGGGGCAGACGAGACGGCCCTGGTGTCATACTCGCTTGTCTGAAATCGCGTTGAACGTCTTCTCGATCATCTCGCGGGCGTTCGGCTGAATCTTGTACAACTGTGCGAAGAGGACATCGAGCACGAAGTTGCACGGGATCGTGGAAAACGCTTCACACGACAGCGGGGCGTGGTCCGTGGAGAGAAAGAAACTGATGTCGGAAAGTTCCACGAGCGGCGCTCTGAGGAACGCGGTCACGCAGATGACCGTCGCCTGGTTGGATCGCGCCACCTTGGCCGCATGGAGGATGTCGTACGTCGCACCGGAAAAACTGATGGCCACGAAGACGTCCTTCTTTTCCAGTGTCGCCGCGCGAATGGCCAGATTGTAGCCCTCGGTGATTACCAGTGCGGGGAGCCCGAGCCGACTCAGCTTGTATTCGAAGGCGATTGCGGAGGAGGCGGACCCGGCGATCCCGCCGATGAGGATGCGCGGGGCCTTGCTGATCAGTTTCGCTGCCTGGAGGATTGTCTTTTCGTCAAGGAGATTGTGCGTCCCGACGACATCCCGCTTGGTCTTCTCCAGCGTCTCCCGGAAAGGATTGGAGGACTCCTGGCCTTCCTTGTCCTGCCCCTTCGCAAGTTCCTGAGCCAGAAGGACTTTGAATTCCTGGAAGCCGACACAGCCGACCTTGCGGCAGAATCGCATGACACAGCCGTAGCTGATGCCGCCTTCCTGGACGACATCGGTGATCGACTGATAGACGCTCTCCGGATGCTCCAGGAAATAGTCGCGCGCCCGGCGCTCGGAGTTCGTCAAAGTATCCCTCAGGATGCGGAATCGCTCCAGTAGAGGCATGCCGCGCAATGTTACGTTCGTCGGAATTCCGATGTTCTCATCGTCTGGAAGGCTCATGGATGACCACCCACACCAATAACACTTGCACTCCGGCGATGCCCGCTCCCAGGGGAGCGAACAACCTGATGCACCGGCGAACAGAAAGACGCGGCTCTTGGCGCACGCCGAGCTTCCTGACCCTGAATGCCCCGGAAACCTCGTTTTATGATACCGCAAACTGCCTTCCAGGGCGAATAGAATATCCAAACAATCTGCTGTGTGCGTATATTCCTTTTGCTTTTCTTCTGTACTCTGTGGTGTGGATATGATATTCTGTCGAATGAATCACATGTGGATATTTGGTGTTACTCGGCGCCCCGGACGATCGGGTCGCGGCATCGTGTGTCCCTTGGGGCCCGTGCGAAGCGATGCGGATGCCGCAAGACGTGAACAGGGCATCCTGTCATCCGGACATGTGACGGATACCGCATTCTCAACTTCATATTTCACGTGTGTAGGGAAGCACCCAATGGGAAAGCCATGATCTCATGTTCGTGAGGTCGCAGGTATAGTGATTGTGGTCGATTTGGAAAGGCGCACGTGATGAAAGAGATGCTGTGGTTATGGGTGGTCGTCGTGGCGCTGATGCTGCCGACGGCGCACGCCGAAGATGGAGTGGTTGCCTATTGGCCGTTCGACACGGATTTCACCAACGCCGAAGGCACCGTGGCCTACGACGGCACTGCCGCTGGGACGGCCCAGATCTCATCCGAGGATGTCAAGGTGGGGGCTGGATCGCTGAAGATCGACGATGACGGCACGACCGTCAGTCACGTAACGGCGCTGGGTGACTTCGTCGGTCCCGCGCCCGTGGTCAGAACCGTGGTAGGCTGGTACAAGTATTCGGATATCAGTGGCAACGGCTCGGACGCCCGAAATTTCCTCTGGGAGACACAGCCCGCGTACTCCCTGTCCTTTGGCATTCGCGATGGTACCGCAGGCAAGTACTCCCAGTGGTTCTTCGACACGGACGGCGCCGATCTGAGCGGCACGGGCCCCACCGTCAGTGACGGACAATGGCACCACGCGGCCGTGGTCTGGAACAGCACTCGCGGCCATATCAGGTATTTTCACGACGGCGCCCTGTACAGCACGGTCGCCGTGGACAAGACCAACAATCCGGCTCGAAACCAGGCCGGATTCAACATGGGGACGCATCGTGCCGCCGACGGTACACGCAACTGGGACGGCTATCTGGACGAGATCGCCATTTTCAGTGTGGAGCTCAGTGAGGATCAGGTCTTCGCGTTATACGACAGGTCCGAGACGATCAATGCCTTGAATGTGTTGACTGAGGTTCCCAACCTGACGTTCTTCCAGATCCGTCCGGTGAATACGAGAGTATACAAGGAAGACGCCATCCTTTCTTGGGAAACACAGGTGGTTGGAGAATGGACGTACGACGTCTGGCTGGGCACGGATCCCAACGGGTTGTCTGTCGCAGCTTCGGGCCTTACCGACAGTATGTACACCCCTGCGGATCTCGTTGGGGGAACGACGTATTACTGGAAGGTTGTTGCATCGTCCAGCCTGGGCACGGCCGAGACCGAAGTCTCCTGGTTTGATGTGTATGAGAACCGGGGGCTCATAGCCTACTGGCCGTTTGACAAGGACTACAAGAACGCCCAGGGGGACAGCCGCTATGACGGCGTCGAGATCGAAACCGCCGATTGTATCGGGATCTCCTCGGAGGACGTCCAGAAGGGCAGCGGTGCGTTGAAGGTCAATGACGACGACGTGCTCACGCATGGTTTCGTGCAGATCGAGGAGAGTCCGTTCTTCGGTGGCCAGAAAACGCTATCGATCATGGCCTGGTACAAGTATAAAGACATCGCCGGCGAGGGCTCCGTCGACCGCCCGTTCGTTCTCGAAAGTGCTCCGAACAATGCCGTCAGCTACGGATTGCGTTCCGAAGATGCCGGCATGGATGTCGGGGAGTGGTACCTGCGTGGAACCCCCGGCTTCAGCGATGTGACCGGCCCGATCGATTCGAATGAAGCATGGCACCACATGGCGCTCGTCTACGATGCGGTCGAGGGCAGCGCGAAGTTCTATTTCGACGGGGCACTGCGCGATCACGTGGTCGGCACTGGCTACGCGGACTTGGGCGACGGGTTCATGGCGGATGAGACCCTCATTATAGGGGACTTCCGCGACGCGGACGGCAGTCGCATGTTCGATGGTTATATTGACGATGTGGCCGCCTACGATGTGGCGCTGTCCGGCAAACAGGTCAAGGCCGTCTACGCCGGGACCTATGACGGCAAGACGGTTACCCCGGCCAACGTGCTGGACCTGATCAGCGATTTCTATGCCAAGGATCTGTACCCGATGGGGGAGAAGGTCCCGCTGAGCGCGGAGTTGACTTGGGTGGCGCCTGGTGATGTGCAGGATGCCGAGTATCACGTCTACTTCGGTATGGACCCCGACACGGTTCTGGACGCGGTGTACGCGACAACGACGGAGACGACCGTGGAGGTCACATTGGAATACGGAAAACACTACTACTGGCGGGTCGACGTCGTCTCCGATTCCGATGTCTTCGCAGGCGATCTGACGGAGTTCACCACGGTGGAGGGGCTGATTGCGTACTACCCCTTCGACGCGGATTTCACGAATGCTCTGGGCAATTCGCGGTACGACGGTCAGGCGATGGGTCACGTGACGACTTCGAACGAGGATGTCGCCGTGGGCAGCGGAGCGCTGAAGATCGACGACTACACCGACACCGCCATTCTGGTGACCATCAAGCCGTCGCCGTTGGCGGCCGGTCAAAAGCACGTAACGGTCACCGGCTGGTACAAATTCAAGGATATCAATGGCGATGGTTCGGACGCCCGTCCCTTCGTGCTGGAAAGCAGTGATTACCATGTCAGCTACGGCCTGCGATGGGAAGACGATGTGCTCGACGGCGGCGAATGGTACTTCCGCGGTGCTCCGGGATTCTCCGACACCAGCGGGCCCCTGATCTCGCCGGATGACCCCTGGCACCACTTCGCGCTCGTGTACAACGCCGTCGATGGGTACGCCGAGTTCTACTTCGACGGAGAGCTTCGGGATCGTTACGACGGCGCCCCGGGGGCCGGGCTCAACGAAACCACCTACATCAACATCGGCGATTACCGCACCGGCGATGGGGGTCGGAATTTCGATGGCTATATCGATGATGTCGCGTTCTTCGACGTGATCCTCAGCGCCGGTCAGATCAAGGCGATGTACGAGAATCCCGACGCCGTCAATGGCGGCAATGTCCTCGATCAGGAGTTGTAAGCGCTCGAGGATGTGGAAACACGGACAATCGGCACATAGGGATGGTGGCTTGGCATTGAACGTGTGCGACAGGGTATGCCCGGAAGGAGCGGGCATACCCTCTTGTCTCTCGTTGTGTCGGCCGAAGGGGTACACGACTATGAAACGCATGAGTGCCTTCACGCTGATCGAGTTGTTGGTGGTGATCGCCGTCATTGCCCTGTTGATGGCCATTCTCATGCCCGCGCTCCAGCGAGCGAGGGAACAGGGCAAAGCGGTCTACTGCTCGAACAATTTGAAGAATATTCATCTCGCATTTCTAATGTACGCCGAAGACAATGACGGCAAGACCCACTCTTCTCCCAACCAGGGATTGTGGTACAAGATCGCCTCCGGTTCCGACGGGTTGGTCAAGACCCATGAGATGATCGACAAGAACGACAGTCTCGCCTACTGGGGAGTGGCCTACTATCCCTACTGCAAGCAGGAGAAGACGTTCATCTGCCCTTCTTCTCGCTACATGGACGACCTGGGCGACTACGATCACTCCGAGTTCTTCTGGGACGGCACCTACGGCCTCAATGGTTTTCTGAGCGGCCGAAAGCAGAATCGCAAGGTGCTGACGGCCCCCCGCGCGGGCGAGCGAATCCTGGTGCTCGACCATATCGAACATTTCCTCGAGAACAATGGGGACATGCTGCACGTCCGCACGGACGATCGCATCAATCTGCCGCAGTGGCGTCAGGAGACGACCACGCTGTCCTACAACACGGCCGAGCATTACCCGGATCCTCTGGGGCAGATCTATCGACACGGCCGGCGGTGTAATCTTCTCTGGCTCGACGGTCATGCCTCCAGCGTCTATGAGTCTCGCGGCACCGATGTGTCCTCATTCTGGTTCTGTGGGAGTGAGGCCAGCAATACGGCGGCCAATTGACACGCGGCACGTTCCGGATAGCTCCCATCATCAACCATATGAAGATAGTCGTCGCCATGGATTCGTTCAAGGGCTCGCTGACCGCAGCTCGGGCCTGTGACATCGTCGCCGAGGCGATTCGCTCGACGGCCCCGGACGCGGTCGTCGTCAGCAAACCGATGGCCGACGGCGGCGAGGGCACTGCAACAACCCTGCTGGCCGCAACCGGTGGGCGGTGGGTCGAAGTTGAGGTTATGGGCCCGCTGCCCGAGATGCGAGTGACGGGCGGGTTCGCCTGGCTGCCCGAGACGCGAACCGCGGTCGTGGAAATGGCAATCGCCAGCGGCCTGACTCTGTTGCGTCCCGACCAGCACAATCCCTTGAGAACTACCACCTACGGCACAGGCCAGCTCATCCAAGCCGCGATGGAGCACGATGCCGGGCAAATCCTGCTCGCCATCGGGGGCAGCGCCACCGTCGATGGCGGCGTCGGAGCCGCCATGGCCCTCGGCTGGAGGTTTCTGGATCGCGACGGCCAACAAATTGCCCTTGGCGGAGGCCAACTGTCCGAGATCCAGCAGATTGTCCCGCCGAGTCCTGTGGCAGACGCGATGCGTGATGCGGGATGCGGGGTGCGACAGATGGAGGGCGATCTCCTACGGACGACGCATGACGCACAACGCAAGACGACCCCCATCAAGGTCCTTTGCGACGTGGACAATCCGCTGTGCGGCGAGCACGGCGCCGCCCGTGTCTACGGCCCGCAAAAAGGCGCGACGCGGGAAATGGTCGAGATCCTGGATGCCAACCTGTCGCACCTGGCGGCACTCGTCAAAGACCAACTCGGCCAAAACATCAAGGACCTGCCCGGCGCAGGGGCGGCGGGGGGCTTAGCTGCCGGAGCGGTCGCATTTCTCGACGGACGCTTGGTCAGTGGCGTCGACGAAGTGATCGCACAGAACGGCTTGCGGGAGGAACTCGCCGACGCGGATTGGGTCGTCACAGGCGAGGGCAAGTTCGATCATCAATCGCTGCGAGGCAAAGTCGTCTCCGGCGTGGCCCGAGCCGCCCGCGAAGCGGGTGCGAAGGTCGCGGTCATCGCAGGCCAGGTCATTCTGCCGGTGGAAGTCTGCGCCCAAGCCGGGATCGAGATCGCCGTCCCCTGCATGACAGGCTCGATGTCCCTGGATCACGCCCTCACCCACGCCGGGACCCTCCTGGCCGAAGCCGCCCACAAGTTCGCGAGTGCCCATCTTGGTTGAAACCCCAGACTCCCCGAGCATTTTCCGCTTTGAGCCAGCAGCATGAGAAAGGAGTGGTATTCTTACTTCGTGTCTCTGGCGCTCTGCGACATTGATCGGACACAAATCTACGCTCGTCGGCCCTTGTTTGCCGACGTCCGGTTGCCCAGGCATTTCGCTGTAGCAGCATCCAACGGACTTTGGGGAGTCTTCCACTGCGGCATGACCGGCCCACAGGGCCATCATTGATCCCGATTCTTGACGAAGTCTCTTACGGCATCTTGGATACCTGGATCTTCATAGTGATCCCAGAGCTTCGCGCGATTGAATCGTCGAACGAAGTCGAAGGCCAAGCGTTTCGGATATCTGATCAAATGACGTTTCACTCGATAGACTACTGGTTCAGATCCTAAATATCTAAACAACCCGCCGGCTTTCTCCTTCATCACTGTGCGTATGATGCTGCGCAGTCTCTCTTCCCACTCGCCTCGTTTTCTCCTCGGAACGACGTCGGTTTGCAGAATCGCATCGATTGCGAACTCTTCAAGTTCATTGAATTCGACGTCGGCCGAACCGAGGATCGTCTGCCCTCTGCAGGCTGAATACTCCCGAAGACCTTTGAAGACAGTGATGATTGTCTGGCGATCACGATTCAGTAATCCGTCCGACGGGGCGAACACTTTCTGGAGTATGGTTCCCCACCTGAAGAGCTTACGGCACATCTCTGCCGCACTGTCCGATTTTTCGTAGCTCTCAACGATCTCGCGGCGTAGCCAGTGGGACTGATACGTGGACCTTGGCGGTAATTCCATGCAGTAGAAATGGCCCTTTTCGAATGCGTGGAAGGCGTAGCAGACCCCGTACCACGCTCTGTCGCGACAGAATCGCTCCATAGCGTGATCATGCTGAGAAGGAATGTGCAGATCTGAGTCTGTAATTGACCTGTAGAGTGTGCCTGGGCCGGTTGCACCTGGGATCGCCTCTATGCGTGACCGCAGGTCGCACAGTTCATCCACGGTGTTGTTCTTGTTCACCCAGAATATGTTCGCCAGATCGTTGTCACGGAATTGGAAACGCAACCAGTTTAGCACGTCGCATGCTCTACGAGAAGAGAACTCCATGAACTTCCCAACGAGATCCTGAATGGTCTCGGACTTCCCCTTTTCAGTATATTCTACAATGTGAGGATCTTTGTCATCATATTCTACAGTGCGATGATCTTTGTCATCCTTCGATACTGGATACGACGGGCCCTCCTTTGTCCAGAGCGCCATGAGTGGTGGGCAGTCCTCCGCTGGAGCGTTGGGCACGCGAAGAGCGAGCGAGCACTTGTTACAGTAAACATCCGCAACAAATCGGAAGTCCCGCTCGGCCTCTGGGTCCTTAATCCCTGGTTGAAGGAATGAATCTGCAGATAATAGCAGACTCGAGTCTGTGATGACGTGGATTTCGTCGGTTGCCTGTTCTGCTGTACAGGTGCCTTTCTTCGTACCAATCTCCACCGTATGGTGCGCTTCGCCGGTCTTTTCTCCAGGGATGTGTGCGACAGCGGGAGTGTCTGTGGCGTTACTGCTCTGTCGGCAGGCTTCGAGTAGTCTCGCATACTTCTGTTCGTGGTCTGCTGGTCGCCAGTCGATGCAAACGAATTGCAGCAGAGAGCCTTTGATGGGGGCGTCGTCGAGCCGCAGGGGAAGGAAGCATCGCTCTTTGTTCAGCGGGTCGCGAAAGCGGAAGGTGTAGGATTCCAAGCATGCCCAGTCCGAGCCGAAGGCGTTTGCCGACATGCAGAGCACCAGCACACGCGAGTGCTCCAGGCCTTCCTCGATCTTCGCCGGGATGCTGTCGCCGGGCTTGAGCACCCATTCATCGAACCAAACCGTCAGCCCGTCCTGCCGCAACCGCTCCGCGATGGGTCGGACGATAGCCTTATCCTTTGTGCTGTGACTCAGAAAAACATCGAATTCGAAGCCATCCGCCATGTCTCACCTTCCGGAAGCCACAATCCGCAATACGACAGTCTCAGAGCCTTTGGGCCCACGGGGCTATTGTAGGGGCGGGGCGGCGGGAATGCAAAGGGAAATTCCGCGAGATGCAAGACGTTTGGCCTCTCGCAAAGGCGCGAAGATCGCCAAGATCAAGGATGTTCTGGTCGGTTCTCTTTGCGTCCTTGGCGACTTGGCGAGAGGTAATGTCTTACGTTTTGGTCATTGAGATTCTGCGTTTTTGGATTTGTTTCGTGCTTCGAGCTTCGTGTTTCGGATTTGGGCTCTGTCACAGCTTCTTGTAGATCTCCAAAGCCTCCTCCGCGGCTTGGCGGGCGTTGGCTGGATCCTCTTTGTTGTAGAACTTCGGGTTCGTGGCCAGCCAGTGAAGCGTGCCTTCGACGTACTTTCGCAGGTAGTCAATCGACGCTTGCTCGCGGACCTTGGCGTCGTCCTTCAGGAAATAGACCGGGTTGGTGTGCGCGAAGACGGGCAGGTCACGAGGGAGAATGCGATTCTTCAGGTCCGGATGGTCGATCACGCGTGCGGCCAACCAGCAGCTCTGCGTCAGTTCGACCGTGGCTTCGACTTCCAGCGAGTAGACGCCGTCCTTGGGCGGGTCGGACCGGATGAGCGGGACCGTCTTGTGCCCAACCTTCCGGCCGTTCAGAACGATGTCGAGCGTGTTGATCGGCAGGATCGAGCGGGCTGTCGCGCGGGCCTTGACTGTCTTCGTCCCCTGGAACTGGATCACGTCGCCTGCCTGGCGGCCGTCGACTTCGAACTCCAGGATCGGGGTGTTCGTGACGAAGCCTCGACCCGCTTTGACCGCAGCGAGCCAGGAGTCGTAGGTGGGAGGGCCGTCCGTTCGGGCGTAGACGCGATTGCTGCCGAGCGGGATTTCCTCCTCGAATTTGTCGGTGCCCGCGCCGATGGGCAGGCGGAAGCCCGCGTTGAGGAACTGGTACCAGAGGTCCATCGTCCGCATGACCGGGAATTCCGCCATGGAGAAGCCGGAATCCTCCCACGGGCCCCAGTGGTTGGGGAACTGCGTCGGGTCGTTCCAGGTGACCAGCTCGATCCCGTCCACGAGGCCCAGCGCGATGCCGATGGGCAGTTCCGCGCCGGGCAGCGAACAGACGTGCGACCAGAAGACGACGCCGTTCTGCTCGCGGGTCGCGCGGAGGGCTCTCATCAGGTCCCAGTGCGGGTGGCTCTTCCAGTGTTCGAGCGTGCCGCCGTGGTCGGGGTAGCCTGGAACCAGGGTCTTGATGCCCATCAACGTCAGGTGTCCCATCTGCCACTCGCGGACCTCCTGGCCCACGTAAATCTCGCAGCCCGGCGTCGAGATCGTATCGAGCTTGCCGGTGAAGTGCTTGTTCGTGGCGAGGGAGTACTCCCTGTCCGCCATGTGCAGGAGGGTCAGCGCGTTGAGGTCCTCCGCGAGCATCTGGGCGTGCGCCTCCTTCGGGATCGGCAGATGGGCGTGGATGTCGCCGTTGGCGTAGCCTTTGCTGCACATGTCGATCCAGCGATGGAGACGAAAGGTCTTTTGGATGGTCTTGTCCGATGCGCCGCCCTCCACCGTCGCGGACAGCGGTCGGGTTTCGAATCCCCTGCGGATCTCAATCGACGCTCCACCCTTCGGGACCGCGAGGGCGAATGAGCCCTCGACGTAGCACCATCGCTTGCCCAGGTACAGGACGTGTTCGTGTCGTCCCTCGACGTCGATGAACTTGCCCTGCGAGTCCGTGATCGCGACGCGTGCGGCCAACGGCTCGCCTGTCGCGTCATCGACGACGCTTGCCTCCAGACGAACCGCGGCGTCCGCCGACTGGGCGCGGCAGCCGGGGCCGAACCAGAGCCCGCCCGTCATCAGACACAGCCATGCGATGTGGCCGGGGAGCATCCGCACGAATGTTCGCAGTCTCCGCTGTCCGTGACAATCCGCTCCATGCAGCGTCATCATGTGGTTTCTCCCTTCTCTCGTGACTCTTGACGATCCCCACCGCGATCAGGGTTTCACCGGCAGCTCCCCCTGGATCGAGCGGAGGTGCACGTCCTGCTGCGGGAAGGCGATCTTGATGCCTTCTCTGCGGAATGCCTCGTCGATCGCGCAATTCACGCCGTGCCAGACGGGCACGTAATTCTCCATGCCGCAGAAGTACACGCGCAGCTCGAAGTCCAGGCTGCTGGCCCCGAAACCTTTGAAGACGACCACCGGCGGCGGGTCCTTCAGGACCAGCGGATTCGCTGCGGCAACCTCGTAGAGCAGACGTTCCGCCTTGCGGATGTCGGAGCCGTGAGCGATGCCCACCGGGAAGTCCCGTCGAGCCACCGCATCGGAGAGCGTCCAGTTGATGAGCGTGCCCGTAATGAACTCCTTGTTGGGCATGATGAGTTCTCGCTCATCCGCCATGCGGATCGTCGTGGCGCGGATCTTGATCTTGGCGACTCGGCCCGTCACGTCGCGGACGGTGACGATGTCATCGACGCGGATGGGTTGCTCGAAGAGGATGATCAGGCCGCTAATGAAATTGGCGAAGATCTCCTGGAGACCGAAGCCCAGTCCGACGGTCATGGCCGCGATGAGCCACTGGATCTTGGACCAGCCGATGCCGATCTCGGAGAAGGCAATCACCAGGCCGATGATGACCAGCAGGTATCGACAGATCGTGATGGTCGCGAACCGCACGCCGCGGTCGATGGGCAGGCGTCTGAGGATCATGATCTCCAGCAGCCCGGGCGCGTTCCTTGCAACGATCACTGTCAGAATGACGACCAGCAAGGCTATGGTGAGAGCTCCGAGTGTGATCTGCTCCTGATTGCTCAGCGTCCACAGGGGGTGTCGGCCGATCCTGGCCAGCGCGGGCAGCACGTTGCCCCAGACGTACCAGACGCCGAGCAATAGGACCGCGACGGTGACCACATTGATCAACTGGCGTGTCTGTTGCGAGATCTGGAAGATCGTGGCCTGGGTCTGGGCCGCAGTCTCGGCGGGCTCCGCCTGCCGGGCCAGGGTCCCCGCCTTTTCCTCGTGCAGAGTCTGCTCCAACGTGGCCTCCTGGCGCTTCTGTCGCTCGAAGAGGGCCAGTCGGCGCTGGGCAACCATCAGCCAGCGGATGAACATGGCCCGAACCAGCACGATCAGCACGATCAGCAGGATGGTGTCCATGAGTCTTTCCATGAGGTATCGGGCCCCATGGAAGTAACCGATGACCGCCATGCACGCCAGAGCGACGGGCAACAGGAACGCAGCGGGGAACCAGAGGTAGCGGAGATGATTCACCCACCCGTCGCGTCGGGGCCTGAGGTATCCTTCCAACAGCGGCGACGCGGGGCGCAGCACGATGAACAGGAACACAGCCAAGCCCAAGTCTGCCGCGATGAAGAGCAGACGGCCGGTCGTTGTATACCATTCCTCATCGACCTGCTGGGCACGTATCGTCTCGAACATGAAGACCACCGGGACGGCCGCTATGAAGAACCACCGCAGGTGCCGTCGCAGGAACGCCAGGGGCTCTCGGCGCAGCCGGAAGTGCGCCTCAGCCAGGCCGTTCGGCATGACCAGATGGACCAGGAATCCCATGGCGAATATTACGTATGCGAGCTTCGTCAGGCCCGAATGGATTGCGCGTGCGAACTCGTCGTCCGGCGCCGCGGAGGCCAACAGCCAGGAGACCAGCAGCACCACGACCGGCCAGGTCGCCGCCAGCAGAAAGGTCTGAAGCAGCACCCAGACCGTCAGGAGGAAGCTGTCCGTGCGGACCTGGCGGATCTGCTCGGAGACCGCACAGATGCGTCGATGAATGCTGGAGTGAGAGACCAGGGCCCCGACGGCCAGGCCCAGGACAAGGAGATAAGGCAGCGGTTTGCGCCGCAGATCCTGCCACAAGGAGGCGATTGTCCGCGACCAGTTCACAGGCGAGACGACCCAGTGCAGGGTGCGGAGAACCTCTTTGACGTCGGAGGTGCTGAGTGTGTGACGGCTCGTGACCCACAGCAGGTTCGTGTCGATGAACTCGCCGAACTGGGCAACGAGCCTCACGAACTCGCGCTCCTGCGTGTCGAGGATGGCGAGCCTCGTCGAGTAGTCGAGGTACAGGTCGGACAGAGTCTTGAGCGTCTTCCGACGGGTCTGAAGGGCGTCGAGCAACTCCTTTCGGACGGCCGAGCGTTCCTGCTCGCCCAGCGGCGGCTCGACGGCGCCGAGCAGGCTGTCCGCCTGCTGCTCCCCGTTCGTCAGTGACGACCATTCGCTGTCGTACTCGATCCACTTGACCTGTGCGTCGTTTGTCTTCGTCGCCCGGCTGCTGATTCTCCGTCGGTTTTCTGCGATGCTCGGCAGCGTACTGCGCTTCGCAAAGAGTCGCAGGCCCATGACGTCCGTCACGCCACCGGCCTTTGCAATCTGCTCCTGGGTATCCTTGAAGTCCTTTTGCAGCGCCGTCAACTGGTCGCCGACTCGCGTCGCATGCAGCGAGATCTCGTCGATGCGGGCCGTGAGATCGGCCTGTTCCTTCGCGAGTCGAGCGTTGTACTCCGTCGCGCTCTGGATGACCGGGTGGGCGTACTTGGTCTGTTGGGTTGCCTGGATGGCCTTCGCCTGCGCGTCCTGGGCGGCCTGTTGGCGCAGCTCGCTGACCTTCTGCTGCCAGAATTCGACCTGCTTCTGGGCGGTGGCCAGCCCACGGGCGGCCATATCCCGCTGGGCAGCCAGCAGCTCGCTCGTCGCGTCGTAGGAAGGGATCTCGTCCGTATTCGTGTCCAGGCGGGCCTGGAGGGCATTCTGCTCGAGCTCCAGGAGGACCTGTGTGCCCTGGCTCAGCGCCGGAACCTGAATCTCTCTGGCCTCCGCCAGCTTGGTCTTGATCTCTTCCAGGCGCTGCCGGGCGGCGTTCGTCTCCTCCGGGATCTTCGTTCGACGCTCCGCTCTTCTCTTCGGCTCGGCTTCGAGGTTCTCCGCCGTGCGTTTGGCTTCCTCGAGGATCGCATTCGCCTGTGTGAGCGACTGTTCCGCCTGCGCCAGAGTCAGGTCCGCCGCAACCTGCGTGCCGGGTTCGGGCGCCGCCTGCTCCAGCGATTCGCGAATGCTCTTGAGCTTCTCCGCAGCGCCCTTCTGCGCGTCGTTGTACTGCTTTCGCTTGGCCTTCAGCTCTCCCGCCAGACGAAGCTGGGCAATCGCCTTGTCGTAGATCTCGGCCAACTTGGTCTTCACCTCGTCGCTGAGATCGGGAGATTCGGCTGCTTGCTTCTTCTGCGCCTGGAGGCTCTCCTCGGTGATGGCAGCCGCCGGGGCAGGGGCGCCTGTATCCATCAGCGCGCTGCGAACTGCGGCATTCGGGTCCGTCGCAGCCGTTGCTGGAGCGTCACTGGCCTGGGCCGACGCGTTCGGCTCGCCCGCGCCAACGGACGCGGCTCCTTTCTCCTGTCCCCATGCCGACTGCCTGCAAAAGCCGGCGCACAATAAGACCGCGGCGACGGCAACCGCTCTCCGGCGGCACGCCGCTCGGAACGTCATGGCTCTTGCGTCGATCATCGCTTGGATACGATACCCGACGTCATGCTCGAAACCAAATGGAAAGTGCGAGCGGGTCGTGCGGGATGCGTGCACCCACGTGCGCAGGACCCGAGACGCTTGCACGCATCCCCACAAAACAGCGGGGCCCGCGCCGATTCGACTCGGCACAGGCCCCGGAACCCTTCCGTCAATTCAACAGGTCGGACGAGATCACTGCTGCCCGAAGAGGTAGTCGGCCTCTCCGACCGTGAGCGCCTTGTTGTAGACGCGGAACTCGTGAATCTGCCCGAGCCACTCGGGATCGCCGGTGTAGCCGCCCTTGGCCAGATACGCGAAGTTCGTGCTCACGGCGCTGAGCTTGTTGGCGGCCGAGAGGGTGGCCGGGCCGTAGAGCACGCCATCCTGATAGAGCGTGACACTCGTCCCGTCGATCGTGACCACCACGAAGTGGGGTTGTCCATCATCGATCTCGGGTCCGTTGACGGCGGTCTCGGCGCCCCAGGGGGCGTCGACGTTGCCACAGGAGATACCCGCCCGGCTGACGTTGTCACCTCGCGCGGGGGTGTAGAAAATCCCGTTCGAGCCGTAGCCGTTGAGCGAGTCGCCGAAGTAGCAGATCATGTGGTAGCCCGTGTTGGCGCCGGCCTGAGGGGTGAACCAGGCGACGACGCTGAACGCTTCGTAGGTGTTGACGGCGATGTCGGCGCCCGACATCTCCATCCACTGATCCTGGGCGGTGGTCACCAGGGCGCCGTCGGCAACCGTTGCGCCGCCGACCAGCGTGCCGTTGACCCCGCCGACGCTGTCGGTGGTGGTGCCGTCATCGAAGGTGTACAGGTGCTTGAGGTTGTCCGTGCCCGGGTCCTTGACCGTCAGTCCGGCCAGGTAGAGGGCCTCGCCGGGGGTCAGGGCCTTGTTGTAGATGCGGAACTCCTGAATCGCGCCGATCCACTCGGGATCGCCGGTATAGCCGCCCTTGGCCAGGTAGGCGAAGTTGGTGCTGATGGCGCTGATCTTGTTGGCCTCGGAGAGGACGGCGCTGCCGCACAGCTTGCCGTCGAGGTAGTACGCGATCTTCTTGGCGTTGATCGTGACGATCGCCAGGTGCGGCTTGCCGTCATCGTACTCGGTTCCGTTGATGCCGGTCTCGGCGGACCAGGGAGCCGACGCGTCGCCGCAGGAGATGGCGCCCCGACTGACATTGTCGCCGCGGGCCGGCGAGAAGAACAAGCCGTTCGAGCCGTAGCCGCCGACCGAGTCGCCGAAGTAGGCCAGCATGTGGTAGCCCGTGTTGGCGCCGGCGGTCGGAGTGTACCAGGCGACGATGCTCGCCTCTTCGTAGGTGTTCATCGCGATGACGCTGCCGGGCATCTCCATCCACTGATCCTGGGCGGTGGTCACCAGGGCGCCGTCGACCACGGCAGCGCCGCCGACCAGAGTGCCGTTGGCGTCGCCGACGCTGTCGTTGGCGGTGCCGTCGTCAAAGGTGTACAGGTGCTTCAGGTTGTCCGTGCCGGGGTCTTTCGCGACCGCGGTGGTGTCGAAGCTCTGGACGACGCTTTCCCAGCGAGCGGGATCCTCGGCGTCGTTGACCTCGACCACCTTCCAGTAGTACAGGTTGCCCAGATCCACCTCGAGGGTGCACGTGGGCTCGGTCGTCGTGGTGACCAGCGGGAGGTCGGCGGCATCGGTGCCCAGATAGACCTCATGCGTTGCGGCCTCGCGACCCGGACGCCAGCTCAGAGTCACCGGGCTGGCGATGTCTGTCGCGCCGTCCGCCGGAACCAGATCCGTCGGGGTGACCGGGATATAGCTGAAGCGAACCTCGCTCAAGCCGTACTGGGTCAGGATGCCGCCCCAGTTGCTGGCAATCGTCAGCTTCACGAATTTGGCCGCGGTGCCGGTGAAGGGCACCACGGTGTCGGCCGTGCAGGTTGCGTCGCCGGGGGCCTGGACGAACTCGAAGTCGCCGAGGCTCTGCCAGGTGCCGCCGTCCTCGGAGTACTCGATCGTCACGTTCATGGCGCCGTAGCCGATGAAGCCCTCCGATTCCGAGTTGGAGTTCCAGACGAACATCTCGTTCAGAGCGTAGACCCGGTCGAATTCATACTGAATCCAGGTCGGCTGCGGCCCGTCTCTGAGACTGAGCCACATGTCGGTTTCCAGCGTGGAGTGCTGGTCGTCGGCGTTCAGGCCGGAGCCGTCGATGGTCTTCTCGGGACCCATCGTATCGTCCTTCCAGGTCGATGCGGTGGCCTTGATGCTGCGCCCGCCGAGGGTGTACGCGTACGGCTCGACGGTGAAGGACCACACGTTGCCTCTGTACGGTGTGTAGTCGGGGGCCGGGCCGATCTCGTCGATGCGCCAGTAGTAGGTCTTGCCGAATTCGAGCCGGCCGGGGTTGAACGTGGTTCCGGTCTGGCCGGTGCTGACCAGCACGCCCAGCGGGTCGGTGGTGTTGGCGGTTGTGACATCGTCTGCGGAGTCGCCGAAATAGACGTCATGCGTCTCGGCCACCTGTCCGGCGGCCCAGCTCAGCGTCACGTCGGGCAGCGCGTACGTCCCCAAGTCCGCCGGACTGGGATTGCCCGCCAGGCCGTAACCGATTCCACCCACTGTGACGTTCCTTATCTCATCCTGCGTCAGGAGACGATCGTAGATGCGCAGATCGTCCACGTCGCCTTTGTAGTACGCGTCCGCTGAATACTGGGATTTTGCGACCCAGTTCTGGGTGGTGACACCCATGTCTTTCGGCAGCAGGGTTGTCGAGCCGCTGACGACGGACACGCCGTCCAGGTACATCGCCATGGTCATGGTCTCACTGTCCATGGCAACGGCCAGATGGTGCCAACCGGTCGGCAGGGCATTCGGCGCCGTCAGGACCTGTTCGCCCACGGAGGCGGTCCGGATGGCGAATCGCGGCGAGCTCGTCCCGCCCCGGTTGGCCGACAGGAACGCGTAAGTCGACGTGCCCGAGCCGAAGTCGACGATGCGCTGCCAATCGCCGCCGCTGCCGGACCAATTGGCCCACAATGTAAATGTGGTGTCCTCAAGGGCGCTCAGGAGCGATCCAATCGGAAGGGTGACATAGTCGTCCGTGCCGTCGAAAGACAGGGCGCCCTCAAACTTGCCGGTGGTCCACGCCGCATCACCCGAGATGACGCCGTCGTTGGCATTTCCCGAAGAATCAGCCGCGGTAGTGCCCGCGCCGTCGTCGAACAGCCACCAGCCCACGGGGCTCACGTCCGCTCGAACAGCCGAGCCGGCAACGGCAAGAGCTGCCAGAGCGACAAGAGCCACGCGCCAGAACGTTCTTTTCTCACACATAATTGCCTCCTGTTTCCATGTTGTTCATTTTTTCCGGGATCAAGTTGGGTCTCTCGTGCGACTCCCCCTGATCCCGGACGGTTCTATCGGTCGCCGGCGAGGTAACGCACCTCGGCCTCGGACAAAACGCGATTGTAAATCCTGAAGTCGTCAATCGAGCCGGTGAGATAGGCGTCGGCCTCGTACTGCGACCTGCCGATCCAGTTCTGGGTCGTGTCGCCCAGGTCCTTAGGCAGCAGCGTGGTGGTCGCGGTGCCTACCGGTACGCCGTCGAGATACAGATTCAAGGTCATCGTGGTGCTGTCGATCACGATAGCCGCATGGTGCCAGCCGACGGTCATCGCGGACGTGCCGTTCACGACCTGCTCGGCGACCGCCGCGGTGTGGATGGCAAACCGCATGACGCCGGTCACCTCCTGATACGGGGTCAGGAACATGTAGACCGTCGTGCCGGTGCCGAAGTCGAAGACCCGCTGCCAGGTCGTGGAGGCGCCGTAATAGACGTGGGTCGCGATGGTCGTGTCCTTCAGCGTCGCGATCAGCGGCCCGATGGGCAGGTCCACGTAGGCGTTGATGCCGTTCAAGACGAGGGCCTGGCCGGAATAGCCGGTCTCGTAGCCGGCGTCTCCGTTGAGGGCGCCGTGGTAGTTCTTGCCCGAGGAGTCCTGGACGTTGCCGTCCATCGTGTAGAGGGCGACCAGGCCGGTCGTGCCCGGATTGGTGGGGGCGACCACCTCGGGCGGGACCGCGTACAGGCGGACCTCGTCGAAGTACATCATCCCGGTTCCGGCGCCCTCGACGCCGATCGTGAGGCTCTTGACGCTCTTGAGCGTCGCGCCGGTGTCGGCCAGGGGGATCATCCACTGCTTCCACAGGGGCATCGTCGTGGCCGTGGCGCCGTTGTTATAGGAGACCTTGGTGTCGTTGATCTTGAGGTACAGCGAAGCCGGGCTGTTGGCGGGCAGACCGCGGAAGTACAGCACCAACGCGGTATATCCGTGCTGGGTCCAGTCCTCGGTGGAGTCGAAGGTGAGCTTGGCCTCGGAGATCGTCACGCCGCTGGTGTTCTCATAGGAGAAGGGCATGGACTGGTAGCCGTCATAGACGACGGTCTGCTCGGCGAAGGGGGCCTCGTTGTGTCCGACGAACGAGCCATTGTCATCGATCCCGTAGCCGTCGACCCAGAACTCGTAGATTCGGTTGCCCAGCTTGTCGGTGTAGTTGTCGAAGTCGTCGGCGGCCACCGAGTGGGCGGTGGTGAAGGACCAGACCTTGCTGTCCCAGGCGCCGACCGTCTCGGTGTCGTTGACCTCGGTGACCTTCCAGCAGTAGGTGCTGTCGAGCATCAGGGAGGTCTCATACTCGGGCGAGGCAACCGTGGCGACGGGCGCGGTTCCCTCGGCGACCGCCTGCTCATCCTCGCTGACGTAGACCTTGTGGGCGTCGGCTTCCCTTCCGGCCCGCCAGGTCATGAGGACCTGGGGATGGACGTCGTTGGCGTCATCGGCGGGGCTGGGCTGCCGCGCGGAGACGGGCAGGTAATAGAATTGGACTTCGCTCAGGCCGTACTGGGTGACGAAGTCGCCCCAGTTGCTGGTGATGGTGAGCTTGACGGCCTTGACGGCGAGGCCGGCGAAATCGACGACGATGTCGGTGACGTAAGCGGCGGACCCCTCGGCCTGGGTGAAGACGTAGTCGCCGAGCGTGGCCCAGGTTTCGCCGTCAGAGGAATACTCGACCGTGACGTCCTTGGCGCCGAGTCCGTAGTCGGTCTCCATCATTTGATTGGAGTTCCAGACGAGCATTCTGTCGAGCTTGTAGACGGTGTCGAAGTCGTACTGGATCCAGGTGGGCTGGGGCCCGGTTCGGCTGCTGAGCCACATGTCGCCGGGGATGTTGGAGTGTTGATCGCCGTTGAGTCCGGAGCCGTCGATGGTCTTCTCGGGTCCGGTCTCGGCCTTATAGGAGCTCGAGGCGGTGGCCTTGATTTCGGTCACGACGTAGGAATAGGGTTCGACGGTGAAGGACCAGATCTCGCCCTGGAAGACGGTGTAGTCGGGCACCCCATTGACCTCATCGACGCGCCAGTAATAGGTCTTTCCAAACTCCAGGCGGCCGGGGTCGAAGCCGCCGGCGTTCTGGACCTGGCCGGCGAGTACGCCGAGCGGATTGCCCGCGGTGGCTGCCGCGACGTCCTCCCTCGACAGGCCCAGGTAGACGTTGTGCGTCTGGACAAAATCACCCGGCGTCCAGCTCAGAATCACGTCGCGTGAGACATCCTCAGCGGTGTTTACCGGAGAAGGAGCAGTGGCAACACCGGCGCTGACCCTGTCGGGACCGAGGTCGTGCAGCACCTCCAGTTCCGCAGGAGTCAAGGCGCCCTGCCACAGACGGCATTCATTGAACTTGGCGTTGGCGGTGTTGTCGCCCCATTGTGACCGTCCCACCCATACGTTGGTGTCCTGCAGCCCCGACAACAGATTCGAAGTCTCGAACGAACCCTTGGCAGTGCCCAGGTCGTCCGCCACGGCCGGCGCGACGTACCATGTCACCAGGCCCGGCTCAAACACGCAGATGATGTGGTATTCCACTGCCAGTGTGTAGGGAGCCACGGTGTCGTCCATTGTGTTGGTTCCCGACGCGCCGACCCATTCCACTCGGTCCTGATTGGACGTCGTGCCCCGGGTCCAGCTCATGAAGACGTTGTGCGTCGTGCTGCTGCCGAAATCCCAGATGCGCGACCAGTTCTGCACCGAAAGCGGAGTGGCCCAGAACTCGATCGTGGCAGAATCTCCGAGACTGCTCACGACGCCATCGGGCAGATCGATATAGTCCGATGTGTCCTTGGTGCCGCCCGTCAAGGTGACCTCGGTGTCGGATAGAGTGGCGTTGTTCGCCCCCAAGTCAATGATCGATGCGTCTTGGCCTCCGATGGAGTCCAAGAGATTCCCGTTGAAGCTCCAGCGATGAGCCAATTGGGCTGCTTGCACGGTCATCGCGGGCGTCAAAGCAGCGAGAGCCAAAGCCAGACCTATCAGTTTCTTGCTCATAGCATTCTCTCCTTGGGCAAAACCCTCTCTTTTTGCCACTTCCCTTGTTTCAGCTTCTACTCAAGGTGCCACACAAACACCTTGCTTCAATAGCCGATCCGATGGACCAGCTCTTCGCTCCTGGAGTTACGGGTAGAATCGCGGGCGGTCTCTCAGCGTTGATCGACCGCCGGTCGCGCCTCCGCGCGACTATCATCTCCATCGGTCTGAAGGACGGGAGGCAATAGAAAGTCCCCCCAACAATGCGCGATCTGGCGGATTCATATCTCATGTGGGAGTCGCGTCGCGTGGATGGAGCGTAATTGCGGAGATGCGGGATCGGGGGAATTGACTGTGTGTCGCGGGGACCGAGATGTGCGCAGACCAACCCCTTCTCCCCGCGGCAACTGCGGGCTGATAGTCGGCTCAATGACCTCGAGCCCCATGCCCTGCCGACACATCGGTTCAAGCCCATCCTACCCTGTCCTCCTACCGACTACACGACACGCTCCCTTGACATCCCTCGAAGTCAGGCATGTCCTCTCGTCGCAAGGCCGCCGGTCCTCCTATACCGAGCGGGACGAGTCTGCTGCTTGCCTATCCGCTACCACCAGTGAATCGGATATCCGCTGGTATTGCGGCGGACGATCATTTGACTGAACGGGCGTCTATCGAGATGCCCGTCGACGAACATGATGTTGGCGCCGTCGGGCCGGTCTCCGTTGGTGACGTGATTGGTGCGATCGAACTTCTGCCAGCGGTCGTACAAGCCGCCTCTGACTTCGACGAACGACGCCGTATCCTCATTCGTGGTCGTGCTCAGCGTCGCGTCGAGAAGAAGCTCGGTGCCTGCGGGATTCTTGACGGTCAAGCTCTTGGGCCACTTCCAGGAATCGGGGACGCCCAAAGGTCTCTCCGTCCTGCCGCTCTGGGTGTCCATCAGCCAGAAGTAGCTGCTGACTCGATAGTACTGATCCCGCTTGGTCGTTGGCTCGACCACCTGCTCGACCGAGGCGGTGATCGGGGGACTCGAGCCGAACTGCCAGACGATCGCCATGTCGCCGTTCTTGCTCGTGTCGCAGGGGCAGTAGAATGTTCGACGTTCTCCACCGGTGGCGAGGATGTAGTCGGTCGTGCTGTACGCGATATCCCACCACCAGTATCCGCCGGCGTTCAAGGGCAACTTGCCGTCGTAATCGTTGGCGTACATGTGGAGACTGGTGCCGAGCTGCTTCAGGTTGTTGCCGCAGGTGACCCGTCGTGCCTGGTTTTTGGCCCGCGTCAGGGCGGGCATAAGAATTGCCATCAAGACTGCGATAACGGCGATGACCACAAGCAGCTCGATCAACGTAAACCCATTCGCCTTTTTCGCCCTCATGACCATCACTCCCAAACTTCTATCGTCTCTGATGCGCGCGATTCGTCCCCTGCTGTGGGGCGCACTCCTGAATGTAGGACCCAGATGGCGACACCTTAAGGTCCACTGTTGGATTTATACGGACCCAAGACCACTTGAGTGCATTATCGTCAGCCGCAGATTCTGAAACAATACATAATTGCGTTTTTGTTTAACCAAGTTGCGAACGATCATGCGACTGTATTTGTGCCTGTTTCTATGGGACTCGGAGGAGGAGTCGTGGGAATGTGGCGAGGCACAATTCGCGTTTTGGTTAAAAGAAAACGCAAGATTATCTTTGATTTCGTGAGCCGCGTGAGTAACTAAGGATTTGTTCGGATTATGGCGGATGCAGTTTCATTGAGGAACGTGGTGTGTGGTTTGCGATCCGGCTGTGTATCCGATGTTGGATTGCTTTTGCAGGATTGCTGGCACGAACAAGGGACGCGACTTCTTTGAGGGGATTGGCTTATGCACATGATGCAACTGATGATGGGTCAGGTGTTTGAGACGGCGGACTGGGTGGCGATCGCGGCGTACTTTGGGATCCTGCTGGGCCTGGCCTGGTGGGTCATCCTCAAGAGCAAGAACA
>JAXDBU010000187.1:0-84265 GCA_034678485.1 Sedimentisphaerales bacterium | reverse complement strand
TGGCGCCAAAGCCCGACACGGATTCCACGATGAAGTTGTAGTTCCAGACCCACAGCTCGTGCAGCTTGTATGCCTTGTCGAATTCGAACCGAATCCAGTTCGGTTGTGTCCCGGCGCTGAGCCACATCTGCGTGGCCTCGGTGGAGTGCTGGTTGCTCTCGTTGAGGCCCGAGCCGTCGACGGTGTGCTCCGGTCCCATACCGGCCTCGGCGCCGGAGGCCGTCGCTTCGACGCTCTCTATCGGCAGGCCAAATGATTCGACCGTGAAGCTCCAGACTCTGCCCTTGTTGATCTCCGAGTCCGCCGCCGGGCCGACCTCATCGATCCGCCAATACCAGGTCTCGCCATAACCCAGGGGCGGGTCGGGCTCATAGGATGTCCCTTCCTGACCCTGACTGACCAGCACCCCCCGCGGATCGCTGCGATCCGCGTCGTTCACGTCCTCGAAATTCATCCCGAGGTAAACGTCGTGGGTCTCAATTCCTTCGCCCGCACTCCATGTGAGGATGGTGCCGAAGAGCACGTCCGGCGCGTTGTTGGCGGGGTACGGGTCGCCGGCGACCTGTGGTTCGCTGCCGGGTTTCGGATCGTGCAGCCCGGCCTTGTAGGCGAAGAAGTCGACGTCCTGCGACCCGTAGATGCCGGTGCGTCCAAGGCTCATCACGAGATAACCGCTCCAGCCGCCGCCTGCGTCTTCATGCTTGTTTCCGGCGGTGACGTAGAACACCTGCGGATTCTCGATGTCGCCGTCCATCCAGATGGTCACCTTGTGAGTGCCGCCGCCGGACGTGTCGCCCACGATCTGAATCCAGAACTCGTGCCAGACGGTCGGATCGAATCCCGAAAGGGTGTTCTCGACGCCGCCGCTGTCGTAGGAATCCACGCCGCTGACCACGGTGGTCCCGACCCGTTTGTTCATGGTCAGGCCGTCGGCGGAGATGTCGCCCTCGTCGGTGTTCATGGCCAGCGAGAAGCAGACGACCCCCAGGCCGCTCGCCCCTTGTTTGATGCCGAAGACGCCGTAGCCGTCGTCATGGATATTGTAACCACTGGTCGTCCAGGATTGGGGTCCGGCGGTGCCGTCGGGATAGATGGGGTCCAACGGCGCTGTGGTAGGGATGCGGGCGCGGAAGCTCAACGTGACGCCGTCGTTGAGAATCGAGGCCGCGTTGGACACTTCCGTGGTGATATTGTGGGCGAACGTGAGCTTGCGGTTGCTTGGATCGCCCCACCCGGTGTCCCTGGGATCGCCGCAGTCCTGGATGCGAAGGAAGGTCGCATCGCCTTCCGTGAAGACGCCCGCTCCGCCCGGGGCGGGCGAGACCCCAGCAGCGCCCGTTTGCCCAGGGGCTGAGCCGTCCCAGGCGTCCGAACCGCCGGAACTGGCATCGTAGTGATGCCATGTCCCATCCAGACAGGCGTTGTAGGTCGAGGTGCACAGGTCGCCTGTATATAGGTAAGTCCACCCGCCGGTGGGGTCCAGGTAGCTGACGCCCGCCTGGGTCGTCCCCGCCACCAGTATCACGAGCCACGCACACGACATTCCAAAGACAACTCTCTTGCACATAACAGGCCTCCTATACGAAGAAAACAATGTCATCACACTGAGACAGGCAAGACAGACAATCGCCCTCTGCCCGTATTCAGAAAGGACAAACCACAGCCGATGCGTTGTTCCGGGCAGATGCCGGGCGCACACCTCCTCGTTTCCGGATCGGCCCGCCCTTAGGGAGCCGGATGGCCGAAACCAATGTCGTCAATATAGAGCAGACCGGCGCCACCCTTCGTGGAATTGGTCGGGTCGCCCACGCCGATGCACAGTTTTTTCACCTTGGCCATGCTCACGCCGGCGGACGTGAACTCCGTCAGCGGAATCGGCCACGGTTGCCAGGTCGTCAGGATCGTCGCCTCCGGATCATCGTGGAAGACCGTCGCGCTGTTGCCGCCACTGTCCTGGACCGTGACGTACAGGGGCGCCGGGTCGTTCGTCGGCTGGGAGACGCCGATCTCCTCGACTTGCCAGACGCCGGAGACCCCGCCGGTCGTCGAGATGCTGGAGAACTCCGCCGTCGTCATCGCGTCGGCGGTGTGACTCGTCACTGCCAGGCCGATGTAGACCGCCGAGCTCATCGGGATATCGCGATACGTCGGTTCGGTTGGGCTGGCGGTCTCGGTCATCGCCTCCCAGGTGGTCCCGTTGCTCGAGTGCTCGGCTTTGATCGTATTGCCGGTCCGGATCAGGCGCAGCCAGTGAGGCAACGTGACCGCTGCCGGTTCGCTGCGCGTGCTGTCGGACGCCCCGGCGGTGAGGAGTCGATACTGCCATCCGACGCGGCCGTCCGGCGTGACGTAGGCCATCGCGTTTCTGGCCCCTGGGTCGAGGTCCTCGCGTATCATCAGGCCCGCCTTCGCCCAGACGTCGCTGTTTCCGAGGCTGTCGATCCTGGCAACGATGGAGCCGTCGCTGCTGAGGCCCTTGAAGGCGAAACGGAACTCGTCCGCTACGTCCCAGATATCGGCGCCGCCGCCGCTCAGGGTGATACTGCCCGCTGCGGGTTCGAGCAAACCGACGGCATTGCCCCGGAAGAACAGCATCAGGGTGTCGGCTCCGTTGGCCGTCCAGTCCTGCTGCTTGTCCCAGACTCTTTCCGCCTCGCTGAAGAAGGGCGTCCCCGCTCTTTCGAAGTCGGTGCCCTCGCGGAACGTGCCGTCGTTGTCGTACAGCAGGGGCATGGACTGATCGCCGCTGTTGACGATCGCCTGTTCGGCGAACGGCTCGCCGTCATATCCGACCTGCGAGGCGCTGGCGCCGTTGGTCAGGCCGTCAATCCAGAACTCGTAGATCCGGCTGCCCAGCTCGTCGGTGTAGCTCTCGAAATCATCGATGGGTTCGTACTGCTTCGTGGAGAAGCTCCAGACGCCGCCCTCCCAGGCGCCGGGCGTCTCGGCCTCGTTGACCTCGACCACCTTCCAGTAGTAGCTCGTGCCGAGATCGAGAGGATCGGGATCGAGACTGTTCTCGGTTGTGGTTAGTGGATCAACGGCGCCGTCTGCGACTGCCTGTTGGTCTGTGCCGAAGTAGACCGCGTGCGAAGCGGCCTCCTGACCGGCTCGCCAGCCCAGGAGGGTGTCAACACCCAGATCCGTCGCGCCGTCGGCCGGATCCGGCTCCCGCGGCGTCACCGGCAGGTAAAAGAACCGCACCTCGCTGAGTCCGAACTGCGCCTGCTTCTCGTTCCAGTTGCTCTTCGCGGTCAGACGAACGTACTTCGCCACGATGCCCGCCAGGTCTATCGTCGTGTTGTGCTCGTAGTGGGCCGCGCCCGGTCCCGCGGCGAACTCGGTGCTCTCGCTGAACACCGACCAACTCTCGCCGTCGAGGGAATACTCGATCAGGACGTCCTTGAATCCAAAGCCCAACAGGTCGGAGAACGTGACGTTGTGATTCCAGACCCACATCTCGTGCAGCTTGTAGACCCCATTGAACTCGAACCGAATCCACGTCGGCTGCGGGCCAGTCTCGCTGCTGAGCCACATCGTGGTTTCCAGGGTCCCGTGGTACAGATCGTCGGCCAATCCCTCGCCGTCCACCGTGTTCTCAGGTCCGGCGTCGGCGTCGGAGCTGGACGCGGTGGCCGTGATCCCGGTGAGATGATATGAACGGGGTTCCGTTGTGAAGCTCCAGACGTTGCCTTTCACAACGGCTGTGCTCGTCGCGCCGATTTCATCGATTCGCCAGTAGTATGTGGTGTCGAATTCCAGGCGTGCGTCGGGCTCATACGTGTTCGCATCCTGGGCCTGGCCGACCAGGACATCGCGTGGATCGGTCCGGCTGGCCTCGGATACATCGGCCTGGACTTTCCCGAAATACACGTCGTGCGCGGTAGCGGACGGGCCGGGCGACCAGGCAAGCACGACCTCCCGAATGATATCCTCGGCGCCGTCCGGCGGGACTGGGCCGGTCGCATAGTCGGGGATGCCCCGCGAACTCTCAGCGGGACCGTGATCGGTCGGGGTGTAATCGGCACTGGTCGTCAGGACGATCTTATCGAAGACCATCCCGTCCTCGCGCATGTAGATGTTGACCGTGTGGACACCGACCTCATCGACCTCAAAACTGGCCGACGGGCCGTCCATCGTGGTCTTGGACCAGTTGTAGGCGACCTGCCAGCCGGACATGTTGTCGCAGGTGGCGATCTCCAGGCCATCCAGACCGGCGTGGGCGGAGTCGCCGTTGCCGTCTATGCCAAACCCGAGAATCCAGACGTAGTGCGTGCCGGTCTTGACGAAGTTGACCTGGAAGTCGAGGTGGGGACCGCCGGCGGCGTAGCCGGTCTTGACCGTCTTTCCGCCGGCGGCGGTGGCCGGCATGACTTGCATGGCCGAACCGCCGCTGAACCCTTCGGCGGCTGTGAATCCCGTCGCCGTCGTCACCTGGGCCCACGTGTTGTTGGTTGTCTCGACCTTGTTGTCGTAGTGCTCGGCCTCCATGGACACGATCCCGTCGGCGCCTCCGTCCTGCTGGAACGGTTCCGCGGCCAAGCCCGGGACGATCAATGCGAGCGAGAGAAGATAGGCGACGCAGAACAATCCTCTATGCATGGTGGTCCTCCTCTGCGAAAACCAAAGTATAAACGATTCCCAGTTCGTGTTACGGCAACAACTGGATGTCATCAAAGAACAACGTGCCGGAAATCCCGGTGTTCTCGATGCCGATGCTCAGGGTCTTGACTTCCTTGAGATTCACGCCCAACGACGGCATCTCCACAGCCCACGGCAACCACTGGGCGCCCTTGAGGTCATCGACGGACCCGTTGTAGTACACCTTCGTTCCATTGATCTTCAAGTACATCGGTCCGACGGTGTTCTCGGCAAGCCCATAGAAGTACAGCGAAAGGGTCGTCACCCCATGGGCGGTCCAATCCCGTGGGTCCTCGAACATCCGTTCGACCTCAGAGTAAGCCGCCGAGGCGTTGTTGTAGATCACAGGCATGGACTGCCTGCCGCCGTGGACGGTGGTCGTCTCGTTGAACGTTCCTTTGGCGGATGCCGTGTACCCCGCTTGTGAACCGTTGTTGTCATCCAGATAACCGTCCACCCAGGTGTCGAAGACGCAGTCGCTGCTGTCGTTATAGCGCTCGAAATCGTCCACGACGAGGTACGCACTCGTGGAGAAGTCCCAGACGGTCCCTTCCCAGAGGCTGGGACTGGCGGCCTCATTGACCTCATCTACCCTCCAATAGTAGGTTTCGGACAAGAGCAGCGAGCCGGGATCGCAGCGGGCCTCCGTGGTCGTCCCCATGGTTGCGGAGCCGTCCGCGACGGCCTGCTGGTCCATGCCGAAAAAGACCTTGTGGGAGACTGCCTCCCGGCCGGGACGCCATTGCAGCAAGGTCTCAGGACTGACGTCCGCCTGTGCAATACCCGGCTTCGGGTGGCTTGCGTGCGTAGGCGTATAGAAGAACCGCACCTCGCTCAGGCCGTACTGTACCCTGAGGTCGCCCCAGTTGTTGTGCGCAGTCAGTCGAACGTACTTCGCCGCGACGCCCCGGCAATCCACGATGGTATCGTGCTCGTAGTCGGCCAATCCCTGTGCCCAGGGGAATTGGGTCTCGTCCAGAACCGCCCAGTTCACTCCATCCAACGAGTGCTCGATCGTGACATCCTTCATGCCCAGGCCGAGAGTGGTTTCGAACGCAACGTTGTAATTCCACACCCACAGCTCCGCGATCCGATAGACCCGGTCGAACTTATATTGAATCCACGTCGGCTGCGGGCCGGTCCTGCTGCTGAGCCACATCGTGGTTTCGGAAGTCCCGTGGTACAGAGCGTCGGTCAATCCCGCGCCGTTCACCGTGTTCTCGGGTTCGTACCCTGCGTCGAAGCTGGAGGCCGTCGCGGTGATGTTCTCCACGACGTAGGTGAGCGGCTCGGCCGTGAACGACCACACGTTGCCCCGATAGACCGTCCCATCGACCGCGTTGACGCCATCGACACGCCAGTAATAGGTCTTTCCAAAGACGAAATCGTCGGCAGGGTCGTAGTCGTTCGCGTCCTGCTCCAGGCCGACCAGCGTATCGAGAGGGTTGTCCGGCGTGGCGGCATTGACATCGGCGAGGGAGGTCCCGAGATACACGTTCTGCACGGCCGCATAAGTCCCCGGCGTCCAGCTCAGGACGTCGGCGCGATAGACGTCGTCGGCCTCGTCCTCGGGGTGGGGGTCGCGGGCGCGTACGACCTGCCCTCCGACCTCGCCCTGAATGAAGGTGCCGCCGGGACCGGCTGTATAATTCATGGTGCGGACGATCGCATTGCCGTTGCCTTCCGGCGCGAACAGCAAGGCCACGAACCCGTTCGTGTCGCTGTTGAGGAACTCCGCCAGCGCCTCGCTGGTTTCCGTCGAGGCCCTCACCCCTTTGGCCGGGGCGTCGAAGGTCAGCAGGATGCCGGTCAGGTCCGCCAAATCCAGCGCGACGTCGGAATCCGATGGAGGCACAGGGTCATTCTGGACGCCGGGGGCGTTGTTCCACGTGATTCCCGTGGCGACAAGGGCTTCCACCGACTCCAGGACACCGTAGACGTTCACCGTGCCAAGGTCGTATCCGTAGTTGCTCAAGCTCACGTTGAGGAAGACCTGTCCCGGACCTCGGATGCCGGAGATATCGTATGTTGCGAAGGACACCCGCCGTCTCGTGGCGACGTTGCGAATGGCCATTCCCGTGCCGTTTTCGCTCGCGCTGCCGGGCCCCATGCCGCCGTCGTTGCCGATCTCGACATCGAATGTGGGCGACACCTCGAAGGGTGTGTTCGCCCGGACGGCTGTGATAGGAATCAACATCGAAACGATGATGCCTAGAGAAATAGCAGGCCTCGACATGTTCCAAATCCTCCTTCCTGTTGTGTGCTCACTTCTGCTGCGACAATGCCGCCACGACCTACAGAGTCCGACGTGCCTCTGACCGCTATTATACCACAACCAGGCGTGCAAGCCTACTTATAGGGGGAAAAATCTCTGTGGCTGAGGCCCGTCGGCTCGAAGAAAGGCGCCTCGGAGCCAGAAGGTGAGAAGCTGAGAAGGTCGGACAGTCTTGTCTCCTTCCACGCCTACCTTCTGACCTTCCAACCCTCTCACCTTCTGTTCTTTCGGGCCCGATCCGGCTTTTTCCGATGATCTGCGATGAGCCGATTGCGCCAGGAGTTGACGACCTCGACCCTCAGGTGGTTGGTGCCGGCCTCCACGGTCGCCCGCGCCCTGTCCCGACTTCGCGGATTCGGGTCGGTTTTGGATTTTCTTGAGGGGGCAATCGCGCTTGGCACGGTCGTGAGGGCGGGTGGACAGCTCGAAACCCGTTGCAGTATGTGAAGATGCCCAGGTGCCCGAAGAACGAGATTCACATCTACACTGAGGCCGAATGCGACTGTATCGTCAAGGCCGCCCAGGATTCCGTTCTCACGGCCAACGCCGAGACTTCGGTCAGATGGACCTTCTGGTTATTACGGTGAACCGGCGACACACGGATTCTCAGTCCGAACTCGCCTTTTGTAAGTATTTGTCAATAAATGGTTTATGCTTGTAGAATAAGGACTTATGACGGTGCCCGAAGCGCAACCGAAGCGTGACCGAAGGCAAACCGAAGGTCGTTGTTGCGCATTTTGCTGCGCGCCCCCGCTTGGGTAGATCCACTCCAAATTACGCTACGGCACACTTCCGTGTCCGAGTGGCTCAGAATACGGACAATGAGTGGGCAATCTCGCCGTACCCATTGACTAAGAAAAGATTAACTAATATGTTTTCTTAGTGACTCTCGCTAAGAAAGTGGCCTTTCCCAAGGGCAGACGACATGAAAGCGACAGGCAGATACGTTACGACCTCCACGGCAGGAGAATCGGTCCAGGCATTCATACCGAATCAGTTGCCACCCGATCCGCCAGTCAAGCTCACCGACCAGGACCACGACCTGATCGAGAGAGCCAACCGTGCTCTGGGACGACTGAATGGCGTCACGATGCTTCTGCCCGATGTCTCGCTGTTCCTGTATTTCTACGTTCGCAAAGAGGCCGTACTGTCGTCGCAGATCGAAGGCGCCCAATCGTCGTTCTCCGATCTGCTCCTGCACGAGGAGGACTTGGCCCCTGGCGTCCCGTTGGAGGACGTACAGGAAGTGAGCAACTGCGTGGCCGCCCTGAACTATGGTCTGAGGCGTCTGCGCAGAGACAACGTCCCCTTGTCGCTCCGGCTAATCCGAGAGGTTCACAAGGTGCTACTGGTAAAAGGACGCGGGAGGGACAAGACGCCCGGGGAATTCCGCCAGACCCAGAATTGGCTGGGTGGCACGCGGCCGGGAAACGCTCGATTCGTTCCTCCGCCTCCTGACCAAGTGGCCGACTGTATGCACAACCTGGAGAAGTTCCTTCACGATCAGCCCCAGCGCACACCCGTGCTTCTCAAAGCCGCGCTGGCCCACGTTCAGTTCGAGACGATTCATCCCTTCCTGGACGGCAATGGCAGGCTCGGACGTTTGCTCATCACGTTGATCCTCTGCGCCGAAGACGCACTGGCCCAGCCACTGCTGTACCTGAGCCTGTTCTTCAAGCAGCATCGCCTGGAATACTACGACCGCCTCGACGCCGTTCGTCTCAGAGGCGATTGGCTCGGCTGGCTGCGGTTCTTCCTCGAAGGCGTAGAGCAGACCGCCCAGCAGGCAGCGGACACCGCCGGGCGTATCCTCAAGTTGTTTGATGAGGACTACCGCAGACTCGAAGACCTCGGCCGCAAAGCCTGGTCTGCCCGTCGCGTGCTTGACCTACTGCGCCAGCACCCGATCGCCACGATTCCGAACGCAACGGCCCAGCTCAACCTGACTGCCCCCACCGTTCGCAGCGCGGTGGAGAGCCTGGAGACTCTCGGGATCGTTCGGGAAATCAGCGGCAAGCAGCGAGACCGAATCTACGTGTATGACCACTATGTCAGAATCCTGGAACAGGGCACGGAACCTCTGCAGGGTTGAAGGAAAGCAGGCTCTGAGAATGGCCCGGAGAATCAGTGACGACAAATTACGCGAGTACCTTGAAGGTCAGTGGATGTCCTCCTCTCTCCGAGGCTGACACATGAAGTCGGTGACAGGCTAATGGTGGTACAATCACATTTCGTATCAGTCACCACCCCGCTGGGGGACCTGAAACCTGTCTGGATCGGGGGACACAGACACGCGAGAGTCTCCCAATATCAGACCGCCTTCCTGACGGGTATACAACGCTTCCGGGCTCACGGACTCGGAAGATTCGCGACAGATTCGGTTGAGGCCTTTTCACAAGGGGGTACCGGGATCTACAGTGACAATCAGATTCGGCAACTAGTCAACAATGCTCACGCGGAGCTGCGGGTTTATCCAATGGAAGACAATCTGCAAGCGCCTGTGCGGAAATCCCTGTACTGGGTCTTGCCGATCCTCAAGAGGGCTTTACGGAAGCTTATTGACAAAGGCGACTTGGAGGATATCCCTGACGATCCGACGCACATGATCCTGCAGAACCTCAAGAGATACCGCATCATCCATGCTCCGAAAACGACTTTTGGCGCCTATATTATCGAGGGCACGTTGTATGTGGAAAGGCCGTATCTGGGGCTTCATATGCTTGAGGAGATATTGTTTCACGAACTGCTTGAAGCTTGTGGAGTATCTCATTATCAGGCTGTGAAGCTGACGCAGGATTACCTCTGGGATGCTCTGCTCCCTCAAAAGGAATATGTTGCAGCAGATACGGATACTATTCCCGACGAGTGGGATGATGCTGATGCTGTTATTGATGAGATCTACACGCTCAGGGAGGCTGCAATCCAATCTGCGAATGCGGACATCGAAGCGGCCCAGGAGGATATCCAGACCGGGCGAGCCTATGATTTGCCTGAACAGAGCAATAAGGCACAGGACTTCTTCCATAAGAAATTTGAGCGGTTCAACAGAGCCGTCCACAACGCCACGTATCAACAGGGAAATTATGTGGATTTGCGCGACTTGCCCAACAATGTGGAAATTCATGTAATTGGCGATGTGCATGCCTGTTGGGATAATGTGGAATTCATCCTCAGGCATAGGGCTCAATTCATTCCCGGTACAACCATTGCGATCGGTGGCTTTCCCTTGTCTGTGCTGGAGAAAGTACAAAGAGGTGAAGCTGTGCTTCTCTTCAATGGGGATGTTGTGCACTACGACATTCACAGTGAATATACGCTTGCACAGCAAAACTATATCCGGACCAAGGCAGGCCAGGACAAAGCATTTCTGAGGAAGAAAGAAGCTCAGATCATGCGGAAACTGGCTGATATGAGAGCAACCATGACCATTCTTGACATGGTGATGGACCTCAAGATAGAGAATCCGGATCACGTGTATTGGATCTTAGGCAATCATGATGACTGCATCTATCGCGGTGCGGACAAATGGCGCATTTATCAGCATTCGCTCTATTGGCTTGCATTGAAAAAGCGCTTGGGCCCATGCTGGGCGCATCACTATACCCGCTTTGTTGATGATTGCCCATTGGGGCTGATTTGTGACGGAATGTATGCGTTCCACGGTGGGTTTCCTAAGGAGCGATTGGCTGATTACGAACGGTGCAGAAAAAACGATCCGGTCGTCCATGAGTTTGTTGGCAGAGGTTTTCGCAATCGCCATTTTGGCGATGAAATATCTGCCTTCCTGGAGGCAGAGGGGATGTTTTTTAGCGTGATTCTGTTGAGTCATATGCCGGGCTTGTTGGAAAAGGATGAATACTGGGCGTGGTTGCATGGCAATTCCGTCTGCATGATTTACGGCGCTAAGATCTACACGGGATATGCCATTTTCAAGAATAGAGGCAGTCTTGCCTTTGAAAATGTGACTGACCCAAACGGCGTGGAGCTGACGCCTCCCAAGGATTTTGCCATCCCTGCGGTTGAACTCGAAGGCCGTTGGGATAGGTTAAGAGTGTATGTCAGTAATTTGCGTCTCGGCCATTACAGAGATTACCCATTGTATGACGAGACACCTGTTGTGACGAGGCTCCAGAAGGAGGAACTCATTAAGGTGTCCATGCGGGAGACAAGTGAACCTGCGGAAGAGATGCATCAGACCTATGAGTTGCCGCGTCAGAGTTGGCTTGCGACGCGTAAGGAGAACATGCGCTTCTTGCGGGATACGGCTTCGGCTGTTTGCTATGATGCCGTGATTGCCTTCGTCAGCGGGATTTGCTCTCTGGGCAAGACATTCTGGGGCATAGCTGGACTACTGGGACGATTGATTAGCCCCCTCATCGGACTATGGAGTGTATTGAAACGAGTACTCAGTCCTGTCGTGAGATTCATGGGGATAGTGTCGCGTCCTTTCATTGGGGTGGCACGGTATGCGATCCGACTTGTCAGACAAGTCACAAAGGGCATGGGCCGTATCTTCAGTTCCGTGTATGACCAATACCGCAGATGGGGCTTGTCTGACCGCATGATTGTCTGTCTGACCGGCATGGAGGAAGGGTTCTTCAGCGGCATCTGGACATATCTTATCAACCCTAAACTCACATCCATGCTGCGCTTGAATCCATGGACTGGAATGATTCTGGACCTCCTGGGGAATGTGATTCCGTTTCTGCTGTTGCACCACGAGCGCGTGATCTACAGAGGAGGTCATATCTGGCGCGTTTCTCCGGATGATGCCAAGTGGGAGAAACTCCGCGATTATGCCTGGCTGATGGGTATGCGCGTGTCCTTGAATTTGACCTTTGTACTGATGCTTCATTTTCTGCCACGGAGCATCAGTGGTTTCTTAGGATTACCAGTCCTCTGGGTCCTCCACAGCGTGATCAATTTCTTGGGCCAGCCCATGGGGATGGTCTCAGGCACAACTGTACCTGTCAAGCGCCGATGGGACCACCTCGAACGTCACCCTATCTCCTTACATTGCAGACACTTGCACTCAGGAAGCCCGCACTGGCATTTCGCCCCCTCCGCGGTTATGGTGTGCCCCGCGATTGGGCTGGGATCGCTCCCCAACCTCGGAAAGAGCACCATGGCAGACAACCTCAAGATCCTCAATGCCGCTGTTTCCCTCCTCATCAGAGCCGCCCTCCTCTCGGCGCGGTTCTCGGGACGCGTGCGTCAGCGTAGCATCAAACGCTTGGCCGCCAAGGATGCTGACGCCAGAACCAAGGAGATCCTCTCCCTCAAGGATCGGGTCTGCCAACTCGAAATGCAGCTCTCGATCCTGCAGAAACACCTCCACAGAAAGGGCCAGAATCCACGATACACCAACGAACAAGACACCGGCGGAGATCGGGTAGTGTCAAGGATGTTTCGCACATTTCCTGGTAGGTGTCACTCTGGTCGATGGGTTGGAGGTCATGACTCTGTCCCCTGACCCCCTTAAGGGGGTCGCGCGTTATCGGAAGTTCACGCCACCGCCGACGCGGTCTCCTGCTGTTCCTGTTTGAGTTCCTGCAATCGCTCCATACTCATGTACTGCCGGGTGCCCCAACGACTGCCCGCGATATACCTCAGTCGCGCCGCGGCCAGCATCAGGGCGCTCTGGCCGTCGGGGAAGCTGCCGACGACCCGACTCCGCCGCCGGATCTCCCGCATGATCCGCTCCAGCGGGTTGTTCGTGCGGATCTGGCGGTGATGCTTGTCCGGGAAGGCGTAGTACGTCAGCGTCTCTTCAATGCCATTACAGACCTCCTGGGCGGCCACCCGCAGCTTCATCGCCTCCAGCTTCTCGGCCACCGCCTGGGCCTTCGCCACCGCCGCGGCGTGGTCCTCCTGGGCGTGGATGGCCTTCAGCATCGCCACCACCACTGTGATCTGGCCCTTGGGCACCATCGTGAACACATTCCGGTAGAAGTGCACCATGCAGCGCTGCCAGCGGGCTTCGGGGTAGTACTCCGCCAGCGATTCGATCAGGCCGAGGCATTTATCCGAGATGAATAGCTCCGGGCAAGCCAGCCCCCGGTTCTTCAGATACGCCAGGAAGCCGCCCCAGCCGGCCTTGTCTTCCTTGCAGCCCTCGGCGACGCCCAGAATGTCCCGGTATCCGTCTTCGCCCACGCCGACCGCCACCAGGGGCGAGACGTCGCTGATCTGATTCGTGCTGAGCCAGAGGGTAGTCAGTTTCGTCAATCCGGCCAGGAGCGAGACGTCGCTGATCTGATTGATGTGCAGGTGGAGGACGGTCAGGTTGTGGGCGTACTCCAAGCCTGTCAAATCACTAATGCCTCTGTCCGGAGCGTCAAGATACGTCAAGGCCAGCATATCCGTCGGGGTCGGATTGGTCTTGCCGAGGGCCGCCACGACGCGCGCTTTGAGCTGGGCGTCATTGAAATGGACCGGGTCCTCCGCGAACTGTGGGCACAAGAAGCCGGGACCAGCGACCCCCATGGCCGTGCTGGCGGCCGTTGGATCGGGGACAACCACCCCGCCACCGTAAACCCAGCTTACGAAATGGTACCCGGAGGCCGGCGTCGCCTTGATGGTATATACCCCGATGTAGTCGTGCGTGCCCGGACTGGGAGAGACTGTGCCCCCCGTGGGCGTGCAGATGACGACCGGCCAAGCGGAGGCGACCGAAGACATGCTCAGCGCCAGCCCCCAGACGGCCAGAAACCATGCGGTTCGTCTGTCGCGGGGGTGCGCGTCTCCTGTGGCTGTGATGCGCCTTGACACTCTGGTGTGACTCGTTCCAACGTTCATGGCTTCTCTCCTTTTTGTCCTTTCTCCACGCCAGAGCGGGGTAATCGCGCCACCCCGCGGCCGGCGTGACTTTCGGTTGACTTCCGGGGCCAGTTGCCCTCTGTATGTAGTGCGACATTCCGAGCTGGATTGGCTCAGCGCCTCTAAAAAAAACGTCGACTTCCAGGGTCAGCCCCTATCTCAAGCTCTGAGGGGATGGAATGACTCAGTCCTCGTTTCCTGGGGTGGAGAATGATCCCGCGTGGGCTGAAGCCCATCGTACGGAACTAAGGCCCTCATTGAGCTTCATACGGGGCAGAAAGTGGGGTCTGTCTCTCGATGGCCCACGGCATTGCGGCCCGGCAGTCTGCCCGCCATGCCTCTTCTCCTTCAGGGCCGTGGTTGGGTTGCGCATCTGTGAACTAACCAGGCCCGGGGTCCCCTAGTTCGATGCCAACTTGACCACAAACGCGTCGTAATCCCCAGCATGAGGCCCACCCAGAGAGCCGGTCGTCAGGCCTGACACATACACGATTCCCAGCCCATCAACCGCAATGTTGGGATATCGCTCCTCGCCGCTCGTCCCGAATTGGTCAGTCCATAGGACATTGCCCTCGGAGTCGTACTTCCTCACAACGACATCGAAGCTGCCCGCATTGGGGGCGGCGAGAGAACCCTGTGTTTCGCCGCAGACGAACGGATTGCCCTGACTGTCACATGAGATCTCCCAGCACTGGTCTAAGGCTGTGGTTCCGAATTGGCGGGTCCACAGTAAGAGACCTTGTGAGTTGAACTTGCTCACGAGGCCATCCCGCCCTCCTGCATTCGTGCCCCCTAGAGAGCCGTATGTACTACCTGCAATGTACACGTTCCCCAGACCGTCCGTGGACGCGCTGTTGGCAGAGTCATGATTGCTTGTGCCAAATTGGTGGGTCCACAGAAAACTACCCGTTGCGCTGAACTTGGTCACGTAGGCATCACTGCCGCCCATGTTCGGTCCACCCAATGGGCCGCTGGTAGAGCCGACGGTGTACACGTTCCCTTGATTGTCGGCTGACACGTCACCCATAGATTCCATGGCGCTCGTACCGAACTGTTGGGTCCATACGAGATTGCCGTTGGAGTCAACCTTGACCAAGTAGGCGTCATAGTCGCCGAAGCTCTGCTGGCCCAGGCGGCCGTTGGTGAGGCCTACAGCATACGCATTTCCCAGACTGTCAACCGATATGCCGCCCGGCTCGTCCTCGGCGGTCGTGCCGTATTGGCGGATCCACACGGGACTCCCTGCGGAGTCGAGCTTGGCCACAAAGGCGTCAGAGTCGCCCACATTGGGCCCTCCCAGGGAGCCCTTGGTTCTGCCGTGGACGTACGCAGTCCCGTGACCATCGACCAACACGCTGACGATGGAATCCTCGGCGCTCGTGCCAAACTGCCGGAGCCAGAGGAGATTCCCGGCTGCGTCGAGTTTAGCCACGTAGGCGTCGGAGCCGCCTGCATTGAGCCCTCCCAACGAGCCGTTTGTGCGTCCAACGACGTAGAGATTGCCCTCTCCATCGGCTGCCAGATCTGTGCTGTTGTCAAAGCTGCTTGTGCCGAGCTGGCGTTTCCAGACCCCCTCACTGGCCATCACGGCCCGGATTTCGCTCTCGCTCAGAGGGCAGTTGTAGACGCGGACGTCATCGATCAGTCCGGACCAGAAGGTGCCGGCGTCGAGGTTCTTGCCGGTCCCGATGTTCAAACCGCCCGTCGAACTGGCCGGTGGGGCAGGCTTATCCGTAGCCACGGTGGCTCCGTCCACGTAGAGCGTCCGGCTTGTGCCATCCCACGTCAGGCCCACCTCGTGCCACTGGTCGTCTGTGATCACCTTGCTCGAGGTCAGGGCTGGACTGCACAAGGCGCTCGTCAGCCGTCCTGCCAAGCTGGCCCCGAGCCAATCCGTCCCGCCCACACTGCCATCCTGAGACACGATCACCTGCCTCCCTGCTCCACCCTGGACCCAGGCAAAGACACTCAACGGCCCGTCCGCCGGATTCAGCACAGAGGCCGTCACCACGCAGTCGTTCGATCCGTCAAACTTCAGGGCGCCACCCACCTTGCCGCCGCTCGGCTGCCAGATGGGCTCGCCCACGAGCAAGCCGTCGCAGTACCCGGCACTATCGGCGGCCACGCCGCCGCTCGTCTCATCGAATGTCCAGTGCGCCAACGGGTCCGGCTCACTGGGTTCAAGTTCGCCCTCTAACCCGGTCATCACCGTCTTGATGTCGGCCTCGCTCAGGGCTCGGTCGTAGAGCTGGATATCATCCAGCGCGCCGTTGAAGGCGTTGTAGCCTTCAGGGGTCGAGGCCCCGAAGACGAGCGCCGCCTCTGTGGCTGATGGGAACGAGAACGGCCCCGAGCCGGTCGGCTCGCCATCGATGTACATGGTCGCCGTCGTCCCATCGCAGCTGACGGCCACGTGCGTCCATTGGCCGATGGGCAAGACCGGATCACCGCCGATCCGCCCGCTCGTGTAGTGGAAGAACGCAAGCTTGCTGGTGTTAATGTCCGCCTCCAGCGACCACATCACGTCGGTGGGACCCCAGCCGTTCCGCTTGGCGATCAAGCCCTGCCAGTTCGTGGGCTGCCCATTCCACTTGGCCCACAAACAGACACCGAGCTGGCCCGTGGCCGAAGAGGGGTTGAAGTTCCCACAATTCACGTGGTCGTCGATCCCGTCAAAGCTCAAGGCGCCTCCGATCTGGCCGCTGGTCGGCAGCCAAGTGGGGTTGCCGGCCAAGCTGCCGCTATGGACGCCGGTGGTATCGTGGGCCGTCGTGCCCTCGGTCTCATCCAGCTCCCAGTGCGCCACCAGGCCGCCGGGAATGCGACCAGGTTCCACGGACCTGCCCATGACGGCCAGGACCTGTTCTTGGGAAAGCCCTTGGTCATAGAGGCGGATATCGTCAAGGACGCCGTTGAACGGGTGTTGTCCATCCGGTTGGCAGGCCCCGAGGATCACCGGCGCCTGTGTCGCCGACGGGAGCGAGAACGGTCCCGAGCCGGTTGGCTCGCCATCGATGTACATGGTGGCCGTCGTCCCATCGCAGCTGACGGCCACGTGCGTCCATTGGCCGATGGGCAAGACCGGATCACCGCCGATCCGAGGGCTCAGCTCGTGATAGAATTGGACCTTGCCCATGTCAATGTCCGCCACCAGCGACCACATCGTCTGGCGGTCCCCCCAGCTACTCTGCTTGGCGATCAGGCCCTGCCACTTTCCTGTTAGCCCATTCCACCTGGCCCACAGACAGATGCTCAGCTTGCCCGTGGCGGCGGAAGGATTGAAGGTCCCGCAATTGACATAGTCGTCGATCCCATCGAAGCTCAAGGCCCCGCCGAACACGCCGCCGGCAGCCAGCCAGGTGGGATTGCCGTTCAGCGTGCCGTCGTGGGCCCCTGCGCTGTCAAAGGCGGTCGGGCCCTGTGTCTCATCCAACTGCCAATGTGCCATGAGGGCGTCTGGAATGGGCTCCACCGGCGAGGAGCTGATGACGATGGATTCGTCGAACACTCGGTCGAGCACCTGGCCGGTGAACCGCCATGAACCAGGCGGCAAGGGGCCAAAGCTGAACTCGATCGCGCAGATGGGCGCGTAGGTATCGGGGACCGCCGCCGGGGCAACAGGCTCGAAGTACAACTCGACGGTCTTGGCCGCCGAATCAATCTGTACCGTGGGCTCACCCAGGGTCTGGCGGGCCTCCTCGATGTTCTTGAACACCTGCGTTGGAACGGTCACGCTGATCACATCTTGGGAGGTGGGATCGGACGGCTCAATGACCGGCTCGGGCGGCGGCGCACTCCCGGACTTGAACGATGCCGCGAAAACCGCGGTCCCTCCGATCTTCAGCAGATCGCCACAACCACTGTTATGATTCGGGCTGCTAATGACCCAGCACACGTGATACTCGCCTAACGCAACGTCAGGCACAGGCCACTCGACCTCGATTTCTGTCGAGTCACCCGCATTGAGGGACGTGGTGTAGGATATCGATCCAAGTTGGCGAGAGGAGTTGACATTCGATAGGGAGAAAGAGGCCTCGATATCCCCATCGAAACTCCCGTCGCCGACATTCAGCACAGTCAGAGTCACAATGAGGGGATCTCCTCGCACTACTTCATTGGAGCCGGTTTCCTTGGATACAGCGGTGCACCCTGTGCCCACCAGCTCCGGCTGGCCACTGGGAGACGCGATGCTGAACACCGCATCACTCACATCGAAGATGCTCGCATCACTGGCATCGCTGATCCGTACCAGGCACTGCGTCGAGTTCGCCGACGGCACGGTCCACGAATGAGAACCGTCGTTGGTCGTGCTCGCAGCGATCGCCGTATACGTGCTCCCGTTGTTCGTCGAGTACTCCAGCCTCACATTGGCGATCGACTCTGTGCTGCTCCAGGTGATGGTGTACGCCTGGCCGCGCGTCAGGCTCTCCCCACCGTTGGGAGTCAGCACCGTGAGTAGACCGGAGCCGGTAACAGTGAACGTGAGACCCGCCGGGGCAACAGTGTTGTTCGTTTCACAGCGTTCATTCACCATATTGGTGGAATCAATGACCCAGCCCACATAGTACGTGCCGGGCGGGAGGTTCACTGTCCTCGTGTAAGTGAACGAATCAGAATCACCGGGTTCAAGCTCAATTCCGAAAGGCTCAGGGTCGCCGATCTGATAATCCACGCCTGGATCGATCTCCCAATCGAGAGAGGCGTAGGCGGCTATCGCAAACACACCGGCACGTGCGGTCCCCGCATTCTGCACGCCGCCGCTCAGCGTGATCTGCCCTCCGACATTTACGGTTCTGGGCAGGATGTCGTAATCCATGTCACAACCGCACAGTTCCGGCCCGAGAGGAGCATCCGTAACCGTAATCTCGACGGGAAAGTTGAACGGCTCGTCATCGACGCAGGGTCCAACATAGTAAGTTCCGGCGTCCACAGGCACGCCGGTCCAGTAAGCCAAGGGAAAGTAATCCATCATCGGTGCGACTCCTGCGTGACCACCCGCGGGCACGATGGGCATGTAGTGCCAAGCGCTTACCCGTAAATCCGTGGGCCGAATATAGGTGCGTTGCGACACGTAGATTGCAAACGTGCTGCCGCCGGGGCTAGGCTGGTCGCCATGATTCTCCATGTACAGGTTGCAGTGCCACTCTTGGCACGGGACTCCTGCCAGAAACGTCTTTGGATTTACCTGAGGCCATATTACGAGAACGGGATCCCCATAGAGAGTTGCCTGACACAACGTGCCGACCACGAAGATGATGCTCACGACTGCTTTGGTTGTCTTGATCATGGTCTGACCCCTTCATTGACTGCAACTGCTGGCAACATGTCGGCGGACAGGCCGTTCCGGCTCTGCCGCCCAGAGCCCGTGAGTCTTCGCATGATGCATGGAAGACCCTCCGGGCTCTCGGACACACACTCTTGAGCTATGGCTTGACCGCGAAATTGTAGATCCGAACGTCGTCGATCAGGCCGGACCAGAAGGTGCCGGCATCGAGGTTCTTGCCGGTGGCGATGTTCAAACCGCCCGTGGAACTGGCCGGTGCGGTAGGCTCGTCTATGCCAACCACGACCCCGTCCGCGTACAGTGTCCGGCCGGTCCCGTCCCAAACGAGACCCACCTCGTGCCATTGGTTGTCCGTGATCACCTTACTCGACGTCAAAGCCGGACTGCACAAGGCGCTCGTCAGCCGTCCTGCCAAGCTGGCCCCGAGCCAATCCGTCCCGCCCACACTGCCATCCTGAGACACGATCACCTGGCCTGCTCCGCCACCCTGGACCCAGGCAAACACACTGAATGGCCCATCCGCCGGATTCAGCACGAAGTCCGTCACGACGCAATCATTCGACCCATCAAACTTCAAGGCCCCACCGACCTGGCCGCCGCTCGGCCGCCAGACGGGTTCACCCAGCGAGACCCCATCACAGACGCCGACGCTGTCGTAGGCAATGCGCCCCGTCGCCTCATCGAAGGGCCAGTATGCAAGCGGACCGACGATCTCCTGGATTTGCTCCGGGCTCAGGACCACCTCATAGATCCGGACATCGTCCAGCAGACCCGAGAAGTATCCATCTGCACTGTATTGCGACCGGCCAAGCCAATTCTGACTGGTCGTACCCAGCGAACTCGGCGTATACCGGGCACTCGTGTTCTGGGCGACCACTTGGCCATCCAGGTACAGCAGGTGCCGGTGATTGGTCGGGTCTATGGTCACAGCCACATGATGCCATCCCGTCGGCAGCGGACGAACAGCTGTCGACCGATCCTCATGGGTGGCTCCCGTCGTAGTGATCGCAAAACGCATCCCGCCCGAGTCCGCCTTGGGCGTGAGCGACATATTGACGGCCGGGCCACTGCCGAAGGCGAAGACCCGCTGCGAACTGCCCCCCGCGCCCGACCAGTTCACCCACGCCATGATTGTGCAATGGGTCAAGTCCCGGCCCCGCGAACCGATGGGCAGGCTGACGTAGTCGTCCTTGCCGTCAAAGAGCAGTGCCCCATCCACTCGACCCGCCTCCGGCTGCCATTGGGGATTGCCGTAGAGCGTCCCATGATAGCCGTTGTCGAAGCTGTCGTGCGCGGTGCTGCCGCTGGCCTCATCCAGCTTCCAATGCGCCACGAGGCGTTCCCCAGACCCAGGTCCAAGAGACACAACCAGGTTGACCGCTGAGCCGGCGTCCGCCTGGGAGCCCGCGACCGGAGACTGGCTGATCACCAGGCCAGGTCCGACGGTATCGCTGTATTCTGTGGCGACCGTACCCGCCGTGAGGCCGGCGGAGGTGATGGCCGATTCCGCATCCGCTTGCGTCATGCCCACGACATCCGGGACAGTGACACGAATCATAGGTGCCTGGAATTCATAGGCCCCCATGTCCACGATGGCCGCGCCGTCGCCGTCGCCATCGACGATCCGAGGATCGCCGGCCAAGTCCGTCGAGTCCGTGACGGCGGCATTGTCGCCCGCATCGATGCAGGGTGAACCGGCAGAGAGCCGGCCATCGGCGTCGAGCTGCGGATCTTCATCCGTGTTGTTGTCGCCCGGGCCGGACCAGCCGCCCTGGACGCAGCAGTGCGACAGGGTGGGATCTGGGTTAATGCTGAGTATCTGATCTCCCGTGTTGGCCCAGATGATGCAGTTGGTCACCGCCGGACTGCCGTAAGTGGTCATCCCGCCGCCTTCACCGGCCGAGTTCCCACTAAGCGTGCAGTTAGTTACCGTCGAGCCATCAAGAACGACCATCCCGCCGCCTTCAAGGGCTGAGTAGTTCCCATTGAACGTGCAGTTGGTCACGGTCGAACCGGCGCAGGTATACATTCCGCCGGCGGCGCTGGTAGCGGAGTTTCCTATAAACGTGCAATCGTTTACGGTCGGAGAGCCCCCGTCGCTATACAGCCCACCGCCAACATGGGCGGCGTTTCCAGTGAACCTGCAGTTTGACACAGTCGAGGCGCACTTGCTGACGTACAATCCGCCACCCGCGCCCATGCCCATGCCCTTATTTGCGTTAAACGTGCAGTTGGTCACTATCAGAGTGCCTTCGTAACTGTATATCCCGCCACCATTACAGCTAGTATACATTGAGCGATTTCCGCTGAAGGTGCAACTGTCCACGGTCGGATTGCTGCTGATGTTGCGCATCCCACCACCCTCTCCCGTGTTGTCACTGAAGGCGCAATTCTTCACCAAGGGGCTAGTGTTGTGGTCGTTATGCATGCCGGCCCCATAATTGTGCTGGAAGGCACAATTCGTGTAGCTGGGGCTACCACTTCTATTCCAGACAGTAGGGCTCGTATTATCTTTGAAGACGCAATCACTAATCGTCGGACTACCACCATTGACTGCAAACGCAAAGGTTTCAAACGCACTGCGCTGGGCCCCTTGGACAGTAAAGCCCGAGAATACCGTGTTGTCTCCGCTCTGAAGACTCACGATGGCCGGACTGTTTTCCGATCGGGTCGGTTCACCATCAAACTGAGCCACGTCGGGTACGTCGGCATCGTCGCCGTTCAAGTCGCCGCTCAGGATGGTCGGCTGGCCCACGATGGCGCGGAGGTTCGGGCTCGGCGCCCCGACGCCCGCAAAACCGCCGAGGACCGCCTGGCCGGATTTCACTTCGAACATCGAGTCCGCCCGGTATGTCCCTTCAGCCACGCGGATCTCCGAGCCGGCCGGAGCCGAAGCCAGGGCATCCTGCAGCGTGACAAAGGCATTCTCCCAACTCGTACCATCGTCGGCCCCAGTCGCATCGCAATCGACATAGACGATCGCGCCGGCCGGAACGGGCTCCTTCACCTCGAACGATTCGTCGAACGCCCGGTCCAGCACCTGGGCCACAAACCGCCATTGGCCCACCGGCAATAGGTCAACGCCGACCTCGATCGCGCAGAAGGGAGACTCGATATCGGGGACCGCCCCAGGCCAAACAGACTCAAAATACAGCGTGATTGTCCTGGTCGTCGTGTCGATGCATGCCTTCGGATCACCCAGGGTCTGGCACGCCTCCTTCAGGTTCTTAAACACGGGCGTTGGAACAATCACCATGATCGCATCGAGAGACGTGGGATTGGACGGTTGGATGATCAGCCCGGGCGGCGGGGTACTCCCTTCCCTGTAACACCCTTGGACAACCTGAGCCGAACTGACACTCAGAAGTATAGGCTCACAGCCGTTGTTGTCGTCTCCGCGGCTCTCAGTCACCGGCGTGCTCATGATCCAGCACAGGGAATACTCGCCGTCGGCCAGATTGCTGGGCAGAGCCCCCTCCCAACTAATTCTGGTCGTCCCACCCTCTGCGATGGACACATTGCGCCCGGTCACCAATCCCAGGGAAATGGGGCTGTCTCCGGCCGCCGACAGCGTGAATTCAACCGTGATGTCCCCCTGGAAGGCCACGCTGGAGTCGTTTGACACGATCAGATTCACAGTGACCCGGTCTCCCGGCTTCACCATGAAGCTCGGGCCAAAGGTGCACCCGGTGCCTACCAGGTTCGGCTTGGGACAAGGCCCGGATGAGATCACCAGGCTCACTGCTGAATTGGCAGGAACTGAAGCGTTCGGCTCAGGGCTCTGGCTGATCACTATGCCCGCTGCCACCGTATCGCTGCACTGGGAGGTCTTGGCTCCCACGACAAGTCCGGCCGAACCGATCGCGGCGCCGGCCTGGGCTTCCGTCTTACCCACCACGTTGGGTACCGTCACAGGACATGGCCCGGTAGAGATGGTCAGGTTCACTGTCGAGCCGGAGTCGACGGAACTCCCCGCCTGCGGGCTCTGGCTGATCACATTTCCCACCGCCACCGTATTGCTGCAACTGCGGGTCGTCACGCCCACCACAAGCGCCGCCGCCTTGATCGCCTCGATGGCGGATGCCTCATCCTTGCCCTCCACATTGGGAACGGTGACTTTCGTGGCACGAATGGTCAACCGGAAGGTCGTGATGCACACGGTGTTGTTCGATTCATTGGTCTCAGCCACCGCATTGGTGCAATCGATGATCCAGCCTACGTAGTAGGTACCGGGCGGGATGTTGACCAGCGCTGCGAGATTGAAGCGGTAAAAATTCCCAGGTTCAATCGCATTGGGGAACGTCCCCCCGGCGATCTGATGATCCACAGCCGGATCGATCGTCGTGTCAGCCGAGGCATAGAAGCGGACCTCGAAGGTATTGGCGCTTACCCTTACCGTGCCTGTGTTCTTGATGCGGCCCACTATATGGATCTGCTCTCCGGTATTCACCGTCTGGGGATCCAAACCGTACTCGACGCCGCCGTCGCACAGGTCCGGCCCCACGGTAACCGGACACCACCCAGACGAGATCACCAGGTTCACCGCGGAGTTTGGGGAAACGGTAGTCCCCGCCGCAGGGCTCTGTCTGATCACCTTATCCTTCGCCACGGTATCGCTGCACTCGGAGGTCTTGGCCCCCACCACCAGTCTGGCGCCCTTGATTACCAATTCGGCGTCGGATTCCGCGATCTGTTCTACGTTCGGAACAGTGGTCCGGGAAGAAAGGGCGATGAAGTGGGCCTTTACCAGGACGGCCGCCGAGCCACTGCTGCAGACGCTAACAATCAGGAGATTGTCTGCTTCGAACAGGCTCGCGTCCGGGAAGATCCGGGGCATTTCGGTGCTCGTGATCGCAGATGGGTGCGTCCTCGACACGAGCTCCCAACCGACCGTGCTGGTCGCACCTGCCGGCAAGGCAGGACCCGCTATCTGCTCAAGGTCGAACAAGTCCCAACCTTGTGCGCCGCTCAGAAAGTAGTCGGCACAGGTTTCGCACGTGGCATCATCGCTGACGCGGCAGCTCCAGGAGTCCTTCGACCGCCATGTGTAGGGCCCGACAGACACGATAAATCGCTGCTGCGGACCGCTGAACACGTAGAGAGGGACTCCCGGAGAAGGGTAACCCGACGGGGGCGTGGCGGTGTCGAATGTGTAGCTGCCCGTGAATTCATCGCCCGCGACTATATCATGCAAGCCCAAGTTCTCCTCCTCAACACTGTCCACACGGCACCGAAAAGGCACTGTGCACAGTTCGCCCCTCACCAGGGGGGCCAGGCCGCCTACGACCGTGAGACTCAATGTCAGCAAGACCCTCATCCGGATTTGTGTCGTCTTCATATCTCGACCCTTTCACAAGGATTGTGCTTCGTGGTTCGGTTTCTCTGCCGCGAAGCGGTCTGTACCCACGGCGACTCCTGCGAGATCAAGGAACTGTCCAGTGGGATCACTCCGTGTGCCATGCGGCCTCCCATCGCCAGTTTCTGGCAAGGATCGCGAGGTCCGCGGCGTCGATGCGGCCGTTGTGATCCACGTCGCAGCCCGGCACCCAATCCGGGCTCGCACTGGTGTCGAGCCAGTGTCTCGTCAGATAGAACATGTCCATCCCGTCGATGCTGCCATCGTCGGTGATGTCGCCTGCCTTGCTCACGTGCACGAGGGCCATGCCCGTGTTGTTGTTCTCGTCGGCCTCGGTCACGGTCTGGCTCGGGTCCACAATGACGTACAGGACGACCTCGTGGCGATCGAAGGACAGAGACGTGATGTCCCAATCCCACGAAACCTCCTCAACGGACTGGGCGCCGAGGGTCGGGATGGTCATGGACGCCAGCTCTTGGCCCTCGGGAGAATCCCTGCGGATCGTGACCTTGATGTCCCGGGCCGAGACGGGCTCAAGGTCGGCGATCCTCGCGACCACCCGTCGCATCTTGTAGTCGGTCTTCTCCACGGACACGGACTCCACCGTCAGATCCGGGACCCTCACCGGGACGCACGCGAGGTTGTTGATCGTGTTGCGATCGGGCTGACCTGTCTGCGGGTCTGCCGTGTCGAAGACCACGACGCACAGTTGAGTCACACGGTCAGCCTGTGGTATGGTCCAGGTGAAGGATGCCGTTTCCTGGCCGGCTGCGGGTATCGGCCCTGGGAGGGTCTGATCGGCGATCAACTCGTCCTCCTCGCCCGGCTCGCCGTAGAAGAACTGCACGGGCACGTTGACCTCCGGTGCGTCCCCCAGGTTGTGAACGATGGCCGTGATCTGGACGCGATCGCCGTTGTTGGGGTCGGGCTTACTGACGGAGATATCCTCCGGCGAGATCGCCAAGTCCCTGCCGAGTCTGTGGCGCAGCACGCACAGGTCCGTCTGATAGGCCTCCGGGATCCCGTCCTCATCGGCCCTGAGCCTGTCCTTGTCGTAGATCAGTGCCAGTTCATCGGGACCCACAAACGTGACGGCCAGTGCTCTTTCCTTGTCGCTATCCGCGGTCAGTGTAGGAGGATTGCTCCAGAGATCAAGCGAGGGGTCGTATAAGGCGGCAAAGATGTCGATACCCTGAGTCTGGGCAGAGATGCCGGTCCACACCAGCGAGATCCGCCCACCGGGGGCCAGAGACATGCGGAAGTCCTTGGGACCGAAGGAATTACCGGCCTCCAGAACCAATCGACAGTCGTTGGGGTCCAGGTTGCGGCAACTGACCACCTGGCCCTGGCGGCACCAAACCAGGAGGGGATCAGTCCCATCGTACACGACCTGCGGATTGGCGTCGAGGACTTCATCGTCAGTCAGCCGCCGGGGCGCCAACCACCGGGTTCCGTCGTAGACCAGGGCATACAGTTCCTGGTCTGTGTCCGTCGCCATGTTCCAGTCGTGGTCCACGCTGTAGACGAAGACGGCCTGTGTGCCGTCGTAGGCCAGTGCCGTCTTCAGCATGCAGCCGATTCCGGAGGCGGCCGTAGCGGGCGAGGACCACGCGCTGCCGTTCCAGAGGCTGTAGCGAATCGTGTTGAGGGCGTTGGGATCTTCACCAAGGAAATCGTCCCCGTCATTGTATACCCACACGACCATCGCTCTATTGTTGTCTCCGGCAATCCGTGGAGTTCGGTCCATGTGCGAGTCGGCGGTCAACACCTGCGTGCTCCAGATTCCCGTTGCCTTGTCGTAGGAGGCGACGGCAACCTCCATGGCCGAGGCCATGCCCTTCATGTCCACACCGTCTGGCAGGATTCTGTTGACCTTCTCCCACGCGCAAAGGACCTCCCCATTCGCAAGCACGGCCAGTTGCGGCGAGGACTCCGCGGCTCCATTATCATCGATCGGCCCAGGTGCAGTCCAGTTCCCGTCCTCTGATCTGCTGAATACGAGCTTCGTACGGTTGACGCCGGATCGGTTAGGGTCATCGCAGACCCACGCCAGGAACAACTGATCGCCGTCTGCGGTTATAGATGGCCTTGACTCGCTGAAGACGTTGGTCTGAAGGACCTGTTCTCCCCCGGCTTCGCCCGGCGCGCCGTCTGCGGCGGAGAGGATGGTCAGGTTCCTGCCCTGGCTGTTGCCAGCCGGATTGAGCGACAGCCAGCGGGCGTAATCAGACCCGAGATCATCGCGGGCCATGAGTCTGAATTCGTTGGCTCGCGTCGTGAGTGCGGCAGGACCGACACTCTGGGCTGTGAGGGTAGAAGGCGTACAGCAGGGCCCGCTGTCTGGGATCCAGATACTCGGCGTCGAGATGTCAAAGCAACCGAAGATGCAGAACACCGGTTCTATTTGCAGGCGTACACAGGTATTGATCTGCCCGCCTGGGAGGTGTTTGCACCACCTATCCGCCACCCTAATCGAGGTGCCGTTGCCGAACAAGCCCACAACCGTTGCAGTAGCAGTCCCTTCAGTTGCATGGAAAACGCGCATCCCTCCTGCCAGTGTGGGGCTTTGCCCTTGGGGCCAGCCCACTATGTCGCCCACGATGTACGAGGACAGCGATTCAGTCACGTCGACGCTCACAGCAACGGGAACGGGTCCAACTGGAATTGGGATATCCAGTGACAACAGCTCCCACTCTCTCTTGTACGACGTCTCGGGGTCGCCCGGCAATAATGACGATTCGAGGTACCCCTCCGTCTGCCACTGCCCATCCGTGTAGAAAGACTCGCACCGGAATGTCCACAGCAACCAGTTTATTTGTTCACCTGCGGCGTGGATTTTAAGGAGTGGAAATGGGAAGAGAGGGCGATATTGAGCGCAACCGTCCATGACAATCACCTGGATTTGGGCTTCTGAAGTGATCCAGATCTCGGCCAGCGGGTCTGACTCATTGAGGAGACTCGCCGTGAACTGGCCGACGTACTTGTTCACCGACTGGGCCACAGTCAATGGGTCCTGTGAGAGCAGGTTCGTTGGAATCCCAGGGGGTGGTGGAATGACCGTGAAATTGGCCGTCACTGGGGCGGATTCCCTGGCCCCCGGTGCATCGCTGGGGACTGCCTTGACCACGAGCTTGCCGCCGGCCCCGAAGTCACTTCCCATATTGAAGGATCGCGATACCTCCGTGGCCAAGGTTTCGTAGGTTCCTTTCGGCGTCTTCCACTCGATCTTGCCGGGCGTCGCTCCGTGCCAGTCGACCGCGACCGTGATCTGCTCGGTCAGGGGGACCCCATCCAGGTAGTAAGCGTGCCTACTCGGATGCAACCAATCGCGCGTGATCGGACTGAAATGTATGCTGCGGATATCCGTGATCACAGGGATGGCAAGGGTCGTAAAGCTCACCGGCGTGCTCCAAGGACCTTCGCCTGCCGAGTTCCTGGCCTGGACCGTAACAGTGTATGGGGTATTGGGACCCAGAGTGGTGATGTCCTCGCTGAATGACTCACCGTCCTTCTTGGCCCCCGTCCACGACGTGTAGGTTTCAGGAGTCACCCCCTGCATGATTCGCAGAAGCGGACGCCACGTGTACCGGAACCGGTATTGACAGGGTTCGTTGCCGTCGTCGACGATATTCCCGGCAAACGTGGCACTGCGCTCCAGGACGTTGGTGACGTCCACCATGGCGGCAGTGGGCTTCGTGACCGCAAGAGTCACGAAGCTCAGCTCGTCCGACCAAGCCCCCTCGCATGAGTCATTCCTGGCTCTGAAGGAGAAGTAGTATCGCGTGCCGGGGTTCAGCTTCGATAGCGTCATGCTGAAGTGGACATTCCACCCTCCCAGAGAACCCGTCCACTTGCTCTCCGTGTACGATCCATTCCGTGTCTTGTACCGGAGCTGGTATTGACATGTCTGACCTCCATCGTCCACGAGTGTGCCGTGCAATGTGGCGCCATGGGCGGTGATGTTGGTGGCCGCCCCCGCGGTCACGGTCGGCGATGTCGGCGTCGTGAACCTCAGCTCGGTACCCCAGTCGCTTTCACAAGTGCCGTTGCTGACCCGGGCGGCGAAGCGGTACTGGGTTCTTGGGGTCAGTCCCGTGATAGCCTGGCTGAAGGTCTCGCCGGTTCGCTTGGAGCCGGTCGGGGAGGTCTCACTATAGGTGGGGCTGTCCCACCTCTTGTACCGGAACCGATACTGGCAGACCGCGCCGCCGTCTGCGACCACCTTGCCGTTGAGCGTGGCCGAACTGCAGGTGATGTCCGTGGCCGCCTGGGTCTCGACCTGACATGGCCCGGTGGAGATGACGAGGCTCACCCCAGAGCCACTCATGACTTTAGTCCCGGCCGCAGGGCTCTGGCTGATCACATTTCCCACCGCCACCGTATCGCTGCACCTGCGGGTCGTCACGCCCACCACAAGCGCCGCCACCTTGATCGCCCCGATGGCGGACTCCTCATCCTTCCCCACCACGTTGGGAACGATGACCTCAGCGGCATGAACGGTCAACCGGGGGGTCTTGATGCACACGGTGTTGTTTGATTCATTGGTCTCAGCCACCGCATTGGTGCAATCGATGATCCAACCCACATAGTATGTACCGGGCGGGACATTGACCAACCGTTGGACGTCGAACCGGTAGAAACTCCCAGGCTCAATCGCCTTCGGGAACGTCCCAAGATCGCCGATCTGATAATCCACAGCCGGATCGATCGTCGTGTCAGCCGAGGCATACCAGCCGACTCGGAAGGTATTGGCGCTTACCGTTACCGTGCCTGTGTTCTTGATGCGGCCCAGTATGTGGATCTGCTCTCCAGTACTCACCGTCTGGGGATCGAAACCGTACTCGACACCGCCGTCGCACAGGTCCGGCCCCACGGTAAGCATATGTGGTCCCAACAGGATCACCAGGTTCGCCGCAGAGTTCGGGCAAGCGGAAGCCGTCGCCAGGGGGCCAAGGCCGCCCGCAGCCGCGAGACTCAATGCCAACAAGACCGGTACCCGGATTCGCGTTGTCTTCATCTTGGCACCCTTTCCGCAAGTACTGTGCTTCGCTATTCGGTTTCTGTGCTGCAAAGCCATCCGTACCCACGACGGCTCGGCGCGCTTGGAGCGCCCTGCTGCCTGCTGCTATCACAGACAAGGTCCAGCAAACCACGGGGTGCTGTGTATCCCCGACCGTCCAGTACTGCGACCACTGGCCCAGGTCTTCCATAGGGTTTCTGCAGCCAATCAACCTGATGTTCTGCCGGCTCTGGTCCACCACGAGGATTTCACCCGCCCCACCTCCCGACGACTCCACGGTGATGTCATCCGCACAGAAGGTGCAGGGGCCGTCCCCCCACTCTCCAAAACTGATGTGGGTGACGCTGTTCTCCGCGGTTCCCGCCGTCACCGTGGCTTTGTACTGGCCATCGACACAGACGTCGCAAGTATCCGCGACAACGTACAGGTCCAGCTTTATGATGTGCCGCTGTTTGAGGTTCAGGCCCGTGGCCACGGTGGTAAACGCAGTCGAGGTATCATCTCCGTCCCGTGCGACCAGACTCGTCGTGTCCGTCGTGCCGCCGTCGTCCTTGTGGAAGGCCATATAGACAAATCGCTCGCCATCTACGGCGTTCGGCCCACTGCGGCTGGAGTTCGTCCATGTATCATCGCGGATCAGCATCCAGGCGGCTCCATCTGGATTGTCTGCGTGATTGGTTATCGAATCCACGTAGATATGCCACTGAGCGGACATAGCCTGCGTCTGCCGAGAGCTGAATTCCTGCGCCAAGTATGCACTTCTGTTGTTAGTGGCGGCGGTCAATTCCGCCCTCGCTGAGTCGTTCCCGCCCGCATTGGTGCGATCCAGCATGAGATAACTTGGGTCATCCTGCCTGCTCTTGCACCAATCCTGACCTGCCGAATTCGCTCGCAGGGCGGCGGTGTCAGTGCTGGCGTTAAAACCGGAGTTGACAAGGAGTTGCGTCGCGGCCGCCAGCGAGCGTAGTGACCACGGGACTCAACAGGGCTGCGATTCGTGTCATCTTCATTGCTGCCCCTCTCGATGGTTTGCCGAAGATCAGTTCCCCTTTCTGTTCCTTCCGTTCTTGTCCACGTGATTTTCTGCTGACTTCAGATGCCGCCCGACGAAGCCCTGCCGGTCGCAGAGCAGCGATCCCGCAGCAGCGGGGTCATGATCCGGCCCCGGTCTTCTTGGGTGAATCCGCAGCAAGTGACCGTTCGCTGCGCGGGCCATCGGTTTTTTCTGAGTGATTCTTGGTGTTCCAAATGACATTTCGGGTATAATGGACCAACAGACGAGCACCGTGTGTATTGGGCGGCACAACGGGTATGGTCCTACGCGATCCGACAGACATAGGTGGGATGGCAGAGACGTTTCTGACGACCCAGTGGTCCCTGATCGAAGGTATTCAGAAGCACGAGGACCCCGAACGGGTGATGATCGGCCTGCTGCTGGAGCGGTACTGGAAGCCGGTGTACTGCTATCTCCGGCGTGACGGCTGTGACAATGAGCAAGCCAAGGACATGACCCAGGGTTTCTTTCACGAGGTCGTACTCAATCGCGACCTCATCCAGAAGGCCGACCCGTCCAAGGGCCGGTTTCGGGTCTTTCTACTCCACGCCCTCAAGCAGTACGTGATGGATATCAAGCGAAGGCAATCCAGCCAGAAGCGGATCCCGCCAGATAAGCTCGTATCACTCGACATCGCTCCTCTACCTGCCCTACCCCAGGCGGCTTCCACGTGGAGCCCGGAAGAGTGCTTCGTGTATGCCTGGAAATCGGCGGTCCTGGATCAGACTCTGGCGGCGGTCGAAGGAGACTGTCTCTCTCACGGCCAGCAGATGCACTGGCAGCTCTTTCGCGATCACCTCCTGCGCCCGACTCTTGAAGGCCGGGAATCCCCGCCGCTCCGGGAGCTTTGTCATCGCTACGGCATCGACGCGGAGAAGACCGCCTCCAATATGATCATCACCGTCAAGCGACGGTTCCAGCGCACGCTTAAGGAACACCTGCGAAGCATGGTCGGTTCTGATGCTGACGCGCAGGAGGAATTGCAGGATATGTTGCAGACGTGGCACTTCGGCGCGCAGCCGGAACGGTGAGGCTGCGGATCTATCAGGAAACCTGAAGGTGTCCAATACGACAGGCCGTGGCCATGCGTCCAGAGGATTCGACATTTGGGGCCGAGCTACAGCATCTCGACCGGCTGATCTCGCTCGGGCTGCAAGACAGCGAAGAGGACGCCGCTGTCCCGGAGGGGAGACCGCAGATCGAGGGCCTTGGCGGATGGGTGGGCCGTTACAGGCTCCTGCAGGTCCTGGGTGAAGGGGGGATGGGGGTGGTCTACTTGGCTGAGCAGACTGAGCCGATCCATCGCAGGGTGGCCCTCAAGATCATCAAGCTGGGCATGGACACCCGGCAGGTCATCGCCCGCTTCGACGCGGAGCGGCAAGCCCTGGCTCTCATGGACCACCCGAATATCGCAAAGGTGCTTGAAGCCGGGGCTACAGAGACCGGCCGGCCGTACTTCGTCATGGAATTAGTCCAGGGGGGCTCGATCACTGAGTACTGCGACAGGAGTAGTCTGAGCATCAAGGACCGATTGGGCCTGTTCATCCAGGTCTGCCACGCCGTGCAACACGCCCACCAGAAAGGCATCATCCACCGGGATCTCAAGCCCTCCAATGTGCTGGTGACACTCGTGGACGGTGGCCCGGTGCCCAAGATTATCGACTTCGGCATCGCGAAGGCTACGGACCAGCGGCTGACGGAAGAAACCTTCTCTACCGGTTACGGTCACCTGGTCGGCACCCCGGTCTATATGAGCCCGGAGCAGGTCGACCAGAGCGAAGTCGACATTGACACTCGCTCGGATGTCTACTCGTTGGGTGTGCTGCTCTATGAACTGCTCACGGGAACTACGCCGTTCGATCAGGCGAAACTGCGGAGGGCCGGTTACAGTGCAATGCAGCGAGTGATCCAGGAACAAGTGCCCATCAAGCCTTCGACGAAGCTCGGCACGCTGGGAGAGATCCTAGGCGACATGGCCCAGCGGCGTCGTTCGACTCCGGATCTGCTCCGCAAGGCCCTGCGGGGCGACTTGGATTGGATCGTGATGAAGACGCTCGAGAAGGACCGTGCCCACCGGTATAACACGGTCAACGGTCTGGCAGAGGACATTCGCCGTCACCTGGAGCACGAGCCGGTCGTGGCGCGCGGTCCTGGGACAGCGTACCGTCTCGCCAAGTTCCTCCGTCGACACCGTTCCCAGGTTTTTGCCGCCCTGGTGCTGGTCGTCATAGCCGCTACGGCAGGGGGCATCCTGTCTTTGTGGAACCGAGCCCGGCTTCAATTGAGAGAGGCAGAGGATCTTCGGTATCGGGATCTTCTGTCCCAAGCCCGCGGGCAGTACGCAGAGGGAGACCATCCCGCGGCCCTCAGAACGGTCCAATCCATCCTCCAGCGTGGATGCGTCGATCCCGAAGCACAACTTCTGTACGCCAGCCTTCTGGTCGAGGGGCACTTACCGGATGAAGCCACGACTCTGCTGGAGCAACTGGTGGCCGAACGCCCGGAGATTGCCGGGGCAGCCCACGCGCTCTGGGCGTGTCTTCTCTGGAAGAGCCGGGCGCTCACAGCCGAGAACCTCCAGGAGATCAAGGAACACCGCCGCCAAGCCGCAGCCCTGCTGCCGGAGACGGCCGAAGCACACTTCTTGCAGGCCATGGCGGCTGTGACGGCAAAAGAGCAGCTTGCCCTCCTCGACAGGGCCTTGGAATTGGACCGCGGGCATTACGAATCGCGTCGGCTGCGAGCCTTCCTCTACTACGCCCTGGGGGAATACGAAGCGATGGAGCACGATGCTTTCGCCATGACACTGGTAGACCAGCGCGACCCACAGGCCTATTGCTTGCACGCACTCGCCTGTCACCACGTAGGCCGTTATCCCGAGGCGGTGGCGGAGTATGACCGCGCCTTTGCACTGATGCGGGCGAGAGACCCCCAGTATGAGGACCTGTACGGTCGCCGTGTTGAGGCCTTGTGGCAGATGGGCCAATATGAGCGGGTCCTGGCCGACGCTCAGGAGTGTCTGAAGCAAGTGCCCAACGCGGTGGAGCTGAACGCTCAGGTCTTCTGTGCCTTGATGGCCTTGGGCCGGTATGAAGAGGCCAGTGTGCTGATGCAACGCCTCATGGGACTCCCGGGCAACACTGCCGACCTGGTCCGCAGGCGGACCATGAAGTACGTCTTCGACACCCTCGCGGCAGGGGGCCGGTGGCACCCGCCAGACCGGCCGCCTGAGGGGCCCGCCTTCTTCTACGTGCTCGAGACGGAGGAAATGTACCGTAGTCTTTTTGCCAAGGCCCGCCGACTGTTTACCCAGTGCTTCGGTCTCTGCTGGTCGCCCGATGGCACGCAGATAGTCTACGCCCAGGGATTTCCAGGCTGCATCGGCATCGCCGTCTATGACGTCCAGACACGGGCGAGGAGCCTGCTGGTCGCTCCGGGCAAAGACCCGAGTTGGTCACCCGACGGCCGTCATATCAGTTTCGTTCGCGACGTGCCGGCCCTCCGCGTTTCCGAACTGACTGCGGGCGGAATCCGGAGTGGAAGTGACAGCGAGGAACGGTACGAGGAACTCTGGGTAATGAACGCCGATGGCAGTGCGCCCCGGTGCGTGGCGCGTCGCGCGCACGATTGTGGGTGGAGCTCGGACGGTCGGCGGCTGTATTACCGCTCCTATAGCGATCAAGCGATTTACTCCATCTCGGTCGATAATCTACAGGTGCAACCTGTGGCAGTCTGCGCCAGTACCGCAGACAATCCTCTCGTGTCGCCCGATGGCTCCTATCTGGCGAACATGGAAGGCACTGTCCTGCGAATCCAAGAGGTGGCGCCGCAGGCCTGCGTCGCCGAGTGGCCGGTGCCCCTGGAAGCCCGGATTAGCTCCTGGTCACCCGACGGCTGCGAACTCAGCCTGGGAAGTCTGAACGGAATTCGGGACCACACGGGCCTGTGGATCTACGACCGAACAAAGAAGGAGGCGGTGAAGCTGCTCCCCGGACACTTTGGTGGCGCTTCCTGGTCGTGTGATCGAAAACGATTGCTCATTCGTCTGAGCCCGATGTTTGGAGAGGCTTGGATCGCGGATCTTGATCCGAACCTCTCGACCGCAGAATCGTTGAAACCCGTCCAAACCTTTCAGCAGCACTGCCAGGAGTGCATTGTCACGTACACGCGGGACTTGGAAGCTGCTCCGGATGCGTTTGTCAGTCACTGGGCACGAGCCACCGCGGCCTTGTGGATCGGACATCCCCAGGCGGCCGATTACCTGCAAGAACTGGACCACACGCCTTTGGAGCAACCCAGCCGCTATGTCCACGCGGCCCAGGATATCCTTCTCCATCCGGCGCTCTACCAGCGGCTTGCACCGCTGGCCTGGGTCCTAGCCCGCAGAGCCGTGGAGCAGCAGCCTGGTTATGCGAACGATCTTGCTCCCGCGTTTGAACGCCAGGGGCAGTACGAGCATGCCGCTCGGCTGCGGCAAATGGCCCAAACGGGCCCGCGCCGCGCGGAGCGATAGGGATGATGGCAACACAACCGCGGAGCAGAGCGCCTTGTACCTGTCAAGGGGCGGTGGGACCACCTGTACCTGTCAAGCGCCAATGGGACCACTCTGGACGCCGCCCTATCTCCTTGGATAAAAGATACTTGCGGTCGCGAACTCCACGCTGGCATTTTGGCCCCTTCCAGGCTACCGTAGGCCCTCCGATTTGGCTTGGATCGCTCCCCCAACCTCGGAAAGGCACCATGGCAGACAACCTCGAAATCCTCAATGCAGCCGTTTCCCTCCTGGTCAGGGCCGCCCTGCTCGCGGCACGCTTCTCGGGACGCGTGCGTCAGTGTAGCATCAAACGCTTGGCCGCCAAGGATGCTGACGCCAGAACCAAGGAGATCCTCTCCCTCAAGGATCGGGTCTGCCAACTCGAAATGCAGCTCTCGATCCTGCAGAAACACCTCCAAAGAAAGGGCCAGAATCCACGATACACCAACGAACAAGACACCGGCGGAGATCGCCTCCCTCGTCTGAGAGATCACCAAGGCCAACCTCAGTTGGGGACGCATCCGCGTTGCCAATCAACTGAAGCTGCTGGGCATCTTCTTGTCAGCCTCGACCGTGCGAAACATCTTGCAGCGGCCCAAGCCTCGAAACACTCCCACAACCCCAGCGGCCACCCGTGAGAAACCACAGGAAAAGCCAGAATCCCGCTCCATTCCTGCCTGGTATCCCAATCACGTCTGGTCTATCGACACCACGAAGGTCCGATGCTGGGGCCTGTGGCCCATTGAGGTCCTGGTGGCGATTGACCATTTTTCCCGCAAGGTCGTGTGCGTCGCTCCGCTGGAAGGTCCCAATGCCGGCTGGATCGTCGAGGCTCTGGAGCAAGCTCTGCGAAAGCACGGCGCGCCGAAGCACATCATCTCCGATCAGGCCAGTGTCTTCATCGGCGCCGTCTTTGCCGGGTTGCTGAGACAATGGAACATCAAGCCTCGTTTGGGAGCCGTGGGCAAACACGGGTCCATCGCCGTCACCGAACGCGTCATCAAGACCCTCAAGTATGAGTGGCTGCGATGCGTTCCGCTCATCAAAGGCTTCGACTACCTCACATCCCTGGGTAGCGAATGTGAGAAGTGGTACAACACCTGGCGCCCGCATATGACTCTGGAAGGTTTCCGGCCGGATGACCTGTATTACAGCCGCAAGCCCGAGACACCAGACCGAAGAGCGAAGACCGTGCCCCCCAAGATCGAACGCCACGTCTTCCCCGAAACACGGTTCACCGCCTATCGCCTGAAGAACGCAGCGTAGTCCAGGCTCCTGCATCGCCCCTGACTTCTCGACAAGGCCAGAGTCTACCTATGCGTGAGTTGCAGACCGGGATTCTGTCCTTTCTCCCACCCCAGCACGGGGCGATACGTCGGCATCCTGACCCCGGTCCCACCCATGCCCTTTCCTGAAGGCGCTCTGAGGCCAATCACGACGGCTCCGGGCGGTCCCACTCGTGCTTGACAGGTACACATGGTCCGCAAACACTCATTGCGCCCCCGACCTTCCACTTGATGGCTCGCCTAAGTCCACAACTGTTGCGGACTGCCCCGTGGTGAGCTTGTTGACACGCCGCTGCGTTCTCGGATACCATTGCGTCGACAGAAGAATGGTCGAATGCAGGCAGTCGTACGTCGCCCAGAGCTTCTGGCGGTGTCCCAGAGGGACGTGTCCGCGGCAGCCACGGAGATGGATTTGAGATGAAACTGAGTTGGCTTCACCAACAAGACTCGTGGGTTATCACTGTGGCAATGATCATCGCTATGCTCGTGCTGGCGGAAATCGGTTATCGAATAGGGCAACGGAGGCATTCGCGGACGGGCGATACCGGTCGCGTACATTTCAGCGCGGTGCAGACATCGATGCTGGGGCTTCTCGCGCTGCTTCTCGGGTTCACTTTCAACATGTCCAACCTGCGCTACGAGGCGCGGCGGCAACTGGTCCAGGAGGACGCCAACGTGCTGACCGCGATGGAATTACGGAGTCGGTTTTTCCCAGAGCCACGCGGCCGCGAATTCCGTCAGCTCTTGCGACAGTATGTCAATCTGCGCGCGGATGTGGCGACTCTGAATGCCAGGGTAATCAACGATGAGCTGGCCAGCCGGACTGCACAAGGCCAGGCTCTGTACAACCAGATGTGCGAGTTGGTCCGCGCAGAAGTCCAGAGCGAGCACGCAGCCAACGGCGTAGAGGGGCTTGTGCCCCTGCTCAGCACGGCCATGGCCGTTCATCAAAAGCGGATTAATGCATACGAGAGCAGGGTCCCCGATATCGTCCTCCTACTGCTCCTTGGGGCTGCAGCCACGGCAGTTACGGCAGTTGGCTACTCCGGCGGGTTAGGCCAACACCGGGGTCTCCTGGCGGCGGTGATGCTGACGCTCCTTGTGGGGGGTACGGTGTACACCATTCTGGATCTGGACCAGCCCCGCTGCGGCTTGATTCAGATCGAGCAAACGCCCCTGCTTCGTGTGCAGCAGTACTTGGATCAGGACATGCAGGCCACGGGCGTCGAAGGTGGGCCAGAGGCAGGGGCCTCGCGGTGAGGCACTGCCTACGACAGATGTCATAGGGTACAGACGCCGATCCGGATTCATCGCGGGCCAGTCCGACGCGATGACACTGAGATCCATACGTGGAGTGGAACCGCAGAGGGAATGCAAGCCTGGTTTGACCCTTCTTCGTATGGAGATCGAACACGGAGGGCGAAGGTCAACCTTCCTGCACAACCTTCAAACCCATCAGATGGGCCAGGTGGCGGATGCTCTGTGTGTGATCACCATAATAGGCGACGCGGTGTAAAGAGGCATAGTAATCCTTGGCGCTGGCGCCAAGCGCACCGCCACCCCAATTGGTCACCAGTCTATCGGCGTCGTCCACCTCGGCCACGAGTTCCGTCCGGCAGCCTCGTTCCTCACCCTCGGGGACTCTGGGGACCTCGATGATCGTTCCGGTGAACACCAACAGAGTTTCGAGATGGATCAGTTTGGTGAAGGTAACCTTCTGCCCGATGCGATAGTGGACTTCGGTCACTGCGCCGCCGCGGACCTCGGCGTGCCGACGCAGCAGATAAGGCGCATTCGAGCCGGTGGGACCCTCCATCTTCAGTGGGGCTGAGCAGTGGGAAAGATGAAAGGCGTTCTTGGCGGTGTCGACACCACCGGCGTTGCCCAGAAAACCAGCCCGGTTGAGCGCGTGCCGGAAGATCAGCATGGTCAGCAGGCAGTCCATGTCCCCGTCGCAGGCCGCGGGGATGCCTCGATCGTTCAAACGCGAAAAGCCCAAACAAGGGAACCCTCGCGACAACCAGCCCATGCACGTTCCCACACACAGACCATCAGCATCGTTCTCTGCGATGAGTTGGTCCAAGGTCAGGCTGGCCCGTGCGGCTCTAAGGACATCTTCCCGATTTGGCTCGACAACGCCCTCTGCCTGGTCAAGCCACTGCTGGGCCCGTGTCCCGGCGATACGCTCATCCACACCGGCCATAACCTCATCATACCGTCCGTCGGCAATGGCCACCATCTCCACCCCCAGCCGCTGTCTCACCTTGTCGGGCGTGAAGGACTCGGGGGTGCCCTTGAATGGGCCAGAGACGAGTACGCGGCTCCGTCGCAACAGCGGGATGACCCGGAGTAACGACGCGGCTCGTTCCAACTCGTCGCAGTTGCTGCTGTTGAACAGAGTGATTCGGTGTCCCTCCTCGCGCCATGGGTTCACCAAGCACCAGTCGTGCCCGCCGATGATCGGAAGATGAAAGACGGCCGCCGGCCGCGCCGCTTTGAAGACCGTGGGCATCACCGCATTGTCGCTGTGGAAATTGCTCAAGCCGAAGATGTCGGCGCTGATTGCCAGTACGGGAGCATCCGGCCCTGCCCTATCCAACAATTGGACGGTCTGTTCCGCAGTGCTCGCCCGGCCGACGACGAATTCCACGTTGCCCAGGTTCTTCTGAGCCTCAGCCAGACGCTTCATGACGGGCCCGAGCTCCGCTTCGGAAAGACCCCAGCTTCTGCCCGCCGGCTCACCTGCAATGATCACGCAGATCCGGACCTTTGCGTCGCGGGCCGGTGGGGGGCTTGACACATTGCTCGCGACCGCCCAGCGACCCGCCGCCAGCGCCATCCCTCCCACAGCACCTGCTCCAATCAGGTCCCGCCGAGTACAATGCGTACACATAGGTGGTCTCCGAATGTATCACTCCATAGTAATTGTGCGGTCATGATTCGATTGGCGACAACACACTTTGTCCTCGACGATGCCCATGATGGTATACGCACGGTCTTGGGAATTCCAGCGAAACATCGCACAATGCCGGGAGTATTTCCTCGTTCATATTGACGATTCCGGGGATGAAGAGTACCCTAACGAAAGGGAGGCGTGTCACGCGTCGGAATCTGGATACGTGTTGGAAAGGATCGCTATGAAACTGACAATCAGAACAAAGCAGATGGAGGCTGGCTCCATTACTCTCACGTTGCGAGGACCGCTCGATGGCGAGACCTGCGCATTGCTGGACAGCGAGGTTGGGAGGGCCTTGACCGAGCCGATTCGCACACTGGTTCTCGACATGGCAGGCGTCGATTTCATCACGAGCGCGGGTGTCGGGACCATCATGAAAGCCAAGACCTCTTTGGCCAGGAGGCAGGCCGATTTGGCCATGATCGGTATGCAGCCCCAGGTTCAAAGGGTCTTCGAGATCATTCGCGTGCTTCCGATGCTGCAGGTCTTTCAGAGCAGGGCCGAACTCGACGAATACCTGGGCACAATCCAGCGTCGGATGACCGGCCAGGAGGAGGAATGATGCCGCAGGGGCAATCCTGTCTCGGTGGGAATGGACGCTGATATGACGATACGCAGGAGACTCCTGCTGTTGCTTCTGGGCATGACATTGACGCCCTTGCTTGCCGTCTCGACATTTCATCAGATCACTATCAGGGTGGCGCGCCTGCGATTGACCGACAGGATACGGGCGACGCTCGTGTCGAATGCCGAACTGCAATTGCAGCAACTGCTTGAGAGTTCCAATGCGATCTTCGCTCGAGAAGCTCAGCTTATGGATGCTCTGGTCCGGCGTCAAGCTCGCGAAGCGGAGCTTCGGCTGTTCCACGAGCCGGATGATCGCACTTCGGATGACGAGACCACAGATCGTGACTCCGGCGCGTATGAGGATCCTCCGTTCAAGGTAGAGAGCGAACGGTCCGCCGTAGGCGGGACGGAGGATGCCGGGCAGCGGCGCACGGACTACGGTCGCCAGACTCTCTTTCTCGCTGAGGGTGTCCGCGAGAGCGCCGTCACCACGGACATGAAACGGCTGCATGACATGGCCGCCGTCTATGAGGAGATTCATCGTCTGGGACCAGCAGGGATCCTGTGGCAGTACACAAGCCTGGAGAGCGGGTTGCACATGAGCTATCCCGCGTCCGAGGGGCAGCGTCCCCCACAGACCTACGACTCCAGGCAGCGACCTTGGTATCTCCGGGCGCAAGCGGCCAACAATGTCGTTCGCGTGGGGCCCCTCGTCGACGCCCTCACAGGAAGAAGGATCATCACGATTGCCGCTCCGCTTCGTCGCCCGGATGGATCGTTTGTGGGCGTAACGGCGATTGACCGAACCATTCCGAACATCCTCGCCGACATCAGATTGCCAGAAAGATGGACTGTCGGCACCGAGAGAATGCTGGTGGCAGTCGATCCACGGTCCGATCCTTGCGAACCGAGAGTCATCGTGGTGCTGCAGAGTCGCTACACCAATCCCGGCAGCGACTGGCGGCAACCGATCCAGTATGAAGAACTCCCGTCGACAGAGGGGCCTCAATTCCGAATGATGACCGCTGACCTTCAGGCCGGGAGGGCCGGTACCCGGCAGATGGATTACCGGGGACGTTCGTGTCTGTGGGTCTACGGCAGTCCCGGAGTGGAGCGAATCATCCCTTTGTTGATCGTGCCATACGACGCGGTGATTGAGCCGGCAACCGCCACTTCGCGTGTACTGCTCCAGGAGAGCGTCTTCTGGCTGCGTGGCGCCGGCGTTGTGGTTCTGCTCGCCATCGTGACGACGGCATTCCTCGCGGCCGTTCGCGCCAGGTCTCTGACTCGTCCGATCAGCGATTTGGCACAGGCGGGCGCGAGATTGGCGGAGGGAGACTACTCCGCCCACGTGCACATCGCGACGGGCGATGAATTGACGCGGCTGGGCGCGGTATTCAACGAGGTCGGACCCAAGCTGAGAGACCGGGAGAAGATGAAGAAGTCGCTCGAACTGGCCGGAGCGATACAGCAGAGCCTTCTACCCGGGCAAGCCCCGCGTCTGAAGCACTTCGAACTCGCAGGCCAGTGCCTGTATTGCGACGAAACCGGAGGGGATTATTACGATTTCATCGACACAGCCGACCTGGGACCGGGCAAAGTCGGCATTGTCCTCGGCGACGTCTCCGGACACGGGATCGGCGCCGCTCTGCTCATGACCGCCGCGAGGAGTTCGCTCAGGGCAAACACTCGGCACTACGGCACAGATCTGGTGGGGCTTTTTGATAAGACCAATCGTGACCTGGTTCGGGACACCGGTGACGACAAGTTCCTCACGCTGTTCTACGGAGTTGTCGGCGACCAGGACTGCTCGTTGACCTGGGTATCCGGCGGGCACGATCCGGCCCTATGGTATCACGCGGACAGTGGCACGATCGAGGAACTGCCCAACACCGGTATGCTCATGGGAATGTTCGAGGAGGCGACGTTCGAACAGGCTGGTCCTGTCCTTCTGAAAACTGGGGATGTGGTTGTCGTGGGCACGGATGGCATCTGGGAGGCACACGACGCCGGCGGAAACCTCTTCGGCAAGGAGCGACTATACGAGATCCTGCGCACAGCCCATGGGTCTGCTGAAGAAATCTGTCAGACGATCCTGCAGGCTGTGAGAGACTTCGTCGGTTCGGCCCCCCGCGAGGACGATGTCACTCTCATAGTGCTGAAGACACTGGCCACGGATGGCGTGTTCACGTCAAGACCCGTGTAGGTCATTCAAAGCCGTTGTTCCAGCCCGCGCAGTATCATTCTGAAGTTCTCCCTTTCGCCTGGTGTCAGATTGGCATTGTTGCAGGCGGACCGATACGTGTCGGCCGCTGCGTCCCATTCTCTCCGTTCGAGATGAATTTCTCCCAGCAATAGGTAGGCATCGCTGTAGGGCACACTCCGGCGAACCATGTCTGCGAGGACTTGTACGGCTTCGTCTGTCGCCCGACGCTGACGCAGGAAGAAAGCATAGGTGTAACCGTACTTTCCCTCCCCCGGCTGCAACTGATAAGCTCTCTGGCACCATCGAAGGGACTCAAAAGGCCGATCCGGAGCCAGCATGACGCCGAGATTATACGCCGCAGCCGCCGTGTTAGGATCGATCTCAAGCGCCCTGCGAAAGGCCCGTTCTGCCTCTGCCGGCCGTTTCATCTCCGCCAGAAGCATTCCAAGGTTCACACGGACAGTCGAATTGTTCGGGTCCAAAGCCGCCGCCCGGAGAAACGAGGCTTCCGCCTTCTCATTATCGCCATCGGCGTTATATAGAAACGCGCTGTTGACATGAGGCGGTACAAAGTCCGGCCGCAGCCTGATCGAATTCGAGTACGCGGATAAAGCCCTGCCACGATCGCCTCGTTGCAGGTAGAAATTGCCGAGGTTGTACTGGGACGCGTAATCATCGGGCCGAGCGCTAAGCATCTCCAGCAACTCCGCCGTGGCACGCGCGACCGCGGCGTGATGCTCATTCGGCAGTTGATCGGGCGGTACGCCGGCCAGCGCCGCAGCAGCGCGCACGCGCACCAGACGATACTCATCGCCCGTCGCCTTGGCCAAGGCCTTGATACTTTCGCCCGTGGCGTATCCCTCCAGCGTCTGGGCTGCCGCAGCACGCACCAGCGGCGAGGAATCCTCCTGGAGGGCCTTCATCACCACCGGCCATTTGGCCCGTGACTCGCAGCGATACAGAAGACGGATCAACGACGCAGCAACGATCTCATCGCGATCATCCGAGCCAATGTAAGCCAGAACAACTCCCAACCGGCTCCAATCGCCCCGCCTCGCGGCATCCACGAGGGCCGCTTGCTCGAGGACAGGTTTCTGGTAGTCGTCGCTATGCCACTGTCTCACCTGCTGGTCCGCCCATGTAGGGTCCTTGTCGCTGTGGCAGATATTGCAGGCGTTAGGGGATTTGAACCTGAGGGTGGCGGCCGGGGCCGGCGGCCGCATCGAATGGTCGCTGCGGGTCATGCGGGCAAAGTCCGTCATCGGCATGTGACAGGCGACGCATCGATTCCCTGTGCCATCGGCCTTGTGGCGGGTATGTATCGTGGCATTCTCTACCCGTTCCCTATGGCACGGCAAACACGCGGCGTTGAGATTCGCGGTATCTTTGAATCGATATCGTCCGCTGGAGGTATGGCAGTGCATACAGTCCAGTTTGCCATTCTTGACGCACGGACTCATATGCCACGTTGTCATCGTGTAGTTCTCGCCCAGATCGCGCCCGTCCGGGTAGAAGTCCGGATTCTCCAGAGTGACGAGGTCGAAGTGATCGGAATACAGGTCACCTGGCTTGAAAGACGCGCTCACAGGATTCAGCTTGGCATGGCAGGATCCGCACATCGAGTTTGCCTGCTCAGGCGTGAAGGACTTGGCGCTGATAATCTGGAGGTCCTTTGGCACCTGGCCTTCTGGGGCCGCCCGGCATGCTCGGACATGCTCTTGAGCCGGCCCGTGGCAGGCCTCACAGTTGATGCCCGGCTCAGCCCATGTGGTACGATACGTGTCTGTCTTCAGATCGTAGTTAGTCGACAGCTGGCTTACATGGCAGCCATGGCACGACGTGTTGAAGGTGTACATCGGATCCGTCCAATGGACGGGTGCCTCGGGCGTTGCATGGGGGAAATGGCGTACACCGCTGGCTGCCGTGTCGAACCATTCCCGGGTCCGCACATCGTAGGCGATGGGCAATGTCTGCAGGCTCCCGCGTTCCATTGGTGTCAGGAAGTAGTAGACATTCTTGCCGCCCATGACATGCGCAACCGGCAGTCGCTTCTCGCCTTCCGGACCGCGTTCGAGGACCCAGCCTTCCTCGCGGCCGATGCACGCCAGGTATTCACGATCACCAATCTTGACAGGGCTTCGGGCGCCCGTCAGATTCACCTGGGCGAATTCGAATGTATACGGCTGCATCGCCCGGCCGTGATGTGACGGCGCCCACAGTTGGTAGAATCGCTCATGACACTCGCGGCAACTGGCCGAGCCGGCAAAAGGTTCTCGTGCCAGCGGTCGCCCGCCCCCCTGGGCGGCTTGAACAACCGCCGTCGCGCCGACAGCAGCGAGTAAGGCGACGTATTGGATAGCAGTCATGCCCTCACTCTCGATCACTTGGATCTGGTTGGTGGATGGCCCATAGCGACAGTGTCCCGTTGTGTTTCGTTTGATCAGTCGGTTCTCGGATCCGCTGTTGCGGTCGGCTCGATCATTCTCTGCCGCAGATCGATCATTGCCTGCTGGCTGACCTTGAATAACCTCTGCTTGGGCCTGTCAAGGTCATAGATCAACACTAACACCAGGGAGAATGTGAGTATGAGAACCGGGTAGACAAAAAAACCGCGGATGCCCACCAGCCCGGCATGGTATCCCATCGCTGCCATCCCCTGGGTCGCGAGCCAGTAGAGTACAATCCAAATGGACGGTGGGATCTTTCCGTGTGTTCCGTAACTGATTCGTTTGGCCTGCAAATTGATCATGTCGCTCAGGGACCGTACATAGAGCCAGGAAGAGCTTGTTCCCCCACCTTGGACCTCACCGGTCATGGCAACCGACCAAAGCTGATCCTGGATTTCATTACCCCGGGAAATCATGCTCTGCAGTTCGGCCCGGGTCATAATCTCCTTCAATCGAATCTCCACATACTCGCTCAGGAGCTTTCGGGATTCGGTGCACGAACCTTCGGATAGCATTGCCGCCATAGCACAGGTTGATCGGATTGCGTTTGCCTCATCCAGAACCAGGTGCCGGCGGGTACTGAAATGGTCAGCAGCGAGGCCGAACGTGAACGTCAGCATGAACGCCAGCAGCCCCAGCGTCGCTCCGACCATGGGGCCAACCAGAGAATCCTTCTCTTTGTTTGAGCGACGGCAGCGATGCCTTCCCAATAGAAAACCACCCTCAAATGCGATGAAGAGAATTCCCGCTGTTACCAGGAAAGCCATCCACAGAGGTAAACCGTAAAGCAAGTGCTCCATACGTTTGTCTGCCTATGCTTCCAATAACACCCATCAACGGCGAGAGGAGAGAGGAACGGGCGTCAGTGGTCTGACCTGCCTATCAGGGAGCAAATATGTACACTGCAAACGCGCGCCCCACCCTATGGTCCGTCGTCCGTAGAGTCGGCCCCATACCTCACGCCAGCCGCCGTCTGAACCGGCAGTCTCCCCACCTTGAGCAGTTGGCTGACCACTGAGTTCCTGGGGATAGCCCCCACCGGGCTTCCCAATCGTGTATCGTCTCCTTCTTTCTGTACATCCTCCGTTGTTTCAGGTCGCCCTTGCCATTCACTCATTCTGCCGCAGTTCGACCCGGCCGATCAGAACAGCAGACTGACACCCACGAACAAGCCCTGGAACGCGGCGTCAAACGTGTTGCCATGGTCGCCTTCCACATCGTAGTGCACGCGGCGATATCCGAAACGCACACCCATATGGTCCGTGAACTGATACTGGACGCACGGCTGGAGCTCCCAGGTCAGATCGGAGTCGCCTGCGCCAACGACAAACGTCGGATTGAACCGCAGCTTCTGGGTGATCGGAACACAGGGACGCACCACGAAGATGCCGTCGCCGATGTCGAGGCTGTCCTCGTCGCTCCCCACGCCGGTGATGTCCACTTCGTTCTTCATCCCGGCATATCGCACACCACCGAGAACATCGATCGTGGAGTTCTTGAACGGTCCGGCGAACTGATACCCCACGGCCAGCGCCCCCATGAAGCTATCCGTCTGGATCGAGCCACCCGAGGGAGCGGGATCCAACTGATCCGAATCCATGCCGACGTAGTCGAACTGACCCCAGATCACATAGGAGTCGTACTGGGCCGTGGTCATCACGCCCGCACCAGCATCCACTGCGTCGAACAGGTCGTCGAAACTCATGTCGATATCGTACTCCGTGTCGTCACTGGTCGTGAAATCCCCCTCGATACCCGCGGCCCAGAAATAGGGTGTGACCTCGAAGCTCCATTCCTTCTCCTGGGCACAGACCACTGACGCGACCACCAGCAGGACGCCAGTGGCCGCCATTACCTTCCGACTTGTCTTCATAAGATTCTCCTCAATTGCTCGTTGGGAAACATGGGTTCCCTTCTATTGGGCAGCCACGTGCCATCGTTATGTCAGTTCACTTTCCGGTCCCCCGGCCCTCCTGTCACTTGCCGGTGCCGGCGCCGCCAGTCTGGAGCACCTCCAGTACCTGGTCCACGCTGAAGCTCCCGGATTTCTGGCTGGGCGGGTACTCCTTGAGGCTCTCGACGAACTTGCCGACGACCATCTGGGCGGGGACGAACATCCAGAGCTTATCGCCGGTCCAGCGGCCATACATCCCGGATTCGAAGGCAAACCGCTCGAACGGGTCCGCCCGCAGGTTCTCCACGATGGGCATGTTGGGCTGGATCATCGTGCCGTACGCAATGTTCCCCTGCATGATTTTGAAGTTGATCTTCCAGTCGTCGATGCGAATCGCGTTGAGGTTCGCGTTGTCGTCGAAGTAGAAGATCTCGCGGCGCGGCGCCTTTTCCACCTCGCCCTTGAAGAACGGCAGGAAGTTGTAGCCATCGAGATGGTTCTTGAAGGTCTTGTTGCCGGCCGTGTAGCCCTTGAGGAGCTTTTGCCTCACCTCGGGATCGCCCGCGGCTGCGACGAAGGTAGGCATCCAATCTTCATGTGCCATGACTTCGTTGAAGATCGTCCCCGGCTTGATGACGCCGGGCCACCGGACGAGTGCCGGCACGCGCATGCCGCCCTCCCAGGTCGTGCCTTTCTCGCCGTGGAACGGCGTGTTGCCACCGTCGGGCCACGTCATGATCTCAGCGCCGTTGTCGGTCGTGAACAAGACAATCGTGTTGTCGGCAATGCCGAGGTCGTCGAGCTTCTGGAGCAGTCGCCCGACGACGTCGTCGAGCTCCATCATGCCGTCGGCGTAGAGGCCGTAACCGCTCTTGTTCTCCCATTTCGGAGAGAGACGCGTCCACACGTGCATGCGGCTGGTGTTGTGCCAGATGAAGAACGGCTTGCCGGCCTTGACCGACCGGCCCATGAAGTCCGTCGATCGCGCGACCAGCTCGTCCTCGACGGTCTCCATGCGCTTGCGCGTGATCGGGCCGGTATCCTTGACGGTCTGCCTGCCGACCTTGCCGAACCGCGGGTCCACCGTCGGGTCGTCCACGTTCGTGGCCTTGCAGTCAAGCAACCCGCGCGGGCCAAAGGTCGCCTTGAACTGCGGATTCTTCGGATAGTCCGGGTCTTCCGGCTCTTCCTCGGCGTTGAGATGGTAGAGGTTGCCGTAGAACTCATCGAAGCCGTGCACCGTCGGCAGGAACTCGTTGCGGTCGCCGAGATGGTTTTTGCCGAATTGGGCCGTGGCGTAGCCCAGCGGCTTGAGCAGCTCGGCAATCGTGGGGTCCTTGTCCTGAATGCCCTGCTTGGCGCCAGGCATGCCCACCTTGAGCAACCCGGTGCGGAAAGGACACTGGCCGAGGATCCACGCGGCACGCCCCGCCGTGCAGGATTGCTGGCCATAGTAGTCCGTAAACAACGCCCCCTCCTTCCCGAGGCGATCGATGTTGGGCGTTCGCCCGCCCATCATGCCACGATGGTAGGCGCTGATGTTCCAGACGCCGATGTCATCGGCCATAATGACCAGGATGTTCGGCTTCTGGCCCTGCCCCGCGGTGACTGGGGCCGCCAAGTATGCCGATAGGACCCCGAGTGCGAGCACGCGGGCCGACCTCGAAATGACGCTTGACGTTCGTTTCATGGTTATTCCCCTCTCAAAAGAATTCAGTCCCTATCCTTGGCAAGTCACGCCAGGCGATTCCCGGAGGGGATCGTATTCCGGACGCCGTCCTGCCGCTGGACGGGAGTCCGGAAGGCAACATGGAAGGAATGGGCAACCGGCAGGAGGTGAAACCGCAGCCGGGCAGGGACGCAACGAATCCCCGCAGATGATCGCTCTGGCCACGATGATCCATTGTCGCGACTTGTCCATCCATGAGTCTCTCTTTCCCGACCAAACTGTGACGACGGTCTCCGGTTCAAAGGGGGCGACGACATAAACCATGGCCATCTGCGTGACGTGACGCATGGAAATCGGGTGTGACGGCAGTCCCATCCCGAAAGCAGAACCCACACCTGGGTGACCTGGTAAACCTTCTGATCCCTTGAATGTCGCCCTGATTGACAGGACCTCACTTCTGCGAGACTTCTCCGCACTTTCTGTATGAGAGACGTCTTCAAGTCATTGAGACATAGTGCATGACACAGTCGGTGCCAGGATACTATCATCGGGAATCTCTTGTCAATGTCAGAACCACATAATTCTGTCACGGGCATCACAAGTTCCCCACTTGGAGTGAGCATCGAGGAGTCATAGAAGACCGCCAGCGCCGTGCAGTGATCCCCAGACATGAACTCTCCGATTGTGCGGTCGCGTCCCAGGGTTTCAGCTCGTGCAAACCATTGTTGCACGAGTACTTATGCGTGAAGAAGCGGCGATACGGCGGGATGACAGGTTCAGAAGAGGGTAGAGGCCGAAAGCGACCTCCAGAACTATTGAAATCCGACGCGGCCCACAGGTATCATAGGGCGCATATCGTGCAGGAGCACAAGGCCTGAAGTCGGACCGGAGACGCCGACACATGTCGTCCTGAGGCTCGACAAGCAGGGAACCAGGGCAACACCGGGTACGATCGTCTCGAGCCCGACATCGCCATCCGGCTTGAATCCATCAACCCTATTCTCGCGAGAGGGAAGACATGGTCGAATCGATCAGTGACTTAGCAAAGAGGAATCCGGACGTGCTGGTGTTCCTGTCGCTGGCGATGGGGTATCTTGTCGGCAGAATCAAGATCAAGGGATTCGGCGTCGGGACCACGGCATCCGTGCTCCTGGTTGCCATGGCGCTGGGGCAATTCGGCGCCGAGGTATCACCGCTGCTCAAGAGCGTCGGCTTCGCGGTCTTCACCTTCTGCACAGGGTACCAGGTGGGCCCGCAGTTCTTCGGGTCTCTCCGTAAAGACGGCCTGAGGTACCTGGGGATTTCCATCGTTGTCGCCTCTGCCGGACTTTGTTCCGCTGTGGTTCTCGGTACGTTTCTGAATTTGGACGAGGGCACCACGGCCGGCTTGTTTGCCGGCGCGATGACCCAGTCCGCAGCCATCGGTACCGCGGACGGAGCCATCGATCAGCTCGCGGTTTCGGCGACCCAGAAACAGATTCTCCATGACAACCTCACCCTCGCCTATGCGATCACCTACCTCTTCGGCGTTGTGGGGGTAGTGTTCCTGATCAAGTGCCTGCCCGGTCTCTTCCAGTGGAACCTCAAGGACGAGGCCAGGAGACTGGAGGAGACCATGGGGGGCGGATCAGAGCCCCAGAGCCCGGATTTGTTTTCGTGGTCCAGGCAGGTGGGGCTGCGAGCCTATCTGCCCAGCGCACCGGGAATCGCGGGGAACACCGTTGGAGCGGTCGAAGGGCTCTTCCCGACCCGCGTCGCCATCTGTCATCTCAAACGCGGAGAACAACTGCTCGACGCCGATCCGAAAATGCGCATCGAGACGGAAGACATTCTGGTCATCGCGGGAAAGCAGGAGAGTCTCGTCCGGGCGTCCGACATCATCGGCCGGGAAGTCGATGTCGCCACAGTGATCGACATGATGGGAGAGTCTCTGGATATCTACGTGTTGAGCCCCGAGGTGATTGGAAAGACGCTCGGCCAGATCGGACGGCTGCAAGGCGCCCGGGGCCTGTTCCTGACCAAAATGACACGACAGGGACGTGAACTCCCTCTTCTGATGAACACGGTCGTCAACAAGGGCGACATCATGCACCTGGTCGGCCGCAGGGAAGACGTGGAACGAGCCGGCCAGTCACTGGGTTATCCCCAGAGGTACTCGGCCGCGACCGATATGGTAATGCTCGGACTCGGGTGTTTTCTCGGCACTTTGATCGGAATGCTCGTGGTATCCGTTGCCGGGATTCCCATCACCCTCGGCGCCGGCGGCGGCGTATTAGCCGCCGGGCTGATCTGCGGATGGCTGCGTTCAAAACGCCCTACGTTCGGTCAGATCCCAGACGGCGCGCAGTGGATTCTGAACGACCTCGGTCTGAGCCTCTTCGCGGCTTGCATCGGACTTGCGACAGGCAGGACCGCCCTGGAGGCCATGCAGAGCGACGGCTTGACGATTTTCCTCTGCGGTATCGCAGTCGCGGTCGTTCCGATCTTGGCCGGTGTGGTCTTCGGCCGATTCATACTCCGGATGAACCCCATCCTGTTGCTTGGAGCACTGACGGGAGCCAGAGTCATACCCCAGGCTATGAACGCTCTTCAGGAGGAAGCACAGAGCAGGACGCTCGCTTTGGGGTTCGCCGCACCGTACGCCTTCTCCAACGTGTTCCTGACGGTGATGGGCAGCATCATCGTCAACCTGATGTGAGCCGGATATCCCCCAGGTGAATCAAAGTGCCTCGCGCAGGCTCTCCTCCAATTCGGAGAGAATCTGCTCGAGACACCGATTGAAGGCCGCTACCAGAGCCTCAGCAGTCTGTTCTTCCGCTCGGTGGGAAGCCCGGTAGTCGCGCGCGAAGACAATTTGCGGCTCGGAACCCCTGTTCGTGACCACGAAAACACGAATCTGCATGACAGCCTTGGGTAAACCCTGCTCTCGAAAATCCCCATGCATGACCAGCACGTTGCCTTCCAGGATGTGGGTGGCCTCGATCAGACTCCCGGGCTCAAGGACCGTCTGGAATATCCCGGACTGCGCCAGCCAGTTGCGGGTCTGGCTGCTGATGAGATCTTGTGGCGCGACGAGAAACTCGTTGTAGAAGTCCGATTCGTATTCGGATTCGCCCTTGCGGTACAGCAGACCTCGGGAATCGCAGACGGGATCAACCGTGAAGGTCCGGACGGCCAACACGAGATCACGGCTCGAGTCAGTGAGTCGGGCCGGCCGTGAGGCTTCGAGGACGAATTGACGCTTGGCGTAGGAATGACGGCCGGCGCATCCGGGACACAGGGCAGCCATGAGAAAGACCAGGTTTACACATACAGAGGGTGTCAAAAAGGCTCTTGTCATTTCAGTAGCTCCGATTCCCGGGGGGGTGAACTCAGCAACAAGTCCGAAGGATTTCGTTTGAGATTCTCACCCAAATCCTTCACATCGACCGAGATCTTCCTGAAGTTCTCGAGAGTGCCCTCGATTCTCGGCGCCTGTGTCGCAATCAGAAGGTTGACACGGCGCATGGTCGTATTCAATTCGTCGACCAACAAAGCGATGTTGGCCAGTTCCTTATCTTTGTCGGGACGAGCGAGCAGTTCCTGGAGATGTTTGTTCGTCGCCCTCGCCTCAGCAAAGAGAGCTTGCACCTCATGAGCGAGCACAGCCAGATTGGCGTCTGTAATCGCCCGATCCAGTGCAGTCAGAGTGCCCTCGATCTGTTGTCCGATCTTCTCCGCATCGATCGCCTGGACTTTGCTGCGGGCATCCATCAGCAATCCCGTCGCCTGCTCCCGCAACTCCGCTATGTTTGCGTCTTCGACGGCTCCGTTGGTGGCTACGATGAGATCATCGACGTGATCGAACAACTTCTGGAGGTCGAGCTCGTCGAGCCTGGCGAGGATGCGGTCGATGGAATCAGCCAAGGTCGCAAATTGGCTGGGCACTGAGGGTGCAAACGGGAATTGGGGTTCCCAGGCCAATTTCGGCACGGGGAAGCGGTTCGGATCCACATACGTCCCCTGGAGATAGCCTTGCCCTGTGATCAGATTGGACTCCAGTCGCATTCGAAGGCCGCTGTGCAGTTCACGGCTGCGTCTGGCTCGACGCTCCCCGACACTCAATTCTCCTGCAAACCGCCGCTCGACGGAGAACGTGACCCGTACCAAGCGTGCCTCCCCCAATGCTGCTGCAAGGTCGGGGGGAATGTCGTAGACCTCCCTCGCAAACCCGATGCTCTCGACCTTGCCGATCTTCACACCCTGCATTTCGACCGGCGCACCCACGCCCAGGCCCCCGATGGACCGGTCAAAGTAGGTTTCAAAATACTCGCCCTCAGGTTCAAACAAACCGGCCCCCAGAACCACGGTGGCCGCCACAATCAGAGCCGTGGCGATGACGAGAAAGACGCCGAACTTGAAGTAGTTCGCTTTCATGATTTGTTGTCCGATAGGATGTCAATAATTGTGCCGTCCACAAGTACCTTCTGTCAGCTATGTCTGCCGAGACTCCGCGACCGCCTCGGCTTCCCGGTTGAAGAACTGCCGGACCCAGGGGTTGTCGCTCCGGTCGCGAAGGTCGCTCGGTCTGCCGGTGGCGACAATCGTCTTGACTCTCTTGTCCAGCATGATGACCCGGTCGGCTATCTTGAAGATACTGGGCAGTTCATGGGTCACAACGACAAAGGTCATCCGAAGGGTCCGGGAGAGCTTCAGGATCAACTCGTCAAGCTGTGATGAGGTAATGGGATCGAGCCCCGCCGAGGGCTCATCGAGAAACAGAATCTTCGGGTCGAGGGCCATCGCCCGGGCAATGGCGGCTCTCTTTCGCATCCCGCCACTGAGTTCGGAGGGCATTTTGTACTCGGCGCCGTCCAGGTTTACCACTTTGAGCTTCGTCCGGGCAATCGTCTCCCTCGCACTGCGGGGCAAGTCTGTGAACTCCTCCAGGGGGAGGCAAATATTCTCCAGCAGATTCATGGAACCGAAGAGCGCCCCCTGCTGGTACATGACGCCGATCTTGCGAAGAATTGCCAGCTCATCCTTTCCTTCGGCGGTGACGATGTCCTTACCGTCGATCAGCACACGACCCTTGGTTGGGGCATTCAGTCCGATCATACTCTTGAGAAGGGTGCTCTTGCCGCACCCGGAACCACCAAGGATGACAAATATCTCACCCACCTCGACCTCGAAGTTGATGTCGCGCATCACGACGAAATCGCCATAGGCGACGGTCACGTCCTCGACTCGGATGATCGATTTTCCTTGCGTCTCAGTCATCGCAGTCTCAGATGCCCAGGAAGTAGTAAACCACGGCGAATACGCCGTCGACGACGACAATTGCGACGATGCCGCTGACCACGGCCTTTGTTGCGGCGTCCCCCACGGCGCTGGCTCCTGTCCCGGCCTGGAGGCCCCGCAGACATCCGATTCCGGCGATCAATCCACCGAACACAAGGGTCTTGGCCAGCCCCCCGAACAGATCGACGAGGTCTGCCGCCTGATAGAGCCGGTCGATGACGATCACCGGAGAAAAGCCGATCGTGAGCATCACGACGAAGCAGCCGACCAGCGCCAGCAGATTGTTGAACATGGTCAACAGCGGCACAACAAAGACCGCCGCGATCATCCGTGGCAGCACCAGAAACCGGACCGGATCGATGCCCATCGTCTTGAGGGCATCGATCTCTTCATTCACCTTCATCGTTCCCAACTCGGCCGCAAAGGCCGAGCCGCTGCGGCTGGCGAGAACAAAACAGGTGATGAGAGGTCCCAGTTCGCGGACAGTGGCGATGACCACCAGGTCGGCGGTATAGATCTGGGCGCTGAACATCGCCATGGCGATGGCCGACTGAAACGCCAGGATCAGGCCAATGAGAAAGCCCAGAAGTGCCGTGATGCCGACGCCGTCCGCCCCGGCCTTCTCCGCAATGAGGACGGTATCGCCCCAGCGGACTTGCCCAGGGTGGATCAGGACGCTTGACAGCTTTGCAGCGGTTTCGCCGGCGAAGCTGATCTGGGCACGAAGGTCTCTCAGGAAACCTATCCCGCTTCCTCCCACAGTCTCAAAGAAGCGCACGGCCGCCGGGGAACGTCGTTCGGTTCTGGCTGCCGGGCCTATCTCAAAAAGGGCGATCAACTCCGCCAGTTCGCTGCGCAAACCGTCGATCCGGAACTCGTGGCGCGCGTCTTCCTGCCGGGCTTTCAGCTCCTGCAGCAGCGCGATTCCGACCCCGTCGCAACCGTCCATGTGACACGCGTCCACCTCGACTCTCGGGGGCCTGGATCGGACGACCTTGTCGACGATCTGCGTCCAGAGTGACCCGACCCTTTCGGCATCGAGCGTGCCCCGGATGATGAGCCGAAGGACTCCTCCTTCGCGACTCTCGTACTCCAAGCCTGCTCCAATCCCCGTTGTCACCATCTCACCTCATCACGCTCTTCTCTGCCTTTGTCCATATCGTTTGGCCGTCCGCTTGGAGGTCGCGCGGCGCCAAATCCGGTCGGCGCATCGCGCCGTTGGCTGGACGGGATACACTACCATGCGCTGCCACCAGCAGCAGAAGAAGAACGAACTCTCCCACTCGCTCACGGCGACCCACGGGCGGAATGCTGTCGTTCTGCGTCGTTCTCATATTCCCATCTCACGACCGGAGGAAACAAGAAATCACTTCATTCGAACAAAGACCACTTCAAACTGCTGCTGGATGGCTGCCTGGTAGTAGATCCCCGCCAGTTGATCACTGGCCGGAAGGTATAAGAGGCGATACGTGCATCCGGGGTAGTTGGTATCCCGCAATTCGATGAACACCGTCATCTGAGCGCCATCCCAGGACGCTTCCGACCTGGACACACGGATCGGTCGTGGATTGAAGTACGACACCTCCATCACGCCGCTGTCCAGAACGTTGGCGACTTCCAGAATGTACCCGCCGTCGGGACGAAGCCATCGGCCTTTCAACCTCTGGAAGTTCGCCTTGGGCTGACCCGCAACAGCAGGTAGGTTTGCCGGTTGAACAGCGGCTTCTGGCGCCGCCGGAGATCCCGTATTGTGGTGATTCACTTCCCATAGCGCATAGGCAATCGAACCGATCACGGCTATGGCCAGAACGAAAGCCGCTGCTCGGGGATAATGGCGCCTGCTTGGAGACAGTGCGGCTGCTCTGGCCTGTCTTCTTGTGCGTCGGTGGCTCATGAGTACTCCACAGCACCCGTTTCTTGTCGGGCTACGGCTTCTCCACGAATATCGCCAGCGATTCAGTAGCACAGATGGCCACTTCTTGGCCGAGGGGCACTTTCGTCAGGTCCACATCCGGGCGGACCGCAAAAGTCCTTGATTTGCCGTCCGGGAATAGGAGAGTGGCTCTGTGTCGCTTCACGTCGATCGATTTGACCTTGGCAGTGACCTCCACGGTGTTGGCAATGACTCCCCCTGGTTTGGCCCCTTTGGGAGCCAAGGCAACTGTGACGGTCTCGCCATCGGTGCGCGGCATTTGTTCTCCCCGCAAGGACACGATAAGTTCCTCCGTCATCGTCGCCTTCACCTGGTCACCGACCCGAATCTGGTCGAAGTTGATAACCTCAGGCCCGGCCTTGAAGGTGGTCCGGGTGCCGTCCGAACTGACCAAGGTCACCTTGCGCTGGGCAACGTCGATACCTGTCACTGTGGCGGTCGTCTGGTACGTGTTGACCAGGGTTCCGCCCGGCACGCCTTCGACGTAAGCGGCCGAGACCATCACGTTGTCGGCCGGCGGCTTGGAGGATGACGAGCAGGACGTGAACAACAGACCGCCTGCCAACCATACCAACATCGTCCATCTCAGTGTTCTTGTTTGCTGTAGTTTCATTTCTGTTGCTCCTATGACATGGGTCATTCTCTATCCCTTTTTGAACGCTCTGCTGCTCAGGGAAAGAAGCAGAACACCCAGCCCAAGAGAGAATAGAGTCACAGGGCAGGGCATTGGCCAGTTGAAGAGCGGATTGGGTATCCCCGCGATGATCGCAACTGCGTCGAACATCAGCCAGAAGCCAGCGAATGCCAGTAACCATCTGGAGGCAGTCAACATATGTTCCCTTGTGTTCTGCTCGGCACATCCCGAGGGAAGGCGGGTCCTGAAGGGCCTGCTTTCCCTGTTTTCTATTGCATCGCGAGCGCTACCTCGCGATCGGCGCCTTGGAGTTTCTGCTGATCGGAAGCAGAGAGTTTGGCCTCCCCGAGGCTGACGACCACCTTCTCGATCTGTCCGGTGAACTCGAACGGCACGTCATAGCCCTCGTGCACGGGCGTTCCGGTGTCTTTGCCCACGTCGAACGTCTCATCCAATGCGATGCGAAGGGGCATGGTGTTGTCGATGCGCCCCTGGGCCACCTGCTTGCCGTCCACGCGGAGCGTCCCTGCGCCGCCCTTGCCGATGCCGCCGCCGTCGTACCGGAAGTCGAAGACGACGGTGTGCTTGCCGGGCGTCAGGGCGTCCGGGGCCGCGACGCGGAAGTGAGCGACGTTCCCGAAGTTGTAGTGGTACACCGGCTTGCCGGCCTCGAACATCAACGCATAACCCGCGGCGATTCCGCCGTGTGTCACGACGACCCCCTGTTCGTCGCCCTTCGGAAGGACCACGTCGGCGGTGATGCGGAACGACTTGTTCTTCAAGTCGGGCGCGGCGCCCTCCGGAATGCGAGAGACGCATCCGTTGTAGGTGAACTCGGTCCGCCCTCGCGTCAAGCTGGGACGGATGGACACGTCGAGTCGTGGAACCCGGTTGTGTTCCAGAGGCAGGACATTGTACCTGGCGGCCTCCGCGTAGAACAGCAATTGCAGTTCCTGGAGCTTGCCAGGGTTCTGTGGGGCCAGGTTCACGGCCTCGCTGAAGTCCTCTTCGACATGATAAAGCTCCCACTTGTAGCCAGTGATGACGTCGCTCGTGGGGTCGCCCGAGTCCCCCAACGGCATCAAGGGCGTTGTACAGGCGACCCAGCCGTCGTGATAGATGCCCCGCATGCCGAACATCTCGAAATACTGCGTCCGTCGTGTCGATGACGCTCTGGCGTTGTCGAAGGTGTAGGCCATGCTGACGCCCTCGATGGGCTTCTGGGCCACGCCGTTGACGACGGACGGCTGCTGCAAACCGCATAATTCCAGAAGGGTCGGCACAATGTCAATTGTGTGGTGCCACTGGGCACGGATGCCGCCGCGATCCTTGATGCCGGCAGGCCAGGAGATGACCATGCCATTGCGAGTGCCGCCGTAGTGCGAAGCATATCCCTTGGCATATTGGAACGGCGTGCTCATCGCGTGTGCCCAGGGGACCGGGTAGTGGTTGATGGTCTTCCACGTGCCCAGGTCGTCTTTGCGTTTGAGCATCTGCCTGAAGTCTTCCGGGATTCGGTTGAGGGAGGCAACCTCGTTGAGCGAACCCTGGATGTTCCCTTCGACGCTCGCGCCGTTGTCGCCGACGATGTAGATGACCAGCGTGTTGTCGAGCTGGCCCAACTGCTCGATGGCATCGAGGACCCGGCCGACGTTGTAGTCCGTCTGGGAGAGGTAGGCCGCGTACACCTCCATCATGTAGGCGTTGAGCTCCTTCATCTCGGCCCCGAGGGAATCCCAGGCGGGCAACTCCGCGTGGCGCTTCGTCAACTGGGTATCAGCCGGGACGATGTCCAGCTTTTTTTGCCGAGCCAGGGTCTCCTCGCGGACCTGGTCCCAGCCCTGGTCGAACTTGCCCTTGTACTTTGCGATCCATTCCTTCTTCGGATGATGCGGGGCATGGGTGGCTCCCGGCGCATAGTAGAGGAAGAACGGCTTATCCGGGGCAACCGCTTTCTGATTGCGCACCCACCGGATCGCCTGGTCGGCGATGTCGTAATCGAAGTTGTAGTCCGGGTTGCCGATGTACGGCTCGATAGGTCGGGTGCCTTCAAATACCGCCGGGCGCCACTGGCTCGTGTCGCCGCCGAGGAAGCCATAGAAATGCTCGAAGCCCAGGCCCGTGGGCCAGAGGTCGAACGGCCCGGCCTGGCTCGTCTGCCAGTCGGGCACGTTGTGGTTTTTCCCGAACCAGGAGGTGTTCCAGCCCTTCTGCTTGAGGATCTCCGCAACGGTCGCGGTGTCCCTACCCATCAGGGTGTCGTAGCCGGGGTAGCCTGTCCCCAACTCCATGATGACGCCGGTGTGAACTGAGTGGTGGTTGCGGCCGGTCAGCAGCGCCGCCCGCGTGGGCGAGCAGAGGGCTGTGGTGTGGAACTGCGTGTAGCGCAGACCATTCCGGGCCAGCCGGTCCAACGTGGGCGTCTGACACGGCCCGCCGAACGTGCTCGACGCGCCGAAGCCAACATCGTCCAGCAGAATCAGCACGATGTTGGGCGCACCCTTGGGCGTCTGAACCGGCTTGGGGAAATCAGACTTCGAGTCTTTGGAACTCAGTGCGATCTGCCCTTTGAACGGCGCCGCCGGCGCCGGCAGCACCTCCTGCGCGGATGCGCGGCTGATGAATGGAATTCCCGCCGCCAGCACCGAGCCAATGACCGTGCAGATGACGGCACTGAGGATTCTCGTCGTTTGCCACCTCATGTCTGTCTCCTTGGCATTTGTTTTCTCACTGTTTGCCTGCTTCAAGGAACGATCCTGACGGAATCTCTCCCATCCACCACATGGCTTTTCTCGTCTCGCCGCAGGTGAGACGGATGTGGTTAGAACAGCAGGTCCACACCTACGAGCAGGCCCTGGAAAGCGAGCTCGAGACCGTTGCCCCCGTTGCCTTCGATGTCGTAGAACACCCGGCGATATCCCGCGCGGAGCGCCAGATCCTCGTTGATCCGGTACACAATGGTCGGCTGCACTTCCCAGGTCAATTCCGAGTCGCCTGCGCCGACGAGGAACGTCGGATTGAAATGCCACCTCTCCGTCAGACGAACATTGGGGCGCAACACGAAGATGCCATCGATGAGATCCTCGGTGTCCTCCCCACTGCCCACGCCGGTGATCTCCACCTCGGTCTTCACACAGCCATACCGTAAGCCAGCCATAACGTCGATGGTAGAGCCCTTGAGCGGCAAGTCGAATCGGAGGCCGGCAGCCAGCGCCGCCAGGAAGCTGTCCGTCTGGATCGAGCCACCCGCAGGTGCGTCGTCCAGTTCATCCGTGTCCATGCCGACATAGTCGAACTGACCCCAGACCACGAAGGAATCCCGGCGGGCCGTGGTCATCAGGCCTACTCCGGCATCCACCGCGTCGATGATATCTTCGAAGTCCGCATCAATATCCGCGTGATTGCCCTGGACCGTCGCCTCGCCGTCGATTCCAGCCGCCCAGAAATAGGGCGTGACTTCGAAGTCCCAGTGCTCATCCTGGGCAATGAGCCCCGATGCGGTCGCCAGTAGAACGCCAGCCATGAACATTACCTTCATTCCCATCTTCATTCGTTCTCCTTGTCTCTAAGATGCCTTACCTTTCAGATCCACTGCCCACGCGGGCAATACGCCAGGCCGTTTCTTTCTGGAAAGCGAAGACTCGCCATCCAGAATTTGATCTTCGCCCTGTCCGGTCGGAGCAAGAACGCTCTCGACTCAGGGGAAGACAACCGACGCGGTCAGCCGGATGTCCCATTCCGGCGCATAGTCGGCTTTTTCGGCGTAGTAGGTGCCCGCTACGGCTACCCCAATGAACTGTTTGCCGATCGGAGGCAGGATCTGACCAAGTCCGACAGTCACAGGCACTTGCCACGGGTCCTCATCGGCTTGCCAGTTGTACGTGGTTTCCGACATGAGACTGACCGATGTGCCCTTCTTGTTCAGGAAGAACGTCGCCACGGGCTGGATGGTGGTCAGGCTAACCTCGTCGCGGTCCTCTTCGCCTGCAAAAGACCAGACGTGCGTGAGCAATCCGCCGACCGTGAACTTCCCCGGCACCTTCTGGGCCACGACGAGCGTTGGTCCCGCTGACCACTTGCCGGAGCCGAAGTAGTCTTCGGAGGCCGTCGGCGTGATCAGCGCGCCGCCATAGCCGAGGATCAAGTTGCCCTTCTTGGGGACCCAATACGCAGAGAGCAGAGCGTCGCCCACGCCCTGGTCATCGAACGGGAACTCGGTTGAATACAAGGGCAGAAACGCCCGGTACAGCACCGACGTATCGTTCGGCAGATTGAGAAAACCTGCGCCGTTCAATCGAAGCTCCTGGTTCGTATCGTCGTTTGGGCCCACGTCCTGGTATGTTCGATAGGCTGCATTCAGATAGGTGATCGTCGCCGATGGGTCGGCCAGCATCTCCGCTACTTCCTGAGCGGTGATCTTGTGAGCCGGCTGTTCTTGGGCCTTCGCGCCCGAGAAACTACACAGGCAGAACATACCCGCCAAACACACGACCCATGCCTCTTTAGCCTTCATAACGTTGCTTTCTCCTTTCGTCCTGTTATCTGCTATCTCTCCACAGGATAGACGGTCTTCCAGTCCTTCTTCATATCGACGATGGTCCAACCCTTCGCCAATGCTTCGTCGAGGCCTTTGTCCAGGCGGCCAATCGAGGACTGGCGGTCATACGCCCATTCCCGCTCGGCGTCAGTGTGGCGGACGTACAGGCACAAGCGTGGGCCACTGCCCGCGGCGGTCCACTGGAGCATCTGCAGGTCGCCGTCGGAATTACCGAAGGCCGCCAGTGGACGACGGCCAATGTGCATCTGGATACCGACGGGCTTGCCAGGGCCGTCGTCTATGAAGTGAATTTCGGGCAGACGGACAAGCACCGGTTTGCCGTCGCGCATGTCGAATTTCGTCTTGAGGCTGCTGCCGATGACCTGCTCTGGCGGCACGCCATAGACTCGCTGCGACCACGGACGCATGAACTCGATGCCGCCGCCGGAGACGATGAACGTCTTGAATCCATTTGTCCGCAGGTAGGCAAGCAGTTCGAGCATCGGCTGATACACCATCTCGGTGAACAACCGCCCTGTCTTGGGGTGCTTCGCGGTCGCGATCCAATCACTGACGATCTTCTCAAACTCTTCCGTGGTCATGCCTGCGTGTGTGGCCATCAGCAATTGGCCCAAGGCTCGTTCGCCGCCCGCAAGGGTCGCTTTCACGTCACCCTTGAGCAAAGAGGCGAACGGTTCTTCTGTCTTCCACTCCGGGTGCTGGGGCGCCAGCAGTTTGACACGGTCGAGCATGAACAGGAACTGAAAGTACATCGGCTGCTCCGCCCAGAGCGTGCCGTCGTTGTCAAAGACCGCGATCCGTTCGGCCGGAGATACAAACTCCGGCGAGCCCTGCTGCGTCACCCGAGTAACGAACTGAAGGATGGACTTCTTGGCGGAGCTGTCATTCCAGGAAGGCAACGGATCGGCAGCATACGCGGTCGTTGCCACGGCCAGCCCGGCGAGCACAGCGAGTACGACGTAATTCAGCCGTTTCATAGCTTTCTTTTCCTTCTCATTCGAACCGGGGGGAACGGAGAAAGGCAGGAGCAGCTTTTCGCTTCGCCTCTCCGTTCCAGCCGGTTCGGTGACCATCTGAGTCAATGTTCCTATGAGCGGTGCACGTAGTCGAGCGAGGGAAAGTCGCACTGCGACTGCGGGACGCCCGGCGGCTACAGGGCACCGCCAGCCTGCTTCATCTTGTCCAGCGCCTGTTCAATCCTGATAGACTGAGGCAGTTGGCTTGGCGGGTACTCCTTGAAGGTTTCGATGAACTTCTCGACGTAGATTATGGCGGGTGCCATGAGATAAATGTGTCTTACACAGAAATCGTAGTAGGTATTCGACGTGACGTCGGCGCGTTCATAAGGATCCGCTCGCAGGTCAAAGAACTTGGGGATACGAAGCGGCGTGAAGGGCTCGGCCCAGATGGCAAACGTACCGGTGCAGCGCTGCTCTGCGAAAACGAACTTCCAGTTCTCGTAGCGCAGGTTCAGAAACTCGCAATCATCACTGAAATAGAAGAACTCACGGCGCGGGCTCTTCGGTTCTCGACCAGTGAGGAAGGGTAGCAGGTTGTAGCCGTCGAGGTGGACCTTATACGTTGTGTCGCCCACGGCGTAACCCTTGAGCAGCTTTTGCTTTACGTCGGGATCGCCGGCGGCGGCCGCCAGCGTCGGCAGCCAGTCCAGACCGCTCACGATCTCGTTCGTGACCTGACCAGCCGTAATGTGGCCCGGCCAGCGAATGAAACAGGGCACGCGGAAACCGCCTTCCCAGTTGGTGTTCTTCTCGCTGCGGAACGGCGTCGTCGCGGCGTCCGGCCAGGTATTGGCATGCGGGCCGTTGTCGGTGGTGTAAATGACGATGGTGTTGTCCGCGATGCTCAGGTCGTCGAGCGTCTTGAGCAGAGTGCCAACCGTGGCGTCATGCTCGATCATCCCGTCAGCGTACTCGGTGAGCGCCGTCGCTCCCCGGGGACTCCGGTGCTCAGGCCTGACGTGAGTCCAGACGTGCATACGTGTTGCATTGTACCAGCAGAAGAAAGGCTTGCGGGCCGTGGTCTGCCGCTGGATGAAATCAATCGCCGCGGCCGAGGTCTCATCGTCGATCGTCTCCATTCGCTTCTTGGTCAGTGGCCCCGTGTCCTCAATGGTCTGCTTGCCGATCTTGCCGAAGCGCGGGTCCACCGTCGGGTCGTCCCGGTCGCTGGCCTTGCACCGGAGGACACCGCGAGGACCGAACATCATGCGGAACTTCGGATCCTGTGGATATGTGTAGTCCTCTGGCTCCTCCTCAGCGTTGAGGTGGTAGAGGTTGCCGAAGAACTCGTCAAACCCGTGCACAGTCGGCAAGAACTCGTTGCGGTCACCGAGGTGGTTCTTGCCGAACTGGCCGGTCGCGTAGCCCAGAGGCTTGAGCATCTCGGCGATCGTCGGGTCGTTATTCCGCAGTCCCTGGGGGGCAGCGGGTATCCCCACCTTGCTCAAACCCGTGCGAAAGACGCTCTGGCCCGTGATGAACGTGGACCGCCCGGCGGTACAGCTCTGCTCGGCATAGTAGTCAGTGAAGAGCAGTCCTTCTTGCGCGATACGGTCAATGTTCGGCGTGCGATAGCCCATCAGCCCCTTGGTAAAGGCACTGATGTTGGCCTGCCCGACGTCGTCGCCCATGATGACCAGTATGTTTGGCTTCTTGCCCTGCCCCGCCACTGTTGCCGGCGAGGCAAGTGCCGCCAGAGCAAATCCGCAGACGAACGTGATGAAGACTCTTGACATTTGTTTCATGACTTCTCTCCTTTCGCAGGAACCGCACTGTGATCCTGGGCACACCATGCTGTGACAATTCTGGCCAGAGCGCCATACCCAGCAGAATCCTTAGCAACACTCATACCAGAGACGCGAATCTCCCTCCGACATATGCGCAATGCCCCCTATCCCGGATTCCACGCGCCTGGACAGGTCAGCCGCTCCCAGCCTGATCTCTGGAGAGTGTCCCCCCCCTGGGCTACCCCCGTCCAGAGCGTGCTTGTAGGCTGCTCATAGACTCCCCATACAGCACTCATAGCCTGCTTAGAGACCGCCGCCTGAAGGGGCGATAGTCTCCTCACGTGGAGTGCTTGTGATGCGATAACGCCGGAGCTTGCTCCCAGGCGCACAGGCAGGTACTATCCATATGGGCCAATGCCAAGACCGGAGTGTCTTGGACAACCCTGCGAACCATGAGGGCCTTGAGCAGGTGCTATCCCGCGCTGCTCAGCGCATCTGTCACTCAGGGCAAAGGCAGGCTATAGCGGGCCCAACGTCCGTCGCCTTCACGCACGAGCAGCCCGTAGCTGTGGAGCTTCTTGAGTAGATAGGAAGCGTGATCGTAGTCGGACGAGAGCACCTGGCGGCATTCGGAGTTGTTGATGCTGCCGTGCTGCTTGACATAGGCGAAGATCTTTTCCTCGTCGGTCATCAAGGGTACAGACTGCTCCTGACCCGGTTCTTCGTTCTGGGCTGATGGCTTTTGTGCCCGCTTGATGACGAGTTCCTTGCGGCGTTCAAAATCCTCCGCGGGGCAGGCGCCTACGTTGGTCGCGGCGCATCGGGCCGAGGTGTCGGCCTCGCCAAGCAGATGCAGGTGCTCGGGCCGGATAGGGGCTCCGCCGCTCTTGATGAGGGCATGCTCGATGATGTTCTTCAACTCGCGGACGTTGCCGGGAAAGCCATAGCCCTGCAGTTCAGCAAGGGCTTCACCGCTCAGGCGGGGACGCTTCTTTCCCATCTCGATCGCGAACATTTCGAGGAAGTGTTCGACCAGCAGTGCGATGTCTTCCGGATGCTCCCGCAGTGGCGGCACGACCACGGTGAACTGGGCGAGACGGAAGTAGAGGTCCTGGCGAAACTCTTTTTGAGCGATTCTGTTTCGCAGGTCCTGATTCGTGGCCGACAGGATACGGACGTCTGTCTGTTGCTCCTCCGTACCACCTAAGGGGGTAAAACGACCATCTTCCAGAACACGCAACAGCTTCGGCTGCAATTCTGGCGGCATGTCGCCGATTTCGTCCAAGAAAAGCGTCCCGCCGTTTGCCAGGGCGAAGTAACCTTTGCGGGTCTCGTGCGCTCCCGTATAGGCGCCGCGCATGTGGCCGAAGAGCACCGACTCGGCCAACTCCCGAGGAATCGCAGAGCAGTTCATGACGATAAACGGTTTCCCGGACCTTGAACCGCCAAAGTGGATGGCGCGAGCAATCAGCTCTTTGCCTGTGCCGCTTTCGCCCGTGATCAGCACGGCGGTCCTCTCGGCTTGTTGGAGCCGGCGCACATCGTTCAAGATAGCGCAGACCGTGGGGCTGCGGCTGACAAAGCCCTCGATTCCCCAGCGCCGTGCCTCCTGTTCGGAGATCATCGAAAGTTGACCATCGGCCCGGGCCAACTGTCCTTCCGCCTGCTCGCGTCGGGCAATTTCATCTTGTAGTTGGCGATTTCTCTGCTGCAATTGCTCGGTGAGCTGGTGGATCCGAAGGTGATTATCGACACGGGCCAGGACTTCCGCTTCGTTGAAGGGGCGGGTGATGTAGTCCACGCCGCCGACACGGAAACCCTGCACTACGCTCTCGCTGTCGTCCTTGGCCGTGATAAAGATCACCGGGATACTCTGTGTCGATGCCTGCTGTTTCAATTGACGGCATGTGTCGAAACCATTCAGCCCCGGCATCATGACATCGAGCAGAATCAGATCAGGCCCGGCCCGCTGGGCGACACTCAGCGCCTCTTCGCCCCCGGGCACCAGGAGAACATCGTATCCGGCGGGCTCCAGGGTCTGCCGGAGCAGGGTGCGATTCGCAGCAATATCATCTGCAACAAGGATCCTGGTTCTATTGTCATTCATGACTGAGAACTCTCAACCTGCGCCAAGATGCACCTGACCTGGTCGAGCTCGCTGCGCTCGATCCAGTTGCGCAGGTGCTCGGCCAACTCGCGACCGTCCGGACCGAGTCGCTCGACTTTTTCCAGGCAGCGCGTCAGCTCCGTCGCGTTGTATGCCTCCGTAGCTGCACGGAGGCGGCAGAGCAGTTCGCCGGGCAAAGAGAACGTCCCAAGACGTGCCATGCCCGCCTCGGGTCCGCCATAATCAAACTGCACTTGCAAGAGCCGTGCCAGCAGGGCGTAAAGTTGCTCAGCATCAATGGGTTTGGGAAGAAATCCTTCGAAACCTGCCTGCAGGTATTCCCGCCGCTGTTCGAGCAGGGCCGAAGCGGAGACCGCTACGAGCCTTGGACGACCCGGCGCCACCATACGGAGGATCTCCCGGGCTGCCGTCAAACCATCGGTGTCCGGCATGCGGATGTCCATGAAGACAATGTCGAGGGACGACGCCCGCACCGCTTCCAGGACTTCCCTACCGCTGGCAGCGGTACTCACCGTGGCTCCCACATCCCTCAGCAGTTGTGCCAGCACGTCTCGATTCTCCTGGATGTCGTCTGCGACCAGCGCGCGGACCCGTTGGCCGTCCGCCAGCCGCATGACCCGAGGCCGACCGCCAGGCCGGAACGCCAAGTCATCTGATCCCGTTGCCGCTGTCTCCGGCTGAACTGGCACGGTGAGGAAGAAATGCGAGCCCTTTCCGGGGGCGGATTCCATCCCTATGGACCCGCCCATGAGTTCCACACACTGCTTGGCAATCGCCAGCCCGAGTCCGGTGCCGCCCCGGGTGCGTCCCTGCTCACTTTGGGCGAAAGTGTCAAAAATAGTCGCCTGGTCTGCCAAAGGAATGCCGATGCCGGCATCCAGAACCTCGAATCTCAGACTCGAAAGACGAGCGTTTCCACCCGAAGGCGGGATAGCCTCCTGGGGGAATTCGCCAATTCTCAGTACGACTTCGCCCGAGTCCGTGAACTTTACGGCGTTGGAGAGCAGATTGCTGAGAATCTTACGGAGTTTGCCCTCGTCGGCATGGATGATCCGGCGAACGGGGTGTGAAAGCAAATCATGCCTTCCAGATTCCTTCAGCAGTCCATCCCACTCTACACGCAAACTGAGCCCCTTCTGGTCACAGCGAGGTCGAAATACAGAGGAGAGACCTTCGATGAAATACGCCAGGTTGAAATCTGTTGGAGTCAGCTCCAGTCGTCCGGCCTCTATCCGGGAGATGTCCAGGATGTCATTAATCAGCGACAGCAGGTGATTGCCGCTTTCGGCGATGGTGGATACTGCCCTGCGTGTGTCGGCCGGCAGGTCCGGCTTGCGCAGCAGGATCTGCGCATAGCCCAGAATCGCATTCAAAGGGGTCCGGATATCGTGGCTCATGTTCGCCAGGAAGAGGCTCTTGGCCTGATTGGCCGTTTCCGCGGCGTCCCGTGCCCCTTGCAGGAGCACATTTCTTTGGCGTTCATTCTCAAGCAACTGGACTGGGAGTTGCCTGGCCTTGCGGCGATGGGCAATCACGCCCGTGCCCAGGAAGGTCAGGATGCCGAGCAAACCAAGCAGGCCCGCGGCAGAGGGGATGACGATCCTGGCATTCAGGTACGCCGGCGGAACCACGTGCAGAGTGAGCCGGGCAGGCTCAGAGTAGTTGAGATCCCGATCCACGGCCTGCACTTCGAACACAAAGGTACCCCGTTCCTTCGGCGTCCAATCGAAAACCGTGGCTCTGGTGGGGGAGCTCACGAGGGAGCTGCTCGCCGGAACTGCGGCTTCACTCGTATGCGTTAGGCTTTCCCCTGCCCTGCGGATCTGCACCCGATACTGTTGCTTCTCCGGCAAGGTAGTGAAATCCTGGGCCCGGTAGGAAACGCTCAGGCGCCGACCCGAGGTCAGCGAGGGGATCTCGGTCAGGTCGGCGAATCGACGATCTGCCTGTAAAGTGACAATCCCGACATGGGGCAAGGCAATCCGAGTGTGATAGCGCGAAAGCCCTCGTTCGGTTCCGAACCATAGTACGCCTTCCTGGTCTTGACAGATCGCGTAGACCGTATTGCTCGCCAAGCCGTCGCGCGTATCCAGGGTGGAGAAGGTCGTTCCGTCATACGCGATCACGCCGGCCGATTGAGTACCCAGCCAGAACTTGCCCTGGCGGTCCTGGAACATCGTCGTGATGTAGTCATCCGGCAATCCGTCCTGCATCGTCAGATTGACGAACCGCCTTCCGTCATACCGGGAGATACCGTCCTTCGTCGCCAGCCATAGCATCCCATCCAACCCCGGGCGGATCATCTCAACCTGCATGTTCAGCAGCCCATCCTCAGTGGTGAAATGCGTACACTGCCGCCCGTCATAGCGCAGAAGTCCCGACCCCAACGTACCGATCCAGGTGGTCCCATCCTCAGCGGGATAGATGGATCGCGTGTGGATATTCGTCAATCCCCTGGGAAGCGGGAGCGACTCGACGGTCAGCGCCGCAGGATCCACGCGGGAGATGCCCCAGGCACTGTGACCCACCCATAGCCATCCGTCGTGCCCCCGGCAGATGGTGGTGATATGCGCGTCCACGAACCCATACGCGCTGTTGATGGCTCTGGTGGAGCCGCCCTCATATCGATGCAATCCGCTGTCCCTGGTGCCAAACCAGAGGACCCCATCCGGCGTGCGGTACAGGCTCGTGATCGGCTCATCCGGCAGGCCGTCTCGGCCGGCAAAACTGGTGAATCTCCGTCCTTCATACCGCGTGGGGCCACCGCTGGTCCCCAGCCAGAGAGTACCTTTCGGTTCCTCTGAGATCGCATGGACCGCATTGCCGGCAAGGCCATCCCGAATGGTGAAGCTGACAAGGCTGCTGTCGTCGTAGCGGGAAACGCCCCCGAGAATCGTGCCGAACCAGACGGCGCCGTGGGGATCTCGATGCACGGCTCCCACCGGCCAATAGGCCAAGCCATCCGATGGAGAGAGCGTGACGAAGCCCTGGCCGTCGTAGAGAGAGACGCCGTGATCCGTGGCGAGCCAGAGTCTGTCATCTGCCTCTCCTTCTATCGAGTTGACCTTGTCGTGCGCCAGGCCGTCGGCGACCGTGTAATTCACAAATGTCCGCCCATCATAACTGGAGAGTCCCTGAAGGGTCCCGATCCACAGAACGCCCCGATGATCTCGGTACAGCGCACGAACGGTGTCGCACACCAATCCATCATCCGCTGTGAGGGTGCGGAAATGTCGTCCGTCGTAATGCACCAGGCCGGTTCCGGTTCCCAACCATAGGTTCCCGTCTCCCGCCTCGACAATTGCATTCACGCTGCTATTCCCGGGCAGATTCTCGCGGTCCGCGCAGATTATGAGCTTGCCACCATCGTATCGTGACAAACCCTCATCTGTGCCAATCCAAATCCTGCCCTGCGAGTCCTGGAACAGGCTGCGGACTATCTTGCCCATCAGGCCATTCCGGGCTGTAAAATTCGCAAACGTCCTGCCATCATACAGGGACAGTCCATTCTCAGTACCGATCCACAACCTGCCTTCGGAGTCCGGACAGATCGTATTGACCCCGTTCGAGACCAGTCCGTCCTTCTGGGTGAAGGTGGTAAACACCCTGCCGTCGAACACAGACAGCCCAGTCGGTGTTCCAAACCAGATCCGCCCCGTCGTATCGCTCTCAATGGCACCCACGTAGTCATCCGCCAGACCGTCGAGGTAAGTGTAAGTTCGCCACAAGCCCTTCTTGAACGGCGCAATGCGCATATCGACGTCCTGAACCGCTCTACCCTGCTCCACCTGGAGGACATCGCCGGGCGAGGCAGTCGAGAGGGTGTTCGTCGTAGCGTAGTACACATACCGATCTCCAACATAGCACCGCACTCGGTATGGTCCCGGCCTCAGATTGATGAACTGGAAATGACCCCGCTCATCACTCTGAACGGCCGTCGGATTTGCTGGCGGCCCGGACTCGGTGGCCGGCACAGCTTGGATGACAACAGCCGGGTGTGGTGAGCCATCATAGGCCACAACAGTCCCTGTGAGACTCACGGCGGTGCGTGGCGTCAGGTTCATCTCATGGCACTGCCCTGGGACGACTTCCAGCCCCTGGCGCCATTCGGCTTTGTCACCCCATGTGGCCGTCAGATCATAGACAGGCAGATCAGGATAGAACACGATCTTGTAGCGTCCGGCGCCGTCTGTTCTGGTTGCCGCGACAACACGCATATCGTGTGCCAAGGCTATGCTGGCGTCTGCCAGACGAGTCCCAGCCTCGTCCGTAACCTCCCCGGAAACGACAGAGGGCCGGGCCAACTCACCCGGCGTTGGCAGATCAGCCTCTACGCACCGAGCATCCCCCCTAAGAACTCCGTCATGCCCATGCCCGCTTGCGTCTGCTGCATCATCGGAGTCGAAAGTCCACAGGCCAACCAGATGGGCTTCCCCACGCTTCAAATGCGTGAACATCGAAGCGTTGATCTGTTCCGCCGTACGTGCCACGTCCCACGTGCGAATCTCATCCAGTTGGCCGTGAAAGTCCGTATTGGAGGGCCACTGGCTCCTGCCTAAATAGGCACCCTCCCCAAGCGGTATGGCAGAGAAACTTCCCTGGTATTCGTGCTGTCCAATCAATACGCCATTCAGATACAGATGCATCCCTGCAGGACCGGACACAGCGGCTATGTGGCACCACTGGTTCTGGCGCAACACATCAGGTACCAGGATTCTGTGCAGTCTCTGTCTCTCGTAGATGAAGAACTGTAGCGAGTTCGAGTACTCCCGGGTGGTCAGGCACATGACATTCCAGGTCTGGCCGGAGCCAAAGCCCCATGCTTGGGAGTAGTACCCGAACTCCTCCCATTTCACCCAGGATTCAACCGTGGCCTCATCAAGGTCCTGGACGGCACTACTGGGGAGCTGGACATAGTCCCCCCCACCATCCAACTGGAGGACGCGATTCTGGGCATGATTCACTCCCGTCGCCGCCCCTATGACGAAGCAGATCACGGCACGATAGAGATGCTCATGGACAAGCACTTCCATTTTGGCCTTGCGGTTAACAGCTTACGGGTTCTCGACCCCGACGTCTCTACGGGAGGCCTATACCACATATCAGCAGCAGAAAGCCTGCAAGTACTCTGTCAGTGGGCCCGCATCACAGAATCGGGCACGTGTTCAGCAAGACCAGCCTACGTTGACCGTTCCAGAAACACTCGCTCCCCTTTCGTTTTCCCAGAGAGTATATCGGCGCGCCGGGGTGCAGGTCAACCGTTGTCCCGGCGAATCTGCTATGGACTGGTTCTCTGCCGATCCTGAACCGGAGACATGCAGCTCTCAGTCGGCCCCGGCATATACATAACCCGTTTATCGTAAAGGCCTTCCGCCAGTGCCGGTGAGTTCCACGACCTGAGGCGGACTGCGATCTGCAACTGATTCGAGGAAGGCATGAGCGAATTCGATGTGATGAAGCTCGCCGGGCATGCGGGTTTTCGGACAACGCACCGGTTCTACCTGCGTGTCCGGGACGATCTGGTGCAGCGTGCGAGGCGGGCGACGGAGCGAGGCCTATGCCAAAAACTGCTGCAAAAGTGCTGTAATTGCCCATCTTCACAGGCATCAAAAAAGGCAGGCATTCGTAAATGCTTGCCTGATAACGACTTGCCGAATGGGCAGGGCCGGAGTTGAACCGGCGACACACGGATTTTCAGTGTGACGGAGGCTCTTTGTAAGTCCTTGTGGCAGAACGATTAACCGTTGTCAAATAAAGACTTATGAAGATCAAGCGAAGGTCAGCCGAAGGTGAAACGAAGGCCAGACGTACATGTCAGGCGCGCACTCTGGCGCGCGCCTGATGGTCGCTGAAGCTGGCCGGAACGTAGTCCAGCTGTTCGGTGATCTCCTCGCCCATCCGCTCCTTGGCCTGGCCGCACAGTGGACAAGCCAGAGCCTCCTGCGGCGGATGGTACTCCGTCCGTTCACGGGGAAGATGCTTGGGCAACGGAACGCGGCCGTTGCGAGCGGAGGGCTTCGTCGCCGCCGGTTTGGGAGCGGCAGGCTTGGGCTCGGCAGTCTGCTGCTGGATCTTCTGCTCCAGCAGATCGAACAGCATCTGCTGATCGGGATCGAGCTTCTCCGTGCGGCGGCCGAACAAGTGCCGTTTGTACCAGAGCAACTCCTGCTGGAGGCTGTCGACGTTGGCCAGGAGGTGCAGCACCATCTCGCGAAGCACGCGGGGATCTTCCGGCAGTTGATCGGCCGGCGTGTGAGCATCCAGGACGTGCGATCCATCGAATTGTGTCGATCCGTTCGAAACCACGAACCGAGGATACCGCCGATGTCACGACCGGTCCAGCATTATCTACTTGAAATAGATAGACTAATTCATTGCACGGCAGCCGGAACGCGGAACCGCTTGTTCTGATGCGCCCCCGAGAGGTCCAGCCCCTCCAGGATCAGCGTCAGCCGCGGCACGTCGATCTTCAGACACGCCGACGCCTCGGCCGGCAGATGGAAGATCCCCTGCTCCCGTCCGGAACACAAGATGCAAGTCTATAGAACCACGGGCATAGAGGGGGTCTTCCTGAACGAAGGCACGCTGAAAAGGCAGGGCTCCACCGCCATTAGCCAGCAGATCGAGGATGTTCTCCAACAGAGGATGAGGCGTTTCCGAAATCGTCCCAAGTAGCTGAGTAACTCAAGAGGAAACCATTGTTCGCCCGCGAGGTAACCACGGCCGGGCCGCGGCATCAATGGCATTGAATACTGGAGATAGGAGGCAATCGTACGGGTTGTCCCTTTTCCCCTGAGGGCCGATTCTCATAAAGCCTTTTGGTGCCTACGTTTGCGGCGGCCGCAGCCTTCTCGATACCCGTTATGTCTCCGCTTTGTCTCCATCCACAACGCGATTGCGTCGCGTCGCCGGACTGCGGGGCTAAAACTGCCGATATGATGGAGGCTATGAGAAGGCCATGGGTGTACAAACGTAAGCACATCAAGGGATGGTGGTGCGGATGGTATGAGGGAGGCAACACTATCTCGACGCGTAACCGCACGGCCGGCAAAGCGATGCCGGAACGCCCAGTCCCTCCGGAGGTCATGATGGAATTGTCGAACTACGTCGCCATCCTCTCAGATGGTTGGGAGAAGCTCTTCACCGATAGATTCAGTCCCAAGAAATGGGAGAAGTTGCGGAAGACTATGAAGCTGCCTGATCTGAGATTCCACGACCTGCGTAAGACGTTCGCCTCTCTCCTGGCACAAAGAGGTGTGTCGATCGCAGTGACGCAACGGTTGCTCGAACACTCCAGTCCGCGGTTGACAAACGACGTGTATACCAACGTCGATCCGGTGTTGCGACAGGCGATCCAGCAGTTGCCTGTTGCCGATTGGCTGTCAACAAATCGAAATGCAGTTGAGCACATGCAAAGCCCGCCTGCCCCGTCATCGTGCCATCCTTCGCGATAGCGTTTGTATGGCATTGAAGCTTGAAGACCCCTCCACGATGGTGATAGGATATGCCGACCAGAGGCCCAAAGGAGCAATGAAGCATGTTGACCAAAGTCAATAGTTATCTCAATACTGATATCTGGAGAATCCGACTCGCGGATTATCCGCGTACGAAGTCCCTCCTGCTCCAACAACTGCGCATTATCACCCTTGCCCTGCGAGGGTACCGAGAGGACAGCTGCAAGTTCCGGGCGTCGGCATTGACCTTCTATTCCCTGCTGTCGATCGTCCCGGTTATTGCCATGCTGTTCGGCATCGCCAAGGGATTTGGGCTCGAAAAGCGCGTGGAAACCGAAATCCTGGCGAGGTTCCAGGGACAAGAGGAGGTGGCGCAGAGGATCGTCGCCTTCGCCAATTCTCTTCTGGAGAACGCCCAGGGAGGACTGGTGGCGGGCGTGGGGGTCATGATCCTATTCTGGAGCGTGATCAAGGTCCTGGGCAACATCGAGCATTCCTTTAACGAGATTTGGGGAGTCACCAAGCCCCGCAGTCTGGGACGCAAACTCAGCGACTACTTCTCTCTCATCCTTGTGTGCCCGATTCTTATGGTGGTCGCGGGCAGCGCGACGGTTGTCGTGAGCAGCCAGGTACGACTGCTGCTGGAGAAGATCCCCTCTCTGAATTCGCTGGGACCCGTGCTGCTGCTGCCGCTGAGACTCCTGCCCTATTGCACTCTGTGGGTCACCTTCACGTTTATATTCATCTTCATGCCGAACACCAAGGTGAAGTTGAAGTCCGGCTTGGTTGCAGGCATTGTGGCAGGCACGCTCTTCCAGTTAGTCCAGTGGGCTTACATCAACCTTCAGATTGGCGCGGCCCAATATGGCGCCATCTACGGAAGTTTTGCGGCTCTGCCCCTGTTCCTCGTTTGGCTGCAGATGAGTTGGCTCATCCTCCTGCTGGGGGCAGAAATTGCCTTTGCGGTCCAGAACGTGCAGACCTATGAGTTCGAGCCGGACTGTCTGTCGATCAGCCACTCGCGCAGGATATTGCTTTCTCTGCTTATCGCCAAACTGGTCGTGAAGAGGTTCTGTGCGGGAGAATCCGCCTGGGATGCTTCGGAGATTTCACGGGCTCTGGAAATTCCCATTCGTCTGGTTCGTCAAATACTGCAGGAGTTGGTCGAAGCGAATGTCCTGTCCGAAATACGAAAACGAGAGGAAGACAAAGAAGTCCTGTATCAGCCTGCTCGTGACGTGGAGATGCTTACCATCAAGCGGATCGTCGATGCGTTGGAGAATCGGGGGGACTCGCGCGTGCCGGTGGCGACTTCCGAGGAACTCAAGAAATTGACGGATGCCTTGGCCGTTTTGAGTGAGGCCGTCGAGCGAGCACCGGCGAATGTGCCCATCCAAAGAGTCTGAATGGTTGACAGCGGGACGGCTGGAGAGCGAGAGCTTCGGTTCAAGCATTGGCCCAGATTCACCGACAATCCGTCCCGGCGTTCATCAAGTCGCGCTTGTATCCTTCGCTTACGCTCAGTAAGCTGCAAAAATAAGACGGCGTGTGATCGCCGTGGCAACAATTGTGGGGCGCTGTATCCGAGACGAATATGGAACGACAGTTGCATCGCCGCTACGACAGTCCGGCCAACCGGTATCGGACCATCCCTTGTTTGATTTGTGCGGTCATGGTCTTGTCTGCAGGCTGTGGCATAGGCTCCAAAGCGCCTCCGAGCCCTCCTGCTGTGTCCAGGCTGCAATATGATGTGAGCTATTTCAGGTGCTCTCCATCGCCCGACAACCAAGCAGCGGACGGCAATTCGCTCCCTCTCGATGGCTCTCCGGGAATCACCGTGACCTTCCTGGCCATCAATCCATGGCCCCGAACCCCCTTGGAGCCCGTGGAAGCACAAGCCCAGATGATCACCGTCCTGCCTACGAGTTCGCCGGTTACGGCCGTCGCCGGGCTGCTGAGAAGAGCCAGGATCGGAGTGGTTCAGAACGAGACCGAGATTCTGGAACAAGCTCCCAAGCGTGGTGAAAGTACGTTCGTGTCCCGAACTACGCTGCAGGGTGTCTTGCCCGCCGGCGTCGGCGCGAGCTTCCGTGTTTGGGACCGGCCGCAGGCGGATTCCGGCGCGATTCCCAAGCTCGAAATCCAAGTGCGGCAAGGACCGGCCCCAGAGCAAGGAACTGCAGAGCGTCCCACGACGGTCGCTTCTCTGGAGATATCGCTCGTAGCCACGGGAGAACTCGAGGAAGACGCTCTCCTGGACGCAGACAGCACCGCGAGCTCCGGGAAAGAGCAAACGCAGTCGACGTCTGCGGCCTCTGGTATACTCGCAACAGAAACCATTTCGTTGAAGCCGCAGAACCTGCCGGAACAGGGGCAATGGGGAGTCATCCTGCCATCGCCGTTCAATCTGGACGGAATTGCGGCGTTTGCGGCTCTGATCGAAGTGATGCCGGTTCCCCCGAAGGGGACGGCCGAAGCGGTCGCCTACGAGACGCTGCTAAGAGAGTGTCAGGGTTCTCTGCAAGCAGCGGTCGAGAAGGACAGCGAACAAAAGGGGCCACGGTTCGACGCCGGCAGACGAGGTATGGAAGATGCGCTGCGGCTGCTCCAATCGTTGACGCATAGACGACAGGCGCTGCTATATCTTGCGCGAGAGGCCGGAGCGCCTCTCATCGAGGATGTCACCCTTTCGGCCACAGAAGTGGTCATTGACCGTCTGGCCTACGTCATCACCAAGGAATGCGAGTCGGATCCCGCTTGGGAGATCGGCACGCTGGGGTGGCGACTGCAGAAGGCAGCGTACCTGTTTCTCGCGGATTTGTTGTCTGCCGAGCAGATGAGGCCGGAGTTGGAGGCCATCGCGATGCGTCACGCCGGCGAGGTGGGCCGCCATCCCGCGGTCCTGAAAGAGATGGTCGCGGACGCCACCAGCGGCGCAGATCTGGAGCAGCGGCTCCTCCTGGAGAACTTCATCTACCTGGAGGACATTTCGCCGGCCGCCCGGACGCGCGCGTTTGAGTGGCTGGCAACGAAGGGCCGTGCGCCGAAAGGCTACGATCCGTTGGCTTCGCTCAAAGACAGACGCAGCGTACTGAATCAAGTCCTGCAGGAACAACAGTAGAAGCACAGGAGCATCCCGTGGGGCACAAGAAGAAGAACGTCAAGCCATCCTCAGCAAACGTGGAGCCAATACCCGTTGAGCAGGCCGCAGCCGCCGCGGTCGGATCGGAGACAAGCGGGACGCCTGGTAGCCCGCCGGATCGCCCGATTGGGCATCACGTCCAGGGCCGCCGCCATCGCTGGCGGCGACGGCTGGTCTGGGCCGGTGTTATTATCGTGGCTGTGGTCGTGGTCTTGCGCATGGCTCTGTGGCTCTCCCTCCCATGGATCATTAACAAGACCATGATGTCATACGGGCTGGAGGCTCGTTATGAGCGACTGAGCCTCTCTTTGCTCACCGGAGACGCCGAACTCTGGCACCTTGTTCTGGTGCCGACTGACAGCAATATGCCCCTGACCGACGTTGAGTATTGCCGGGCGGAGGTCTCCCCATTAACGCTGTTGACGCGCCGGCTCGTGGTCCCACGGCTCGAGATTGACGGAATGGACGTCAGTCTGACCCGCGCTCAGGATGGGACGTTCCCGCAGTTGCAGACCCTGCTGGCCGTGTTGCGCGAACGAAGCACGGCGGCGCAGGAACCCAATACACCCGCCGTTTCCGGGCCCGTGTCGTCGCGCGCCATCGACTTGACGCCGCCGCTCCAAATGGATGCGCTGCGGCTGCAGCACGTGCAGGTTCACTTTCAGGACCTGAGTGTCAGCCCGGCTTTTGAGACCCGGCTGGATTTGAACGTGCGGCTCTCCGATCTCCGCTCGGACAAGCGCAGGACGCGGTTCCAAGTCATTCTGTCTTCTCCCCCCGTGCTGGATCAGTTCCTGGTGGAAGGAATAGCGTCAAGCGACGCAACCGGCCTCCTGGCCGACGTGAAGGTCGCCCTTCAGGGCCTGCATCCCGGCGCCGTGGAGGACTACCTCGCCGGTTTGGGGCTCCGCCCAGACGCGCGGAATGTCGCGTTCACCGGCGCCGGGTCCGTCCAGGTGCAGGCGAAACGCGTGGCAGAGGCGAACGACGTTGTCGCATCGGGAGAGCAACCGCACGCATCCGGCGAGACGACGGTCCAGCCTTTGCCCCTGGAGCTTCAGGCTCACTTCGAATGGCAGAATAGCATCCTGACCATCGACGACAGGGAGGACTTTCGTCTGGAGAGCGTAGTCGTGGATGCGAACGTGCCTGGCTCCGGCGCGATTCGCGTGGGCAGAGTGCAGTTCTCCCACGGTACGTTGCACGCTTGGCGGCGAGCGACAGGAGTACTATCGGCAGGCGGCTTGCAGTTCGTTGGCCGACCGCCATCAACGACATCGGCCCAGCCGAGCGCCGCAGGCGCCAAAGTCGTGGGTCGTGAAGGCCGGGCGGGCTCCGCGTCCGCAGGCCAGACGCCGGGGGCGTGGTCCCTGGATGGCATCGAGGTGCGCGACGTGCATCTGGTTTTCCACGACGAGTCTGTATCTCCCCCGACCGATCTGGTATTGGACCTCAACGACGTGGCCGCTTCCAGCGCCGCGTCGCCCTCTCAAGGATTGACCTTGGCCGCCCGCCTCGGGGCGCCGGGCATCATGGAGAGTCTTCAGGTCAGCGGGACCATGATGCTGTCTTCCGCACAGAGCAGCGCGGCGCTGAAGCTGTCCGGAACCGGCATCCGCCCGGACGTGTTGCACCCGCATCTCAGGAGGTTGGGCCTGGAGTCCCTCTATAAAGGCGGAACGTTCGCGTGTGACGTGAATGCGACGTTCGCGTCGCAAGAAGGCGGGCGGATCGATGCGTCCGCGTCTGTCACAAACATCAGCCTCCAGGACGGCGGCGAGCTATTCGGGCTCAAGACAGTGGGCATTCAAGGGGTGAGGATCGATCCGAATACGGGTACCACCCATGTCGATCAGGTCGAGATCTCCGGACAGCGTCTCGCCTTGGGACGAGACGAGGCCGGCTGCTTGAACGTTCTGGGTTTCCGGTTCACCGGCAGCACCTCTTCGACGGAATCTGGGCCAGTCGGCGCGAGCACTGTGCCAAGCGGCGTGCGAGCCAGTGACGCGGATGCAGTTCAGGACGCTGCGACCACTGCAACCGCGAGGCCGGCGACGAGGATCGAAATCGGACGCATATCCTGGCACGACAACGAGCTGACTTTTGTGGACCGCACGGTCACGCCGACGAAGACCATAGCCGTGCCGGATCTTGGGTTCGAGCTCACGAACCTCGTACTGGGCGACGACGTTGCGTCTGCAGCGCCGGCCTCTCTCAAAGCCTGGCTTCGCAGTCCCGGGATCTTTGAACGTGTGGAGTTGAGCGGGACCGTGACACTCCAGACGGCCGGGTTGTCCTTCGACCTGGGCCTGAACGGCGAGGGCCTGGCCCTAACTGAGATGGCGTCCTATCTTCAGGAGTTGGGGGTCGAGCCCACGATGGCCAAAGGAGGCATCGACGCCAAGATGAACGGGCAGGTCGCCTGGGGGACCCAGGGAGTGCGTTGCTCGGCAACGATCCGCGATGTGGCGGTCAAGGATGGTGATGTAGAACTTGCCGGACTGAATCGGGCGGATGTCGCACAACTCGAGCTGACCGATGCGGGGCTCCAGGTAGAGCGTATCACGATTGAGCAGCCCCGGCTGGCCCTTTCACGTGAAGAGTCCGGCGTGCTTGCCTGCGTTGGCCTGCGTCTGCTCCCGGCACGAGAGCCCGGACCCGAGACGCCGGCGCCGCAGGTCCAGCCGGCGTCGACGACACCCGAGTCGACCCGCCTCGTGCTTATGGGCCGCCTGGACGTGAAAGATGCCCAGATTCAGTGGTCTGATCGCGCGGTGGCGCCGGCAGTATCGCAGACGATGGCAGCCGACCTGACGCTCACGGATCTCGCCTTGGGAGTCGAGGCGCCCCCCGCCGCGTTGGCCGCCACGATCCGGGCTCCGGGCATGGTGCAACAGGCAACGATTACCGGGCACGTTCAGGCGACGCCCTCGAAACAAGGGGCTGATTTGCAGTTGGAGGCGGCAGGACTGAATGCCGGGCTCTTGTCATCCTATCTGCCCGAAGGATGGAAGCCGGCCCTGGAAGAGGGGCAGCTCCACGCAAAGATCGCGGCTGACCTGGCGCGTCATCCCGAGGGTGGCCAGCGTGCGCGTGTCCATATCGCCGACGTGGATTACCGTAGCGAATCCAGGCAAGAGCCACTGCTGCGCTTCGACTCGGCCGAACTGGCCGTCGACCGGTTCGATCCGAATGCGCGCCTGATATCCATCCAGCAAGTGTCTCTCCAAGGCTTGGAGGCTACGATCGAGCGGAAAGCGTCAGGCTCGATCAGCCTTCTGGGGCTCGATATGGGACCCTCCGCGCCGAAGGCCGCGGACAACGCTCCCGAACCGCAGAAGCAGACAGCCTCAGTAGCTGCCGCGACTGATGCACAGTCGGTGACGGATCCAACACCGTCGGAGGAAAAGGCGGACCGTCCGAGCGGCATCGCACGAAAGGCACCGCGTCTGCCTCTCTTTACGCTTGAACGATTGTCGTTGCAGGCCAGGAAGCTCACGGTGAGAGATGAGACCAAACCGACGGCTGCTCCCATCGTCGTTTCGGATTTGCAGATTGGCAATACCGAGGCCATCCAACTCCTTGGCGACGAACCCGACACGAATCCGGCCGTCAGAATCAGCATTCATGGCCAGATTCAACCTCTCACCGAATCACTGCAGTTGCAGCTCGAGTTGTCGCCCTTTGTCGCCCAGCCGCAGATACTCGCCACGTGGGACATAGGGCAGATCCACGGCGACGGACTGACCTCCCTCCTGCCGGAACTCCGCACGGCGGTGGACGCGAATAGTTTGCGCAACGGGCGATTATCCGGGAATGTGCAACTGACCTTGCATCCGGAACGACGCAACGTCGCGGAGTTCGACTTCAGCAGACCTCTTGGTCTGGACCTGCTGGTCAAGGCCGCGAAATTCGAAGATGCGGACGCCAACGCAGTGCTGGCGAGTTTGGACGAGCTTCGCGTCGTCATACCGAGGCTGGATCCCCAGAGCGGCAGCGTCCATGTGAAGGAAGTCAGCTTGGTGAAGCCGCAAGGTGCGGTCTCGCGGGAAGCCGATGGAATACACGTGCTGGGCATGATCTTGAAAACCTCGGCTGCGGGAGTAACTGCCGACGCGAACACTGTCGCAACGGTTCCCATCGCGGACACGAATGACGCCACGGCCCGGCGGGTCGAAACGTCTCCGGAGAAAGGCGGGCAACCCGCCTTACGCGTCGATCAACTCCTCGTGAATGGCATCGATTTCAGGTTCGCCGACCGCACGGTGGATCCGCCGATGTACCTGCCGCTGAAAGGTCTGGACGTCGAGGTCCGGGGATTCACCACGCCCGGAGGCGAGGCTACGGAGCCGATGCGATTCAACATTGTGGCGACCGCCGGCGAGGTGCCGCTTCCGGGCGCGAAAGAGAACTCGACGCCCGCCGCACAGGCGCCGGTCGGAGATTCCGCCCCGGGCTCGTCGGAGCCTGCGGCGACGGAGAATCGGCTGCTCTTCCAGGAGCTGTCGGCCACCGGGCGGCTGAGTCTCTATCCGCGTCCCGACGGCTGGGTCAAAATGGGATTGAGCGGACTGGAACTGGTCAACTTCAAAGGGATGGCTCAGCAGCAAGGCATGACTCTTCGTGACGGCACCTTTGACGCCGGTATCGATCTGCGATTCCACGAGGACCAGCCGCTGTCAACACGGGCCCGGCTCGTCTTCACGGACCTGTCCCTGACCGAGCCGCCGGATGGCTTCTTGGCCAAACTGCTCACGTTGCCGGCCTCTCTCGATACGGTGCTGTTCATCCTGCGCGACGCGGGCGGGTCCATCCGGATTCCGTTGTCATTCAAGGTCGATGAGGAGGGCCTCGGCGGTGGGCAGATCGCCCAAGCGGCCGTTGGAGCCGCGGCCAGCTTGATTGCCAACGCTGTGGCCGGTTCGCCTTACCGGGTCGCCGGGACCATCGGCAATATTCTCGGCGGCGACAAAGAAGAACCCGGCGGTGCGGAGACCTACGTCGTGCAGTACGGGGCCGGCGTCACTACGCTTTCGCAGGAGCAGACGGAAGGACTGGCCAAAATCCGGGAGCGTCTGCGACGCGAAGAAGACCTGTCAGTTACGATTCGACACCACCTGGGCGGCGGCGATATTGAGAAGGCCGACCGGCTTGTCAATCCGACCGCCACGCAGACGCAGGAGTTGTTGGCGAGACTCAGGTACGAAAGAGCCGAACTGCAGCGTGTGAGGGATGAACTGGCAAGTCAGGCTCGCACGGCTTACGCTGCGGGCTTCCGTGAGAGCGGGGTGAGCAGAACCAGGCGTTTGCAGGAGACCGAGACACAGCTTGGCCTGATCGAACGAGCGTTGGACGATCTCCTGGAGACCATGCGACCGGGTTCCGAGTACGCCGCACGAAGACGCGTTCATGATGCGTGTGTAGCCATCGGCAAAGCGCGTCTTGAGGGTCTGGCGACGCCTCTGACCGTCGAGGGAATCCCCAACGGAGACCAACGGATCACGTTTGTTCCGCCTCGCTTCACGGAGACAAACGATCCAGCCGGGGGTAATATCACCCTGACGCTCTCGAAAAGCAAAGCTCGCTAGAGTCCGCACGGATATGACGTCAGGTTGCGCGGAGTGAACCCCGGGATGTACCCGCGCAACCTGGATCGATCAGGAATTTCGCGGGACGGAATCCTCGGATGCAAAAGAAAAGCCGGGCTCACGTTTGAGGCGAGCCCGGCCAGCCAGTATGGGTGTGACATTCGGCCCTGTAACGAATGGCGTCAGAATGTGATGCCCACGCCGAACAGGTACTTGACATCCGTGCCGCCCTGACCCGGCGCAGGGCTCTCGTCGCAGCTGAAGATGACGCGGAAGTTCGCGAACATCGTCTTCGTCAGGTTCGCCCGCAGTTCCGCCGTCGTGGTCAGGTAGTAATCGGAGAACTTCTCCAGGCTCGGATAGTAGGTCAGATCGTGAACGAATCGGAGGGTGTCCGTGATGCGATGGTCGAAGTTGTATCCGGCCTGCAGAGAGAGCTGGCTGTTGCTGTCGTCGGCCGGAGGTTCCACGTCGAACTTCTCATAGAGCGATGCAAGACCAAGGTTTGTGGAGAAGCGGGTCCGGGGCGTCTCGATCCACTGATAGCCGCCACCGACGCCGACCACGACGCGTCAATCCAGGTTCGCGATCGCGTCTTTCTCATAGCGGCTGTTGATGAATCCGAAGAATCTCTTCGTGAAGAAGTAGTCGTACTCGGCTCTGGCCCGCCACCAGTCTTCGGTGGTCTTGTCCTCCCCGCTGTCGCGGTCTCTCTGCTGGGTCTTGCCGTAATCCGCGCCGGCGGTGGTCCTGCCTTTCTCAGACCGTCGCGAGACGCTCACGCTGGCGCTGACCGCCTCGGCCTTTGTATCTCCGTGCGTCGAGCTCACGGCGCCGGAAACGCTGCCTTCCCATTTCGGCTCAGGTTTCGGCGGCGGATTGATCGCTGCCACGTCGGGCAACGAAAACGTCTGCGGACGCAGAGCCGGACCTTGCGCGATCCCGAACTGATTCGGATCCGCCGCAACCACCGGCTGATGGATCACCGTCCCATCCTTGAGGTGGGTTTCCAGGGGCGAATCGCTCTGGAACGTCGCAACGTCCTTCATCGCGATCTTGACCTCTCCGATCTGGTCGCTCTTGACGACGAGAGTCCCATCGCCGAGACCCACGATCTTGCCGGTCACACGGTCCCCGTTCTTCAGAACCACCTGGTCGGCATAATATGGGGACCCTCGGGCCCAGGGCCTTCAGTTCGGACTCGGAGAAGTACCCCCACTCCGCGCAGTCTGGGCAGCTCGAAAGCCGCACGTAGCCGAAGAGGATCTGGTCGTTCTCGTAGACCTTGCCCGCAATGACACTGTCCTGCGTCCAAGCCTTCTCGGTCACGAGCCAGTAGCTTCCGTTGAAGCTCTCGTAGATCTCGATGATCGGCACCCCCTTGATCGTTGTGTGTTTCATACTATATACAAGACATACATATATATAAAGCTTGTGGTACTGGAATATATATGTTGCATGACAGCAATGCTTATATAGTCATGTCACGTTGTCATATCCATGCCAACGATAACGATCTACCTGTCGAACGAGCTCTACGACAAGGTCCGCGATGCGCCGAGCAAGACCGTCAGGGCGGCTCTGGAGTACTACTTCAAGGATCAAGACGACGAGCCGAGCGACGCTTCCTCCCAGCCTTCTTAGTCGCACGCGGAGAAACCCACGCACGACTCGCACAGCCTTCGCCCTGTACGCGGCCTCGCTTACCTTCTCGCCCCCGCATGGCTCGCCCCACCCGGCATCGAGTCTCTGCCTTATGGCATTACCAAACCCTCCCCCGACCGTCAGGTGTTCAGCAGAAAAAGCGATTCCATGAGCGGCTGCGGAACATCCCTTTCGTGTCATTTTATCGAGAGACATTCAGCCTCAGCCGTGCCTTTGTGAGCCACTCGTCACCGGCCCGTGTTCGGCCGCCGCAAACATGGAAACTGCTACCGTCCCGCCACACGATTGGAGATACAGACTGGATCGCTCCTGTTTCTCAGTAGTCTGGCAGAATCCAGGTTGGGTGATCCGCACGTACTTGCCGTGTCCATTCAAGGATCTGGTGGTCGGACAGAAGACGCTGGTGGAGCTTATCGCCGTCAACACGCTGCACCGGGACACTCTCATCGATTGCGTGAGATGCAGCCGTAGCCGCCGACTGACCCAGCACCATGAAGACCGGTTCCATGCGAATGGAGCCGTAGGCGATGTGGGAGGCTGAGAGGCATACGGGCACCAGCAGGTTGCCGCACTGGTCGGCTCTCGGAACGATGGCTCGATAGCTGATCGGATAGGGTGAGAAACCGCCGACCTCCACGTCGCCTTCGTTGCGCACGTGGCCGTTGGGGTCCACATACCGCTGGACGTTATGGGAATCCATGCCGTAGGCAGCCAAACCGACCGGGTCATCCGCCCTCCGTGAACCCTGACAATGGTGTTGGGTCATGACATAGTCGCCGACCATCCGCCGAGCCTCGCGGACATAGAGCTGATCCTGCCAGCCGTTCCCCTCGGTGAACTCGTCCTTGCACATGCCCCAACGGGCCACCTCACGACGGATGTGCTCCGGGACGCGCGGGTGATGAGCCAACGTCCACATCAGGCCCTGCTGAAAGAGGCGGTGGCGCGCGGTGATCCGCTCGCGCTGCTCGTAGCTGGCCTCGGGGTACTCGTAATTCTGCCCGATGAAGTCGGTCGAGAATGCCGTCCGGTTGTTGGTATCGGTCTTTCGATTGGGCATGGAGGAGTTGATCCAGGGCATGCCCGACTCGCCCGCTTCGAAGTTCCGCAGCAGCAGTTCGTACCAGAG
>JAXDBU010000186.1:0-40756 GCA_034678485.1 Sedimentisphaerales bacterium | reverse complement strand
TGGCGCCGGCCTGATCTTCGTCGATGACATCCGTCTGACGAAGTAAGTCCTGCGAGGATGAGGCAACCGGCCCCTCTGCCGGCTGCACCCTGAACACAAAAGGGCCCCGGTCCTCCCGACCGGGGCCCCTTATTCTCTTGCCGTCGAACTCTCACAGACTCGACTACGGCTGCCCACTGCCTCCGTCGGAATTCTCCGGGCTGTAGCTGTCGTGCATCATACCCTCCCGTGGATGCGCGCTGTCGTAGACTTCCTTGAGCTTCTTCGTGGTCAGGTGCGTATATACCTGCGTCGTCGAGAGTGACTGATGTCCGAGCAGTTCCTGGACGCTTCGCAGATCCGCCCCATTGTTGAGCATATGGGTCGCGAAACTGTGGCGCAGGGTGTGCGGGCTGATCGCCGGGTCGAGCCCTGCCATCTTCAGGTACTTGTCCATCTTCCGGCGAACACTTCGCGTGCTCAGACGTTGCCCATGTTTGTTCACGAACAGCACCTTCGAATCGAAATGGCTGTTGTTCTGGGCTCGCTTGTTGCGATACTCCATGTAATATTGGATCGCCTGGAGGGCCGACGAGCTGACGGGCGTGATTCGCTCCTTCTTGCCCTTGCCGCGGATGTGGATCACCTCGCCCAGGAAGTCGATGTCGTCCATGTTCAGCCCGACCAGCTCGCTGACGCGGATGCCCGTGCTGTAGAGTGTTTCGAGAATGGCCCGGTCCCGAGAGCCCAGCCACGAGTCGGTGGGCGGGGTTTCCAGAAGACGTTTCACCTCTTCGAATTCCAGGAACCGCGGGAGCTTCTTCTCCTGCTTCGGCGTGCGAATCGCGCTGAGCGGATTCGCATCCCGCCGATTCGTCTTCACGAGAAACTTGTAGAAGCTACGGAGCGTTGCCAGCTTCCTCGCGATCGTGGCTTTCGAGTAGCCCTTCTCATTCAGAAAGGCAAGATACGCCCGCGCCTCGTTCGCATCGACGGCCAACAGCCGTTGATCGATCTCCAATTCGGTCTGCGTGGCGACGGCGGTTGCGACGCCCCCCTCATGATGGCCCAGATCCGAAGCGGAACCGGGTTCGCCGAATCCATCATGCCGCGACTGCCCCCCCAAGTCCGGCGCGTTCAACAGGAACTCCGAGAACTGCGACAGGTCCGCACCGTAGCATTTGGCCGTGTGCTCGGAGAACCGTTTCTCGAATTTCAGGTAGTGCAAGAACTGCTCAATGACCGCGCTTCCTTCTTCCATATAGCACCTATTCATCTGCTCCATCGGCATCATCGACCACCTTTTCGACTTCTGATCTACGATTCACAATTTGAGGATCAGCGGCGCACCACCGGCTCCGCCTCCACGGCAAATCTCACATGGCGATTCTCATGGCATCGTCCTGACATCCGAATCTTCCTGAAGCAACTGCTCTGCGCGACCGATCAGGGTCTGCGTCAGCTTGAAGCTGATCACCGCCGCATCGAACCAGTCAAAATCGGTTCGTTTATCTTTCACCTGGTCGATCAGGGCGTCGAGCAGCTCATCCTCCCGTCCTTGTTCATAGCGGAAGATGTATTTCTCCGCGCCCTTGTTGAGCACGAGTTGTCTCTGCGGTCTTTTCATGAGTACGCCTTACCGAGTGACGTTCCCCGCCGGACACCTCCGCCTGCGGGGTCTTCCTGCGGTCCATGCAGCGTCCGCCAACGACAACCCGTGGCCTCGGTGGAACGCTACAATGCTTTTATCGGCCAATGGAACGTCCGGCTTGACAAAAAGTGGACTCATGTGCCGTTCATTTATGCGGTCCTTCTGTGGAGACTGTCACTACATGTGGTTTGCTGCTGCGATGCAAGACGCACCCGGGTCATCGCTACGGCGCATCCAGGCGAATGTGAAAATAGATAACATCCCCCCGCGACTCAGAACGAACCCTGCCCACACCCTGCAGATGACCGATATGCTTGGCTGCTTCGTGACGGGTCATTCCCAGTCCCGCGCAGATGTCCTCAAGGGTGCACGGCCGTCGTTTCAGCACTGAAACAACATCCGCTTCCGCCCGCGTCTCGTGGCGGTCGCGCGATCCGACTGGCGCCTCGCCGATCACCTCGCAGATTCCGCCGATTCGCTCGGCGATCTCGTCGAGCATCTCGCGAGGCACTGCCCGAACGTCCGGCTCCGCCGGCGGACGAACCGCGGTATTCAGGTGGACCTTGTCCGGCCGAATGCGATCGATCAAGCGTTTGATCTTCTCGATCTGCTCGTCATCCGTGTTCACGCCCGCGATGAGAAAGACCTCGAGCCAGATCCGGCCTTGGAACTCTCTGCGGAACTGTTCCATCCCCGAAACGAGTTTCTCAATGGTGATATCGGGGTTCGGCCGGTTCACCGCGTGGAAGACCGCTTCGTCGCCTGCGTCCAGAGAGGGCGCCACGACGTCGGCCTTGGCGCACTCCGCTCGGACATCGGCCCGGTACAGCAGGGTCCCGTTCGTCAGAATCGCCACCGGGATATCCGTCAACCGACGGACAGCGTCGATCAAATCGCCTAAACGCGAGTTCAACGTGGGCTCGCCGGACCCGCCAAGCGTGATGTAGTCGGTCTTGAGTCCGGCCTTCAGCTTTGCCTCAATCTCGGCCAGAACGGCACTGATATCCACGAAGTCTGCCCGTGTCGTGCTGCTGGTGGCCGTGCGACCGAGCTGGCAGTAAACGCAATCCAGCGTGCAGATCTTGGGGGGGACGATGTCGACGCCCAGGCTCAGACCCAGCCGGCGGGACGGCACCGGCCCATATGTGTAGCAAGTCGGTTCCCTGTTCTTAGCCATGGACAATCTCAAAAATCCCTTTGCATACTCGCACCAGATCTTCCAGCCAGTCCAGCGGCAGCATGGACGCGGCGTCGGAGAGCGCCTTGTCCGGCTCAGGGTGGACCTCAAGGAACAGGCCGTTAACGCCGGAGGCGACCGCAGCCTTTGCGAGGAGAGGCGCCATCTCCCGTCGGCCGCCACTGGCAGACCCCAAACCGCCGGGCTGCTGCGTGCTGTGCGTCGCGTCGAAGACCACGGGGCATCCGAACTGCTGCATGACCGCGATGCCGGTCATGTCGTTCACGAGCCGATTGTACCCGAAAAAGGTCCCTCGCTCGGTGAGAATCACCTTGTCGTTTCTGCAGGCGCGGATCTTGTCGACCACGTTTCCCATTTCTGCGGGCGAGAGGAATTGCCCCTTTTTGACACTGATAGGCCGGCCCGTTTCGGCGCAGGCGCAGAGCAGATCGGTCTGGCGACACAGAAACGCCGGGACTTGCAGGCAATCGACCGTCTCGGCGGCTTCGGCGGCCTGGGCCGGTTCGTGGATATCCGTCATCACAGGCAATCCCGTCGCGTCGCGAACCTTCGCGAGGATTCTCATCCCGTCGACCAGGCCGGGACCGCGAAAACTGGAGAAGCTGCTGCGATTGGCCTTGTCGAAGCTGGCTTTGAAGACCATCCGAACGCCTGTCCGTTCGGAGATCCGGACGAGTCGCTCGGCAGTCCCCAGACAGCCGTTTTCACTCTCGATAACGCAGGGCCCCACCATCAGAAACAGCGGCGAGTTCAGGCCCACTTCCACATCGCCGATTTTGAAACCTGGTTGTGTCGTCACTCCTGCTTGCTCCGGTTCACTCTCATCCACCCGGGGTCAACCCAGGTGCACCTCGCGTTCGCCCAGGCCAAGTTGGGATAACCGGCGGTCAATGAGGCACGCGTAGCTGTCCATGATATGCGGCGAGGTCTCCAACTGGAGCATCGCCTGGACTCTGGCGATGGTCTTGGAGTCGGGTCCTTCGATTTCCACGAACACCCCCAGCAGCGGCAACTCATCGAGCGCCACCTCGCACCCGTGCAATTGCCACAGACGCCGGCGCTTGTTGAAAGCAAGCGCCCTGATGTACCCTATCGCACCGAGGAGCGATTCCGTCCCGTCGGCGTCGCTCACCTCGATCTCGATCTCGATCCGTTTTTTGCAGTCGTCCTGCTCTTTCGGGCCTTTGTATGCCAGGATCAGTCGTTCCCGTCCCCTTTCTGTGTCGGTCCGAAGACGCAGCGCCCTGTCCGTTCTCGTGAACTCTCTGTCGACCGTATCATAGTAGCGGTCCGTCTGGACCGTCTCACGCAAGAATGACCCGCCACATTCGATGAGCCTGCGTTCGACCGTCTCCAACGAATCCACTCTCAGCTTGGCTTCGATCTCCGAATGCATGACGCCGTTACACCACGATATTCACCAGTCGGGACTTGATTACGATCACCTTCCTGGGCTGCTTACCCGCCAGAGCGGCGACGATTTTCTCATTGCCCAGCGCAATGGCCTTGATGGACTCGTCGTCGGCATCGGCGGCCACCACGATGCGATCCTTGACCTTGCCGTTGACCTGCACCGCCAGCTCCACCTGCTTGTCCTTGGCCAAGTCCTCATCATATCGCGGCCAAGGCTCATAGGCGAGACTGTCAGCATGGCCGAGCCGCTGCCAGAGCTCTTCCGCAACGTGTGGAGCGAACGGCGCCAGGATCAGGACGAAAGGCTCGACCACGGACCTGGGCCTGACCTCTTGTCGGGCGAGGTGATTCACGAAGATCATCATAGCGCTGATCGCAGTATTGAAACCGAACGTCTCGATGTCGCCGCCCACTTTGCGGATCGTCTGGTGCAGCAGCCGCAGCGTCTCCTCATCCGCCTGGGCCTCGCGGACTGCAGGATCGAGCCGGCCGGTCTCCTCGTCCACAATCATCCGCCAGGCCTTCTGGAGGAATCGATATACGCCCTGAACGCCCTGCGTGCTCCAGGGCTTCATCGCCTCCAGCGGACCCATGAACATCTCGTACAGGCGCATGGAGTCCGCGCCGTACTCCTTGATGACGTGGTCGGGGTTCACGACGTTGCCGCGCGACTTGCTCATCTTCTGGCCGTCCTCGCCGAGGATCATGCCTTGGTTGATGAGCTTCATGAACGGCTCTTTGGTATGGACACACCCGATGTCGTACAGGAACTTGTGCCAGAAGCGCGAGTAGAGCAGGTGCAGCACGGCATGCTCGGCGCCGCCGATGTAGAGGTCCACCGGCATCCAGTACTGCTCCTTGGCGGGGTCCCAACCCCGCTGAGAATTGGCGGGGTCCATGTATCGCAGGTAGTACCAGCAACTGCCGGCCCATTGGGGCATCGTGTTGGTCTCGCGTTCGGCTGGGCCGCCGCACCACGGACAGGTCGCTTTGAGCCACTCGGTCGCCTTCGCGAGTGGCGGCTCCCCCGTCCCAGGAGGCGTGTAGTCCGTCACCTCGGGCAACTTCAACGGCAGTTCCTTCTCCGTCAGCGGCACCACACCACACTTGTCGCAGTGGACGACCGGGATCGGCTCGCCCCAATACCTCTGGCGGCTGAACAGCCAGTCCCGCAGCTTGTAGTTGATCGCCTTACTACCGAGTCCCTGCTCCGCGAGCCACGCCGTAATCTTGGACTTGGCCTCGGCGGTGGGCAGACCCGTGATGGACACATCCGGGCCGCTGGAATTCACCGACGTGCCGTCTCCAATGAAGCCTTGCCAGTCCGTCTTCGCATCCGGCGGCTGAACGACCTGGATGACGGGCAGGTCGAACTTCTTCGCGAACTCGAAATCGCGGGTGTCGTGGGCGGGCACCGCCATGATGGCGCCGGTGCCGTAGCTGGCCAACACGTAATCCGCGATCCAGATCGGAATCCGGTCGCGATTGACCGGGTTGACCGCGTAGTTGCCGGTGAAAACGCCGGTCTTCTCTTTGTCGAGCAAGGTGCGTTCCAGCTCGCTCTTTCGGGCGGCCTCCGCACGATAGGCCTGAACGACCTGTCGCTGTCCTGCGGTCGTAATCTGCTCGACCAGCGAGTGCTCCGGCGAGAGCACCATGTACGTGGCGCCGAAGAGCGTGTCGGGCCGGGTAGTGAAGACGCGCAACTTGCGCCCCCCCGCCGGACCATCGGCGATCTCGAAATCCACCTCCGCACCTTCGCTGCGTCCGATCCAGTTGCGCTGCATCTCCTTGATCGACTCGGACCACGTAACGAGACCCAGATCGTCGAGCAGACGGTCCGCGAAGGCGGTAATCCGCAGGAGCCACTGTCGCATCGGGCGACGGATCACGTTCTGATGGCCCTTGCGGTCGCACTTGCCATCCTTGACTTCCTCGTTGGCGAGCACCGCCTTGCAGCCCTCGCACCACCAGACCGGCACCCAGCTCTCATAGGCCAGACGGAGATCCGACACGGTCCTGTAAACGAAAGCCTGTCTCTTCTGAGGATCGCTCCCGGCCGCCTGCGCATTCTCGTGCAACGACATCAGAAACGCGCTGCTCTCCCAATCGGACCGGCGCCGGGGCGTCTCCGCCAGAGCGTCTTCGAGAAGCGAGATATCCGCCGCCTTCGCCCACCATGGATCGTAGTAACTGTTGAACAGCTTCAAGAAAATCCACTGGGTCCACTGGAAGTAGCCTGGATCGGTGGTGTCCACCTCGCGGTCCCAGTCGTAGGAGAAGCCCAGCATCTTGATCTGACGACGGAACGTGTCGATGTTCTTCTTTGTCGTTACGGCCGGATGCGTGCCCGTGTCGATCGCATATTGTTCCGCAGGCAGACCGAATGCGTCCCACCCCATCGGGTGCAGGACGTTGAAGCCCTTCATCCGCTTGTACCGCGAGACGATATCGCTGGCAGTATAGCCCTCCGGATGTCCCACGTGCAGACCCTGTCCGCTCGGATAGGGGAACATATCCAGCACATAGTACTTCGGTCGGGAGGCGTCGCAGTCCTTCGCCCTGAATACCCGGTTCTCTTCCCAGCAGTTCTGCCATTTCCGCTCGATCGAACCGAAGTCGTACGCGCCGGCCTTCTCATTCATGCTCTCAGACACCTCTTTCAAGACCCATCGCGCCATTTCTTGGCGCAAGGGACGACAGGATCGCGATGGCCTGTTCTCCGGACCGTCCGGGGCCATTCAATCGTCATGCAGGCAACCCGGTCTGACACCCCGGGTGGCCATGACATCGGGAGGACCACTATACCCGATTTGCCATCGGGGTAGTAGCGAAAGTTCTCGGCGGCCCCGGCGGATGAAACAAAGGTGGCAGCGACAAGACCCAGAGGCTTGCCGCTGCCACCGGAATGTCCGTTCCGACTGTGTGTCGCCCGACAGCCGGATCAACCCGGCCAAGTCGAGTGCACGAGCGACGGATCGAAAAAGTTCATCACAGACCGTCCACGATCTCGAATGGCAGGTCGCTCACGTCGTAGACGCCGGGGCGCGTCGTGCTCGATACCCGCACGAGGACTTCGTCTGAGACCACGAAGGGCACCAGCCAGGTGTAGGTGCCGGCGTTGCCGACGTTCGGCGGATACACCTCGGTCCACGAGTAGCCATTGTCGATGGAGAACTCGACGAGGGCCGTCTCACTGACGTTCTCGCTCGTCCAGGTGATGTCCACGAGGTCGCCCACAGTCAGGATGTCGACGCCGTTCGGGGTTACGACCGTGACGGCCGCAGCGTCCGCGGTCAGCGTGGGACGCAGCTTGCTGAGATTCTGCGAGCCCCAACGGTTCGGCGACCCGAACGTGCTGAAATCGTCGCCGTCATCGTAGTCGGTCGAGCTGGCGGTAACCGTCTCGCTCGGATTATCCTCCAAGCGGAAGATCTCGTCCCCCTTGATCCCGGAGGCGGGACTGACGCCCTCGCCGGCCGGTCCGAACACGACCTGCCCTGCCAGGTTGCGAATCCGCAACTGCCAGTTCGAGGAACTCACGGGGAACGAGGACTTCTCGATGTACAGGCCATCGCCGCTGTTGTTGGCCTGGACGTTGATCCACCAGTCGCCGGCGTTCGGATCGTAGCTGACGTCGCTGGGCACATTCTCGGAGACCGTGATGATCGTGCCGGCCCGCAGGTCCTGCCAGATCGGATTCACAGTCAGGCTGAGGGTTTCGTCGAGGATGCCGTCTTCGTAGATGTCCAGGCTCCATCCGCGGATGTCCAGGTGATCCTTGATGACCACCAGCTCGAACCAGTCGCCGCCGTTGCCGGGGACGCGACCGAAGTAGCTGTCGGAGGCTCGCCCGCCGCTCTCATCGACCGACGAGTTGCCGCCGCCCAGGAAATCGTTGCTGTCGACAGCATTGTACTCGTTGAGAATGATGTCCGCCGCCCAGGCATGTGTTGCCAACAAGGCCAGGACGATGAAGATGCCCGTGATTCGAATGCTCATAATTCCACCCTTTCCGTAGTTGTATCGAAGACCAATGCACGCTCGTGGCCGCCGCACCACAGGGCGTTCTCTGTACATGTATTATACCATCTCGTCACCGAACCGTCGCCGCTTTTTCTCCTGGGACTCCCGTCCGGGCGACGGGCGTCGCCCCCGCGCCGACCTCCCACATCCCATCCGGACGGACCTGAAGGACCTCCGCATCCCGATAGAAATTGAGCGTCGCGATGGCGTAATCCGTCAGGGCGTCCGTCGATTCGGTCCTTGCGTCGCGCCAATGCTCCAGCGCCGTCAGCACGCGCCGGCTGCTCACCCGCCCGTACCGGAGCAGTTCGAACGTGTTGGCCACGCGCTCTTGCGCCAGCCGCACGCCTTTGGATAGAACCTGATACCGCTCCGCGGCCTCAAGCAGTTTACGATGGGCCTCGCGAATCTCCATTCGGATCGTGTCGGCAGTCAGGTCGTACTCGCGCTTCCGCTGATTCAGCATGACCAGGGCCCTGGCGTACACGTCCTGCTCCGCAACCCGGTCCAACGGCAGGTCCAGCGTAACGCCCACGCTCGTGGACTTGTCGCCATCGGTGCGAAGATCGGTGTTGGCAAACACATTGACCCCGGTGCGCAACCCGTCCGTTGCGACATACACTGCCCGCTGGGCGTCGATCACCATGTCCGCGTTGTTCGTCAGATCCAGACGATGAATCAGGGCGGTTTCCATCGCTTCGTCGAGCGAGAAATCGGGGTAGGGAATCCCGTTGGCCTTCAAGGACTCGAAGACCTCGTAATCCAGATCGAATTCCAGAGCGGGAGAGACCCCCAGCGTGATCTTGAGGAAGTCGAGGAATCGATCATACTCCTTCGCGGCCAGGACATGAGAGTCCCAGGCTCGCAGGGTCTCCTGGCGGACCTGGTCCAGTTCCTCCGGGGGCAGCCGCCCGCCCTCGACCATCTTCTCGACGCGTCCTTCCAATGTCACGAGGTAAGCGATGCGGGCCTCCTCGGTCTTCGCAACATCCAGCAACTCCAAGGTCTCGTAGTACTGAGTCAGGGCCGCCACGACCCAGAGCTTCCGGGACCGGCAAACCGTCCGGATCTGGTAGAGAGCATTGCGCTCCGCCTGGGTCAGGGGCTCGCGAACGACACGCGGATTGCTGCCTCGCAACAGGGGCTGCACTACCCCGGCGAGCAGGACACCGGACCATCCGTGCTCACCGGTGCCCGTCATGATGTCCGCCCATCGCGCGCCGAGTGTCGTTCCGACCGCAGCTCCGGTCGCCAGCAAGCGGTTGAAGCCGAGGTTCGGCTCCACCACCGCCCGTTCGTTCAGGCCGTCGTTGGAGTACAGAGCGGTGCCGCCGCCGAAAAACTGCATCTCGTAGGTGTGGCGAATCAGCCGCATATCGAGAGTGGTCGTGTACAACAGTTCTTTCGCCAGTTGGTAGTCGCGATTACAGGCCAGCGCGATCATCGCTGCCTGCGGAACCGTGAGAATCCCCGTCTCCGAGACGACCTTCTCCAGGCGGGCCACTTGTTCGACGTCGATGTCGTTTGGCCCGGCGGGCGCCCCTTGGATCCGATAGTTCGCCCGCGGGCCGAACTCGGGTTCCCAGTGCTTGTCCACAAAACCGTAGACCTGCTCGTCCGCGTCGCGTTTGTAGCTCTTCGGTCCGCACCCCGCCAGCAGAACGGCGCCGGTGAAAAGCAACAGGCTCTTCGCGGTCGATTGCCATTTGCAGGATGCGTTCTTCATCAATCTCTCCTGGCCCCGATCGCCCAGCGAAGGGATCAGAGCCCACCGGTCGCTACAACCCCCGAACTCCCACGAGCTCGCCCGGGACCAGATCCAGCCCCGCCGGAACTGCGATCACGACCGGTCTTCCCCATTGCGGAATCGTCGGGCTGTGCCACAGACGCTGGGGCAACAACTCGATGGTCGGCCCAATCGACAGGACGTGCGATTGCGCGATCTGGGCCGGATACCTCACCTTGACCAGTTCGACGGTCATATCGTCTTCGAGATAGCCGACCTGCTGCTCGTTGGCGTAGGCGATGATCTCAGTGGGTTGCGTCTGGGCAACGGCGAGGATGGGATCGCCCGCTGCGACGACCTCCCCCGCCCGGCGAATCGTCTCTTCCCCCTGCCTCTTGAGGAGCACCTCGTTGGCCTGGCCGGAGATCGGGATGACCACCCCATCGATCGGGGACTTCACCTCGACAGCGGTCCTGGCCTTGAACGCGGCGATCTGGGCCCGTACCCCCTTCATCAGTTCCTCCTGGACCCTGGCTTCTTTGCGAATGGCCTCCAGGGCTTCATCGATGGACTGTTGAGGCAGTTGTTGCCGGGCGAATGCGTCTCGCCGACGTTCCGCTTCCGCCTGATCCGCCTGGGCCTGTTCCAGCTCGACCTGGTACTCTTTGATCTTCTTGGCCGTGCTGTCATACTGGATCTGGAGCTTCTCCAGCTCGAAGGGCACCACGACCTCCTGCTGGACGAGCGTCTCGGTGGCCTGAAGATCCACGGCCAGACCGTTCAGCAGGATCTCCTCCGCGGCGATCTCCGTCTGCACCTGAAGCGCGTGCAGGCGGGCGGTCTCCGCGTCCACGGCGAATCGACGCTGGTTGTCCGCATGGCTGATCTGCAGGTCGGCCTCCTCGGCAAGCAGTTGATCCTGCGTGGGGATCAGCGAGGCCATCAGTCGCTCGATCTCGGCCGCCGCGGTCGCCACCTGGGCCTGAAGCTCCGCTTCCGTGGTCATCTCGCTGGCCGGCACGGTATCCAGGACGGCCAGTGTCTGCCCTGCTTTGACCGGTTCGAACAAGCTGACCTCGATATCGATGATCCTCGCCGTGCAGTCGGAAGCCACCTGGCGAACCTCGCTCTGGGCGATGCCCACCATCTGAAAACTCTCAGTCCGCTGGTAGAACAGCCAACTCACGCCCGCTACGGCACACAGCCACACGACCGTCGGCGCCAGATGACGCAGGTAGGAGCGCTTGACCATGAGACTTTTTTGGGGCTGTTTCTCTTTCATATGAGTCCGCTCAGACCTCGAGCAGCTTCTCCTGCATCGTCAGGCTGATGTTCTCCATTCCATCGACTTTCTCCAACGCCGAGATGAACTCCTCGTTTTTGGAGACATTGCGTATCATGATTTGGTAAGCGTACTCGGCCGGTCCGCCGAAGCCGCTGTCCTGCGCAGAGATCATCGTGAAGTTCCCGCAGAACCGGCGCAGAACGCCGGCCACGGGGTGGTCCGGCCCGATCGGGCCCCGTACACTGAATCGGAGAAACCCGTTGTGAGGCTCGTGCGAGCCGAAATCCGTGAAGAACAGATAGATGGCGATCAGGCTCAGGACGACCGTCCCCAGAATGGCGGTCAGGTAGCGGTGCGAGCCGGAGGCCATTCCGACCACCAGCGCCGAGAAAATGAACACGATGTCGCGCGTATCCTTGACCACGTTGCGAAAGCGAACGATGGCCAGCGCCCCCATCAATCCGACGGCGGTGATGATGTTGTTGCCGATCACCGTCATCACCATCGCGACCACGACCGTGATCAGGATCAGCGACTGCACGTAGGAACGGGAGTAGGACAAGCCGCTGTGCGTGACATAGTACACCCAGGCGATGACCTGCCCGAGCACAAACGCCAGCAGCAGCGACAGCAGAATCGTCTGCGGGCTGAACGGCGACGCGCCGGTCAGCGGGGTGTCCTCGATGAGTTGCCACCATCTATCCATTCCACAAGCTCCTCATCGCCGGTCCGCAGAATGCCAACCGGTGCGACTGTTCCATCGACGTGGCGAACTTGGAGATCGACCGGGCATTCATGTTGAAATACCGCACCATTCGGCTGAGCCACTCGGGATAACAGCCGGTGAACTTGATCTCCACGATCGTGTAGCCCGTCGTCAAATCGTTACACTGCCAGCCGGAACCGCCCAAACGCACTCGAGGCTCCGCGCTGACCTTATAGCACAACTCCCTGTCGAACGTCACTCTTACACGGTTCTCCGAGGTGCTCTCGAAGGCCTGCCTCAAGTACCGAATCAGGATCATCGGCCCGGCGTGGATCGCCGCAACATAAAACTGGAACTGGTTCAATGCTGCCTCATCGGTCGTATACCCCTGCGGCGGCAGAGACCTGCCGCGCAGCAGGACCGCGACATCCTGATCCATGACGCGCGCCCGGCTCTTCATAATCACGCGGTTGATTCGCCGCTTGATCTCGAAGAACCGCGGGTACTCAGGCTCATCCGTGTAACTACGAATCCGCAGCTTGAACCGGTTTTTCACACCGAACAGACTCTCCCGGCACAACTGCAAGTCCGGCGAGTCCAAATACAGGCTGACAATGGGGTACATCCCGCCCCGTTGCAGCTTGGAATACTTGTCGTACTCCAGAAACGGACGCACATACCGCGTAATCTCGGCGGCTTCGATGTCCGTTACGAGATACTTCATCTCGTAACGGCACGCGAGCATGCCGTCCACCACGACCTTCTTTGCGGACGCCGGCTTTTGTCCGGCTTTTGGCTCCGTTCCACCGGCGGGATGAGCCGACTGGCTCGAGACCGCGACGGGTTGTTGCCCGGAACCCCCCGGCGCAACAACATCCGATGTTCCCAGGCTCGTGTCAATCCTGCCGCTATCCACGTTACTCTGTTTCCTTCTGCAAACCCGCCGGAGGGGCGACAAACACCCCTGTCCCGATGTTTCCGCCCACACCTGCTCCCGAGTCAGATAGGATCGGTTACCACCCCAATCCCTTGTCTATTTTAACATAAACCACACATTTTAGTCAAGCAATCTGTCTGTGAAATGGTCTCAGCCCTTCTCCAGACCCGGATCACCGTCACCTCTTGGCGAGGCCGGCTGCTCCAAGTATACCACTATGCCATCGGTCAGCCATTGCTGTCAACAGCCAGTGGCTCTCTGTTTGCCGCCAACGGCGTGGGAACAGACAGGACCTGCATGACACCGCCGCCATCCGGATACCGACCACAGGACTGGTCCCCCCGTAAGCCCTCAATCGTAGCTGAATCCAGGAGTGCATGACCATTCTCGATCGTATCGAACAGCCAAACCGTCTCCCCGGCGGCCGAGAGCTTGAAGTTCGCGTGCAGGCCCGACTCGTCTTCGCCATCCTCGTCAGCCCAGACGAGGAGGTACTCGCCCGGTCCCACCTCGGTTCCATCGGGGAACTGCCACTTGAGCGGGTAGTCCGGATCATCGCTCAGGCACATCCCGGCCAGACTGATTGTCTCCTCGCTGACGTTCTTGATCTCAATCCAATCGTCGTATTCCCCCTGCGGGTCTGCAACAACAGCCACGTTCTTGGCCATCATCTCATTCAAGACAATGGCGGAATGGGCCGTCTGGGGGTAGGCCGCAACGTGGGTGTAGAAATCGTGTTCTGCACCTTGGGGGTTGAAGGCCAGGGTGCCAACGCCATCTGCAGCAGTCGCCTGCACATAATACCGGACCACGGTCCCCGCCAGATAGTCGGACAAGACCGCCGTGAAAACGCGCTCCGATACCGCATCCTCGTTGCGCAGCAGGCCCTGGTCGGCCATGGGAACAGGCGTAAAGAGGGCAAAGGGCCCCTCCGCGACGAATAGCTGGACGTCGGAGACCGCCACCGTCTCGCTCACACGAGCTGTGATGACGATGCGCTCTCCGCACTCCGTCCGGATCACCTCGTGTTCGACCGACGTGATCTCGGGCGATTCCCTGTTCACTTCTGAGTTCGCCAAAAGGTTGGCTCGACGGTTGGAGACGAAGTTCTTGAGGGTCGTGATCCCGCTGGTGAAAGCGGAGTAACTGTAGATCTTCTTCGTGTCGGCCTGGACCTCTGCGTCGATCAGGGCCCGGTACGCGTCGATCTTTGGAAGGAGGATGTCCTCCGTGAAGTACGTATTGAGAATCGTGCGGACGTGGGCGAGATAGCGCTGGCGACACTTGGGGATCGACATGAGCCGGTACATGAGCGGGACTGCCGAATCGTCGGACCGATAAAACACGGACCATTGATCGTTGCCCATCGATTCGTTGCCGTCGTATTGTATCAGATGGATTCGACCGGTCTCGGGTTCGTAATAAAGGCCGTAGTCGCTGCCGCGCTTGTAGACGTATCCGTCCTCGTCCTCGAAGATGATTTCCAGGGCACATATCCAGAGCGCCCCGTCCACGTTCAAGACCGGCTCGAGCCTGTCGGGCAGTTCGGCCGGCGTCGTGTGGTTCAAGACGTCACAAACGTTGATCAGGCTGGCCCAGGGGTCCGCCTGGTCCGTGCGTTTCAGCTCGTATGCCGTCTGGTATGGCGACGACGACGTGCCCAGCCAGGTCAGTGCGGCGCTGCCGCTGGTGACGCCGCCGCCACCTTCCGCGATGCCGATATCGCCGGTCGAATCCCCCTCGTCGCCGGCGACGCCGATATCGCCGGTGGATCGTCGGACGACGCCTCCGCCGGTCGTTCCCCCACCACCGGTCGTTCCGCCGCCGCCGGTGATCGCCGTCATGCCATCCCCCCGCCACTGGGTGCCGGTGTGCGTCGGGAACCAGTCGTCAAGGAACTGAGCGTTGAGTTGCTGGACGTTGGCGTAGACGCCCCAGTTCTCCCCGTTGACCTCAAGCACGACGAAATTCACCTTGGCGCTGGGAACCAGCTGCCGGCAGGTGTTTGAATAGAGCGCCTCCCTCATGAAGGTGGCGTCCATGTTGCAGTTGATGAGGTTGAGCGTCTTATAACCCATCAGACGCTGCTCCGGAAGGGTGTAATCGATCGAGATGTTGAAGGACTTCTTCTGGGTATTCACGTGATAGGAGGAGTTGCCGCGGAAGCGGACACCCACCCCCTCGTACACCACGCCATCGACCGTCAACGTGGCACTAAGATCGGTCTTGCTGAAGTAGTTGTTCGTCAGGAGGGTGTACCAGTTCGACTGGGTGAACCGCAACTGAAGGACAGGCAGCGTGCTTTCGTCGTAGAAGTCCGCTCCCCGGGCCGGGCACAGTCCCCACAACACTGCCCCGATGGACAGCACAACCAGCGCCTTCATCGTCATGTTGTTCCTCCTCATGGCATCGGTGCCATTTCACACCAGTAAGTGCCTGTGAGAACCGGATGGTTACAGAAAAACGGGGGTATGGAGCGGTCATCAGCCCTTACGACAGGAAGGAGCTGAGACCGACGGCACACCGCCGGAAATCCGCCGCCGCGAGCGTTACCGTGCACCACTTTCGGCTCCGGCCCTTCATACATCGGAGGTAATCGTCCAGTCCAATACAGAAGAACACGTATCGATCCGAATCGAAGGTCAGCGCCTCATGCCCGTCGAAATCCACATCCGCCTGTGCAACACGGTAGACGAAGACAAAGACCGCCTCATGGTCCGGCCCGAGGGCCTGTCTCCACACCTGGAGGCTCCCGATGTCGTCCGCGGTCACCCAACACTCCAACCCGGACAGATCGGCCAAGGTCGTCCCTGCAAAGGTCCGCCCTTTGACCTCAACGATCACGTTCCGGCCCGGCTTGGGGCAGAGGAGGAAATCAAAATTCTTGACGGAGCCTTCGGAAGGCCCAAGACGCCGGCTCTCGTCACAGCGGGCGTACAGAATTCGGTGATCGATTAGCCAATTCTCGAACACCCGCTCGTACCGGTTGGGGGAGAAACTGCACACCAGCCCGCACCTCGTTTCCGCCATGGCAATGCAGACCGTCGCGTGGACAACAGCTCGCCAATCCGGGACCCGTTGCGACTGCAATCAGGAAGTCAACTGGGAGAGGAACTGGTCCACGCTCACGGTTTCCTGGACGCCCGTGGCCAAGTCCTTGACCACCAGTTGTCTGCTGTCCGTGTATTCCTGGCCGAGGATCACGCATTTGCCTGCGTTCTGTGAGACCGCTTCTTTGAGCTGTTTGGACAGGCCACCCTGTTTGTAGCTGAAATTCGCCGACCGGCCTTTCGAACGAATCCGGGCCACGATCCCATACATTGCCTCGGCCAACTGTGGATCCGCAACTGCCACGAAGTACTCGACGGCCCGCTTGGGGACCTGGGCGTCGAGCAGGCCTCGCTGCTCCAACAGAATCTCCAGGACACAGTCGCCCATGCCCATCCCTGTCGCACCGATCGCGGGACCGCCGAAATCACGCAACAGGTTGTCGTAACGTCCACCGCCACAGATCGCCCTCAACTCCCCTGCGATGTCATGCACTTCGAATACCACGCCGGTATAGTACGCCAGGCCGCGAACGATGCCGGGATCGAACCGGCAATACTCGCCGACCCCCATGGCATTCAGGACGCACAGAACGCTCCGAAGCTCGTCAATCGCCTTGCCCAGGGTCTCATCGGGCTGGATGATCCCGGCAATTCCCTCTACGGAATCGAGTGCCATGAAATCGAGGATCTTCCTGGCCTGCCCCCTGTCGGGGATCTGCTCAGCGAGCAGCACCTCAAATGTCTCGGCAGGCAACTTGGGTCTCTGGTCCAAAACCGCGGAGACGGGCTCCAGACGCTCCGTCGGGAGCCCGATGCCTGTGAGGACCGCCGCCAGGAGTCTGCGACTGGATATCTTGGCGCGAATGTCCTTGGCGGTCAGACCGACCGTGCAGAGATAATCCAGGGTGGTGAAGATGATCTCCGCGTCTGCATCAGGTCGATCCTCTCCGATGATGTCGACGTTCCATTGAAAGAACTCGCGAAGACGGCCCTTCTGAGGCCGCTCCGCCCGGCACAGCCGCGGGACCGAGAACCACTTGATTGGACGCGGCAACGCGTTGATCTGCTGGTTGACCATGCGCGCCAGCGTGGGAGTGATCTCCGGTCGGATCGCCAGGTCCCGCCCGCCACGATCCTGGAGCGAGAAGAGCTGCTCGACGATCTCCTGCCCGCTCTTGACCTGGTACATCTGGAGGTGCTCGAAGATCGGGCCGTCGTACTCCTCGAAGCCGTTGCGCCGTGAAACTCTCTTCCACCCGTCGATGATCCAGTTGCGCCGGGCCATCTGCGGCGGATAGAAGTCCCTCGTCCCTTTGACCGGAGCTATTTTCATGCTCTGCCTCTGCGTCCCTTGGTTCTCTTGATCTTGCCCTTCTCTCTGGCGTTGTTGTCGAACTTCACGCGGATGTACTCTTCCATTTCCTTGTCGCTGGTGAAATGCAGCTCGTAGTCGTATTCCCCCGACGTGAAGTCGCAATCTGCGTGTTTGTACTTGCGGCAGATCGTCGGCCTCCGGTCATAGATGAGACACCTGTGCCCCCTCTCGGACAGGTGTCGGCACTTGTTCTTGACATTGAGATACCAATCGCCCTTTTCGACGAAGACAGTGATGTCTTCATGGCACAGATACCAGCGGATATCGTCGTAGTCCGCCCGGGTTTCGGGCGTGTCGATAGGCAGCGCGAAATAGCGGCAGCACAACCCTGTACAGTTTTTGCATTGACTCTCTGCAACCATCTTCATTCCTCGAAGAAGCGCCGGCGCGGGCCGGCGCCACGAAATGGTAGACTATATGCGGCCTTTCACACGGCGTCAAGGCGGGCGATTCACGCGGTCCCCAATGCCTCGCGCCGCTGTGTGGGAACAGGCCGTAAACTCAATTCTCACAGAGAGTAACGCGGCGCCGGAGCGTTCCCACAAATCGACAGGGAGATTTTTTTAGCAAAATTCGGAAAAAGCTGTTGACTCGGGTAAAGGCAACGGATAGTATACATACAGATAAGTTGTCCACAGGCCCCCGCATAGTCTCGCTTCCTCTCCCTCATCAAAAAGCGGGGGCTTCTTTTTTGTCTTCTGTGGGCCACGTGGCATGTGAGATGAGAACACGATTTGCCGACAAGGCCATCTTCCTGAACCTACTCATCGTCCTGGCGTGGGGGACAACCAGTTGTCGTCCCAAAACCATTGGACACTTCAGCGAGATCGACGCCAAACCCGGTCTGAGTCCCGATTACGCCGGGGTCGTCATCCCCGCCAACATTGCGCCGCTGAATTTCCGCATACTCGAAGATGGACGCGGATATGCTGTCACGATCCGTTCGGATCGGGGACATCCCATCCATCTCTCCAGCAAGACAGGACAGATTCGCATCCCCGTTCGGCGCTGGCGTGCCTTGCTCGACGCCAACAGAGGCCGCGAAGCGTACTTCGACATCTATGTCCAGGACACCGACCGACGATGGAAGCGGTTCCAGCCCGTCGCCAACACGATCGCGAAGGAAGACATCGACGGGACCCTGGTGTTTCGGTTCATGAAACCCGTCTACAGTTGGTGGCGTCAGATCGGCATCTACCAGCGCAACCTCGCCGACTACGACGTATCGGTCGTTCTGCACGGACGATCGTTCGGCGGCGGATGCCTGAACTGCCACAGTTTCGTGGGCAACAGACCCGATACCATGTCGATCAGCCTGCGGAGCGCAACCTACGGCAGCGACACCCTCCTCGCCCATGACGGCGTCGTGGACAGAATCGGCGCCAAGTGGGGCTATACGGCTTGGCACCCCAGCGGCGCCGTCGCGGTGTATTCGATCAACAAGGTGACCCAGTTCTTCAACACCGGCGGCCTGGAGGTCCGCGACGTGGTCGATCTGGACTCCGCCCTGGTCTGCTATCAGGTCGCCAGCCAGAAGGCGACGTGCCCGAAGGAATTGGCCGACAAAGACCGACTCGAAACCTATCCAGCGTGGTCTCCGGATGGGGAATTCCTTTATTATTGCAGCGGCCCCATCCTCTGGGACGACCGCAATACCGTGCCGCCGGCGAACTACGACAAGCTCAAGTACGACCTGCGACGCATATCGTACGATGTTGCCACGGATCAATGGGGCCAGGTCGAGACGGTCCTTTCTGCCGACCAGACGGGCCAGAGCATTCTGCTGCCGAGAATCTCGCCGGATGGACGGTTCCTTCTCTTCTGCATGTGCGACTACGGCTGCTTCCCTGTCTACCGACCCAGCAGCGATCTATACCTCATGGACCTCGCCACCAGGCGCTATCATAAGCTGGCTGTGAATAGCAGGTTCTCGGAATCGTGGCATAGCTGGTCGAGCAACGGTCGCTGGATCGCATTCAGCAGCAAGCATGAGGGCGGGCTGTTCACGCGGACGTATTTCAGCCACGTGGACGGCGAAGGCACAGCGAGCAAACCGTTCGTCCTGCCGCAACGGGACCCGACGTACTACGATTCGCTGCTCGAGACATACAGCGTCCCGGAACTGGTCACAGGTCCAATCTCGGTGAGCGGATCGATGCTGGCTCATGCGGCCCGCGCCAGAGCATCCGTGGCGCCTGCGATTCCCATCACGGGGGCAAGTCCGAAAGCCGTTCCGTCCGACCCTTGGGAGGAACGGAAATAGCCGGGCGCTCTTCCCGCCGGGATCACATCGAAGAGAAGTCACAATGAAGACCACGCATAGAGACAAGGAAGCAAACGGCAAGACGCGGAACACAGAGGAGATTCGCGATCTCCCTGCTTTCCTGTCTTGTTGCCTTCCATTCTTCGCCCTCTGTTTCGTCTATTTCTGGCTCGTGGTCCGGCCCGACCTGATCTACTACTGCTTTGGCACCATCCTGTCCGACGCGTCGCAGTTTGCAGCCGGATGGTCCTTCCTGCGAGATTGCGCCGGCACGCCAGGCGGCCTCGCGGCCTATGTGTCCGGGTTTCTGTCCCAGGGATACTGCCACGCGTGGCTGGGCGCCGCCATTATCGTCCTGGCAGGATTGTGTTTGGCGCAACTCACTCGATGGCACCTCAAGACAGCCGGCCTTGTGCGGGCCTGGGTCCCCGCCTGCCTCCCGGCGATCATGCTCTTTCTCATCTACAATCGCTACAAACACCCACTGACGGTCGGTCTGACCGTGTCACTGGGACTGCTGCTTTCCCTCGTCTTCCAGAAGCTGCCATGGCGTCGGCCTTCGGTCCGCGTCGGAGTGTGCAGCCTCATGGCAATGGTCGCGTTCTGGCTCGGCGGCGGAGGCACACTCCTGGTCTTCGCACTCATGACGGCAGTCCACGGACCAGGCAGGCTGTGGACGGCATCCGATCCGGAGAGAGATCGTGTGAAATGCGCGCCCTATGAGCTGCTGGCCCTGCCCGCCGGTCTGGCGATTGCCTGGGTGCTTGCGGAGTACGTGTTCCTGATTCCAGGCGGCGAGGCACTGCTCATTCTCACGCCTTTCTCGACCCCGGTGGTTGCCGCCATGGACGCCTTCCTCAAGACCTTGACTTTCCTCCTGTACGGCTTCGCACCGTTGGCGGTGCTGTTGACACTCGTCGGCAAGAAGCTGTTCGGCGGGCGGGAACCCACGCCCAACGTCGCCACCCCCAAGAAGCACCCCGCTCCGCAGAGAAAAAGGACTGTTCTGGCCTCCGTGTGGAAGCCGGCCATGCCTGCCATCCCTGTTGTGCTGATGGTTTCGGGTCTCTACTTCGGCCGCGACGAACTCCGCAAACCGTATGTCCTGTCGAACTACTACTCCCGCAGCGGACAGTGGGAGAAAGTCCTTGAGCTCGGCGGTCGCCTGCCCAAAGGCAAGAACAACATCTTCGTCAATCATGACATCGTTCGGGCGCTCTACCACACCGGCAGACTCCCCTACGACATGTTCCATTATCCCCAGAACCCGCAGGCCCTTCTGCTCACGCACGAACGGCAGGAATCCGATCTGACCCAACTGAAATTGTGCGACCTTTTCCTCGAGATGGGACACGTCAACGTCGCGCAGAAGCTGGCCTCCGAACTCCTCTCGACGAAGGGTCACTTCGGCTTTGCGATCGAGAAGCTCGCATGGATCAACATCATCAAGGGATGTCCGCTCACGGCCAAGACCTACCTGAATGCCCTGAAAGCAGACCTCGCCTATCGTGAGACCGCCAAGACTCTGCTGCATGGACTGGACCACGGTTTTAACCAGGACCAGGCGGCCCATATCGACACGATTCGCTCGTACGCACACAATGAAACCACGGGAGTGACCTTCACCGAACCCGTCGATGAGACGCTGACCGCCTTGCTCAAGAGAAACCCGCACAACAAGATGGCGTTCGAGTATCTCATGGCCTGTTATCTGCTGACCGGGCAGGTCGAGAAGATCGCAGAGAACGTCCACAGACTGAACGAGCTCGGCTATCAGGGGATTCCGACCCTCTACGAAGAGGCCCTGCTCATCTACTACGGATCGAAAAAGCTGAGCGTTGACCTGTCCAGGTCCGGCATCCGCCCGGAGACCTTTCGGAGATATCAGACCTTCGTGCAGATCGCGAACGCCGTACAGCCTCAGAATCAGCAGGCCGTGCTCAACCGGCTGATCCGCGAGTTCGGCACCACCTATTTCTTCTTCTTCTCCTTCGGACGCGTCGGGTTGACGTAACCTTGCCGGCGCCAGGCGTCGACCCGTGCGATGCGGTCACACGGTGACGTACGGTTTTGTATCTCGCCCCGCGATTCATATACTTTGTTTGGACGGCAGCGGCGGTCTGCGGCGCCTGTCCGCTTTGACTGGCACACACCTCGGGGGAAACGATGAACGGACGAAACGGATTCTCGTTGGTACAAGTCGTCATTGCAGTGGTGGTCCTGCTGCTGGTGAGCACGGCGGTCGCCCCGCGGTTCAGTGAAGCCGCCCTGGATGCGAGAACCGCGACCCTATGTGAGAACCTGCAATTGGTCCGGCGGCATATCGAGGTCTACTGCCGATTGCACGAAGGCCGGCTGCCCGCATCGGCAGGCGAGACCGGCGAGGACTTCACACGACGAATCACCGGTGCCGATGGTGCCTCGCAGAACAGTCGTCCAAGTCCGTACCTGGAGCATATGCCGGTCAATCCCTATAATCGACTCGCCACGGTGCGAGTAGGCGGCCTCGAAGCCGGAGCAGGAACCCACGGCTGGCGATTCGACCCGACAACAGGGGATTTCCAGGCCGACGACCGCTGCGACACGGACGGCGACGGCCTGCCCGAGCACAAGAGTCTATAGTCCGCCCGAAGCCAGGCTCTCGATCCCAACCCCCTCGCTACAACCTCCACGGACTGCGCATCGCGCGGGCGAGCATACGATCCGCTTCGGCGTCGTTCACGAACCGCTCGGCCACCGGGTCCCATTGAAGCCGGCGCCCCAGACGCAGGTAGATATTGGCGAGGTGACAAGTCGTCGTCGAGCGATGCGCCACCTCCGGCGGCGCGATCGTCCGAGCCCGCGTCCGAACGCACTCCAGGAAGTCCCGATGGTGACCTTCCATGAACTCGTACCCTCGCTGGGCAGCGTTGAGCTTTCGCACGATGGCGTCGCCGGAGGCGGTGACCTTGCCTGTGTCATCGACGCTGACCCAGCCCTCCGTGCCCACGTACTTGTTGCCTCGCGGCCCCCTGCCCGGCTCGGTCTCGTCGTGCATGATCATCTCCACGCCGTCGGGGTACGTCGCGGTGATCTCAAACCGCACGGGCGTATTGTACAGGCCGTCCTCCGGATACTCCGCCCAGCCCTCGAATTGAGTCGGGCTCGTGGCTTCGTCGCCGTGCGCCCATTGGGCCAGGTCCACGAAGTGCGCTCCGAGATCGGTGAGCTGGCCGCCGGAGTAGTCGTAGATCCAGCGGAAGGTGCCGTGACATCGACGTGGTGTGTAGGGTTCGCACGGTGCGGGACCCAACCACATATCATAATCGAATCCCGGCGGGACCGCTTCGACCGCTTGCGGTGGGCACGTCGGGCCGTTGTGATAGTAACAATGCAGCGTCCGAAGCCGACCGAGCACGCCGCTGCGGGCGATGTCCACGCCGAACCGGAAGCAGGCGATGCTCCGGCGTTGCGTACCGCTCTGATAGACCGTGCTGTAGCGATTCATCGTCTCGACCACCGCCCGGCCCTCCGCGACGGTCAGCGAGATCGGCTTCTCACAGTAGATGTCCTTGCCCGCCTTGGCCGCCTCGATGGCCAGGATCGCGTGCCAGTGGTCCGGCGTCGCGATGAGCACGGTATCGAGGTCTGAGCGAGCGAGAACCTCTCGGAAATCCCTGTATGCGGCACAGTCCGCGTTGCCGTAGGCGGCATCCACCGCTTCCTTCGCCCGACGGAGGTGGCCTGCATCGACGTCGCAAACCGCCAACACCCGCACATCGTCAAAGGTCAGGAAGCTCTTGAGATTGTGCATCCCCTGCCCGCCCAGGCCGATGGCCCCCATCGTGATCCGTTTGCTCGGCGCATTGGCGCCCCATGCGGCCGAAGAAACCACGTATGGCATAGCGAGAGCCGCTCCTGCGGCGCTGAGCGCTTGCCGTCGTGACATCCATCGATCCATGACATGCCTCCCAAGAATCGGTCGTTCAACACGTGATGCAGTTCGACGACTGCCCGCAGGATCAGGGCTGCTTGAGCAGACGGACCCGACCACCTTCGACACGCCAGAAACGGCCGTCTCCCGTCACGACGTACAACGGCTTGCCGCAGAGCAGGTTCAGGAACACGTGGATTTCCGTGGGCCGGTTGTCGAGGATGTGCCCCACCGTGTAGGCGGCCGCATCCCCGTCGGACCCCGCACCTTCAAGACGCTTCAAGACCAGGCAATCCTTCGTGAAACTCCGCTGCTCCAGGACTGTCTTGCCGTCCGCGGACACCGTGGCCCGATAGTGCCCGCCGACGAGCAGGAGATTCGGATCTCTCGTTGCGGCCAGAGCATAGGCCAGCCAACCCGGCCCATCCTCTCGTGGAATCACCGCCGTGTTATACGCATCCGAGCACGGCGTCTGGACCGTGCTCAGAGCAAGTTGTCTGGCATTGAACATCGCGGCCTGGGTCTCGCTGAGATCCTTGTCCACCAGGATGACGTTCGGATCGTCGTCGGACACGAACGTGACGACGCACACCGACCGCCACGACTCCGGGTCGCCGCCTACGAACGTCACGACGCAGCCGTCCGGCTGATTCTCCGTGATCCAGCCCCGAGTGCCCATCTCCGTGAGGTCTACGCCGTAGCCGAGCAGGAGATTGGTTGCCTTCCCTGCGTACTGGTCCTGCGCATAGATCTGCCTGCCCAGCGCTTCGGTTCTCTCCAGGACAAGGACCTCCTCGGCCGCAAGAGATACCTCCGCCTGTTTGCCCGTAAGTCGCTCATGGCATCCCGCACTCAGGAGGAGCAAGACGACCCCTGTCAACATGACCACCTTCTTCATAGTTGCTCACTATCCGTTCTGCACACTTCCATCGGTGCCTCCACCCGGAAGCCCCTATCGGCCGACACAAATCAGTGTACCCAGCCAAGGCTCTCTGTGGAAGCGCCGGAATCCACGTGAGGACCAGCCCCATCGAGGTTCTCGTTGATAGACGCTCTGTCCCACCATACAATGACACGGTTGAAAACAGCTATCGTATCGTGTAACCGTCGAATGGATGAGAGCGTAGATGCTAAGGAGGTCAAACAATGAAGGTCCAACACGCCCGCTTGAGATTGCTGGTCGTTATGGCCGTCCTGGCCTTGGGCACGACGGGGTTCGCGGCCCAGCAGCAAGAGAAAGAAGAGGGATTCGTGCCGCTCTTTCCCAAGGATGGTGTGCCGGAGGGCTGGCTGGTGCGGAGCTGGAGCGACGTGAACCAACCTCCCGCCGACCCGAACACCCGGTGGGTCGTCCAGGAGGGAATCCTCCACGGCGGCGAACCGCGAGGGAGCTGGCTGCTCAGCAAGAAACAGTACGGCGATTTCGTCCTGAAATTCGATTTCAAGCTGGGTCCAAGAGGCAACAGCGGCTGCGCCCTTCGGGTCCCGCTGTTCGGCGATCCCGCCTTCGACGGGATGGAGCTGCAGATGGCTGATTACCGTTACAATCCGCAAGCCAAGGACTCCGAGCTCGCCGGCGGCATCTACCGCGCAATCGCCCCGCGCAAACAGGTGTACAAGCCCACCCAGTGGAACTCGTACGTCGTAACGCTACAGGGCTCGCGCCTGCACGTCACACTCAACGGCGAGGTGATTCACGATCTGAACCTCGACGAGCAGAACCAGCTTGTGCTGCGGCACAACGGCCGGCCCTGCCCGCGGGTGAAAGACCGCCCGCGAAAGGGCCACATCGGATTCCAGGAACTCAGCCGGGACGATACGCACGTGCTGATCCGCAATGCACGCATGAAGGTCCTCGATGAGTCCACGAAGCCGGCCCCGAAGGAACAACATTGAGGCAGTCCGCCGCAACAGTCGGAACCAAACGAGCGCACGGTCGGACCGTCTGCTCGTTCCACCGGCCTTGCGATACAAGCATCGCCGAAAGTAAACGCAGTGGATAGACCCCGGGCTCTGGGTAGTCGCGCCGGGGTTTAGAAAGAAAGTAAAGTCTGCAACGGTCTCCCCTCATGGAGCCCCCGGCGATCCGTAACGCCGGGTCGTCTTTCTTTCCGTATACAATACGCACCGTCCTATAATAAGTTCATATCACATCGGAGAACTTGCCTTTCCCTGGGACGGTGATTGGAAGGGACCGAACATGGCTCAACGGCACAACGCAACGAAGGGGGCAGCCGTTCACCCCGTTGCCTCTGACACAACATGCACGGGACTGGGTCTGTCGTTCACGAGTGTGGCGGTCGCGTTGTTCATTGCAGGCACCGCCGCCCGTGCGACCCCGATCGCGCTGCACCCCCAGAATCCGCACTACTTCCTCTGGCAGGACAAGCCCACGATCCTGATCACCTCGGGCGAACACTACGGAGCCGTGCTGAACAGCCGGTTCAACTGCGGACGGTATCTTGGCACACTTCAGTCCTACGGCTTCAACCTTACACGGACCTTCAGTGGAGCCTATTGTGAGCCGGTTGGAGCATTCAGTATCGAGAACAACACTCTGGCTCCGGGCGCGCGCGACTTGTTGTGCCCCTGGGCTCGCGGCGATGAGAGCGGCTACGCCGGCGGCGGGAACCGATTCGATCTGACTCGGTGGGACCCCGCTTACTTTCGACGGTTGACCGATTTCCTTGTCGAAGCGGGCAAACGAGGCATCGTCGTCGAACTGGTCCTGTTCTGTCCGTTCTACGAAGAGTCGATGTGGAGCTTGAGTCCGATGAATGCTCGCAATAACGTCAACGGGATCGGGAACATGCCCCGAACGGAGGTCTATACGCTCCAGCACCCCGACCTGCTGGCCGTGCAGGACGCGATGGTCCGGCAGATCGTCGAAGCCCTCAAAGACTTTGACAACCTGTACTATGAGATCTGCAACGAGCCCTACTTCGGCGGCGTCACCGAGGACTGGCAGGCCCATATCGCCGAGACCATCACCGCCGCGGAAGCGGGATTCCATAGCAAGCACCTGATCGCCCAGAACATCGCGAACAAAGGCAAGAAAATCGAGAACCCGAATCCTCGCGTCTCGATCTTCAACTTCCATTACGCCAAGCCCCCTGCCACGGTGGCGGAAAACTATCACCTCAATCGGGTGATCGCGGACGACGAAACCGGCTTCTCCGGGGCTGACCGCGTCAAACCCTATCGGCTCGAGGGGTGGGATTTCATCATCGCCGGCGGCGCCGTGTACAGCAATCTCGACTACTCGTTCGCAGTCGGGCACGAGGACGGCAGCAACACGATCAACGCACCGGGCGGAGGCGGACCCGAACTGCACAGGCAACTGCGGATCCTCACGGAGTTCATCCACCGGTTCGACTTCACGCGGATGAAGCCGGATGATCCGCTGGTCAAGGGCACCGTGCCCGGCGATGTGACGGTTCGCGTGCTCTCCGAGTCGGGCCGGGCTTACGCGGTCTACATCAACGGAAACGGCCTCGCGGAGCTGGCCCTCGATCTGCCCTCGGGTCGGTACGGAGCGGAATGGGTGAACACGAAGACCGGACAGATAGAGAAGGCTGAGCCGTTCCAACACGACGGACGCATCCGGACGCTGCGAGTACCCCCATACACGGACGATATCGCTCTGCGGATCGTCAGGCTCGAACCCTAACGAAAGGGCATTGAAGGAAAGTGAGGTGATTCCCCATTGAGGTCGGCAGAGCCCGCCGGTATAATTGAGGACGATGCAGGCTGAGAACGACATTCTGAGTTTGCTGGAAGCACAAAGCGCGCGGTCGGCCAAAGAAATGAAACGCGCGGTGATCCTGCAGCCGGGCGCGTTGGGCGATTGCATTCTGACGTTGCCCCTGGTGGGATTGGTCAAAGAAGTACTGGATTTGGGCGGAGTCGATGTCGTCGGCCATGCGGAATACGTCGGAATCTTGCCCGAACGAAGCTGCGTGGACGGCATCCGTTCCATCGAATCGCTGGACCTGCACAGACTGTTCGTGGAGCCGACCCGATTCGACTTAGCCGACCGGGACCCGCTCATCCACCTGTTCGCGGATTACACGTGGATCATTACATTCCTGGGCGAGCCGGGAAGCGACTTCGAGCAGAACCTGATCTTCACGGCCAATTGCAGCCGGAACACAGAGGTGGTCACGTTGCCGCTCAAGCCGCCGGAGGGCCAGCCGCAACACATCACGCAGTATCACACCGAGCAGTTCGTCCGGCAGTGCGGCCTGCCGCTCGAGAAGGCCATCGTCGACAAGAGAAGTGCTCGCATCCGCGTCGCTGAAGCGGATCGAGACCGCGGCGTCGAACTGCTCGAACAGGTGGGCATCGACCTGTCCAAAAGACTCGTCGTGATCCAGCCGGGCAGCGGCGGGAAGAAAAAATGCTGGCATCTGGAGAACTTCCTCAATGTCGCACGAGCGCTGCGCGGCCCCGAGATCGAGGTGCTCTTTGTGCTGGGACCCGCTGAGGTGGAAAGACTGCGTCCCTCGGAGAAAGTGCAGATTCACGGCGTGACCCGGTGCCTCGCACATCCGTCGCTGCCTGAAGTGGTTGCGCTGCTGAGCTGTGCGGACGCCTTCCTTGGCAACGACAGCGGCGTGACACATCTTGCCGCCTGCATGGGACTGCGCACAGTCGCCCTGTTCGGGCCCAGCAACCCCGCTGTCTACCACCCGCTTGGACCGAGGGTGACGGTGCTCCAAGGCGAGGCGGAAGGTTTTGCGGAGAAGGCCTCCGCGACACTCCAACAGGCCGTGCTCGACAACCTGGTTTTCTGAGAAAGGCCCGCCGCCACATCCACCCGGTCCGCCGGCGCCGCGTTCTGCACGGCCGGTTGACGCCCGCCTCACAAAGAGTATCATGGAGTATTTGCTGGTTGCCGACTTTGTGGCGGATGAACGCCTGCGACAGATGGATTCGATGGACAACTCTACCCAGAAACGAACGCTTCGTGAGATCGCCGAGCATGTGGGCGGACGACTCTGCGGCGACCCGGACACTGCGATCTGCGGCGCCGCGACCCTGAGCGAGGCCCGCGAGAGCGACATCAGCTTCCTGGCCAACCGCAAGTACGAGAAGCAGTTGGAGACCACGAAGGCCGGGGCAGTCATTGTCGGGCGGGAGATTGCAGAGGCCCGCATGCCCCTGCTCGTCGTCAAGGACCCCTATTTCGCATTCACCCAGGTCCTCGTTCTCCTGTACGGGCAGCGCAGGCACCGGGCCGTGGGCATCAGCCCGCGTGCCGCGATCGCCCCGGACGCTGAGATCGGGGAGGATTGCCACATCCACGATTTCGCCACCGTGGCGCCCGGCGCCCGGATCGACCGGGGGTGCATCATCTACCCCTGCGCGTACATTGGCGAGGGCGTGCAGATCGGCGAGGACACGGTCGTTCACGCGAACGTCGTCGTCTACGAGAAATGCCGGATCGGCAAGCGGGTCATCATCCACGCGAATTCGACGATCGGCAGCGACGGGTTCGGCTTCGCCACCCACGACGGCGTGCACCACAAGATCCCCCAGGTCGGCGGCGTAGTCGTCGAGGACGACGTCGAGATCGGAGCTTCCTGCAGCATCGAACGCGGCACACTCTCCGACACGGTCGTCGGCCGCGGCAGCAAGCTGGGCGACCTGGTGACAATCGGTCACGGCGCCCGTGTGGGCCCGCACTGCCTCATCGTGCCGCAGGTGGGCATTGCCGGATCGGCCACGCTCGGACACCACTGCACCCTCGGTGGACAGGTCGGCATCGTAGGGCACATCACCATCGGAAACAACGTCACTGTCGCGGCGCAGGCGGGCGTCATCAACAGCATTGCCGACGGTCGGACCGTGGCCGGGGCCCCGGCCGTCGAGGTGAACCGCGCCCGACGCGCGTACGCCATGATCTCGTGCCTGCCCGAGATCCGCAAGGATATCCGGACTCTGCAGAGCCAACTGAATAAGATCACGACCGCTTTGAAGGCTCGACCGAAGGACTCGGCCGAGCCACAGGACGTCGAGTGAACGCTCTTCGATGCAACGGAACCAGCGATGGACCGAATGTAATCGGCTTGATTGCCGGGGGCGGCAGATTGCCGTTCATGGTCGCGGCCGGCGCCAGACGGCGCGGTCTTCGCGTCATCTGCGTGGGCTTGGCCGGATATGTCGATGGGCCCCTGGCCGATGAGGTCGATGCCTTCCACCCGGTCGCGGTCGCCCGTCCGGGCAGTTGGATCCGGAAACTCAGAAAGCACGGCGTGACGCGAACCGTCATGGTCGGGCAGGTGACGAAGTCGCACCTGTTCACACCGTGGCGCATCCTGCGATATCTGCCCGATTGGCGGGCCTTCCGGATCTACTATTGGCGTCTGCGAGGCAAATCGAAACAGACGGACACCCTGCTGTCGGCACTGGCCGAGGAACTGGCCGGCGGCGGCGTGGTTCTCGAGGACTCGACGATGTACTGCGAGGAATATCTTGCCGAGGCCGGCGTGATGACACAACACAAGCCGGGAATACGGATCGAAAACGACATTGAGTTCGGCTGGCCACTGGCCAAGAAGCTCGGCGAACTCGACATCGGCCAGGCCATCGCCGTCAGGGAACGCGAGGTAATCGCGGTGGAGGCCATCGAAGGGACCGCTGAGATGATCAAACGAGCCGGCCAATTCTGCAAGGCGGGCGGCTGGACGCTGATCAAGACCGCCAAGCCGGCGCAGGATATGCGATTCGACGTGCCTTGCGTGGGACCGGAGACGATCCGGGATCTCGCGGCCGGCGGGGGCAAGTGTCTCGTCATCGAAGCGGGAAAGACCCTCGTCATAGACAAGCCGCAAACGGTGGCGCTCGCCGACAAGCTGGGGATTTGTATCGTCGGATGGTGACTTCTGTCGCGACGACGAGGCAATTGAAGCGACTCCATGACTACATACCGGGGACAAGCAGAGACTGATATCGCCGCGGCGGACGTTTCCCGCCTTGCTGAAGAACTCACCGTGTGCTTGGTGCATGCACATCTCATCGAGAGCGATGTTCATACGAAGGTGTACCACGGCGTATGGCAGAATCGCGACGTCGTCCTCAGACAGTACAACCACGTGGGTCTGATTCACTCGCTATGTCAGACCCTCGCGGGTTCTCAGGCGCATCGTGCCTGGACCGCCAGTCACCGGCTCCTCAACTTGCGGATTCGCACCGCCCGGCCGGTGGCTTATATCGAGCAACGTCGCGGCCCACTGCTGTGGCAATCGTGGTCGGTCATGGAACTCGTGGACCGACCTTCTTGGGGCGAGGTTCTGTGCGACGAATCCGTTCCCGAGGGCTGCAAGCGGCGACTCATCCAGCAGACCGTCAGACTCGTAGACCGCCTGGCGGCGAGAGGGATCTCTTGCCGGCAGATCAAACGAGCCGACGTGCTGTGCGATGCAAAGCGAATCATGCTGGCCAACCCGGAGAACGTGACGATCCACAGATTCGGCTGCCTCCCCTGGCTATGGCGCGCCGGAGATATCACAAGGTTCCTCTGCGACGCCGGCCTTGAGAGGGAACGAGGTCTGCCCGAGCCCATGTTCCTTGAAGTCCGACGTGCAGGAGGCAGACTGTGGGTGAGCAGAGATCTTCAGAATCGTGAATTGGAGGAAGTCTTTTGGGGCGGATCGCCAGCCCTCGGCAGGCAATTCGAACTTCAACCTGTCCAGTCGTCGGTGGCTTCCTGCGTGTGCCGGTTTCAGGCAACTGTCAACAGTGTGCCGACAACCATCTACTTAAAGGAGTACCTCGACCGGTCCATCTGGGACCTGTTGAAACACATGCTGAGGCCGAGCCGAGCAGTACGAGCCATGCGAGCCTCGCAAATGCTCAGCAGGCACAGATTTCAGACTCCGCAGGTCGTCGCGGTCGGGAATCTCCGACACAACGCCGCCGATTCGAAATCCTCGACCCACCGACTACGAACTTCTCGCTGTTTCATGGCCACTTGCGAGGTGGCCGACGCAGTGCCGATCCACACGTACCTCATGCCGGTCCCGGGTGAACCGGCGCCCTGCACCCTCCGCGAAAGGCGAGAACTGCTCAGGCAGTTCGGACTGACCGTCGGAAGAATGCACCGCGAGGGCATCGCACACGGAGACCTCCGCTCGGGCAACGTCCTGGTGTGCAGGCGGGAACACCGCTGGGAGTTCTTCCTTATCGACAACGAGCGCACTCGAGAATACCGATACCTTTCCCACCGCCTGCGACGGAAGAACCTCGTTCAGGTCAATCTGTTGCCCTGGGGAATCAGCAACACGGACCGCCTGCGGTTCTTCCTGCCGTACCTGCTCGTCAATCCCTCGGTGCGTCCTCGCCGCAGGCAGTATGCTCGCAAGATCATGGCAATTACCCGCAAACGTCTGCTTTCGCTGAAGAAACGCGGTCGTCTGGACCACGCGATCCGGGTCGCCGGCTCCGGCCGGGAAGCTCATCCGCGAGATGAATGCGCAAGCACCGGAGATTCCCGTTCCGCCGATTCCCGGTAGAGCGACGCCAGCTTGTTCTTCACAACATCGTGAGCGTAATGCTCTTTCACGTGTTGTCTTGCCGTGTCGATGAGACGCTCGCGTTCCCGCGACGGCAGCGTCGCCACTTCCCACATCGCCTGCGCCAGCCCCTCGGCATCGCGAGGCGGCGCCAACCGTCCCAGCCTGCCGTAATCAACCATCGCAGGAATACCGCCGACCGCCGTGCAGACACAGGGAACTCCCACGACCATCGCCTCCAGGATCACCCGCGGCATGCCTTCCGCGACGGAGGAGAGCACGAAGACATCCAGTCCCCCGATCAGTTGTTCGATGTTCGGTCGATATCCCAGGAAATGAATCGAGCTGCGATGGGGAGTGTCCTGGGCCTGCTGCTTGAGCGTCGCCTCGTCCGGCCCGTCGCCGAGAAGGACCAGGTGAGCCAGAGGGATGCGCTGCTTGACCCGGCAAAAGGCGTCGATCAGGTAAGGCAGTCCTTTCGTCGGCGTCAGTCGGGCGATGGTTCCAAAGACGACTGCGTCGGCCGGAAGACCCAGCATGAGACGGGCTTCGGCCTTCGAGACCCCAGTCTGTGAGAAACGATCATAGTCCACGGAGTTTTCCAGGACCACGAGCCGTTGCGGCGAGACACGCCAGTTGCTGTCGACCACATCCTGCGTGACCGCCCCAGAGACGCCGATGATTCGGGCGGCCTTGCGAAGGATCAGGAGGTTCTCGATCCGTCGCCTGAGCCCGCGGGTCCGCCGCAGGCCATGGAACTGGACAAGAACGGCTCGCGTCCCGGCGATCAGACCCGCCAGCACGCCGTAGAAGTTGGCTTTGTGATTGTGGCAGTGCAGTACGTCCACTCGATGCTTCCGCAGAATCCGGGTCAGCCGCACGAGCGTCGGAAGAAACCGCGTCACGCCGGTCCACCCCTCCGGGAGATAGTACACACGGTTCGTCTCCTCCATTCGGCTGGGCTTGTCGCCTCGCGATTGCAGGAATATGAAGACCACCTCGAACTCATCGCGGTCCAGCGCTACAGCGAGGTCATTGATCGAGGTAGCCGAGCCCGAGTCGCTCTTCCACAGCAGCGCCACAACGATCTTGTTCTTCTCTGCGGCATCGTCATCCGGATCGTGTCGCCCTGGGGTGCCCTTATGGCACATGTGCTTAGTCCTTTCAAACACCATGGGTCCGCGACAGGCAGTGACGACAAGACCCGGCTCCACAGGTGGGCCTTCTTCCCACGGTGAGGATCACTCGCCGCGGAGAACTCTCCGCCTGCATCGGGACCTATCGAGCGTGTGCGCGAATGATGTCGTCCTTCACATCGACGACCCAACCGGGCATTCTTCTCAGGATCAACCCCTTGACCTCATCCAACGGCGCGTAGTCATGCGTGCCGTCGAAGCACCTTGCGTCGTCGATGAGCAGAACGTTGCGCTCGGCATTCTCGTGGCCGAGGATGCATGTCAGCTCCTGCAGAATCGGGGTCTCCACCTCGCCTTTTGCCGTCGTGGATCCGGAGTAGTGGGCATCCAGCCAGAACAGGCATGGCTGATGAATCTCCGCCAGCAATCGGGGCAGGACGCGGCTGCTGTCCCCCTGCACGATATGGACATGACGGTAACCCGCAAACCGGCGCGCGGCGTTCTCGGCAAAACGGTGATCCAGCTCGATCGAGTAGATCTCATCACATTTGTCGAGCATCGCGTAGACCATGTGGCCCGTATAGGTGCCGGTCTCCACGAAGACCCGCAGGCCAAAACGCGCCGCATATTCCCAGACCACCTGCTGCTTGCCGAAATGGGGCATGGGCAACGCCCCACCGTTCGTCTTCCACGCAGTGTATTCCTTCTCGAACCGCTTCTGTCTCCTGCGTCGGGCGAGGGTGCCGAGAACCGTATGCTGCTCCAGAAACTGTTTGATCATTGAACGGCTCCACTGGGACGGGACGAACAAGCCTGGGAACGCACGGTCCGCCGGCCCATCAGGTACATGTTCTTGGGTATGTGCTCGATCGGCCAGTGGGTCCACGTCACGTCGGCCCAGGCCGCTTTGATCTCTTTGAAAAAGGCGTCGTTGTCAATCTGTTCGAATTGCATCTGGTAGGCCATCAGGAAGCCGGTGAATTCAGAGACAAGCGAGAGGATCTCCCGGCGGAGACCCGCGGGAACCTCGCTGATCGACCAGGTCCCGATGAACACAGCAGGCGCCGACTTCTCGCGTGTCGCCAGGGCCGCCGCCACCTCGTCCACGCGGGACGTGCATAGTACAGCGTCTTGCCCCGATTCGAACGACGGCTGGGACGCAACCGCCAATCCGAGAGACCGCAGAAAGTACCGCTGCAGGGCCGAGAACGCCGGAAGATCGAACAGGACGTACCGCTTCCTGAATCCGAGCCTGCGAAGCAGTCTGCACATGCCCCCATAGCCGCCTCCGAACTCGAAGATGCAGTCTATTTCATCGAGCCGCAGTTCTGTCTTCTCCTCGAATTGAGCCCAATGATAGGCATGATGGATCAGCGTCTCGCTGCTCGCGGGGTAGCGCCAATAGGGCCGTGGGTGTCCGGCTGGATCTTCCTGGATCACGCGGGACCAGCGGTCGGCCCAGTCCGGCCGGCCCTGGAGGTCGGCAAGCTCCACGGCGATGTAGGGCGCGCTCGTCAGAGCCATCGTCCGCTCGACAACGTCCCAGCGCAGGAATCCTCGCGGGTCCTGATCGAGAACAAGGCTCCTGAGGCGATCCACATTCTGTAACCACAGAGGCACGGCCTCCGGGCCATTCGTTGAGGAAGCGGTCACCTGCTCGCGAAACTCCCGGCGCAGCAACTCGACCAACTGTCGCTCACTCTCGGTCGGCGGTCCCAGCGGTTTGCTGTGGCGATTCGAAATGGAATCGCAGTACCGTCGCTTGGCGTGTTTGAGAATACGTTTGAGTCCCATCATTTGCCTCGATCGTCAATCAGGCTGCCTTATGAGCCGGAAGTACTGCCGACCCACGTGCGTTTCACGAGGCCGGCTTTCCTCCAGGCTCCGCACGTCAAAGCGATAGCCCTGTTTGAACATCTCGTTCAGTGATTCGACCTCGTGTTCCGCGGAACCATCGGTGGGATTGTCCACCGTCGTGTTTACCCGGTTGATCTGAATCGCACAGGCACAAGGCTTTTGAAAGTACAGGTAGTCGGGCAGCCTGCGTCTGTGCGCCTTGCACCAGCGAGCGCCGTGGCCCTCCAGCGTGTTGGGGTCGTGAAAACCGCTCGACAAGACGAGCAAGTCCTTCATCGAGATGAACGGCCGGAGAAACCGCACGCGAAGAGACTCCGGCGGGAATATCCGGCGGATTCGTGGGTGATCCTGCGCCACAAGGCGGACAATTTCCTGGACCCGCGATGTCCGGTAGACCGTGCTGTTCACCTCGAAAGGATACCGCGCTTCCGGGACCCGGCCCTGCTTCCAGTTCACCCGGAACACGTCCTGGCCTCGCACCCGCACCTGCGTCACGCGGTCGCCGCCTTCACGCAGGCGGCCCCAATCCAGGCGGAGCGAGAACCCCAGGATGTTGCGGCTGAAGGTCTCGAACGTCTCGTCGATGACGTCGAGACTGACCCCGTCATGGTATACCACGTCGTCCGTCCCGAAGACCACGTACTTGGTTCGAATCCCCTCCACCAGCGAGAGGAGGTCCTCGCGAAAACCCTTTTCCCGCAAGACGACACAATCCGCGAAGTGTCGAAACACGCTGTCGTACTGCTCGTCGAAGGGACCGGGCTTGTAGAGGACATAGGTCTGGATGCGTTCCGCAGGCAGGTGCCTGCGAAGACTGCGAAGGTACGCCTCCAACTGCAGGGGACGGTTCATCGTGAATACGATGTTGCTGATCAGTTTCTCCATGCGCTATGCCTGCTCCCTCCCGTCCGGGCCCACGGGATCGCGAAGTGCAGCGGGGATCGTCCACTCCGGCTCCCCATCGTCGCGATTGCTTCGCAGCAGCATCGACAGCCAACCCGGGTACAGTCGCAGATCGTACGGCCAGTATGAAATCGCACGTCGATACCACGAGAGCGCCGCCTCGCGGGCATTTGCCTTGCGACGATCTTCAGCCAGGGCTCTACACGTGTGACTGAGCCGCCGCAGCGCCACACGCGAGGGAATCACCCTGTCGCCACCCAAATTGAAATAGAACCGCTCCAAGGACAGGAGCCTCATGGGACTCCTGCCGTGAGCCGCCGAAATACTGTCGGAAGAAAGCCGATGGATCGCCTCCACCTCCGATACAAAGAGGAACTCCACGGAAAGCGACAGACGCAGAAACGCATCGCTGTCCTCCGAGATTCGGTTCAGTTGCTCGTCGAAGAAGAAGCCCCGCCAGACGGACGCTCGAAACAGCGACGCGGAGGGCCAGATGAAAGAGTGCTTGAACAACTCCGTCGTAATCCGGCCGCTCTTGCCGGCCGGCCGCTCGTACGACACGACCCTGCACCCGTCCGGGTACGCGACCGTGATTGGGCTGTAGGCGGCGCCGCACTCGGGCCTGCGTTCGAGACGAGAGATCATCGTATCCAAGTACGTCTGCGGCCACAGGTCGTCTGAATCGAGAAAAGCAAGGTATTGTCCCGTGACCTTGGCCAAACCGTAGTTGCGCGCCGCAGCCGGGCCGCCGTTGTCTTTGTAGAAGTACCGCACCCTCGCATCACCAAGCGCCGCAACCGCGCTGCGCGTATCGTCCGTCGAACCATCATCCACGACAAGAACCTCGACATCGCGCTCGGTCTGAGACAGAACGCTGGAGATCGCCTCGACAACCATGTCGGCGCGATTGTACGTGGGAATGATGATGCTGACTCTTGGCACAGCCGTATCCTTCAGCTCCGGTGCACGCATCTTTCCACTCTGCTCTTGCCCATGCCCCTGCCGGATCCGGCGGACCCGACAGACTTCTCAGACCCACACATCACGGGCATCACTACGAACTCCCTGCGTAGGTCCCGTTGTGTGGGCCTGCAAGAATCGGCGGTTGTGCATTGTAGGGGCTCACCGTTGCCTGTCAAGTGGCGAATGACAGGGCAACTGCATCGTCGCGCAGGACTGTGCGATTGGAGTGCCGAAGGCGTCTTCGTTCCGGCTCGCAGGGCTCCACCGCTCAGCGGCCGGCGTACATCTTCTCGTAGTACTGCTGATACTGGCCGGAAACGACATTGGACAGCCACCTGCCATTGCTCAGGTACCAGTCGATGGTCCTGGCAATACCCTCTTCGAAGGTGACGGATGGCTTCCAGCCCAGTTGCGTGATGATCTTGTTCGCGTCAATCGCGTAGCGTCGGTCGTGGCCCGGTCGGTCTTTGACGTGGCGAATCAGGGTCTTGGGCTTGTTGACCCGGCTCAGGATGACGTCCAGGACTTCGAGGTTCGTCTTCTCGTTGCAGCCGCCGATGTTGAAGACCTCGCCCGGCTCGGCTCGCTCCAGGACCCGCCAGATCGCGGTGCAGTGATCGTAGACGTAGAGCCAGTCGCGAATCTGGAGGCCGTCGCCGTAGACGGGCAGTTCCTTGTCGTTCAGGGCGTTGTGGATCATCAGCGGGATGAGCTTCTCGGGGAACTGGTACGGCCCATAGTTGTTCGAGCACCGTGTGATGTTGTACTTGAGACCAAAGGTGTGGCCGAACGCCCGGACCAGGTGGTCCGCGCCTGCCTTGCTCGCGGAATAGGGCGAGTTCGGGCTCAGCGGTGTCCGCTCGGTGAACTGCCCCTCGGAATCCAGCGATCCGTAGACCTCGTCCGTCGACACCTGAAGGAACCGCTCGACGCCTTTGTCGCGAGCAGCCTGCAGGAGCGTCAGGGTCCCCGTGACGTTCGTCTCGATGAAGATCTTGGGACCGGTGATGGAGCGATCCACATGGCTCTCGGCCGCGAAGTTGACGATCGCTTCGATCCCATGCTCGCCGATCAGTCTTTCAACGAGCGGACCGTCGAGAATATCCCCATGCACGAACTCATACCGGCCGCAGTCCTGGACCTCCGCGAGGTTCTCCAGATTCCCTGCATAGGTCAGCTTGTCGAGGTTCACGACGTGAATGTCGGGATGCTCTGCGAGTACCATCCGGATGAAGTTGCTCCCGATGAAACCCGCGCCGCCTGTAACGAGAATGCTCTTCATTGTAGTTGCCTCAAGTAGAGTTCCAGTGGCTGCTGCCAGGGTGCAATCGGCTCGTCCAGAAGGGCCTGGATCTTCCCGCAATCGAAGCGGCTGTTCAACGGGCGAGCTGCAGGCGATGTGTAGTCCGAGGTCCGGCACCGCTTCAGAACAACCGGCCGGGACAATCGTTCGAAGACATACGCCGCTACGTCATAGCGGCTCGCATACCCAGCGGCTGCGAAGTGATAGAGCCCTGTCGTCTTGTTTTGGAGCATCTTGCACGCGACCTTGGCCACCTCTGCGACCGCGGTCGGCGCGCCGACCTGGTCGTCCACCACGGAGACCGTCCCACCGGCGGACGCACGCTGGATGAGCTTCGTAATGAAGTTGTTGCCGTTCGGGCCGTACGTCCACTCCAGACGCAGAATGCAGTGAGCGCATCCGCTGGCCTGAAGGAGCCGCTCGCCCGCCAGCTTGCTCTTGCCGTACTCACTGATCGGGTTGGGCGGATCGCTCTCGACGTAGGGACGCTCCAACCGGCCGTCGAAGACGAAATCCGTGCCGAAGTGCAGCACCCATTTGTCGCTCTTTCGAGCCAGCTCGCCCAGCTTCCCGACGGCCTCTGCGTTCACCCGATGGGCAAGCTGCGAGTGGCTCTCGGCGCCGTCCACGTTGGTATAGGCGGCACAGTTGACGATCAGGTCGGCAGCATCCACCGCCTGTCTGAGATGCTCGATATCGGAGACATCAAACTCGGGCAGATCATAGACGCGAACCTCGTATCCGCGATGGCAGCATACCCCGGCCAATTCCGTTCCGAGCATGCCCCGCCCGCCGAGCACTGCGACGACTTGTCTACCCATCCCGCCTCGTCCAATCGTAGGGAATATCGTTGTCGTGAGGATGAGTGCGGAACTCATCCGGATTCTGGGGGTCGTACGCTTCCGAGACGATGTTGACGATGTAGGCTTCCGTCTCGCTGACGCACATCCAGCCATGCTGCACGCCCGGCGGAATCCGCACCAGACCCGGGCAATGCTCGCCAAGGTAGAGTTCGTTGACCGTTCCGTGCGTGGGCGATTCGCCCCTGGCGTCGTAGAGACCGACCTTCACCAGACCACGGATCACATAGAAGTGATCGAACTGCCTGGCGTGATAGTGCCAGGCCTTGACCACGCCGGGATAGGTCGTGGTGAAGTAGACCTGGCCGAACTTCTGGAACCAGGGATCGTCATTGCGGAGGATCTCTCCGAGCCGGCCGCGTTCATCGGGAACTACCTTGGCGCGACGAACCCCTGCTCCCTCGATCAGACGGCCTGTGCTGCGTACGATCAGGCCTTCGTTTACGAGGATGGCCTTCATCGGTAGGATGCGTTTTGTCATTGCGGCGGCTCCTTGATGACCAGTTCATTGGCACGGACCAGCGAATCGAACGTGCCCGCGTCCGTCCACCAGCCGTCCAGGAAGTCGCAGCCCAACTGGCCTTTGCGAACGTACCAGTTGTTCACGTCGGTGATTTCCAACTCACCTCGCCCGGAGGGTTTGAGCTGGCGGATGATGTCGAAGACCTCACCGTCATAGAAGTAGATGCCCGTGATCGCATAGTTGGACTTGGGTTGCCCCGGTTTCTCTTCAATTCCGACGACCTTGCCGTCGCGGATCTCGGCCACGCCGAAGCGATGGGGATCGGACACCTGCTTGACCAACACGCGGGCGCCGCCGCCTTGGGCGAGAAATCGATCCGTATGAGGCTTGAGGTTCGACTGGAAGAGGTTGTCGCCGAGGATGACCGCCAGCGATTGACCGTTGGCGAAGTTCTCCGCCAGCCCAAGCGCCTGGGCGATCCCGCCGGCCTCATCCTGGACCTTGTAGGTGAACCGGCAGCCAAACTCCCGACCCGAGCCGAGCGAGCCGACCACGCTGCCCATGTGCTCAACACCCGTCACGATCAGGATTTCCTCGATCCCAACGGCGGTCAGCTTCTCGATCGGGTAGTAGATCATCGGTTTGGGACCCACCGGCAGCAGGTGCTTGTTGGTCACCTTCGTCAACGGCCGCAGCCGCGACCCGGTGCCGCCCGCGAGTACGACGCCTCTGAGACCCATAATGTTCTCCAATCCACAATGAACCGATCAGATTCTATGCCTCGATTCATACGACGTCAAGACACGCCGCAAGAACGCCGCGCCGGCACAATCTCTCGGACGCACACGCGCAAATCGTCCGGTCGCCACCCACCCTATCGGCACCTTCTGAGAACGACTCCAGCCGAAAACCCGCGCGGACAGGGGATGGGCCGGACCTCGCGGTTTGGCCGCGACACCGGCATTTCTTATCTCTTACAGAGAGCGGCCCTCTGCCCGTCGGGCGTCCGATGCGACATGGGACCGATAACTCGTGTCAGAGGCGGCGGATCTCACTGGGCCCTGTGCCGATTCTCGAGGACACGCAGGATGTCCGCTTTGTCGCGTTTTTGATGTGGGAGGTCAGTTATGGCGCCGGCGTTTGAGGAGCATCCGTCACACCAGGATCCGACCGCACAGAAAGAACCGCTCATGGACATCAACACCGAATCCACCCCGGCGGGCGAGTCGGCCG
>JAXDBU010000185.1:0-53621 GCA_034678485.1 Sedimentisphaerales bacterium | reverse complement strand
TCCCTGGGCGAACTGAGGCACGTTCTCCAACGCGGTCCAGGTTTCGCCGTCGGTGGAGTACTCGACCGTGACGTCCTTGGCCCCGAAGTTCATCATCAATTCATACTGCCAGTTGGCGTTCCATACCCGCAGTTCGTGCAGCATGTACTCCTTGTCGAACGTGTATTCGATCCAGGCCGGCACGCCGTTGGACATCCACATGTCGTCCATGATGATGGAATGCTGGTCGTCCGTGAGCCCGGAGCCGTCGACGGTCTTACTCGCCGGCGAGGTGGTCTGCTGGCTGGAGGCCCTGGCCGTCACGCCGGCGATCGGATAGGCGTACGCTTCAGCGGTGAAGCTCCACGTTGTCCCTTTAGAGACAGCGTAGTCGGGTGCTCCACCGACCTCGTCCACTCTCCAATAGTAGACTCTGCCGTACTCGAGTAGACCGTCGGGATCGAACTCGGTGTCCGTCTGGCCCTGGCTGACGAGGACGCCCCTCGGGTCGGACACGCCGGCGTCATTGACGTCCGCGAACTCGGTCCCGAAGTACACGTTGTGGGTCGCCGCGTAGTCGCCTGCCTTCCATCCAAGGACGACGCTGCGGGCCACGTCCTTGTCGTCGTCTGCCGGCACGGGTCTGGACGCCACGGAGGTGTCCCTCAGGCCGTTCATGGCCTTCTGGATTTGAGCTACGGTCAGTGCGCGATGGTAGATCTGGACGTCGTCAACGGTACCCACGTAGTATTGGCCCGTGTTCGTGTCCCAGATTCCCACCTTCGTATTGCCTGATGTCCCCAGATATGGGTTGGCGCCCGTTCCTTCCGCGACCTGTTCCCCGTTCACGCAAATCCTTCGGACCTTGTTCTCGAAGTCGTAGTAGAAGGCCACATGATACCAGGTGTAGTCCTGGAAGATGCCGGTGGGCGAACTAAGGTCGTTGCCGTAGAAGCCCATGAGAACGCCGCGAATGGGCGCATCGTCGCTGCTGTCGCCACCGAGACGGTAGTGCATGCTCAGGTTCTCCGATCCGCTCTGAGCTTGCGAGAAGATGACCTGCGAGCCGCCGGTCAGGACCGGATTCATCCACAGCGCCACGGTGAAGCTGCGGCTGTTCAACGGGATGTACGGCGCCGAGACATGGCTGCCGCCACTCATCTGCAGCGCCCCGTCCAGCTTCCCTTCCACCCAGGTTGGGCTGTTCGTGAGAGTTCCATCATTCCCATTCTTACTCTCGTCGTATGCTACGGTGCCCGATCCTTCATCATAGGGCCACCAGGCGATGAGGTCCGGATCGAGCCCGGCGAGGGCCGACCAGGCGGGACCCAATACGACAACGCAAACCACTGCAAGAACTGACTTTTTCAACATTTTAGTCCTCCTTCAGAATCTGTCATAGGCCGGCGCCGTCACGCGACATGTGCATACAGACAGAGAGAGAGCATCCGGCGTCTTATCCTGTCAAAAACGTGGAGACAGCGTACCCCGATGTACTGCTGGACCTGCCACAGTCCCAACTCCTCATCGAGTTGATGGAATCACCCACACGGTCTGATAATAACGTCACTCCTGTGACTCTGGCATCGTACCGCATCAACCGATCGTGAATCAACCAGAAAACGAAGTGCTTGCTCCAAACTCAATTCACATCGGCACTTACGTCCATGAACTTGAGTTTGAACGGGGCCTCAGTAGTCCTTGAAAGCCCTCATCCACGCGGGCCAGTCGTCATGCGCAACGCCGCCGGCGGTGGTCCAGACGTTGGCGGTATTGAACGTGCGGCTCCATTTGAAGGTCCACAGCTCTTTGAGTCCCACCTTGCGGAGACTCAGGTCGGCGAAGAGATGATTCACGTACCCCATGTGGCGATCCATGCAAGCGAGGACCCACTCGTTGAGAGTGGAGGCGTCTCCCTCGACGGTCGGCGGCCCGGCGGTGGCGCTGGGGTATGCGTCCACATAGGCGCAATCGAAGAACAAAGGAACCTTCGCCGGCTCCTTGATCGTGTTTCGGTTCTTCCAGTACGGGTCTCCCGTTCGGTTGAGAATCCACTCGTTCTGGCCGTAGCTGCCCACGTCGATGGTCTCTTTCTGCTTGAGGTTGCCCCAGCCCTGCTTGTCCCACGACCAGGCGCGAGTGGCAAAATTGCCGGCGACGACCATGGGCCGGGTGGCCGCCGGGCATACGGTCAACGCCCCTCGATCCTGATAGTAGGGCATCAAGAGAATGGGCCAGTCGTTGGCTGCGTCGCCTCCGGCCGTGGTGCCGCCGGTGTTGAACTTGCCGTTGCTGTCCTCCGTGTACATGTGCCAGATGTAGCTCCACTGCTTCAGGTTGGACAGGCAGGCGACGGCCTTCGCCTGCTTACGGGCCCGGTGCAGGCTGGGCAGCAGGACCGACATCAGCAGAGCGATAATGGCCACCACCACGAGCAGCTCGATCAGTGTGAACCCGCGTCTTGTCATGGTCATACCCGACTTGACCTCCAGGAGAACCGGAGCAAATCAAGGGCTGCGAGAGGAATTCCCCCTCGCAGCCCTCGAGTATTGATCTGACCGTTCCACTCGGAAGCAGTTCAACGTACTCCCGTCTTCTACGGCTCCGACCGGGTCAGGCGGATGTCGTCGATATACAGTATACCAGAGCCGCCCGGCGTCGGTGCGGTTCGGTCGCCCAGACCGATATACATCGTTTTGATCCGGGCGCGGTTGACGCCGACGAATTGGCTGAGCGGGATATTCCATGCGGTCCAGCCGAGGGCCTGCGCTGCCTCCGGATCCTCATGAGTGACGATCGCCGTGTTGCCGGTGCCATCGGTCAGCGCCACGTACAACTCGTCCAGTCCATTGTCCGCACTGCCGCGGAAGTAGAGGGTCAAGGTGTCTACATCCTGGGCCGTCCAGTCCTGCGCGGAAGCCCAGGTTCGCTCGGCTTCGGAGAAGTACGGCGTATTCACGTCGTCGTATGCCAGGGGCATGGACTGGCCCCCGCCATGAACGATCACGGTTTCCCCGAACGTGCCGGTCAACGAGTTCATGTAGCCGACGACGGAATTGCTGGTGTGGTTGGTGTAGCCGTCGATCCAGGTCTGGTAGATGGTCATTTCGTTGACGTCATCGTCTATGTAGCTCTCGAAGTCGTCGATCAGCAGGTATGCAGGCACGGTGAACGCCCACACATCGCCTGGGTGGGTCGTTCCATCGGCCTCGACCTCATCGATTCGCCAGTAGTAGGTGCCGCCGCCGAATGTAACCAGGTCGGCCGTCGGGAAGCTCGTCCCCGACTGGTTGCCCTTGAATTCCCCGGCGTCCCTGCCGGCCGCCGCGACGACCGACCGGTCGGCGCCGAAGTACACATCATGCGAGGCCGCCGAATCGCCGGCAACCCAGCTCAACGAATCCATGTCTCGGATGTCCACCGTCGCATCGCGGACCGGGCTCGGCTCGGAGGCCTGGAGCGGATTGATGATCCGGAGATCTTGGATTTCGTTTTCGGTTAGCGCCCGATTGTAGACGCGGACCTCGTCGATCAGGCCGTGGAAGAACTCAATCTGAGGACTGGTCCAGGCTCGAGCGCCCAGCGAGATGATCCGCGTAGTGTTGTAGTTGTCGTTGTTGGTGTTGGTGTCGGAGTTCATCAACTGGCCGTCGAGGTAGATACTGTGACCGGCGGCGTCTTTCGTCCCGACGACCAGATGCCACTGGTCGGCATCCCAGACGACCTGGCCAACGCCGACCGCGTGGAAACCGGGAGCGGTGTCGTAGTAGTGCAGCATGAGGTCGCTCGCGACGCCGACGTTATCCTCGACGCCGAAGATCAGGTCGCTTCGCGAGCCGAAGCACAACAGATATTGGGTGCCGATGTTGCCGAAAACGTTCGTTGCCACCTTGAACCAGACACAATAGGAGTACGTCTCGGGCAGATACAGATCGCTCGGCGTGCCGAAGCCGACGTAGTCATCCTTGCCGTCGAAAGACAGCGCGGCACCGGCATAACCGCCCACCCATTGGGGATTGCCGCCCAGCGTCCCGTGATGCGCATGGCCGGACCAGTCGAGGACGTTGCTGCCGGTCCCTTCGTCCAGTTTCCACCAGGCCAGCAGGCTCTCGTCGGCGACGGTAATCTCCGGCAATGTCTGGAAGCTCCATACCGGTCCTCTCTCCATCGTGCCCAACTTGGTGAACGTGTCGATTCGCCAGTAGTATGTCGTGTCCGTCGCCAACATGCCGGGGTCATATGTGGTGCTCGTCGTCATGGTGACGCCTGCGGTGGCGGTGTCGACTGTCTCGAAACTCTCGCCAGAATAGACGGTGTAATACAGGGCGTTCTGGCCTGCCGCCCAACTCATATCCTGATCGACAAGAGTGTATTTGGCCCCGTCGGCCGGGACGGGGGCATAGGCCGTCACCGGTTGGATCCAGAAGCTCCAGATTGGTCCCTTCCATGGGCTATCGGGATTGCTGTCGTCGACTTCATCGATCCGCCAGTAGTAGGTGGCTCCCGGCGTCAGACCGTCGGGGTATCGAGCGCCTGCTCCCGTGAGGGGCAGTTCGGTGCCCGTTGTATTGCCGACGAACAGGTCCGCATCCTCCGTCGTGGCGTTGGCCACCGCCTCTTTGTCCTGACCGAAGTAGATATCGTGCGACACAGCGAGGTCGCCGGCTTTCCATTCGAGCGTGGCCTGCCCCGTTGTGAGCATGATGCCCTCTTTCGGCGCGATGGCAACGGCAAATGGGAAGGGCTCGCCTTCCATCGCGGCCTGGATCTCCGTCGCGGTCAGAATCTGGTTGTAGATTCGCACTTCGTCGATCCGGCCTGTGAAGTACTCGCCCCACTGGTTTCTCGATATGCGGAAGGGCCCGGTGCCCGCATTGATGGCCGAAGCGTCCAGACGCTCCGTCTCGACGCCATTGATGTAGAAGATCAGCCCGCCGGCCTGCGACGGCTGGAAGGTGACTGCCACGTGCTGCCAGGTCCCGTTGGCCAGGGGCGAACTTGTGCCGCTGTGGTCCAGAATTGCGGGGGCCGTGAATCGCAGTTGGGTGACATTGGCTTTGAGCGTGTACCCGCCATCGTATCCGAGCAAAGCCTGTTGTTCATTGAGTGCCGTGGGGTTGATCCAGCAGGCGACGGTCAACGGACCGGTCGTGCTCAGCGCCGAGCTGGTTCCGCAGTTGACCCAGTCGTCGCCGTCAAACTCCAGAGCCCAGCCGACGGCGCCGGCCACCCAGGCCGGATCTCCCTCGAACGTGCCGTTGTTGCCGCCGGCGCTCGAATCGTTGACGGTTACGCCGGTGCCCTCATCGAGTTTCCAGTGCCCCGCCAGATCGGCATGGCTGCTCTGCGCCACCATGCACGCCACGGCGAGGGACAGGATCAAGCGGTCGAGTGTCCTAAGCATACGTGTCCTCCTTCCCAAGAACATGAAGAATCATACAATCACGCGGCCTACACAACCGGCGTGATGAGAACGAACCGACTGAACCGAAGATGTGAGAAGCACATGTTGCCGATCTGCCTGTCGGTGGTGTGAACGCGCAGATGCATTACCCTGTGCCTCCGATCTCTACCTACGACGAACCACGGGCTCGTTGCGATAGGACACACATTCCCAAGCCCAGAACGATTCCAAAGAGGCGGAACCGAACTCGGCGATCACTCTTACTTATACCATCTGCCAATCCGGTGTGCAACCAATTTCCATGCGATTGTCCTGGGTGGTTTGAGTTTCCGGACTTGAGCGAGAGGGGCGGCGGGGCAGTCGGGTCTTGCACCGGGCCGGGCAGAAGGTAGCATAGTAGGCCGATTGACTGAATCGGCCGGGGGCAAGAGGCTGTCGCATCCCCGGCCTCCGGGCAGGAATCTGGCATGAAAGGGATTGACGATGAAGAGTGCATCAGGGGTTGACTATCGCGTCTTGGGACTGGTTCTGTCACTGGTATTGTTGGGTTCGGGTCTGGCGGTTGCCCAGGCCGCGCCGGCCGAGGCCGCCGGAATTGCGACCGCGCCGCCTGTTTCTGCGGAGGCCGCTGCCACGCCGGTCGTCTCCCTCGACAAAGCCGAGCAGATACTGACCCGGGTCTACGAGATGCTGGTCAAGTACGGGCTCCAGGTGCTTGGCGCTGTGCTCATCCTCCTGGTCGGACGATGGGTGGCGAAGCTGCTATCGAAGCTGATTGCCAGGGTCTTGACAAAGGCTAAGCTGGACCCGACGCTCGTGCCCTTCATTGAGAACCTCAGTTACACCGCCATGCTGGTGTTCGTGGTGGTTGCGGCCCTGGGTCAGGCGGGCGTCCAGACGGCTTCGTTCATTGCGGTGCTCGGCGCCGCGGGTTTGGCGGTGGGCTTGGCCTTGCAGGGCTCTCTGGCCAACTTCGCCTCCGGCGTGCTCCTGTTGGTCTTCAAGCCCTTCCGCGTGGGTGATTTCGTCGAGATCGGGGGTGTCAAGGGGACCGTCCAGGCAATCCAGATCTTCAATACGGTTCTCAATTCGCCGGACAACGTCCGGATCGTTGTTCCCAACGGCCAGGTCACAGGCGGGAGCATCTCGAACTACACGATCAACGGCACCCGGCGTGTCGATCTGGTCACGAGCGTCTCCTACGGCGACGATCTGAAGAAGGCCCGGCAAGTGATCGAGAATGTCCTGGCCAACGAGCCGAAGATCCTTGCGGAGCCGGCCCCCGTCATCGCAGTCAACGCGATGGCGGAAAGCAGCATTGACTTCGTGGTTCGCCCCTGGGTCAAGGTAGCTGATTACTGGAACGTTTACTGGAGTCTCACGGAAAAGCTGAAGGTCGCGATGGACGAGAACGGCCTGACCATCCCGTTCCCGCAGCAGGAGATCTACGTGCACGCCGACCGGACCCCCGCCGCAAAGACCGCGTGAGGCGCCCGACGCCGGCAGGAGGTGTGTGGCGGATGCCTGGAGAAGACGCTGTGTCCGTGGACTGAGAAGGGCACGGTGCCCGCTTCTATTCGATTCCCCCGAGGACCGTCACTGTGCAGGATTGGAGGCTCGAGATGCGGTCTTGCAGACGGCGGACTCGAGTGTTTGCCTGCTGGCACTCCAGGGCCACCTGTCGAATGCGATCGAACTCGGTATCGAGCGTCAAGCCCATGCCTCGTCGTCCCTCAGAGGACGCGACTGTGGTTATGCACGCGCCGGCTTGTGGAAGGCTGACGGGAACGCCTTGCCGGGCAAGGCCGTCGATGGTAACGTGAAGGCGACGAATCTCTCGGTCCACAGTGACTAGGAAGGAGCTGACGATGCCATTGATCGAACTGGATACGTCGTGCGAAGTGGCCGACGCGAGCAAGAGACAGCAGTTGGTTGCGGGGTTGTCCCGGATTGTCGCCGAAGGGACGGGCAAACCGGAGCAGTACGTCATGGCCTGCGTTCGGGACAAGGTGGCCATGGCGATGAGTGGCCAGGCAGGTCTCAGCGCGCTGGTGACTGTCAAGGCCATCGGCGGGCTGAGCAAGGCGGTCAACCAAGGTCTGGCCGGCAAGATCTGCCAGATGCTCCAGAAGGAGCTGGCTGTCCCCGCGGACCGCGTCTACATCACCTTCCAGGAACTGGCTGCGACGCACTGGGCCTGGAACGCCGAGACGTTCGGGTAGGAAAACCCGAAATCCGAAGCAAGCACGAATGGCCAAATCTCGAGATTCGAAACGAGCCGCGTGGGGAGACGACGTTTCGATCATTTGGATTTCACGCTTTGAATTTGTTTCGGATTTCGATATTCGGATTTCGTGCTTCCCGCGGAGCGGTCATTTCTTCTTGTATGCGGCCGCGGGGTCGTAGACCTTCTTCGCGATGAGTTCCAGGTCGGTGGTGCTGTTGGGCTTGAGTGCCCGGTAGAAGCAGGACTGGTAGCCGACATGGCACTGGCCCTCATCCACCGAGACCTTCAGGACCAGGCAGTCCTGGTCGCAATCCACGAGGATCTGCCGGACGTTCTGGACGTGGCCGCTCTCTTCGCCCTTCTTCCAGAGCTTCTTGCGGGACCGGCTGTAATAGGTGGCCCGCCCGGTAGCGATTGTGACGTCCAGGGCCTCCTGGTTCATCCAGGCCACCATCAGGACCTGTCCGGTAAAGGTGTCCTGTGCGATAGCGGGGATCAGGCCCTCGGCGTTGAACTTGGGGGTAAACTCCAAACCTTCTTCAATCTGTTTTGATTCCAACGGCGATACCCTCCGGGATCTGCTATTTGCTATTTGCGATTTACTATTTGAGTTTCGCGGGTGCAGCCTGGGACGAACGGCAAGTTGCTCTGCGCGGCGATCTTCATCCGTAAACCACAGATAGTAGATGGCAAGCGGCAAATAGTCAATGCCATGTTTCGGGCTGCCAATTGCCCATCTGGCCGACCCGCTCGTGGGCCGGGATCGGGGTCCGGGATGATAACGTCTTGCCAAGACACGTTTTAACAACTATGCTTTGGTATGATAAAGGATTTCCGGGAGATAGGCTTTGCCGAACGCCCACAACGCAGGGAAGAAGAGATACATATCGTGGATCGCTCGGATCGCGGTTGCGACGACAGCGATTCTATGGCTCCTGCACGGCCAGGATTGGGGCAAGCTGGCAGCGGTATTCCACAGTCTGAGTCTGGGGTATTTCGTTCTCAGTCTGGCGGTCTATGCGTTTGCGCAGGTGGTGATCGCGGTCCGATGGTGGTTCCTGCTGCGGGCACAGTCGATCCATATCGATGTCCTGGCGGCTGTGAGGCTGTTTTTTCTCGGACTGTTTTACAGCAACGTTATGCCGGGATCGGTCGGCGGCGACCTCGTCAAGGCTTGGTACGTCACGAAACACACGAACAAACGTCTCGAAGGGGCGTTGAGCGTCTTCGTGGATCGGGTGATCGGACTGATCGGCCTGATCCTGATGGCGATCCTCACGTATGTTCTGTCTCTCCAGGGCCGCGTCCCGGCGTTCTTCACAGCAAAGGAGGGGGGCCCAGGGTGGCTCTCGCAGCATCCCTGGGTGATTCCTGGCGCGGTTGTGATCCTGGGCGTCTTGCTGGCGGTCGTGCTGGCCCATCCGGCGGGTCGCGCGGCATCTGCCCGCCTGGCGGAAATCGTCCGTCTTCGGGGCGCCTCCTTGCTGCGACGAGTCAAAGACGCCGTCGTGGCGTATTGCTCGAGGCCCTGGGTGTTGCTGTGGACGATGGTCCTGACGTTCGTCGGACAGAGCATTGTGATCGTGGCTTTCTGGCTCCTCGGGCGGGATCTGGGGATCGAAGCGGGTCTGGACTGCTATCTGTTCGTCTTCCCGGTCATGTGGGTGGTCGGCGCTGTGCCGATCAGCATCGCCGGCCTGGGCATTATCGAAGCGGGTACCGTCGGGCTGTTTTGTCGCTTGACGGCAACGCCGGCCGAGGAGGTTCTGGCCCTGGTGTTTTGCCAGAGGTTCGTCTGGGTGCTTGCTTCGCTTCCCGGCGGCCTGGTTCACCTGCTGGGCGCCCACCTGCCTCGCCAGGAGATTTCTGTTGACTGTCAGGAGGGTGGAAATTAGGCTATCGGCGTTGTTTGGACCGTGATTTGCCGCGTATTGGACCGCAGGCAGGTCCTCAGTGGGCGGCAGCCTGAGGTTGTCGCAAATCAATGACCATGACAAGGTGTTCCAGGAGTTGTTTCTTTCACGGGCGGGGTGATTTCGATCCCGAAGGAGGACACGATCCGTTTGAACGGAAAGCCCCAGGAGGCGATTCGATCCATCGTCAGCGCCGATGTGATCTCGCCTGTGGCGGATCCGGTCGCCGAACGGGCAAGAAGGCGGCGTAGTACCGTGAGACAAGTGTGAACCTCGTTTGAATAAGGAGACTGGCATTGCAATTCACCATCTCGGGCAAGCACGTTACCATAACCGACTCTATCAGAGCGTATGCAGAGGAGAAGACATCGAAACTCCCGCGTTACTATGACGGGATCAGTCAGGTGGAGGTGGTTGTCGACAGCACGCACGGGGCGAACAAGGTCAGCGTGGAGATTATTGCCAGGGGAGAACATGGGAACATCTTTGTGGCGACCGAAGCGGGTAGCGATGCCTACCCATGCATCGACGGCGCCACGCACAAACTGGAACAACAGCTTCGCAAGAAGAAGGCGAAGGAACGGGACGATAAACACGTCCGCGAGGGGGATGATTTTGGCAAGCCAACACCCGCGTGAGGTGCGAAGGGACGGACTAAGGTTGGCTCGATTCTCGTGTCAAGTGGATGGTTGCGGTTACGGTTAAGGCTGGGCGCAAAGAATGAAGTTCGAAGAATTCGTGTGTTTCGAGGCGACGATCCCTCAGTTGCAGGCAAAGGATCGCGACGGGGCCATTACCGAGCTGGTGGCGGCCTTGGTTGGCGCGGGCAAGATCCCGTCCGAATCGGGCAAAGAGGTGACCAAGGCCGTGATCAAGCGGGAAAATGAGGCCAGTACGGGCATGGGCAAGGGGGTGGCCGTGCCTCACGTCAAGCATGCGGTGGTCAAGACCGTGATAGCCGCGGTTGGGCACAGCGCCGCGGGCATCGATTTCGCCTCGCTTGATGAGCAGCCTGTCTATTCGGTGATTCTGCTGGTCAGCCCGGTCGATAATCCCGACAAACACCTGCAGGCGATGGAAAACATCTTCCGTCATCTCCAGAAGGAAAGATTCCGCAAGTTTCTCAGGCAGTGCCGGAATGCGGAGGATCTCAGAGACCTGCTCAACGAAGCGGATGAAAACCCCTCCTGGTGAGCCCGGATGTCTCCGGCATCGGGCGGTTCCAGTATGCTGATGGGAGATGAGGTCTTGGAAAAACTGGTGTCTCAGATAGCTGTGGAGATCAAGAATGCGGATGGTCTCCACATGCGCCCGGCCATGCAGTTCGTGGACCTGGCGAGCCGGTTTGACTGCCAGATTTCCGTCAGCAACGGCCAGATCCCGGTGGATGGCAAGAGCATCATGCAGATGAGCATGCTGGCGGCCACCTGCGGGACCCGCCTGCAGATCCGGGCGGAAGGTCCTGACGCCGAGAAGGCCGTCGAGGCCCTGCGCGATCTGGTCGAGATCCGCCTGTTCGGCGAACCACCGCCACCGGGCAAAGGATAACGATACTCAGTAGATCCGGTCATGGAGATAAAGAAGGGAATAGCCGTCTCGCCGGGAGTTTCGATCGGCAAATCGCTGATCATCGACTCCGAGGATTACCGCATCCCCCGGCGAGAGATCGAGTCCTCTCAGAGGATCCTGGAGATCCAGCGCGTCCGAAACGCCTTTCGGGACGGGGTCGATGAGTTGACCAAGCTGGAAAGCGGCCAGGGCCAGGCCAGCGGCGGGCGGATCCGAGATATCTTTGCGGTGCACATGCGGTTCCTGCGAGACCGCAGTCTGCGCCGCAGGATCACCGACCTGATCCACACGGACTCCGTGACGGCTGAGTACGCTGTCTCCACCGTTCTGCGGGAGATTGCGTCGCACTTCGCCAATGTCAAGGACGCGTACATCAGCGAACGTGCGGCGGACATCTACGATATCGAACGGCGTCTGCTCCGCCAGTTGCTCGGGACCAAGCGAGAGGACGTTCTCCACCTCCGAGAGGAGGTCGTGGTTGTCGCAAGGGAGCTGAGTCCCATGCAGACGGCCGGCTTCAACCGCGACTTCGTCAAGGGGATGGCCACCGACGCCGGGGGGCGAACCAGCCACACGGCGATTGTCGCCCGCTCTCTCGGTATCCCGGCGGTCGTCGCGCTCGAGGACCTGACGGAGGTCGTTCGCGGGGGCGATCCCGTGATCATCGACGGCAACCGCGGCATCGTCATCGTCAACCCGGATGAGGAGACGATCCGCCAGTACGAGGTCTACTCCCGCGAATTCGTCGCGATGGAGCACAAGCTCGACGGTCTCCGGAGCAAGCCCTCGGTCACGCGAGACGAAGTGCGAGTGCGTCTTCTGGGCAATATCGAGTTCCCGGATGAGGCCGAGATCGTCCTGCAGAAGGGCGGCGAGGGCGTGGGCCTGTACCGCACAGAGTTCCTCTATCTCAATCGGCCCACCGAACCGATCGAGCAAGAGCAGTACGAGGCCTACGCCGAGGTGATGCGGGTCTTCAGGGACAGGCCCGTCGTGATCCGCACGTTCGACCTCGGTGCGGACAAGTATACTCAGAGTCGCCGCGTGGCGCCGGAGCCGAACCCCTTCCTGGGTCTGCGATCCATTCGCTTCTGCCTGCAGAATCTCACCATGTTCAAGACGCAGCTCCGAGCCATCCTGCGGGCCTCCGTCCTCGGCGACGTCAAAATCATGTTCCCGCTGATCACGAGCATCCAGGAGCTGATGCAGGCCAAGATGATCCTGCACGACGTGATGGAGGACCTCGATGAAGAGGGGATTGCGTACAATCGCGATCTGGACGTGGGGATCATGGTGGAGACCCCGTCCGCGGCTCTGACGGCCTCCTCGCTGGCCCGGGAGGCCGACTTCTTCAGTATCGGAACCAACGATCTGACCCAGTACACGCTGGCGGTGGACCGGGGCAACGAGCTGGTCTCGACGCTGTATTCTGCCGCGGACCCGGCGGTGTTGCGACTGATCCGAACGGTCATCCAGGATGCTTGCAAGGCCAGGATCGACGTCTCCATCTGCGGCGAGACGGCCTCCGAGCCGGAGTACCTCATGCTCCTCCTGGGACTCGGGGTCCGGACGTTGTCCATGACGCCGCCCATGATCCCGGAGATCAAGCAGGTCATTCGGTCCGTCACGATCGAAGACTGCAACCACCTGGCGAGGGAGGTCCTCGCGATGAACTCCGAGCGGCAGATCTCCGGCTACCTCCGCAACGCGGCCAGGAAGATCCTTCCGGAGGTGTTCTGAATCGATGAAGGATGATTGGCGATTGGCGATCTGAGGAATGGGTATCGAAGCATCGAGTGACAATTCGCATCGTTCGTCGGAGGGTGAACCCGAGGCCTCGTCGTCAACGCTCGCGACGGCGGTCGTGCGGTTCCGCGTCGTCGGACCGGTGGCAATGTTGTCTCATGCGGAAATGTCTCGCGTGTTTCAACGGGCCTGTGCTCGGGCGGAAATCCCTGTGCGGTACAGCGAGGGCTTCAACCCTCGCCCGCGTCTGTCCCTGCCTCTGCCCCGGCCGGTGGCAGTGGAGTCGGACGATGAGTTGCTCGTCGTGAGGGTCCGCAATCCCTCCACGTCCCGGTCGGTCGCGGGCTGCGAGGAACCGGAGGCGGCCATGATGCGGGCTTTGGCCGGGCAGTTGCCGGAGGGGATCGAGGTGTTCGACGTGACCTTGGCGGCCTCGAATGCCTCGTTTGGATCGAGTTCTGCGGAGTATGTTCTGCCGATCCGCGGGATCGAGAAGGACCCCGGCCTGGCAGCCGGGCTGGCGGACGAAATCGCCAGGGTGATGACCAGGGAACACTGTATGGTCCGGAGGGCATCGGCCGATCGCCGGGTCGTGCGAGACATCGATGTCCGGCCCTTTCTTCTATCCGTCCGCCTGGAGGCGGGCAAACTGATCGTGCAGCATACGACGGGCGATGCCGGCTCGATCCGGGTTGGCGAGATCCTGCAACTCTTCTCGTTGCGGATGGAGGATATGGATGGGCCGATCCACAGGACCCGCGTCGCATGGGGGACAACAAGACTTCAGAATACACCACAGGCCCCTCGGTCGGACCGCGGGGCAGAGGACATAGAAGATGGCACGAGAGATGTTGATTAACGTCGCCGAACGCGAGGAGTGTCGCGTGGCCGTCGTCGAGGACGGCAGGCTGGAAGAACTCTACGTGGAGCGAGCCAGCGCCGGCACCCACGTCGGCAGTATTTACAAGGGGAGGATTGTCAATATCGAGTCGGGGATTCAGGCCGCCTTCATCGATATCGGCACGGACAAGAACGGCTTTCTCCACATCAGCGATTTGCATCCGCGCTACTTCCCGGGGGGCAAGAAAGACGTGCTGGAGGTCATCGGCCGCCGGCAGGCGCTGAAAGACCGCCCGCCGATGCAGAACTGTCTGCGTCGGGGCCAGGAGATCGTCGTCCAGGTTACCAAGGAGGGCCTCAAGACGAAGGGGCCCACGCTGAGCACCTATCTGGCCCTGGCGGGCAAGCACCTTGTGATGATGCCCTGGATGAAGAACTACGGGATTTCGCACAAGATCGAGGATGAGGAGGAACGAAAGCGCCTGGCGGGCGTGTTCGACGAGTGCAAGGCCCCGAAAGGGCACGGCTTCATCATTCGTACGGCGGGAGAAGGGGCCTCGAAACGCGACATTCAGGCCGATCTGAAGTACCTCGACCGGCTCTGGCGGGCCATCCAGAAGCGGATGGAAAGCGAGAAGGCGCCGGGCGAGATCTACCTCGAATCGGACCTTGTGATCCGCGCCCTGCGGGATACGTTCGGGCCCGAGATCACCCGGATCGTGTGTGATTCGGATGTCACGGTTCGGAAGATCAAGGACTTTCTCTCCATCGCAGCGCCGCGTCTGAAGCCGAAGATCATCCACTACGAGGAGAAGATCCCGGTCTTTCACAAGTACGGGATCGAAGACGAAATCGCCAAGATTCAGTCGCGCGAGGTGGAACTCAGAAGCGGCGGCTCGATCGTGATCGAGCAGACCGAGGCGCTGGTTGCCATCGACGTCAACAGCGGCCGGTTCCGCAAGCAGAAGAACGCCGAGCAGACGGCCTATGAGAACAATCTGGAAGCGGCTTCCGAGATCGCCCGACAACTGCGGCTCCGAGACCTCGGGGGGCTGATCGTCTGCGATTTCATCGACATGCGGAACGCCAAGCACCGCAAAGAGGTCGAGCGGGCCTTCCGTGACGCGATGAAGACCGATCGCGCGAGATCCAAGCTGCTGCACATCAGCCGGTTCGGGGTGATCGAAATGACGCGGCAGCGGATGAGACCGTCTCTGCAGTTCAGCACGTTCCTCGCTTGTCCCCACTGCGCCGGCACGGGCTTCGTCAAAAGCCATGAGTCGCTGGCGCTGGAGATCATCCGCCTGTTGAACCTGGCAGTGTCCAAAGAGCACATCCGCCGCATCGAGCTGACGGTCCCGAAGGAAGTGGGAGAGTTCCTCCAGAACGAGAAGAGAGCGGCCATCGCCCAGATCGAGCAGGCGACCGAGAAGCGGATTATCGTTCACTCATCTCCCGATTATGCCGGTGAGCAACGAGCGTTGGTGTGCTTCAACGACCGCGGCGGAGAAGTGAAGCTGTAGCCGGCAGGGAGGCCGAAGACCGTGGAATTCGATCTTGACTATGCGCGAAGCGTGATTCAGGCGGAGGCCGAGGCCATCGCTTCGATGACGCCGGTTGTGAACGCGCAGTTTGCCAGGGCGGCGGAGATGATCTACCACTGCCGCGGCTCGTGTATCATCAGTGGAATCGGCAAGGCCGGGATCATCGGACGCAAGATCAGCGCCACGTTGGCTTCGACCGGTACGCCCAGTCATTTCCTCCATCCCGCCGAGGCGGTGCACGGGGATCTCGGCCGGCTCCGACGGGATGATATCGTGATGGTCCTGAGCTATGGCGGCGAGACCGATGAGATCACCCGCCTGATCAATCTCGTCAAGCAGCTCCAGATCAGGCTGATCTCGATCACCGGCGACCGCGACTCGACCCTCAGTCATCACAGCGACGTGGTCCTGTGCATGGGCAAGGTGAACGAAGCCTGCCCCCTGGGCGTGGCGCCGAGCGTCTCGACGACCTGTATGCTCACCATCGGCGACGCGCTGGCCTTCACCGTGATGAAGGCCCGCCACTTCAGCGTGGAGGACTATGTCCGCTTCCATCCGGGCGGATCGCTCGGCGCCAAGCTGATGACCGTGGAGCAGTCGATGATGTTTCGGCCGGGAGAGAAGCTGCCCGTTGCCTGTGTGGGCGACTCGATCCGTCAAATGCTGGACAGGACCCGCGATGTGAAACGCCATGGCGCGGTCATGATCGTGGATGCCGAAGGCCGGCTGGCCGGGATCATCACCGATGGGGACCTGCGGAGGCTCCTGGCCCGGCAGGGCGCCGCCGTCTTCGACCTGACGGTGGGCGACGTGATGACTGCCGGCTGCAAGAGGATCCGGGCCGACGCCCTTGCGGCGGAGGCGACCGCCCTCTTCCACAAGTATCGAATCGACGAACTGCCGGTCGTGGACGCAGGCGACCGGCCCGTCGGACTGATCGACGTGCAGGACATCGTGACGATCAAGGTCGTGGGGTGAGAAAACGATGTGCGGTGTATGCCATGAAGCGAAAACCTGAGCCCAATCTTGGGGTCATCGAGCTGCTCGCACTCGATGTCGATGGCGTGCTGACCGACGGTCGTCTGATCCTCCACAGCGACGGCACCGAAAGCAAGTGCTTCCACATCCTGGATGGGCATGGGATTCGGATGTGGCAGCGGGCCGGGCTCAAGGTGGCGCTGCTCAGCGGACGGTTTTCCCAGGCGACCGCCCATCGGGCAAAGGAGTTGGAGATCCCTTGTGTGATTCAGGACTGCCATTTCAAGCTGCCTGCCCTCCAGCAACTCCTGACGGAGCTTGGCCTGTCGCCCGAGCAGGTGGCCTACGTCGGCGATGATCTGATGGACCTGCCGATCGTACGGTACGTGGGTTTCGGCGTGGCGGTGGCCAACGCGGTGGCGGAACTCAGGGAGCATGCGGATTACGTGACCCATGACCGGGGTGGCGAAGGTGCGGTTCGCGAGGTAATCGAGTATATTCTCAAGGGTTCCGGCCGGTGGGCCGGCTTGATGGAGCGGTACCTGACCTGATTGTCGTCGGTGCGGATGATGGGCTTGAACGTGCGCAAACTCGCTGTGGGTTCCGTCGCACTGGCCGTGTTGGCCGGGGTGTTCCTGCTCTACCTGCGATTCAATCGCACGCCGCCGATTGTGGTCGAAGCCGACAGGCCGGCGCCCGTTGCCGAAGCGAACGAGCCCAATGTCCACGATGCCCTCGGCACGATTGCCGGTGTCGATGTGGGAGGCGTTCAGGAAGCGGAGTTCCAGCATCGGGATGAAACGGGGCGGATCGACCGGAGATTCGGCTTCCACGAACTCATCCAGGTGCAGGGCGATCAGCGGGAGGTCACCAAGCCGTACATGGAGCAGTTCCTTCCCGAGGCGGTGTGCCGGGTGACCGCCGACCGTGGCAGGGTCCGGCTTGACGACACGTTCGGTCGGCCGATGCCGACCGACGCCTCGTTCTTCGGCAACGTCGTCATCCATCTCACCCCGACGGATCCGGACAATCCGTGGGAGTGCTTCATTCACCTCGACGATGTGGGCTTTCTGGCCGAGAAATCCCTGTGCTCGTCTACCGGCGCCGTCCGGTTTCTCTCTCGTGCCGTCCGGCTCACCGGCACCGGCATGGAGATGGTGTACAATACAGGGGACAGCCGGATCGAGCTATTCAGGGTCTTCGATCTCTACAGTCTGCGATGGCGGAGCAGTGAGTTGAAAGCGATGTTCCAGGCTCGCTCATCGGATTCCCAACGTCGCGTTGCGGGTGGCTCCGCGGTCTCGGAGGATTCGAATGGCGTCTCCGTCGCTGCAGAGGCAGAGCAGGCAGCGACTTCGGCCGACTCGAATGCGCCGCCGGTGGACGTGTATCGGTGCGTCTTCCGTGAGAATGTTCGCCTGCGCAGCCCTTATGGTGTGGGTCTTGCAAAGGACGTCCTCGCCATCGACAACATCCAGTGGTCCCAGTCGCGCAAGCGTGCCCCCGCGCGCCGGCAGGCGGTCGATCCGAATACACCTCGATCCGCCGCCGGACCGGTCGTCAATGCCCTGGACACCACCGCTTCCTCGCACATCGCCATCAATGCCATACCGGAGGAATTGTATGATACCGTGGTGACGTGCGATGGAGGCGTCGCCGTCACGTTGACGAATGGCCCCCATCGAGTTGCGGAGTCCGTTGCGTCCGATGCGGACGACAATTCGCTCGCAAAGAGTGCTCCTGAAGAGATTGCTTCGTCCGAGCCCAACCAGGTCATCGCGCGACGCATCGACTATGACTACTCGACGAGTGATGCAACGATCCTCGGCCCGTTCGCGGGCAAACTCCTGATCGACCCCAACCGGCTCGGCGAGAAGGCCGGCGGCACGCCCATGCCCGCCGTCGTGACAGCGAAGAAAATGGTGCGATATCTCGCGGCGTCAAGGAAGATCGTGTTGGAAGGGGATTGCATCGCCACGCTGCACAAATCTGATCCGAATGCGGACGATGAGCATCGCCTGACCGCGCCGCGCCTGACCATGGATGTCGTGATCGATTCGAACGTGCCGGGTGATGTTCGATTGGATGTCCGCAGGTTCGTGGCCGACGCCGGCGAGGCCCCTGCGATCTCGAATGATCCTCTGGCGGCTCCGCCCGTCGCGGTACGAATGTGGCGTCGCGTTTCCGGCAAACTCCTGGGCTGGGGCGCGCTGGATACCCGCGAGCTGCAGTACGACGCAGACCCGGGCCGATTCACTGCTCTGGGTCCGGGCATCGTCTGGCTGCACAACGAAGCGACGATTCGCTCAAAAGAAGACCCGAATGAGATGACACTCGAGCCGTGCTATGTCCGCATGAGCAATTTCGACACAATGGAGTACGGGTCCCTGTCGAACCGGATCGTGGCCGACGATGACGCACAGCAGCTCCGGATCGACTACTTCCCGCTCGTCGAGGGCCGGTACGGTCCGCAGACGCAGGTCGTCGCCGGGCATATCGAGGCGACGCTGCAGAGAGTTGCCGAGGGTCGGATGGATCTGGTCTCGCTCGTCGCCTCTCAGGGGATCGAGTACGACAGCGAGGCCGATCACCGGAATTTCGTTGGCTCCGAACTGGTCTACGACCGCGCCGCCGATCTGATGACCATCCGTGGCGACGACACCCGGCCGTGCAACATGAACGGCGTCTTCGTCGATCAGATCGTGGTGAACCCGAAGACGGGCGAAATCGAGGCCAAGCCGTTGACCAGTATCTTCCCGGTCGGGCCGTGACGCGTCGTTGTGACATGGTGACACGATCATTGTGAGGTCGAGGTCGGATGGAACGCGAAGGCATAGATCTGATCCGCTTGACCCCGACGGAGGTCCAGGGCATCCTGTCGGGCCTGCCCATGCGTGAATGCCGGGGGTATCTCTGTGCCGCCGGCGATCTGGTTCCGGCCGTTGTCGCTCGGTGTGCCATGGAGGGATACCAGGCAGGGCACGACTGGTTCTGGTATGCACCGCGACTGTTCTGCCACCAGTCGCAGCGGTTGATCGTAGGATCGGGGTGTTTCAAGGGCGCGCCGGTGGAGGGCGTGGTCGAGATCGGCTACGGCATCGCGATCTCCTGCGAGGGCAGAGGCTACGCATCCGCATGTGTGGGTCGCATGGTTGAGGAAGCCTTTACTCACGGCGGCCTGGACGCGGTGATCGCCGAGACCTCCGTGCACAATCCCGCGTCGCAGCGGGTCCTGGAGAAGAACGAGTTCCACAGGATTGGCGAGCGAAACGACCCCGAAGACGGCCCGCTCACCCGCTGGCGACGCGACCGATCCGTCCTCCCTCCTTGATAACTGACCCTGCAATGTCCCCGGCCTCCGAGAGTGTGCGGGTCGGCCTGTCAGCACAATGCGCTCCGTGACGAAAGGCTGTCGGAAGGGAAGGAGGCTGCGTCTCACAAGACCCATGTCGTTAGGAGCAACGCGAAGGGTGACAGACGCGCAAATCTCTCTTCCGGCCCGTATTGGTTTCTTGTTGTTCGACTTATTTCACCGGATAGGCCGGCAGCGGAGGGATCTCCTTTTCCTTGGTTTTGAGCTCTTCGAGAATCACCTCAATCGCCTTGTCGAGCTGCTGGTCGATGCCCTCGTATTCTTTGGCGGGGTCGTTGTCCACGACGATGTCCGGCTCGACGCCGTAGCCCTCGATGATCCAATGCTTGCCCTCCTCGTCGTAGCGCGAGAACTCCGGCTTGTTCAGGGAGCTGCCGTCCAGCAGAGGCAGGCTGCCGCGGATGCCGACGACGCCGCCCCAGGTGCGTTTGCCGACCACCTTGCCGAGCTTGTAGTGCTTGAATTGGTAGGTGAACAAGTCACCGTCGGAGGCGGAGAACTCATCGGCCAGGCACACCATTGGACCGTAGATCATTGCCTCCGGATCGGGGACGGGGGCCGTATTGCGGGCGAACTCGATCATTGCGATCTCGCGTCGGAGCCGCTCGATCAGCATGGGCGAGACGTTGCCGCCGCCGTTGCCTCGCACGTCGATAATCAGGGCCTTCTTGCGGATCTGCGGATAGAAGTGCTTCACGAACTCGTTGAGGCCCTCGGCGCTCATGTCGGGGACATGGATGTAACCGACCTTGCCGTTCGTGGCCTCGCTGACTTTCTCGATGTTGCGCCGGACCCACGCGTAGTAGTAGAGGTTCTCTTCGCTGTCGGTGGGCACGACGATGGTCTCGTGACTACCCTCCAACTCCGGCTTGGAGTTGACCTTCAATGTCACTTGGCGGTTTGCCTTGTTGACCAGCAGTTCGTAGAGGTTTTTCACGTCCGCGGTCGAGCGGCCGTCGATGGCGAGGAGGAAGTCGCCTTCGTTGACATCGACTCCGATCTCCGTCAGGGGCGAGCGTCGGCCTCGCTCCCAGTTCTCGCCGGGCAGGACTCTGGCGATCTTGTAGTACCCGGTCTGGTCGTCGCGCGTCACCTCGGCGCCGAGCAGACCCATCGGAATTCGCTGGGGACAGGGGGCTTCGCCGCCGCCGACGTAGGTATGTCCCGCGTTCAACTCGCCGATCATTTCGCCGATGATGTAAGTCAGGTCGGCGCGGTGGTTCACGAACGAGACGAGCGGTTCGTACTTTGCCCGCACCGCAGGCCAGTCCACGCCGTGCATGTTCGGGACGTAGAAGAAGTCCCGCATCTGACGCCAGCACTCGTTGAAGATCTGATTCCACTCGGCTCGCTTGTCGAGAACGACCTCCATGCCGGACAGATTCATCGCGTCCTTCATGTCGATCCCGCCTTTGGGCAGGTCCATGATCGCGTATCGCCCGCCCGAGGCGACGAGCATCTTTTTGCGATCCGCGGAGATCTCATAGCCGTCCACGTGGCCGAGTTCCGTCTCTTTCCGGTCCTTCAGATCGTACAGGCACAGTTGGCCCTTGCGGACGTAGTAGAGCGAGTCGCCTGCGGAGCCGAGCTGGTAATAGGACGACACCGCGATCGGGAGCACCGCGATGCGGTCCTTGATCCCGTCGAGATCGACTTTGATCGGCTCGGGCTCGTCCTTCTTCTTCTCGCCTTTGTCCTCGGATTTCTTGGTTTCATCCTTGTCCTCGGACGGCTTCTCCTCCTTGGCTTCGTCCTTCTTCTCCTGCTCGTCGGCCTTCACTTCGACCTCGTCGCTGGTGGGTTTGAAAGGCGATTCCGTCGACTTCGCCAACGTCAGCAGGTAGATCCGCGACATGTCCTGATAGGCGTGGTTCCACTCGGTCCGGCTGTAGATCGGAAGAAAATCGCGTTCGGAGACGAAGAAGATGAATTTCCCATCGGAGCTGAAGATGGCGCTCGATGAATCGTACCAGCCATCGGTCAGCTCGTGCGAGGTCTGGTTTTCGAGCGAGTAGAGGTAGATCTTGCTCATCGAAGCCATCTGAGTCTTTGTATACACGATCCACTGACTGTCCGGCGACCACGCGTACTGATTGAACTCCCATCTCTCGCAGATCGCGACCTCGGTGATCTTGCCGGTCTCGACGTTGACGAATCGCAATCGCAGGGCTTTATCCGCCCAGAGGATCTTCTTGCTGTCGGGCGACCACTCGATGCGGTACATGTACGAATCGCCGGTTTTCGTCACCTGTCGCGCGGGCCCAGTGCCATCCTGGGGGACGACCCAGATCTCGTTCTCGCCCGATGCGTCGGAGACGTACGCGATCCACTTGCCGTCGGGGGACCATCGCGAGTTGCGGTCGTGCACGCCGGGCGAGGTCGTCAGATTACGGATCGATCCGTGCTTGGCAGGGACGGTGAACACGTCGCCCCGTGCGCCGAGCACGGCTCGTTTGCCGTCGGGCGAAACGTCGGCGCTGCCGATCTTGTCTGCGATGCTGACCAGTCCGCCTCGACCGCCCTGGAGGTCGTCGTCGATCGAGATGAACACCTTGGTGCACTGGTCTTGTTCGATGTCGTAACGATAGATATGGCCGGCGTTCTCGAAGACGATGGCGGTATCGCCCAGCGACGGGAATTTGATATCGAACTCGGCGAAGTCCGTCAGCTTGCGCGTCTCCTGCGAGCTGGTATCATAGACGAACAGGTTCATCCGCTTGTTTTCGTCGCGATCGGAGAGGAAGAAGATCTTTTCGCCGATCCACATGGGGAAGATGTCCTGGGCAGGATCGTTCGTGATGTTCTCCGTCGTCTTGGTCTCGAAGTCATAGACCCAGATGTCGTCGGCCATGCCGCCGCGATAGCGCTTCCAGGTGCGGAACTCGCGGAACACGCGGTTGTAGGCGAGCTTCCTGCCGTCGGGGGAGTACGAGCAGAACCCCGCTCGGGGTAGGGGCAATTCCTCGGGCGTCTCGCCCGTCAGCGAGACGGAATAGAGCCGGCCGAGGAACGAATTGAACGAATGCATCCGCGAGCGAAAGATGATGCGCTGGCCGTCGGGCGTCCACGCCATGACGATGTTGTTCGGGCCCATGCGGTCGGACACGTCGTCCCGCCCGAGCGTGGCGGTATAGGTGAGCCGCTGCGGGATGCCGCCGGTCGCGGGGATCAGGTAGACCTCCGTGTTGCCGTCGTACTGGCCGGTGAAGGCGATGGATTGACCGTCGGGCGAGAACCGGGCGAACATCTCGAACCCATCGCTGTTCGTCAGCTTGCGGGCTGTGCCGCCGCTGGAACTGACCGTGTAGAGGTCGCCTGCGTAGGTGAAAACGATCTGATCTGCGTGGATGGCCGGGAACCGCAGCAGTCGGGCTTCCGTTCCCGCAAACGCCGGGGCAAGATTCACGAGGGCAGCAACATACAGGGCAAGCACATTCTTCATTTCGATTCCTCGCCAAAGGAAAGCCATGATACTCGAATCTCCCGTCGCATGCCGACGACGATCTCGCGGCATCGTATCAGGCAAGTCAATCGAGGTCAACTTCCGCCTTGCTGAACGGGGAGAGTTCTTGCACGTTGCTCACAAGCAGATGCCTCGCAGGTCGTCGAGCGTCAGATCGTCGAGTCGGTGGACGACTTTATCGGCCTGTTTGAGTTGGGCGGCGTCGTACGTGTTGGTCACCGCGATGGTGTGCATGCCGGCGGCTCGCGCCGCCTTGAGGCCCCAGTGAGAGTCCTCGATGACGACGCAGCATTCGGGCGCGATGGGATCGGGCCAGACGTGGTTGAGCTTCTGGAGGGCCAGGAGGAATCCCTCGGGGTCCGGCTTGCCGCGGCGAACCTCCTCGGCCGAGACGATGACATCGAAACGATCCCGCAAGCTCGCTCCTTCCAGGATCAGCTCGATCTCGGGACGAAGGGCGCCGGAGCAGATGGCGATGGGGACCTGCGCCCCGGCCAGCAGATCGAGGAACTCCCGCACGCCCTCGATGATCCGGCCTTCCGTGTGCGCCAGCTTCTCGAAGACCTGCGTCTTCTGCTGAATCAACGCGGGCACCTGGCTCTCCGGAATCGGGAGGCGACCTTCGCCGATCAGGGCCTTGAAGCAGTCCTTGTCGGACAGGCCGAGGTAGTCTTTGTAGTACTCGCGCTTGCTGAGCTCGAAGCCGTGCGGCGCCAGCACCGTGTTGAACGCGCGGAAGTGCAGGATCTCCGAGTCGGTGATGACGCCGTCAAAATCGAAGATCACTGCTCTCAGCATAGGTTCGCTCTTGGCGAAGCGACACGGACCTGATCGGTCCTACACTTCCGGCACCGGCCCGATCAACGCCTCGTACTCGCTGAACGTGGATCTATCGCCCTGGCGGACCAGCTCGGTCAAGGCCTTGATCTTCGGGGCGTTCTTCTCGACGTACCGTCTGGCCATCATGAGCTTTCGCTGTTTCATCGGGACGGTTTGCCCGTTCTTGGCGGCGCCGCCCGCGACAGGGACATTCATCTCGATCTTCGTGCCGGCCTGGCCGCACAGCAGATAGCCGTTGATCAGGTCGATCGCGACATCGACCAGCGGCCGGCCATAGAGGTCCATGTACTCGTTGCCCTGTTGCTTCGTGAATTCGATGGCCTCGTTCAATTGCGACGTCCCTTCGGCCAGCTTCGCGAGCAGGTCGCTCACCTGCGGATCGTAGGGCAGGGCCACCAGCTCCGCGAGGTACTTCTCCGTCGTGCCGCTGCAAACGCCTCGCACCGCCGCGACGATCTGCAACTGGCTGGTGCCCTCATAGATCGTCGTGATCCTCGCGTCTCGCGCGTGTCGTTCGCAGGCGTAATCCCGCATGAAGCCGCTGCCGCCGAGGACCTGGATCGCGTCGTATGCGACGCGATTGCACATCTCCGTGCAGTAGTACTTGCTCATTGGCGTGAGCATGCCGGCGAACCGCTTGTAGACTCGGGCGTTGTCCTTGAGCTTCTTCTGGGCTTCCTTGTCCTCGGGCGGATGGTTCTCGACGAGATTGTTGTAGCTGATGGCCAGGTCCACGACCCGGCTGGTCTCGTACAGCAAGGCGCGTCCGGCCTCGATGGCGATCTTCATATCGATCAGCATGTCCCGCACGGCGGGCAACTTCTCGATGGGGACGGAGAACTGCTTTCGACTGGCCGCATAGTCGCGTGCGATCCGGTACGTGGCTTCTGCGATCCCCAGCCCCTGAGCGGCGATTCCGATCCGGGCGCCGTTCATCAGCGTCGCGACGTAGGGGACCAGGCCTCGCTGCCGCTCGCCGATTAGCACGCACGGCGTGTTGTCGAAAAAGATTTCGCAGGTGGGCGAGCCGTGGATGCCGAGCTTGTCTTCGAGCCGGCGGATATGGACGGTCGGGCCGGGTTCGCACAGCAGCAGGCTCAGGCCCAGTCCGCCGGCGCGGTCGGGCTCGCTGCGGGACAGCACCAGCAGCACGTCGCCGCAGCCGTTCGTGATGAACCGTTTTACGCCGTGGAGGAACCAGTTGCCTTCGTTGTCCTGGAAGGCTCTCAGTTTGACGGCCTGGAGGTCCGAGCCGGCGTCCGGCTCTGTGAGCACCATGGCGCCGGTGACCTTGCCGTCGGCGAAGAGCGGCAGGTACTTCCGCTTGATCTCCTCGGAGGCGAAGGCGTTGATCGTCTCGGCGATGCCCTGGAGGCCGAAAATGTTGCTCAGGGAGGCGTCGGCCCGCGCGAGGATCTCGTTGGCCATCGAATACACGAGGCTCGGGAAGTTCAGCCCGTGGAAGCGGTGGGGCAGCGTGAAACCCGAGACTTCCGCCTGGCCGAGCTTCTCGATGGCCTCTGTGATCCCCTTGGGCCGGGTCACGGAGCCGTCTTCGTTGAGGGTGTTTCCTTCGCGGTCCACGCTCTCGGCACGCGGTGCGATGAAGTCCGCACAGAGTTCGCCGAGCGAATCGAGCACCATCTCGTAGTTGCGGATCGCCTCCTCGGCGTTTCGCGGAGCGTAGTCGAACTGGTTCGCGAAGCGGAAGCCCTCTTCGTACGCCTCCGCCAGCGGCGCCAGGTCGATGTGCCGGAACAGGAACCGAATGTCGTCGTTGTCTTGGTAGAAGTTTCCCATGCCCTATCCTATGATTTACTATTTACTATTTACTATTTGACTGCCCGAGACGGAGTCCCTGCCGGCGACAAATCGTAAATAGTAAATTGTAGATAGTAAATTACTTAGTTCCCTTTTCCCTGATCGCCTTGATCATTCGCGGCACGACCTCGTTGAGGTCGCCGAGGATCTTGTAGTGGGCGACGCTGAAGATCGGCGCCTCGGGATCGTTGTTGATCGCGACGATCTTCTGGCTCTGGGCCATGCCCGCTTGGTGCTGAATCGCGCCGCTGATCCCGACCGCGACGTACAGGCTCGGGCGGACCGTCGTTCCCGTCTGGCCGATCTGGTGGTCGTGGTCGATGAAGCCCAGATCGACCGCGGCTCGCGTCGCGCCCGGCGCGGCGCCCAAGCAGTTGGCCAGGTCCCAGACCAGCTTGAAGTTCTCCTTGCTGCCGACGCCCGCGCCGCCGGCGACGATGATCCTGGCGGCCTTGAGATCGACCTTCTTGGCTCGCGTGTGCTGCTGGAGGATCTCGATGGGCAGGTCGCTCTGCGCGATGCCGGCGCTCTCGACGACCACCTCGCCCTTGTGTTTGGCGTTCGGCTCGGGCATCGGCATGACGCCCTCGCGGACGGTCGCCATCTGCGGCCAGCGGTCGAAGTTGATGATCGTCGCGATGATGTTGCCGCCGAACGCCGGACGGATCTGGAACAGCAGGTTCTTGTGAACCTCGCCGGTCTTGGTGATCTCATGGTCGCCGATCTGCAGGTCGGTGCAATCCGCGGTCAGGCCCGCCTTGGCGGCGCTGGCGATTCGCGGCGCCAAGTCCCGGCCCGACACCGTCGCTCCGTAGAGCACGACCTGTGGCTTATGCTTGTGAATCAGGTCCAGGATGACCTTGGCGTAGCTATTGGTCTGATAGGCCCCGAGCAGAGGGTTCTCGACCAGGTAGACCTTGTCGGCCCCGTGCTTGACCAGCTTGCCGGCCAGTTTCTTGACGCCGTCGCCCAAGAGCATTGCCGCGAGCTTGACCTGCAGTATATCCGCAAGGTGTCGCGCCTTGCTCATGAGTTCGAGCGGCGTTTCTTCCAGCCGCCCGCCATGCTGCTCCGCGAACACCCACACTTCCCCTTGTCTGTTCACTTCAATCATTTCTCGTTTCTCGTCGTCCTTCCTTCGTCAAACCGATATATGGCAATCTCTATTCAGTAGGCGCTTGCCATCGCTTGGGGGCTCTGCCCCCAACCCCCCGGCATTTTTCGCTTTGGGCCAATAGCATGACGGGATGGCAGATGCGCTCGCCTTGCCCCTTGTTCTTGCCAGCGAATCGCGTTGTCGGTAGTCTGGAGATGCTGCTGTGGAGGACAGGGCTCTGCTGGCAAGCAACCCGAGCGCCGCGGCAGTCCGGTGGCATGGGCGATGCCGTCAGTACGGAGGCATCGCCTTCCTCTGCTACCATGCTGCTGGCGAAAAGCGCAAAATGCCAGGGGTCCGGGGACAGAGTCCCCGGGCGTTGGGCTTTGCCGGGCACGATGGTACGCACGAGCCGGGCAAGACTCATTTCGGAGGCTCTGCGAGCATCAATCATCTGTCAACCTCGCCTCCGCCGGCAAGGTGGCTCGAATCGTGGCTTTCAGGTCCTTGGCAATGTCCTCGCGTTTATCGGAGTCCCACAGAATTGTCTGATGGTGGTTAGTATCGAAGTGGGGCTTGCATTCAGAGTCTTCGAACACCTTCTTCTCGCACGTATAATAGATGACCGGTTTGTCCAATCCCTCAGCGAAGCCTGCTTCCCAGTAGGCGCCCGGATTCTTATGCGTCAGGTCGGCGATCAGGAAACGCGCAGCTCGGATTTCCGCGCGGAGCCTGTTATCTATCAGCCCGGCCACGGGATTATCGCGAAGCACAAACAGATCAAAGCCGGTCTGTCGAACAGCATCCCTGAACACGCTCTCAACGATGTCTTCCAGCGGCTGCTTGTTGTACTCCATCGCCATGAACGCCTTGCGACTCTCGGAAGTAGCTCGCTTGAGTTCACGGTAGTGCTCCCAACCAGCAAACGATAGGGTTGCTTTGATTTGCGTTAGGCTGGCAGGACTGGCCTCTTTGTCAAGCTCTCTATCGCCGGTGATGATCCCTTGGTCCTTGAGATGGTCGAAGACGAGAAGGAACTCGCGAGAGGTCGCGGACCCAACAATCGCCTCAACCGCTGACATGCTTTGCCGAACACGATCGCCGCCAGCCTGCGAATTGTCTCCCAACCATCGAACGAAGTTGTCTGCTTGCTCTGCGAGCGACGGCCGTGGGTTCTGAATGATGGACTCGATCAGTTCCTCATCGAGGATGATCGACCTTCGACAGAACTGGCCGTCTGGGGTTCTCTTCACTAGAGACTCGTGTTTGGTCCGAATCCAATGACTCAGCGTAGCAGTCTTCTGAGGATCATCCTGGAGTACCTCCTTCACAGCACCAGCCCCGAAGTCATCCCGCAGCCAGAAGTCGCCGCAGCGTGGACAGGGATACCTGGTCTCCACACCACCGGGGGCGCCAGAGACCGGGCGCATGTCTCCTGTGCCTGTGATTTCTGATTTGCATACGGGACAATTGCAGCTCATTCTATCTCTGTCTGCCTCTGTCTATCTACGCGATGATCTTGTCCTGGATCAGTTCGTGGATCATCCCGGCGACGCCTTCGTCCGTCGGGGCGATGTCCTTGCTCTCTTTGGCGGCCAGGACGACGCTCTGGATGCGATGGACCTTCGTGGGCGAGCCGCTTCGGCCACACCATGTCAGGTCGGCATCGAGGTAGGTCAGGTCCCACTGTTGGATCAGCAGGCCCCGCTTGGCCAGCGCATCAGCCTGTTCCTTCGCCATACTTCTGACTGTTGCATCATCCGCGGTCGGGTTGGCGGCGCGGGCGCCCTGCTCGATCTCGGCCGGCGTCCGGGCGTTCTTGTGTTTCATCATCATTCGGGCGGCGGCCACCCTGGGCGTGGGGGCGTCGCCTGTGACGGTCAGCAGCACCGGCAGGGGGGCTCGGACCAGTTGCCAGCCGTTGCCGAGGTTCCGCCGGGCGGTGATCTTGCCGTCCTCAATACCTTCCATCGACTCGACGTAGGTAATCTGGGTAATTCCGAGCTTCTCGGCAAGCTGCGGACCCACCTGGGCGGTGTCGCCGTCGATGGCCTGCCTGCCGCAGAGAACGATGTCGTGCTCCAGCTTGCGGACGGCACAGCTCAAGATGTAGCTGGTCGCCAGGGTGTCGCTGGCTGCGCACCGGGAATCGGTTACCAAAACAGCGTCGTCGGCGCCGCGATAGAGGGCCTCCCGCAGAATCCTGGTCGCGGCGGGCAGGCCCATCGTGATGACGGTGACCCGGCCGCCGAAGCGGTCTTTGATCTGCAACGCCATTTCCAGGGCGTTGAGGTCTTCCGGATTGAAGATGGCCGGCAGCGCCGCCCGGTTCACCGTGCCGTCGTCGTTCATGACCTGGCCGGTGATCCGGTGTGTATCCGGCACCTGTTTGACCAACACTACGCAGTTATACCCCACCTATGGTCTCCTATAGTTGTCTTGGCATACTTAGAGGCTTTCAGACGGCCATAGTGTAGCGGAGAAGGCGGTGCGGTCAACCCAAAAGTTCCCGGCGAGCCTTGCGTTTGCGGACGTTGCGGGAAAGCAGCTAATCCTGTGCCGGAAAATCGCCGAAGGATAACCCGATTGGGGATCGTGCCCGCAAGAATGATGGAAAAATGGTTTGACTTCAGCCCCGATAACTTCATAATAGCCCTCGCGGCGACAGAGGTTTTATCGGGTGTACGAGTCGGGGTTGACGTTGGGTTCTTGACCGAAAGGATGCGACCCCTGGGTAAGCCAGGGCGACATGAATGAGTACTGAGACCTCTTACGACACGCTATTCGGGCGAATGGCGGTGGATCAGGGGCTCTGCACAGACGAGGAGCTGCGCAAGGCCATCCAGGAATGCAAGGAACGCCGCAAGACCGATCCACTGATGCTACAGGACCTGATGGTCCAGCTCGGCTACCTCACGGCCAGCCAGGCGGAACGGCTCAAGACCAGCGTCAAAGAGAGCAAGGTCGCCGCGACGCAGATCCCCGGCTACAAGATCCTCGGCAAGCTCGGCGCCGGCGCCATGGCTGTCGTCTACAAGGGCAAGCAGCTCAGCCTCAATCGGAGCGTCGCAATCAAGGTGCTGCCCCGTCGGTTCAGCGAGAATCCGGAGTACGTCCAGCGGTTCTACAAGGAAGGCCAGGCCGCGGGCAAGCTCAACCATCCGAATATCGTTCAGGCCATCGACGTCGGCGAAGCGGGCGGCTACCACTACTTCGTCATGGAGTACGTCGAGGGCAAGACCATCGCCGACGACATCTCGAACGGGCACATCTTCGGCGAGCAGGAGGCCATCGAGATCATCATCCAGGTCTGCCATGCGCTCCAGCACGCCCACGCGCACGGCCTGGTTCACCGCGACGTCAAGCCCAAGAACATCATGATCAACACGCAGGGCGTCGTGAAGCTGGCGGATATGGGTCTGGCCCGCGAGACGACCGATATCGAAGCTGCCCAGAGCGAAGAGGGCAAGGCCTACGGCACGCCGTACTACATCGCCCCCGAGCAGATCCGCGGCAAGATCGACATCGACGGCCGAGCGGATATCTACGGCCTGGGCGCCACCTTCTACCACATGGTCACCGGCCGCGTTCCCTTCACGGGCGAGGACTCCGCGGAGATCATGAAACGTCACCTCCGCGAGAAGCTCGTCCCGCCGGACCACATCAACACCTCGCTCTCCGCCGGCGTCTCCGAGGTCATCGAGATCATGCTGGCCAAGCGCCGCGAGGACCGCTACAACAACGTCGAGGAGCTGCTCCTGGACCTCGAAGCCCTTCGCCAGGGCCATCCGCCCCTCCAGGCCCACAAGCGCTTCGACGTGGAGATGCTCGAGAAGCTCGAAGACGGCGAGACCATCGAAGTCGAGCGAGAGACGGATACCGACGAGATCATCACCCGTTATCGTCTCTACCTCCTTGTCCTCGGCGCGGTCTCCGCCATCGCGATCCTGATCATCGTCGGGATGCTGGTCCTCTGACACCGGGCCCGCCGGTGGCAGTGTCGCTCGTGTGAATTAGGGACCCACTCAACTCTTTCGTTCCGTCGTAGACGCAAGTTCACCGTTCCTTGCACGGCAGTCTTGCCGGGGGCTATCTGTTCATGCAGCTAACGAAGGCACAACGGCCCCCATATGCTGCAAAGAAATGCCCCATTCCATCGGTTGTCACCGCCTTTTCCTCTTTGCCCTCTTGTCAGGTTTTTTCTATAATGCGCGACGAATGTACACGACAAGGATGGGTGTTATGGGCGTTGCGTAGTGTGTCTTGCCAGGCACTGATTTGCATCTGTTGAGCCTGTGCCATGAGAGACGTGGCGCAACGTGGAATTGCCAGTAAGTAGCGGCAAGAGGCCGTATTGCGATGGCATCAGAGAAGAGGCCGGTATGATCACCAAGCTAAGACTCCGCCACTTCAAGAGCATTGAGGAACAGTCGTACGAGTTCACTGACTTTGACCTGCTTGTGGGACGGAATAACAGTGGCAAGAGTACAGTACTTCAAGCGTTGGCCATCTGGCAGTTCTGCATAGGTGAGTTTCACCGCGCGGAACGCAGCGGCAGTACGGGGACACGCGTCCTGCTTCCCGATTTCACGGCCCTCCCGTTGCCGGAGTTCAACCTGCTGTGGCACGAACGGACGGATCGGAAGAACGTTCCGATTGTCAAAGATGGCAAGAGGAAGTACTCCCCATCGCTTTTTCACATCCAGCTTGACGTAACATGGCGGTTGCCTGGCCAAGAGCCCCAGAACTACTGTGTCAAACTCCGCTATGAGTCGCCTCAGACAATCTATGCCCTGCCGGATGAGGGCGGATGGGAGAAGTTCAAGGAACTGGACAAGAGAGGATTGCTCCCGCGGATTGCCTACGTTCCGCCGTTCTCTGGACTTGAACCCGTAGAAGAATGGCGTGACATGGGACCGATCAGAAAACAGGTGGGGAAGGCACAGCCAGGGAGTGTTCTGCGGAATCTCCTGCTCCGTGTGTTGGGGCCGCAGACGACCAACGGACTGGAGACGGTCCCCGGGAAGGTTGTGGATGGGTCGGACTGGGCGGCCCTGACCGGTGCTGTCAAGCGGTGGTTTTCCGTCGAGCTTCAGAAACCGCTATACCGTCCGGGGGCTACGAAAATAGAGTGCGAATACAAGCAAGGACGAAAGACTTACGATCTCCTCGCTGGAGGAAGTGGATTTCACCAGGCGTTGACATTGCTCGCCTTCCTCTATGGGTACCAGCCAACGACCATCCTGCTTGATGAACCGGATGCACACCTGCATGTGAATCTCCAACGTGAGATTCTCGACTTCTTCAAGACACTATCGGCTGAACGCGGTGTCCAGTTCCTAATCGCCACTCACGCCGAAGAGTTGGCTCGCGGTGTTGACGCTCGACAGATTGTGTCTCTTCTCTCGGGATGTCCGACCCGTCCCCAAGCTACGCCTGACGTTCTCGCGGCGATGGCCGACGTCTCAAATGTGGAGATCAGCCAGGTGCTGGACTCTCCCTACATCCTGTATGTGGAGGGCGAGACGGACGAGAGAATACTGCGTGCGTGGGCATCGGCGCTCAAACATACACATATGTTCGACAAGTTCTGCATTCGGACAATGCGTGGCGGCAGCAAGAAGCAGATGAAAGAAAACGCCGACCGACATTTCTCCGGTGTTACTCAGTACAAGCCAGATGCGCGGCGACTGATGGTCTTTGACTACGATTCTGACGAGACAGCGTTTCACCCCGAGCCGGCGAATCCGGCGCTCTTTGAGTGGAAACGCAAGAACATCGAGAACTATCTTCTTGTGCCTGACGCCTGGAAAAGAGCCATACGCGAAGACCTGTTGCATGTCCCTGCCCGTGATGTTATCGACCGCTTCTTCGAGGGGGAGAATCTCAGTCTGCCCAAGGGTGACACCTGGCGGTCGGTGAAAGCGAACATCTTCAAAGTGCTTGATGGAAAGAGGCTTTTGTTCGACGCAAGTGATTCCCTGTTCCATCGTCTCAGGGAATGCAGCACCCCCGTGCTTTTGTCGCGTGAATCCATTGCTGCTGCCATGACGTCGAAGGAAATCCACGAGGATGTCCATGATTTCTTCTTGCGGCTTCAGAAAGTGGTTTCCTGACCGGCGATCCTCGGGCGAGGGCTGAAGGTCGAGGAGGCAGAGCACGTGACGGAAATGGCAAGGCGGATCGCGCCGTTGATCCTCGTGCAGGCGGAACTCGAAGCGAGCTACGAAGCGGTGAAAGCGGGCACATGGCTCTGACCGGACGGAAAGACGAGATGAATCCGCCGATTACGCCGATTGAGAATGTGTTCCAGAGAGACGCAGTGAATCCGGGCGGATCCGGAGGTCATGAGGAGACAGGACTATGAGCGAAGAGCTTCCTTTGGAACATGATGAAGGCTCGCGAGCGGAAGAACAGCGAAGTCCAGTTGTCCACACTTTGTGTACAACTGAAGCTAACCTCCGCCGATGGCAAGACTTACAGGACCGACTGCGTCAACACGGAGAGCGCCTTCCGCATCATTCAGTCGATCCCCAGCGCCAAGGCGGAACCATCGCCGGCAACGCCCGTCGGCAGCTCGAACACAAGTCCGGCAGAAAGGTTGTCACTCGCCGGAACTACCTTCAGGGCAAGCCAAAGCCTTCCCTGCCGGACAGGCAGTGACGCGATCCCGCGGCTGACGAGGGCCAGACGGTTATCGGGCTTGGGCGGGAGGGCAAAAGGGTTGTGGATAAGCCGGACCCCTCGACTGTCGATATAATGGAGGTATGGCCAGAGGCGGTGCCCATTTTTCTTCGGAGGAGCTGGTGCGAGTCCTGAGTCGCTATGACGTCGGGATCGTGCATCAGGTCCGGCCCCTGTCCGTGGGCAACAGCAAGGCGCCGAAGGTGATCGTCGTCGCGGACAAAGGGACCTATCTGCTCAAACGCCGGCCCCGCGGGCGGGATAATCTCGAACGGGTGGACTTTGCCCACGCAGTGCAGAAGCAGCTTGCCGGGAAGGCTTTCCCTGTCACGACCCTGCTGGCGACGATGGACGAGGGGGCTACCGCGCTGAGCATGGACAACCACATCTACGAGTTCTTCCGGTACGTCGAGGGTTCCCGCTACGACGGCTCGGCCGAAGCGATTCGTGAGGCTGGTCGGCAACTGGCCCTGTTCCACAAGCACCTGGCCGACTTCAAGGGTCACGATGAACCGTCGCCCTGGTGCTTTCACGATGCGGCTCTCGTCCGTCGGCACCTGAAGCTCCTCAGCTCCGACAAGCGGACGGAGGCCGCCCGCCGGATGCACGCGGTCGCGGACGAACTGCTCCTGCGCTACGAGAAGTCGTGCGCTCGCGTGAACCAGGCCGGCTTCCGGTCCTGGAAGAGGCAGGTCGTCCATGGCGATTGGCACCCGGGCAACCTCCTGTTCGACGGGCACAAGGTCGTCGCGGTGGTCGATTTCGACTCGATCCGCTGCGCGCCCGCCGTGACGGACGTCGCCAACGGGATGCTGCAGTTCTCGATCGTGGGGGACCGGCCGGACCCGACGCAGTGGTCCGCTCACTTCAACAAGGACCGGCTCTTCGAGTTTTTCAATGGGTACCACGAAGTCACCAGGCTCAGCGAGCGGAAACGCTACGGCCTGATCGACCTGATGGTCGAGGCCATGATCGCAGAGGCGGTCCTGCCGGTGGCTGCGACGGGGTTCTTCGGCAGTCATTCCGGCCCGGCCTTTCTCGAGATGATCCTGCGTAAGACCAAATGGCTTCGGCGCAACCGGCGGGAGCTGCGCCAGGTCATGCTGGCCCGGCCGTGACCGGCGCGTGGTCAGGTCCGAGAATGCGTGACGTGCCGTTCCGTCTTGACGAAGCGGTGTCAAGTTGGGTAAAATGATCACAACTGCGAGGGCGGATGTTGGTTGTGGATTGCCTCGGCAACCCAGCATACAGAGTAACCAAAAGGAACAGGACATAACGTGCTCACAGCAAGAAGGTTCGCATCTCTCGTTGTTCTGGCGGTGGCTTTCTGTTTGCTCGGTGGTCCTGCGACGCGGGCGGCTGCCAACGTGGTCATCAACGAGCTGCACGTCGATCCCGATGTCAAGACGGAGCAGGTCGAGTTCGTCGAACTCTACAACATTGGGACGGAGGCCATCAGTCTGGACGGCTGGCGACTCGACGGCGGTGTCTTTTTCACCTTCCCGGCGGGCACGAGCCTGGCTGCAGGGGGATATCTCGTTGTGGTTCAAGACCTCGACGACGTCAAGGCCAAGTGGACCTCGCTGAGACAGGCGGCCTACACCTCTCGCGTTCTGGGTCCCTTCGGGGGCAAGCTGGACAACGAAGGCGACCATGTGGTCCTGTCCGATGCTGCCGGCGAGACGGTCGACGAAGTCAGCTACCAGCTTGGTTTTCCCTGGCCGACGGTGGGTGACCCGATATCCACCGCGTCGGGCACCGGTGGCTCCATGCAGTTGATCGAGGCGACCGCGGACAACGACCTGGGCGGCAATTGGCGGTCCGCTTTGCCCACGCCCATCGTCGCCAACAGTGGGGTGCTGTCCCTTGGCGTTCTGCCTGTGATTCGGCAGGTTCAGCATTCACCGAAGCAGCCCCTGTCCGGCGAGGTCGTGACGATCAGCGCGAAGATCACGGCGCCGGACGGCATCCAGAGCGTCGGGCTGATGTACCAGGTGGTTGTCCCCGGCGCCTATGTCACGATCGACGACGCGCAGTACGGCGCGAACTGGACGACGGCGCAGATGCACGACGACGGTCTGGATGGAGACACCGTTGCCGAGGACGATGTTTTCAGCTTCCAGATTCCTGCGTCGGTGCAGGAGCACCGCCGGCTGGTCCGCTACAAGATCGTCGTAGTGGATAGTCTCGGGGGCTTCGTGACAGTCCCCTATGACGACGATCCGCAACCGAATTTTGCGTACTTCGTCTACGACGGCGTCCCGGGGTGGCAGGGCGCGGTCAGATCCGGGCAGACCCCTGTGACGTACAGTGCCGAGGTGATGCGGAGCCTGCCTGTGTACCATTTGATCGCCAAGAAGCAGGACGTCCTCGATGCCCTGTATATGCCCGGCGCCCGGAAGGGCCAGTACGGCGGCAGCGACTACCCATGGGCGGGAACCCTCATCTACGACGGCGAGGTCTACGACCATATCCACTTCCGGGCCCGCGGCGGCGGTTGGCGCTATTCCATGGGCAAGAACATGCTCAAGTTCGATCTCAACCGCGGCCACTATTTCCAGGCTCGCGACGACTACGGGCGCAACTACGACACGAAGTGGGCCAAGATCAACTTCTCCGCCTGCATCCAGCAAGGGGACTATCAGCATCGCGGCGAGCAGGGCATGTTCGAGGCCGCCTCGTTCAAGCTCTTCAACCTGATGGGTTGCGATGCCCCCAAGACAAGCTGGGTGCACTTCCGCGTGATCGACGAGGCCGATGAGGTCGGCGCCACCCAGTACGAGGGGGATTTCTGGGGGCTCTACATGACCATCGAACAGATGGATGGCCGATTCCTCGACGAGCACGGCCTGCCCGACGGCAACTTGTATAAGATCGAGGGTTACAGTGGCGAGCTGAACAACCAGGGCCCGACCGCTGTCACCAACAGGTCCGACCTGAATGCCTTCATGAGCGGCTACAACAGCAGGCCCCAGGAGACCTGGTGGCGGCAGAACGTCAATCTGGATAGCTACTACGCCTACCGCTGTGTCGTGGAAGGCGTCCATCACGGCGATATCGGCTACGGCAAGAACTGGTTCTTCTACCTCAATCCCGAGACGGCCACGTGGTCCATGCTGCCTTGGGATGTGGACCTGACGTGGGCGGAGAACATGTACGGCAACGGCCAGGATGTCTTCAAATCCAGCGCCGCGATCTTCAACAACGCCAACATCCAGATCGAGTATCAGGACCGGATGAGAGAGCTTCTGGACCTGTTCTACAACAACGACCAAGCGTACCAGATGCTCGATGACCTGGCGAACATCATTGATCCGCCGACCGGCGGCCCGACCTTCGTCGGCGCCGACCGCGCCATGTGGGATTATAACCCGATCATGACATCAGGCTACGTGAACTCCAGCAAGGCCGGACAGGGCCGGTTCTATCAGAAGGCCTCCACCAAGGATTTCCGCGGCATGGTCCAGATCATGAAGGACTACGTCACCTATGCGGCCAACAACATGCGCAACTGGTACGGTTCGACCGGTCAGAGTATGAGTGCTCTGGCCGCCGATTCGCTCATCCCATCGACGCCGACGGCGACGGCCACCTGCTCCGATGATTTCCCTGCGAATGGACTGACCTTCCATACGAGCAATTTCAGCGATCCGCAGGGGGCCGGCACGTTCGCCGCGATGAAGTGGCGAATCGCGGAGGTGACTGCCGGTGCTCACGCGCAGACCACGCCGACCACCGGGGCCGGGAATGGCACGACGCTGATTTCGAGCGGCGCCTCCTGGTGCTATTTCAAGGGCCTTGCGGAGCCCTCGACCCCCTCCGGCGCCTGGCGGCTTCCGGGCTTCGACGATTCCCAGTGGCTCACCGGCAACGCGCCGATCGGCTTCGGCGAGACCTTCCTCGCGACCAATCTGAGCGACATGAGATATGCCTACACGTGCGTGTACCTGCGAAAGACCTTCAGTGTGAGCAGCCTGAGCAGTCTCGGCGACCTGCTTCTGGAAATCCAATACGACGACGGCGTCAACGTCTGGCTCAACGGCGCCCTCGTCTACCAGGACAACGTGCCGGGCGAGGAACTCCCCTACACCGCCACCGCTCTGTCCGCGATCTCGAATGAGCGGAGCTTCCGAGAGTCGAACCTCGGGAATCCCGCTGCCTACCTGGTCCAAGGCCAGAACGTGATGGCGGTCCAGTTGCTCAATATGGACATCTCGAGCAGTTCGGACTGTTTCGTCGATCTCCGACTGACCGCTGAAGAACCCACCTCGTCAGGCAGCGGGTCCTCCTCGACCATGGCGGTCTTCAAGAAGACGCCGGGCAAGTACGAGATCGATGCGATCTGGGAGAGCGGGGAGCTGGCTGCGTTCACCAGCGACTTGATGATCCCAGGCTCCGTGGTCAAGCCGGGCAGCACCTACCGCGTCCGCTGCAAGATGAAGGACACCACCGGCCGATGGAGCCACTGGTCCGACCCGGTCCAGTTCGTCGCAGGCGAGCCCATTGCCGCCGGGACTCTGGCCGATCTGCGAATCACGGAGCTGATGTACAACCCCTTGCCCAGCGATACGCTCGACGGCGACGAGTTCGAGTTCGTCGAGCTCAAGAATACAGGCGATGAGACCCTCGACCTGAGCAATGTCTCGTTCACGAACGGGATCGCCTTCGACTTCGCCGGCGGCGCGGTCACGGCGCTCGGCGCCGGGCAGTTCGTCCTGGTCGTCAAGAACCAGGGCGCATTCGAGTCCCGCTACGGCTCGGCCCTATCGAGCCTCATCGCCGGACAGTACGAGGGCAAACTGACCAACCGTGGCGAACAGGTCACGCTCGCCGACTACTGGAATGGCACGATCGCCGACTTCGAGTACGGCGACGGCTCACTCTGGCCGATCGCGGCCGACGGCGGCGGTCACTCGCTTGTGCCGCTCGACTCGGCACTGGCGGACGAGCCCCAAGGGTCTCTGAACTACGCCGGCAACTGGCGGGCGAGCACATATTCGGCCGGCTCGCCGGGCCAGGATGATCCCGCTGTGACGCAGACGCTCGTGATCAACGAATTCATGGCTAACGCCACCAGTGGCGGCGACTGGATCGAGCTGTACAATCCGACCGCTTCCGCAGTGAGCCTGGCGGGCTGGTACCTCAGCGACGACGTTTCCGAACCGGCGAAGTGGGCCCTTCCAAGCAGTTCCATCGCGTCCGGCGGTTTCAAGAGCTTCGACCATATCGATGGTTTCGGTCTCGGCTGGGATGGCGAAGAGGTCGTGCTCGCCTATGTGCCAGGCACGGGCGAGGACCGGATCGTGGATGCGATCTCGTTCAAGGCTCAGGAGCTGGACATCAGTTGCGGCCGCTACCCCGACGGCGGGCCGTACTGGCTGCGGATCACGCCATCGAAGGGCTCTGCAAATGCCACCCCGATCCTCGATGTGATGATCTCCGAGATCATGTACCATCCGATCGATCCGAACGACGAGTACGTCGAGTTGTACAATCCGACGAGTCAGGCCGTGACACTGTCCGAGGGGGCCATCGTCTGGCGTCTGGACGGTGCGGTGGAATACAGCTTCCCGGCAGGCGTCTCGATCCCAGCCGGCGGGCGAATCGTGGTTGTCGGCTTCGACCCGGCTGTGGAGACCTCCCGCTTGGCGGCACTCGTCGCCGTCGCGGATGGCGCGGAACTGACCGCAGGCGTCCAGGTCTTCGGGCCCTGGCAGGGCGACCTCTCCAACGCCGGCGAGTATCTGGCTCTGGAGAAGATACTATCTGCGGAGGACCTGACAGACGCCGATGGCTGGGTGGTTGTGGACGAGATGGTCTACAGCGATGTCGATCCGTGGCCCACTGGCGCGGACGGCCGAGGCAACTCGTTGGTGCGGATCAACTTCGACGCAACCGACAGCGGCAACGACCCCGCCAACTGGCGGGCCACCGCCCCAACGCCGGGGCAACCGTAGACGCGCTTCCACGCTTCCACGCTCCCACGCTTCTACGTTCCGACGGCAGGCGTCGCGAGATTCGGGTCCCTGACCTGGGGGTCTGTCTCTGGGGTCCCTCCAAGGTCTATGGTCAGCTTGTACCAGCCGGAGCGGGTCATGTCCAAGATGTACGGGCCATGGACGATTCGCCAGTCGTCGGCATTCCGCCCTTCGCCTTTCCGCCCGATCAGGGTGTATTGCACGGTCTTGTACATCGCCATCATGGATTGGCTTCGGAACCTCTCGATCTCCTTGCCATTCGGGTCGTAGATCACGAATTCCTCGTCGCCCGGCACCTCGCCCACCTTCAACCCCAAACGCGAATCGACTACTTCGGCGTTGAACAGGATCTCTTCGATTCTGCCGGTAGCTGGGGTGCGCTGGTACTCCAGGTGCCAGCCGTTCGGCAGCGGACCGCCCTGGCGCAGCTCTATCGGCAACGTGATCGTCGGCAGCGTGCGTCTCACCGTGATCGTGCCGGCGTCCTGCTTCGTCTTGCCCAGCTTCTCAAATGGGAACACGGCCACGCCCTCCCAGGGGTATTTGCGATCCGTCGGCAGATCGATGCAAAGGTGGACGCCCTCGCTGTGGGCGGCGAGTGCCTCTCGTTGCGTGTCCTCGAGGCGCAGCACGAAGTACCCCTCGTCATCCACCTGGGCGACCTCTGTGCTCCTGCCTTTCATGGCCAGTGCGATCCGGGTACGTGCCCCCGGCCTGGGAGCCGGCTGGAGCACCGCCGGCGTGCCGTCTCTGAACAGGACGCGGCCATACAGGACGCCTGAATCTTCTGACTGGGCTGCGCGAGCGCGGCCTGTTTGCACAGGGTGAGTAACCTCGCTCGTCTGTGGGACAACGTGTACCGTCACGAGGATCGCGACCTTCTTCGTAGATTTGCCGTTTTGTTTGCCGGAGTATGTGACTAATCCTGCGATGGCCATGGTACCGCCGTCTTCCAGAGTGATTCTGCTCTTGGCCTGACGGCGTCTCACAGTGGACAAGTCGTCGGGGAGATGTTCCAGACGCAACTCCCTCAACGTCCCGACTTCCACATCGAGGGTGATCTTGTCGTTGTCCATGAGGTGCGGCGTGATGTTCTCGACCGTTCTGTAATCGACATCCTCGTCGGTACTTGTGAAGTACAAATCGGGATCGACCGTCAGCGTCGTTGCGATCCACTCGTCCTGCATGGATTCCAGTTGAAACGGATGTCCGTCTTGGACGTTCAATCGGCGATTGGCCACAATCTCCGCGTGGTGGGCGGCCTCAAGCTGGTTCAGTCTTGTCAGCAGGGTGTTCGTCGATGCTTGGTCGGTCACGTAACCGAGCGAGAGTTTTGTTGTCCAATCGCCACTTCTCGGGACTTGTCCTTGCCAGGAGATCGGGCAGTCGAATTCGATCCCCAGCTTTGTCAGGTTACTGCGATCAATCTCCACCACGCGCGTGTCCAGCAACACTTGGCGAGGGCGACCGCCGCGCTCTTCCGCTCTTGCGGCGGAGTCTTCCGTCGGTGCAGCGCCGGAACTGTCGCTCCTCGATTGTGCGTTTGTGTTCGGGGCCTGTCCCACTGTGCGTTGCGGCCGGATGACTTCTGTCGGGCCGATCAACAGCATGCGCATGCTGCCGCCAGGCGCGGCAGGGTTCAGCCCGACGATGGCTGCGTATTCGTCGTTGGGGACCACGAGCGTGGAGGCGATCTGTGTGCTCGACATGGGGCGGTTCGGATCGTCGGAATCGTCCATTGCGCGCCGATCTCTATACCCGAAGTCGATTTCCAATCGGGTGGCGTCCTGCTCGTCCAGCACGTGGGCCGTGACGCTCAAACGTATGTGCCCGTTGGCGGCATTGGGACCGTCGGGCTCTCCCAGCGAGATGGACGCGGGCTCGTCCGCGAAGGTCAGAATCATGGGCTTGCTCAGCACATCCGCATAGCCGCGTGAGATCAGCAGATCGGTGAGTTCCTTGCTCTTCTCGGGGATCGGTGCGAACCGGGCGAAGACATCCCGCAGGGGCAGCAGAAGTTCCTCCACGAGCGGCGGCGCCGCAGAAGCGGAAGCTGTGCTGCCTTCGGTGGGCTGCTCTCTCATCAGGGAGTGTCTGGCCTGGGCCGCTGCGTCCGCGTCGAGCGGACGATCAGTGACGACATCGAGGACTGTGAACGCCAACAGCACTTGTGTGCGAGCGGGCTCGTCCAGCGTGGGCGCACCCGGCTGTGAAGTGGCAATCGGGTCAGGCGTCGTCGTCGGACGCAATCCGCCCATGCCTGGCGGCAGGTGAATGGTGCCGTCTGCCGAGGGTATCATGGGCACGGTGCCCGGCGTGTCCATATCCTTTGCTTCGGAGTCGGGAACGATTGTCGCGAGGACCAGCGGCAGTTGGATGCATTTCCTTCCGCTGCTGTCCAGCCGCCTCAGGAGGTTGTCGGCGATTGTCATCCACTCATTATTGGCCGCCAGAACCGTGGTCTTGAGCGTCCATGGGACTTGTTGACTATTCATATCCTCGATCTTGTAGGCAAGGTAGATCCGGAGCATGTCGATATCCATCCGGATGGCGTTCCGGTCCGGGACGTGCGTAGCGGTCAGCGCGCATCGCACGAAGATGAACTCATCGTCCTGGGGCAGCGGTTCATCGGGGCCTGGGATGTCGCCCATCGTGAATTGCAGCGACTCGCCCGACAGGCTCGTCACCTGGGGAGCGGACAACGTGCGTGCCACACAATCCTTCTTGCGGCGCAGCAGATCGACGAATTCCCTGGCCCGGCCAGGCGCGGGAGTGAATGTGGAGAGTACATCCGCCAAAGGCCGCCGAAGCTCTTCGGGGGTCGGCGGAGCGATGGATTCGCCGTCGTGGGCCGAGATGCGTACCAGGAGCCCTGCCGCTTCCTCGGCTGTTTGCGGATCGAGCACCGCGTCAGCGTAGAGCTCCGCCAGGACGAGCCTGACCTGGATCTGAGTCGGGGCTGATTCAGCAGAATCTGCCGCATCTTGACTCTCGGTGGCCGAGGCAGAGGTGGCATCAGCCTGGGATTCGGGCTCACGCGGGGCCGAACGGGTCAGCGCGAACGCCGCGGGGATCACGACGCCGACGACGAGCAGCAGGGCGATCAGGCCGGGAAGCCAGGCGAAACGCCGGTCGTCCACGACCGGTCGGCCCAGCAGGCGGGCGATGCGGGCCATCAGACTGCCTCCGCTTGCAGCCATAGCCAATTCGCTCCGGCTGTGTCGGATCTCCTCCATCGACGCCAGGGCCCTCGCGTATTGGAGCGAGTTGTCGCAGACGCGCACCGCGAGGTCGTCACAGCAGTTTTCCCGCTCGACGCGGATTCGGTGCGAGACCCACCAGACTGCGGGGTGGTAGAAGCCGAGGATCTCGACCACGGTCTGCACGATGTTCGCGAGGTAGTCGTACCGTCGGATGTGGGCCAGTTCGTGGGCGAGGATCGCCTTCAATTGGTCGGGACTCAGGCCGGTCAAGGCGCTGGCGGGCAGCAGGATCGTCGGGCTCAGCCAGCCGACGACGGTGGGGACCTCGACGAGCGCCGATTCGAGCAGGGTCACCGCCCGACGGACGCGGAGATGTGTCGCAAGCTCGTTGAGCGTCGTGTGCAGGGCATCGCCTGCGTCGCGGACCATCCGGCGTCTCAATCGCTGCAACTGGGCCCAGCCGCCCAAGTGCCAGGCGGACAGGCCGAAGACGCCGGCGAGCCAGCCGAGCACGACGCAAGGCAGCGCAGGCTCCAGGGCGGTCGCGAGCCTCTGACGCCAGGGGACCGAGACGGTCAGGTCTGCCACCTCTATGGGGGATGCGGCAGGCAACGGCGGCAACGCACCCACGGTCTGCATGACCACCGGCATTGGCGGTGTCACGATCTCAAGCGAGGGGCCCCCCTCCGCTACAGGCCCCGGGACGTCGATGAATTGCATCGTGACCGGCGGCATCGCCACCATCAGGAGCAGCGTCCCGCAGGCGGCCGCGTAGCGCAGATTCGCGGCGGCGCGTCGCAACAACCTCAGCAGCAGCGCCAGCAGCAGGGCGACCGCCGTCGCTTGCCACAGGAAGTGTACGAGCGTCCAGCCCAGCCGGACGACCACGCCTTCGGAAAGCAGACCTTGCCACAGTGACATACTCACTTTCCCTCCATTTGATCCAACATCTCTCGGATACGTTTGAGTTCCTTGGGCGAGACCTTTCTCGCGGACAGGGCCCGCATGACCAGTTTCTCCGCGGAGCCCGCGAAGACCCGGTCGAGCAGGTCCTGAATGAGCTGCTTCTGCGTCCGCTCCTCCGACAGGGCGGGCCGGTAGACGTGTCCTCGCCTGTGCTCGTCGTCCTCGCGGACGAGCAGGCCCTTCTCGACCATGATCTGCATGAGCTTGAGCGTGGTGGTGTAGCCGGTCTGGGAGTCGGCGTCGAGGGCCTCGTGGACCTCGCGAACCGTACTCGGGCCTTTCTCCCACAACACGCCCAAAATGGCCATTTCCCGATCCGTCGGTCCGCTGCTCTTCTTTCGCGCCATCGTCGTTCTCCTGGATCGATCCGCGTTGCGTTCGCACTCTATATCGGCAGTCTACGAATGAATTCGTAATGAATCAACGAAAAAATTCGTAGATAGGCAGAGATTTCTGCGAGGGGAGGAAGGGGGTGCATGACCGCAGTTACACGCATGCTATCGGGGTTCGCGGAGACTCCGGATTGTCATTCCCGCGGAAGCAAGTCACAAGAAGACGAGTAGATCAGAAGGTGAGAGGGCAAGCGTGGAAGAAGACCGGACCATCCGACCTTCTCACGTTCCTACCTTCTCACCTTCTTCTGTGCTGCTACCAGCCCCAGGTGCGTCCGGCGCTGCCCACGGTGCTGCGGTTGCCCTGGGAGAGCATCCAATTCACGGCGCTCTGCGTCCGGGCCTGTTCCGTTTGCAGGTTCTGCACCTGGTCGCCGAGCTGCCCGACCTGTGCCTGGAGGCCTTCTTCGGCCTGGATTCGCTCCTGCTCGATCCGCCCGACCGTCTGGCCCATCCGCTGCATCTCGGTGCTGAGCCGCTCGATGTCCCGGCGCAGTTCCTCCGCCAGGGCCCCGGCCCGCTCGCGGAGAACGCGATGCTGTTCGGCCACTTGCTCGATTTGCTTGCAGAGCTCTTCCTGCCGACGGGCAGACTCCTCCTGGCGACCCGCCAGTTGTTCTTGGCTGACCACGGATTCCTCCAGACGACGGGTCAGATTCTCCTGTCGTTCGTTCATCTCCCGCTGCTCGGCCTGGCCTTCCTTGACCGCCTGCTCCGTCCGCTCCACGCGTTCCATGAACACGGCCACACGCCTCGTCATCGCGGTGATTCGCTCGATGATCTCCTGCCGCTGGTCTGTGTCCTGCTCCCGTTGCTCGCGAATCTCAAGCAGTTCCCGCCGGACTGTGTCGAGGCTCTCATTCACCTCGCGTCGCCATGGCTCGATTCGTTCGGGACCGAACGGCGGCAGGGGCATTGCCTCTGCGATTCCCGCCTGCCCACGGTAGGCCCGCTCGACGGCTTCAAGTTCCTGCAGGTAGCTGCGTTTCAGCCGGTCTCGTTGCAGCTCGATCGTCTGGGCGGCGGTCTGGCGGATTTGGGCGCGGAGGTCTTCCATCTGATCGTTCAGTTGCCGCCGGCGTTCTCTTTGCTCGTTCTCCGAGTCCTGGAGCTGCTTCTCAATGTCGGCTGCGTCTGTTTCCAGGCTCTGACGACGTTGGTTCAAGTCGTCGATCTGCGCCTGCCATTGCTGCTGCCAATTGGGATCGTCAGCGGGCGCCTGTTCCTGTTGCGTCGTCTCCAGGGCTTCGAGTTCCCGCTGGTAATTCCGCCTCAGGCGTTCGCGCTGCAACTCCATCGTCTGCGCAGCGGCTTCGCGGATTTCGGCGCGGCGGGTGTCGAGTTGGCTGCCGAGTTGTCGCCGGCGTTCTCGTTGCTCATTCTCGGATTTCTGGAGTTGTCCCTCGCTGTCGCCAAGGGCCTCCTCCAGGCTCTGGCGTCGTTGGTTCAGCTCGTCGATCTGCTGTTGCCACTGTTGCTCCCACTGGGTTTCCTCGGCCGGCGGCGCGGTCTCCGGCGGGACAACCTGGGGCGCCGGCTCGCCCGCCGGCTCCTGGCCGATCACGGCGCCCGATGCCCAGATCAGCACGGCGCCGGTGACGAACAGGCACGGAATCCGGATCCCCCCAGCCGTGTGCCGCAACTGTGTGATGGTGCGAAGTCCTTTTCTCATGACCTTCTCCTTTCCATAGAGCCTTCGCGGAGCCGTCCGCAGTCGCGCAAACGCGACCGGCAACGGTGTGTCCGCATTACCCATCCTCCGGCCCTCCTCGGCCGGCTGTTCGCTATTGTACATTCCCTGCCCAGGCTGTGGGAACCAGCAAGACGAAATAAAAAGGGCCTCCGCGACGATTGGCGTCGGGGAGGCCTTGGCCTGTCGTTCCGTTCGGGAGGCTCAGTACCTTCAGGGTTCCTGGGCTTCCGCCGGCGTTTCAGTCCTCGGTCCGCGCTGGGCGAGTTGTTCGAGCAGCTTCTGCATCTGCTGCATTTGCTCCTGCAAGCCCTGCATCTGACTGCGAAGGTCCTGGACCTGGACATCGAGTGGAGGCTTCTCTCGATCGAAGTTCTGAATGATCCCCTCGATGCGGAGATGGTTCTCCGCGGTGGTGGCGACCGCCAATTTGTTGTCGGCGAAGGGCGTGACCGTGGTTTCCGGCAGGCGACTCAGGACCTCCACGATGTTTCGCATCTTCTCCGGGCTGGGACGCTCCAACGCGTAAACCCGGGTCTCGGTCCTGTTCCTGTCTTGTTCCGTACGGGCCGGCCCGCGAGCGTCGTACATGGTGCCCCCGCGAGACTCAACGCCATACATGCTTCCGTACGGATCGCTGCCCCCCCGGCGTCTGCGGGTTTCCACGACTCTTGGCTGCTCCGCCACGGGATTCCGTGCCTGTCGACGGTTCTCGACATTGCGAAGTTCCTCTTCAGTCTGTCGGATCTCTTGACGCGTCTTGTCCAATCGGATCTCCAGATCGCGCCTGAGGTCAGGATTGCCGTCGCCGGCCCGTTGAAGGCTCTGCTCCAAGTGCTCGGAGATTTCCGTGAGTTCCTGCAGCCGCTTTTCCAATTGGTCTCCGCGAAGGGCGAGATCATCCTCCATCGCTCGTTGTTGTGTGGTCCCGCGCGCGGTCCTGGGCACCGGCCTTTCGAGGTTCCGGAGTCGTCGCTCCAGTTGTGCGACCAGCTCGCGAAGGAGATCCAGTTCGAACTCCTGATTGCCTCTTTCCTCCGGGGGCAGATCGCGATTCTCGCGGAGCATGGCCTCCTTGTCGCGGATCTGTTCAACGAGCTCGTCGAGCTTGCGCTGCAGGATTTCCCGCTGCCAATCCGGCGTTGGTTCCCGACGCTCCGCCGGTGTGGATTGCACGGCGATACCTTCGACCGCTCGCTCTTTCTGTTCAACCGGCTGGAGTGGTTGGAGTGCAGGCTGCTCCGCCGTGATCGCGATCTCCCGTCCTTCCTGTGCGGCGGGTCGGCGCTGGGCGAAGCCGACGCTCACGACCGCCAGGATCGCCAGGAGACCGACTCCTGCCATCCATTTCGCTCCGACCCTCGGGTCGCCGCAACGATCCTTGATGATTCTGCGTATCCTCGTGCTCATGGTCTTCTCCTTTCCGACTACTGTTGGGACAAAAGCCATCTGCTTCTGGGTGCTGAGACCCAGAAGCGTCTCCGCATAATCCACGCCATTCTGGCCTGCCGCGAGGACCCAATCGTCACACGCCTGCTCGCTGAGCCTGGCCAGCCGAGCACTGGCCCACCACAGCAACGGATGCCACGGAAGCAGCGCCGCCAGAATCTCCGCAAACAGCCCGCTGAGATGATCCCGACGCTTCAGATGCGCCAGCTCATGGCAGAAGATGCCCGCCCAATCCACGCCGTCCGGATGGGTGGCCGCTCGCGCATGGACGAGCAGGACCGGCTGTCGCTCCCAGCACCAGATGATCGGGCTCTTGATCCTCTCGGTGCATCGAATTCGGATCGGCCGGCTGATTCCCAACCTTGTGGCGGCAGATTCAAGGACCCTTTGCAGTCGCTCGTTATCCAGCGGACGGGCAACCGTCAGCAATCGCAATCCCAGGGTGAATCGTAATGCCAGTCGGCCCATCAAGATCGTTGTGAGTGCAATCCAGCCCGCCAGACAGATCGAGCCCCAGGGCAGAGGTGTTACCGCAGTTCCTTCCCGAATCGCAACGCCGCAGGCGGGTTCAGATGCGACCTCCGTCGCAGGTGCACTGGGAACCGCCGCGTCAGGCAATGCGACGGGTTCCATGATCTCATACGAGACGGACGTCGATTCCGACGCGAGCACGCCGAGTTGGAAGTGCCTCACGACGACATAGACGCCCGGCGTGAACACGGCCGCGACGAGGGCGATGAGCAGGACCTGATGTGCCTTGGCTGCGCTACGTCTGAGCAAGAAACTGGCTGTCAGACCCACTGCGATGCAGAGCGTCGCCTGCACGATCAACAGCGGCCACAGACCTTCAACGAGTATCTCGGGAATCATGGTTTCCTCTCCTTTCGCTTCTCGTCGATCATGCGACGAAGCTCTCGTAGTTCTTCGTCGCTGAGGTCGCTCTCGCGGATCAGGTGCTGGAACATCGCGACTGCGTCGCCCTCGAAGACCCGCGAGAGGAATCCTCGCACCGAGCCCGCGCCCGCCTGCTCCCGACTGACGGCGGGCGTGTAGATGTAGCTCTTGCCCTCGCTGCGATGCTCGAGCCAGCCGGCCTTTTCCAGCTTCTGCAGGACGGTCAGCGCGGTCGTGTAGGCGAGTTTCTTGCGGTGGTCGAGCTGACGCAGGACATCGTGGACGCTGGCTTCGCCCCGTTCCCACACGATCTCCAGAACCGCCCGTTGAAGCTCTCCCAGACTGTCGAGTGATGCCTTGCCCATCGCCGTATCTCCTTACGATCAGGACCATCGTCTTTCCACGATGGCCTATCGTACTATGGCACATAGTAGATGTCAACAAGAAAAAGGGCGCCGGCCGAAGATTTTTTCGGGGCCGGCGCCCGGGCATACGAAACTCGCCGGTCAGCCATCAGTCCCTTCGACGACAAACCACATCGGCACGGTGCGTCGCTCAACCTTGAGTTGCAGCCCCGTTTGTCGAGCGAGATTGTCCAGCAGGAGCGGCAGGTCCTTCTCCTTGTTGATTGCGTTGCGTCGCCACGACCACAGCGGAGGATCGTACGCATACGGAATCCTGTTGGTCGGAGCCTCGCTCTGGTTGTCTATGGCCACATCGATCCCGTCGGCGAGCCAATCGAAAAGCTGGGAGAGGGAATCTGCCTCGCCCGAGAACAACGAGTCTGTCGCCGTCTTCCTGTCGGAAAGGATTAGCAGCCGGTTTGGATCCTTGTCGGGCAAAGGCGTGAAGGCGTAGCGGCCCGTCACCACGATCGTATCGCGTTCGGCGGGCCGGCATTCGAAATGGATCGGCCGGGGCAGTTCCAAAGCGATGATCTGCTCCAGGGCCTTGATCCGCTCCTCCGCAGACGCTCCCTTGCGGACGATCCAGTCGCCCTTCGGCAGGAGGGTGTGCTGCATCTCCTCGGAGAGACTGAGGTCGTAGTCCGGGATTGCGAGAATCGAGTTCAGCACAGTCTGGAGTCTTGGCAAGTTCTGGCCCGCGAACATGGCGCCGTGCTTCAATTGGCCATCCCAGAAGTACCCGGAACAGACGTAACACGTATTCCCTGTCACGCAGTGGAGATTCTCTGCGGCGCTACCGAATCCGTAGGAGAGAAAAGCATCGATCTCGTAATCCTGGCGGGCGGGGAGGAAGGGGGGCTTGACGAGCCTGAGGACTTCTCCCTCATCCAGACGATAGGTTCGCTGGAAGTCTTTCCTCCAGTTGGGATTGGGGTATCGGTCCTCGGCGGATTGGCCGGGACGCTGTGGTGTCAACGTAATGGTCCCAGTGTCGAACGCTCTCGCCGACGTATCCGTCGTACTCAAGGTTTTCGAGCCCGTGACATGACCCTCGGCCTGGACGCTCAATTCATACGCCTGTCGGCAAGGGATCGCCTCGATCTTGAACTCCCCCTTGTCGTTTGTGCCCACGGCGGCCAGCGGCGCCCGGCAGGCGAACCTGTCGGCGAGCGACAGCATCGTCAAGGCCTTGGGGATCGGCCGGCCATTCGGGTCGACGACTCGTCCCGTGATCGTCAGCGCCGGCTCGGGCCGGACGATCATCGTGGTGGATGGGTCCTGTATCTCCACGAGAGCGGCCAGGTCCCTTCTTTCGTCCCGCACCAGCAGGCGGGGAGTCTGACCGTCGTTCGTCCAGTCGGGCGACCATGGCAACTCGAAGTCCCCCTCGGAATTCGGCCTGACCGCATAGCATGTCACTGGCAGGGCGGTTATCGCAACAGGGTCGTCCCCCATGGGCTGACCGTTCGGATCCAGGACACGGCCCCTGATACGCATGGCGGATACCGGTTGCACGATTGCGGCGCCGTGGCCAAGGGCGGTTCTGCTCGTGCCGTCCGACGGAGCAGGCCGTGTCTGCGCCAGGGCGATGCCGAGCGAAAGGCATGCGGTCACGGCCACGACCGCCAGGGTCCAGCGCAAGCTACTGTGTGGATCGGCGCATTGGCCTGTCACAATGCGCCGGACGCGCGTGCCCAGGCCCGATCGGCCGCCGACAACAGCGGGCACGAGGGCGGCGGAACCCTGCGGGGTCAGGGCGAGCAACGTCCTGGCGTAACGGGTGCCTGCCTGCCCGGAGGCGATGACCCAATCGTCACACGCCTGTTCGCTCAAGTCCATGAGCCGCTTGCGTCCCCACCACAGCAGCGGCTGCCAGGGCAGAATGCAGACCGCCAATTCGGTGAAGAGCCCGCTGATGTGATCGCGGCGTTTCCAGTGGGCCAGTTCATGGCAGACGATACTCCTCCAATCCAACGACTCGTCCCGCGGCGCACCCTCAGGGATCAGGAGAATGGCCCGCCGGCCCCAGCACCAGATCACCGGGCTCCGCACGTCGTCGCTGCAATGGGCGACGACCTGACCATCGATTCCCAACCTCTCTCGGGCATTACGCAGGGCGTCCTCCATGGCGGCACAAGGCACAGGCACGGATCGAGATGATACGCTCACACCCAGAATGAACCGGGTGACCAGGCGGAACAGCAGGATTGAGCTGACTGCAAACCACGCCGGCAACACGATCTGTCGCAGCGTCATCCCGGCGGCAGGGGAGGCGGCTGCTTCTGCCCGCTGTGCCACGGGGCCGGACTCGGTGATTGCGACGTTCGGGGTAGCTGTCCCGGCTACTGCGAATTCCCTGACCGCAGGCAGGGGTGCAGGTGAGTTCGTGGGGACGGTTCGCTCCGCTACGAATAGTCCCCAGTCATTGTGCTCTGCGATCCTCGCGAGCACGGGAATCGCGAGGGCTGCAAGGATCGCGAACAGCAGAATCTGGTGTGCGCGAACCGCCCGTTGTCGCAGAAGGGTGCTTGCTCCAATCCCCACCGTCAGGCAGACCGTGCTCTGCCATGCGAGCGGCCCAAACCACGGGCACAGTGTCGCTATTTCGCTTGTCATCGTTCACCCTCCTCTTGTTCCTCTCGTTGTTCGATCAGACGTTTCAACTCGCCGAGCTCGTCGGCGTTGAGCTTGCTCTCTCGGATCAGGTGCTGGAACATGGCCATCGCGTCACCCGCGAAGACGCGTTTGAGCAGGCCGCGAACGGAGCCTGCGCCCGCCTGGTCCCGGCTGGCAGTTGCATAGTAGACGTAGGTCTTGCCCTCGGCCCGATGGTCCAGCCAGCCGGCCTTCTCGAGCTTCTGCATGGCCGACAGGACCGTCGTGTAGGCGAGTTTCTTCTTCTTGCCGAGCCGTTCGCGGACCTGGTGTACGTTGGCCTCTCGCAGGTTCCACACCGTCTCCAGGACCGCCCGTTGCAGTTTACCCAGATCGTCCAGTGACTTGCGTTGCATGATCCGTTTCTCCGCGGCAAAGAACCTCGATGCTTCATCTACTCCATAGTAAAGTACTCCGATACGTAGTAGATGTCAACAAAAAAATCGGTGGCGAAAGCAGAAAATGTTTCGCAGGCGGACTGTGCCCTGCGGATCGCACACCGGGGGGCTCGCAAACCTCACTCGCACAGCCTATGGGAATGTGCAGTTGTTGAGGAGCGTACCGATCGCCAGGACGAGAAGCATCAAAATGATGAATCCGTAGAGCGGGATTCTCACCAGTATCTGGATGACGAGTCGAGCCCCAGACATCCCAAATCCGACCTCGAAGATCGGCCAACTTACCAGCAGGCATGTCGCTGCCCATTCTATCGCTCGGTCCGCGGCCTTCGTCGAAACCTGCCAGTGTGCTCCGCTGCGTTCGCCCCCAGCCAACGCCGTGCCTACGAGAACGACGGGACTCAAGAGCAGTCCGACCGCACCGACTACTGTCATGCCTATACTCAGCCCCCGACGGACGGACCTCGCGCGCCGCTCTTCTTCACCGGCACACCATGACCTCGTGTCCGCCTCGTGGGTCTCCTGCACCGCTGCGTGGCAGGCCAACGATCTGCCCTGATTCTCTTCGGTCAGCAGGTGCCCACAACTGGGGCATCGGTTGTCCGACGTGGGCAAGACGCCCGATGTGTTGCAGTACGGGCAATCGTACAACTCGATGTTCATAGGCGCCTTCGCTGGGCTGCGGCGAGGTCGTGGATCATCCCCGCCCTGGGCGGGCATCTCGTTACCCGAGAAACGCCTTCTGCATCTGTTCGCGGACGGTGGTCAGACGCTTGAGATCGCCGCCGCCGACTTCCGCGGTCGCCCAGCCGGAGAAATTGATTTCCTCGAGCGCCTTGCGGACATCGGCCCAGGGCAGGTCGTCGTCGGGACCGGTGAGTTCAGCCCAGTTGTTCTTGGCCCGGCTGAAGCCCTTGGCGTCCATCTTAACACAGCGTCGCCCGAACGCCCGAATCCAATCGCCCGGCTGGCCGTACTTCCAATGATTGCCGACATCATAGTACATCCCGACCCAGGGACTGTTGAAGCTGTCCACGAACTTGATGAACCGCTCGGGTGTCTGTTCCGGCCCCTTGTCGTGGTCGTACATCATCTTGTTCCACACGTTCTCGATCAGGATCATCTGTCCCAGCGAGGCCGCCAGCGGAAGCAGCTTCTTGATCTCCTGGCAGGCGCGCTCCTCGATCTCATCCGACGGGCCGTCAGCGCCCTGGCCAACGACGATCAGTACGCCGCTGCCGCCGGCTGCGTGCGAGACGCGGATGCAGTGCTCGATATTGGCGCGTCCCTGGTTGCGTTCTTCTTCTTTGGCGCTGGTCAGTCGCTGCGACCAGTGGGCGTGGTTGATCGCGTTGTGTACGAACACGCCGGACTCGCGGACCGCGTGGCGTGCCTCCTCCGGCGTGAATTCCCCAGCCTGGTCGAAGTCCACGCCGTCGAAGCCGGCCTCGCCCGCCAGCTTCAGCCGATCCACGACGGTCAGTTTCTTGCCTTCGATCTCCTTCGGCAGCATGCCCAGCTTGCAGGCCAGCAGGATGCGCTTGCCCGCCGGCGGAGTGACGACTCGCGGTACGCCCGTCTGGGCGGCTTGAACACTGCCTACGCCGCTCGCTCCAACGGCGACTGCGCCGGCGCCGAGACCCAGGAAGCTGCGACGATTCAACGAAGGACTGGAATTGCGCGTGAATTCAGTTGTCATAAGCCCTCACCTGTCACAAAGAGTCATGTGTGCCCAATGGAATCGGAACAACGAATCGCGTTCCAGTCTACCGCAAGAAGTATGCAATCTCAAGCGTTCTCAACTCAAGCAGTGCGTGATAAGCACTCTGCGGATGACTCTGTCGTCCTGAGCGGCAGCGAAGAGCCTGCCCTGAGTCTTTCGAAGGGACCTGGGCCGGGCTGAAGAACGGAGCCCATTTGCATTCGTTGCCCAGATGCTTCACTTCGTTCAGCATGACAACTCCGTCGTAGGTGCCAGCCCGTAGTACGCCGTCCACGTTAATTCGGTGGGCAGCATATCGGCGTATGGCCTGTTCGGAGTTCCGCGTTTACGCGGTCTTCACCCGCCTGAAGGCGGAACTCCAAACGGTGTCCGCGACGTTTGCCCACCAA
>JAXDBU010000184.1:0-19272 GCA_034678485.1 Sedimentisphaerales bacterium | reverse complement strand
GGGTCTCGTTGCAGGAGATACTCGGCCAGGAACAACCTTCCAGATTCAGGAATGTGATGTTGTACTGGCCTGTGTCGTCGCGGGAGATGTCGCTGTAGTCTGCGTCTCCATCATAGACCACGACCGTATAGGTTCCGGTCTGGCTCATTTCCCGGTTGATATGTCGGTAGGCCGCCGCTTCTTGGCTGGCGTCCGGTGCATACACGACTACGTACGGATAGAGGCTCCCCGAGGTCGTCATGACGCTGAGGAGAACACGATCCCCGGCCGAGGCCGAGAATGTCCAAGTGTCCTCTTCGCCGGCGGCGGCGATTTCGCCGCTGGCGGTCTCGCCGCAGGAGAGTGGGCCCATGTCCTCCGCGGGCGCAGTATTGGTTAGCAGAACAGTCAGTACACATCCGACGACCAATGCGTTTGTGAGTCTCTTCATGGCTCTTGTCCTCCGTTTTCGCAACGGTTCTTGGAAGCTGTTCCTGCGTCCGCATCAAGCGGTCACAGTGGTTCACTATGGGAAATGCGTCATCGCAATGGATGGTCTGCGAAACCCCTGTCTCTGTCTCCTCCCGAGAAAACACCGGCAGTCTGTTCCTACGCGCGAGCGATCTCGCCGTACCCTATTTGCCGAGCGCACTGAACAGATGGTCGAGGAGTCCTTGGGCGGCACCTCCTACCTTCTGCGACTGACACTGGCTCATTCTACCCTCGACACGAGTGGATTCAATAAGAAAATCCCCTCCAGGATGGGGGATATGTGGATTCTCGGGCATCCAGGGTCGCCACGCCGACCAATCGGAAATCCGAAGCACTTGGAGTTTCGTGCTGCAAGGTGTCGTCAGAGTACGTCGCTGGTCGGGAGGACCACTTGCCGCTTCGGTTTGCCTGGGGGCGGGGGATGCTGTAGAATGTCTTTGGACGCACCATTACAGTCAGGAGTATCCTATGACCATCAAGCAGAAGGCGTGCGAAGTGATATCGCGGATGCCCGAGGAATCGACCTTCGAGGACATCCAGTACCATCTCTATGTCCTGGAGTGTATCGAGCGAGGCGAACGAGATATCGAGGATGGGAGGACACTGACCCACAGCGAGGTGGAGAACCGACTGGCGAAATGGCTGAGGTGATCTGGACAATCAAGGCCATCGAACAGGTGGAGCAGATCGGCCTGTTCATCGAGAAAGACTCGCCTTTTCAGGCTCGTCGCGTCGTGCAGCTTATCATCAGAGAAGCTCGCAGGCTCAAGGAGCATGCGAGGATTGGCAAGATGATTCCGGAACTGGGGGAGGACCGGTATCGCGAACTCAGAGTCTTCAGTTACCGAATTCTGTACAAGATCATAGACGAAGACAAGATTGCCATCGTTGGGGTCGCGCATGGGCGCCGACTGTTCGATCCCCGGTGGCTGCAATGACACTGGAGCCGGAGTCAAGTGGGCGGCGCCGGATGGCGACGTGTCGGCTGTTCGGACTTGGCAGTCTCCGGGCTCGTTTCAGCACTTGCAGCATCTGGCTCTCATCGCCTTCGACGTTCTCCCCCTTTACTTGTATCGAATGCTCCAGCCCAAGGCATCGGTTCCCGGGCAGCGGATGTCGATTTGGAGCACGGCGCCGGATCTGCGCGAGGCTGTGACTTCCCCTGCGGTCAGGTCGATGTCGAACGGGGTGTTGCGGAACTCCTCTGGTTCGTGGAGGTACAGCGTGTATGTGTCCTTCTTGACGACCCGGCTGGCGCCGCTCAGCGTTCGGTCCTGCCACTGGAGCGAGTCCAGTTCCAGGCCGCCGCAGGAGATGTGGCGGTTCGTCGCCAGTAGCTGCGGATGGTCCTGTTTCTCGCGGAAGCAGAACAACTGGCAGCCGTACTTCGCATCGATCTTGGGCAGCGGCATCTGGCCTTTGAACTGGCCCACGAAGGACTTGGTCCAGAACTCGAAGACGAGGTATTCCTTGTCGCGGTCGAGTCCCATCTCGGACATCTGGATCGCGGACTTGCGTTCGTCGAATCGACCGAGCAGGACCCAGTTCTCGTACGGCCGGTTGATCTCGAGCAGGTACAGGTCGTATGGCGCGTTATTGCTCGCGTCACAGACGCGCGGGCCGGACCCGCTCATCTCGGTGTCCACGCGGTCGAGGAACATCGAACGCGTCGGATCGACGTCGTAGATCTGGCCTGGGCGGGTGACCAGGACCGGGATCGTCCGTCGGGCGGGCTCGATCACCTCCGTGCGGTACTTCTCCGCCTTGTCGGTCAGCATGTACAAGGAGCCCGTCATCGAGGTACACAGGCAGGAGCGATAGCCCTGCTCCTCCGTCAGCTCGATGTGGTCGGGATCGATCTGCCAGACGACGTTGTTGAAGGAGTTGAACTGGGCCATGCAGTCGAGGCGGAAGCCGTCGTCTCCGACCCGGCAGGCGTCGATCAGTCCGATCAGCTCAGGCCGGACGCCCCAGCAGCCCATGAGGTAGTTGTCCGGCCCGATCTCCTCGCGGACCGCCTTGACGACGTTGCGGAATGCCTCCACGCGGTCCGCGTTCTTCTTCGCGAAAAAGTCACTGAAGCTGTTGTAGCCTTCATAGCGGAGGTGTCGCAGGGCGTCGAGCTTGAAGTAGACCCAGCCGGTATCGGCGAACCCTCGATAGACCGGGCGGATCAGCGTGTCGATGGTCTGGGGGTTCGACCCGTCCATGACGTATCCGACCCAGTTGCCGTAGGCGGGCTCGCCTGCGTCGTTGCGGACGAAGTACTCGCGGTGGGCCATCGCCCAGTCGCGGTCATGGAACGCGACGTTGGTCCAGATACCGGGCTTGAGGCCCTTGGAGACGATATAGCGGGCCAGGTCGCCCATCCCATCGGGGAACTTGTCGTTGGCGTGCAGCCAGTGCTCGGGGACGCTGATGGGCTCCTGCTGGTATCCGTCGTCGATCTGCAGGTAGGTTAAGCCATACGGCCCGAGCCGCTCAGCCAGCACGTCCGCAGTGGTCCGGATGTCTTGCTGCGTGACCCGGTTCCAGTAGGCGAACCAGGAGCACCAGCCTACGACCGGGTCGCGGATCGCGTAGGTCCAGGGCTCGTAGTACTTCAGGCCGCGGTGTATCTGGTAGTATCGCGGGCGGAAGCGGATCGTGATCTCGTCCCCCGAGGCGCTGAGGGAGTACGTGTTCCCGCGGTCCGTCTGCGTCGTCGGCTCGATGGCGACGTTCGCGAAGTAGTCGACGGACAGGACCCAGTCCTGCTGTCGGTCGTAGACCGCCCGGTTCAGTAGGCTGTGGCTGAGCCCGGAACTGTGGCGGACGACGTCGCTGACCCCACGTTGCTTGCGGTCCACCTCGCAGGGGAACGACTGTGTCCCGGCGGTGATCGTCCCGGCCAGTCGAATGCCGCGACCGGAGAGCTTGTACGCCTGATCGATGGCTTCGCCGTGTTGGCTTGTGACCTCCCTTGCGTCCAGGGTGCGACCCTCCGAGCGGATCGTCCCCTCGAAGAGGACCGCATCGTCGTATTCGATCCGCAGGGTCTGCCCGTCCCGCACGATCTTCGCCGGCGTGTTGGGTGGCGTCGGCGTCTGGGCCTCCGACCGCCCTTGCCCCCAAAGCAGCAGCGAGAGAACGAACAGATACAAGTCGGTGCGTCTTGATCGATTGGTCTTGAGCATTTCAACACTCCGTGAAGCGGTGTTTCCTCCGGATGCTTGTGGAGGGTCAAGTAGCTGCTTCCGTCAGAATCTGCCGAACGTATTGGAGCAGGCGGCTGACCCCATCGATGGTATCCCGTCTGTCTATATCGCCTTCCAGATTCGGGAATGCCTCATAGCGGAAAGCCACGCCGAAATCGGTGAACTCCAACAACGCGGGCAGGAAACCGGGAATCTTCTGGTTTGTCTGTTCCAGCAGAACGCCCAATTCATCCAAGTCATGGGTTCGTGGGAACGGTGATCCTACGCAGCACAACCAGGCTTTCAGTGCTTTCTCGACCGCCTGCTGGACGTGAAACCCGAAGATCTCAGGCGAGAAGACCTCCGAGTCTTCCATGCCACCCAGAGCACGGCAGTCCTTTTCCGCCATACCCAGGAGGTTCCTGGCTTGCTCAAGATCTCTCATAGAGAAGTCTTCCCTCCCTGACGGCGTGGGCGACGATGTGATTGACCGAGCCCTCCCATTTCTCGAACTCGTCTCGGCTATAGACCAGGATGTCCTTGGGGATGCGGAATGACCTGAGGGCCTTTCGTATGCGCTGCAGTTCAGACCAACGATTCCTCATGGCCCCGAACTCCTGGTCTTCGACGATCAGCAAATCAATGTCTGAGTCAGCGGTCTGACTTCCTTGTGCATAGGAACCGAACAGATAGACGCGGCGAGGCTCGACCTCTTCCACAATGGCTCGCACCATTCCTTCAATCAACTGTTCAGACAGTCGCACCACATTCATCTCCTGGCACCATCGCGAGCACTTCAGTGAACACTATACCTGATTGAGCATGATGCGTCCACACCGACGGTTCGGGTTTCTCCGCGGTGCGCCTTTGCGGTTGGGCTAAAGGGAGGGTGGCCGGGGCGTCGATATCCTCGGATATGGGCCACTATTCATCTATGAGGGTGGGTATCTGATGTCTCAGGTTCAGAGACAATCCATCATCGCGGGGCTTCGCGAACTGCCGGTCGGGCCGACGGCAGCGGACTTCCTCGACTATCTGACTATCGAGGCCGGGCTTTCGGATAACACGATTCTCGCCTACGGTCGCGACCTGCGGGAGTTCCTGGGATACTGCCGGGACCAGCGCGCGGGCGAGATTGTGGACGTCAGTGTGCATCGGGTGCAGACGTACCTGGGGGAACTGGCCCGACGGGACAAGAGCGAGAACTCCGCCAAGCGGGCCTTGGTGGCCATCCGCATGTTCCTGCGGTTCGCCAAACTCCGCGGCTTGATCGAGGACGCGGGCGAGGAGATCCTGGAGTCGCCCAAGACCTGGCAACGACTGCCCATCGTCTGCAACAAGCAGCAGGTACTCAAGCTGCTGGAGGCGCCGGACCCCAAGGAGCCGTTCTACCTGCGGGACCGGGCCCTGCTGGAGCTGCTCTACGCCACCGGGGTGCGAGCCAGCGAACTGGCGGGCCTGCGGACCACCGACCTGAACCTCGATATCGGGTATCTGCGGTGCTTCGGCAAGGGCAACAAGGAACGGGTCGTCCCCCTGGGCAGGGTGGCGATTGAGGCGACGCTCGAGTACCTGCGGGACCTGCGACCCCGGCTGGTGAAGCCGAAAACCCAGTCGTTCGTTCTGCTGTCGCGAACAGGCGGGCCGCTTTCACGTATTGAAATCTGGCGACTTGTGAAGAAGTATGCGATACGGGCAGGGATGCCGCGGAACGTCACCGTGCATACGCTCCGCCACTGTTTTGCCACGCACCTGCTGAGCGGAGGAGCGGACCTTCGGAGCGTTCAGGAGATGCTGGGCCATGTCGATATCGGGACCACACAAATCTATACCCATGTGGACCATGAGCGATTGCGACGAATCCACAAGCAGTTCCATCCGAGGCCATAGCGAACGTCTCGCCTGTGTCAAGACTGTGATGAAAGGGTGTCGCTGAGCCAAAAACTCAAATCTCAGTACTGAGAACTCGGAATCTGCATTGACTTTGACCGGCCAACGGGGTACCTATAGGAAAGGATGAATTCGGCAGGGAATTCGGCCTTGAGTTCTTGGTTGTGAATTGCCCCTCGCAGGAGGGGTCTTCCTTTCGGCTCGTGGCTGAGAGTCGGGGGCTCCCAAGAGGGTTATCCAGATGAATGCTCCACGGCTTCATATCCTTGTGGTGCTGCTGCTGCTGATCGCGGCCCGTGTGCCGATGGTCTGTGCCCAGGAAACGGCGCCGGCTGCCGCGGAAGCGAAGGAAGCCGTCCCGGCGAATCCGGTCGACGCCCAGTTGCAGCTCAACAAGACCGCCTTGGAGAACCAGAGCCCGCCTCACCGCCTTGCTGCGGCGATTCTGCTGGTGACCAGCGAGGTTCCGGAGGCGCGGACGATTCTGCTGGGTGAGCTTTCTCAGGCCGATAATGTGCTGGCCAGGGCGGCTGTGTGCGAAGCCCTGAGTCCGACGAGGGTGTGGGCGCAGCCGATCAAGAATAGAGAGGACTTCATCAGGCCTCTGGTCGCTGTCATCGTGTCCGAGCAGGATTTCGCCACCGTCAGACTGGCGGCTGAGGCCACGCTGGCATTCGGATACAGCCAGGTGGGGCCGGAACTGGAGAAGGCCCTTGAAGGCCCGTCACTGTCCGCTGCGGCCAAGGCCAACGTCATCTATACGATAAGGAGACACCCCGACAAGCAGGCGGTTGCCAAGCTCTTCAATCTGGTGGAGAGCTCCGATCCCGCCATTGCCGAAGCGGCTCGGAGTCAACTGGCCATGCTGGGTTTCGTTGTCAGCGCGGACCCAGCGGTCCGGCAGCAGACACTCCAGGAACTCCAGGAGCGGGACCCTGAGGCATTTCTGCGGGAGCGTGTGGTTCGCCAGGAAATCCGAATGCGGGAATACGAAGCGGAACGCGATGTCTGGCAGAAGAAGTACCTGACTGCCCTGAGTACGCTATATGGGCTCCAGGGTGACGAGGCCGCGAAAGCCAAGTTTCTCGCAACATACCTCGGTGCTCAGGAGGCCCGCGTCAGGATTTGGGCGCTGGACCGTCTCGAAGAACTGCGGGTGGGGACGGGAACCAGCAAGGCCAGGTTCTCGGAGATCGAGGCCTCGCTGATTCCACTGATCTCTGACCCAAGCCGGGATGTGCGACTCAACACGGCCAAGCGTCTGGCCGTGATGGGACAAGAGTTGAATGTCGCCAAACCCCTGCTGGACCAGTTGAATATCGAGCCGGATGACCAAGTCCGGCGTGAGATCCTGGTGGCGCTTCGCGAGGTCTGTTATGTTGCCTCGCTGGCGACTACCGGGCGCACCGTCCCCGAGGAAATCCGAAATGGGACGTTGGTGTGGGCCGTGCGATTCCTACGCGAGCCCGACGCCGAGAAGATCCGCATCGGTGGCGATACCATCGGCAAGCTGGTGGAACAGAACGGTCTGAAGGCGGAAGATGTCAACGACTACCTTAAGGCCCTTGTGGAGCGATACGCCCAACTCGATCCGGCCAACGACACGGGGTTGCGAGGATCCCTCCTGAGTGCGATGGCCGGACTGTGCTCGTCCCGCAGTGCGTGCAGGGAACAGGCGGCCAAGCAGTTCAATGGGCTCTTCGAGCAAGCCCTTGCGGACAAGGCTGAGTCGGTCCGACAGATCGCGGTGGACGGACTGGTCAACGTGAGTGCAGATAAAGCGAGTGCTCTGCGGAGGTTACGAAAGGACCTCGGTGGCGACTCGATCCTCGCCATCCGTGTGAAGCTGATCGATCTGGCGGGAGAAGCCGGGGCGCCTGCGGACCTCGACTGGTTGGCCGAGAAGCTCGGCATCGCGGGTGAGGGCGATCCAGCATGGCAGGCCATGCTGAAGATCTTCCGCAGGTCAAACGCTGCGGATCTGGCCAAGTGGGTAGCGAGGATCAGATCCCTGGCGACGACGGGCAAGACGACGCCCGAGCAGCAATTATCGTTTTTCGCTTTGGCAGAACAGAAGGCTCAAGGCGAGAGCAAGGCCGAACTGCTCAAGGACGCGCAAGCCAGTTTGGCGGAGTTGCACTTTGCTTCAGGCAGTCTCAAGCAGGCGTCGGAGTATTTCAAGACTCTGCTTTCAGGGGCAACCGGGTCCGAACGTCTGCGGCTCCAAGGACGATTGCTGAGCACGTATCTGATGCTGGGTAGCGTGGAACCTGCGTGTGAGTTGTTGGCCAACTATTTGTCCGGAAAAGGTTTAGATCTCGGTCCGGAGAGCGGCGTGGTCAAGAGTATCGAAGGATACCTCGGCAGCGCGACCGCGACGAACCCATCGGGTATGCTCGATGCGATGCGACAGATTCGCGTGGCCGACCCGAAGACCTCGCAGGCGTGGGGAGCCTTGCTGGATGGGTGGACGCAGCGGTATGCCAAAGAAAAGAAGCCGCAGGAAAACGGAAGGACGAATAATTAGTTTCTTGCGTCGGGGCTGCGACCTCATTAGACTTGGGCAACCTGAAGGCAGCCCGTGCAAGGAGGGGGCTGTTACATTGGGCGTGGGGTAGGGGCGTCGACGGGTGATTTTTTACTCAATTTTTCATTTTTCTATTTGCACTGCCCCGGCGGTTCCCTTATATTCATCGATTTATAGCCAGCAGGTACGCAGATTCGAAGGAAACCTTGCCGCAGGTGTGGGGTAAATCGCCGGTGCGGGTGATGTACTCTCCCTTTGCGGACAAGGATTTGTTGTCTCTGCGAATCGTGATTTGGGCTCGGGTATCGGGCATGAACGACGGATTGCTGCTGTAGCTCAGTCGGTAGAGCGCGTCCTTGGTAAGGACGAGGTCCTGGGTTCAAATCCCAGCAGCAGCTGCGAGTAAGCAGGCCGGGCGCGACTGCTGCGGCTCTGAATTCGGTATGGTGGTTTGACAGAAAACGATAGGGACAGGCAGGTAGCTGCTCAACTGCACATTTGGAGGTTTAACGAAAGATGGCCAAGGCAGTATTTGAACGGACTAAACCGCACGTGAATGTGGGTACGATCGGACACGTGGACCATGGCAAAACGACTTTGACGGCAGCAATGACCAAAGTGATGGAGTTGAACGGCCTGTCGAAGTTCAAGTCGTATGATGATATCGCCAAGGCGTCGGAGTCGCAGGGCCGTCGCGACCCGACCAAGATTCTGACGATTGCCACGGCACACGTGGAGTATGAAACGGCGAATCGCCACTATGCCCATATCGACTGCCCGGGCCATGCGGACTACGTGAAGAACATGATCACCGGCGCCGCTCAGATGGACGGCGCCATCCTGGTGGTCAGTGCTTATGATGGACCGATGCCCCAGACCCGCGAGCACATCCTTCTGGCCCGCCAGGTGAATGTGCCGAAGGTGCTGGTCTTTCTGAACAAGGTGGATCTCGTGGATGATCCTGAGCTGCTGGACCTGGTCGAGCTGGAAATCCGCGAGCTGCTGAACAAGTATAAGTTCGATGGCGATCATACCCCGGTCATTCGCGGCAGTGCGGTCGCGGCGATGAACGCCACTGCGGCGAGCGATCCGGCGTGTGTCCCGATCGTCGATCTCCTCAAGGCCATGGACGAGTACATCCCGGTTCCAAAGCGCGAAGTGGATCTGCCGTTCATCATGCCGGTCGAAGACGTGTTCAGCATCAAGGGACGCGGCACCGTCGGTACGGGCAGGATCGAGCGCGGCAAGGTGCACGTGGGCGATGAAGTCGCGATCATCGGTCTGTCGAAGGACATCCGCAAGACGGTCGTGACGGGCGTCGAGATGTTCAACAAGACGCTGGACGAGGGCCAGGCCGGCGACAACGTCGGGCTGCTTCTGCGTGGCGTCGAGAAGAAAGACCTCGAGCGCGGCCAGGTGATTGCGGCGCCGGGCAGCATCACGCCGCACACGAAGTTCCAGGCGCAGGTATACGTGTTGACGAAGGAAGAAGGTGGACGCCACACCCCGTTCTTCCCGAAGTACAAGCCCCAGTTCTACTTCCGAACCACCGATGTCACCGGCGGCATTCTGTCGCTGATGAGCGAAGACGGCAAGCCGGCCGAGATGTGCATGCCCGGCGACAACATCAAGGTCGAGGTCGAGATCATTTCGCCCATCGCGATGGACGAAGGTCTGCGATTCGCCATCCGCGAGGGTGGACGCACGGTGGGCGCGGGTGTCGTGACGAAGGTGATTGCGTAAGCCCGCCGAGGACTCCGGCCGGAAGGTTGGGGCGTGACGCCCGCGCGGCGGCCGACAGGGTGCGGGCCCAGTGCGGATGAAAGGGCGATCACGCTCGACCCTGGGGTCGGAGCGGCTGGTTGGAAGGCATTATGGCAAAAAAGAAGAGCAAGAGAGAGTATGTCTGGCTTGAGTGCACGGAGTGCGGCCAGCGAAACTACAGGACTGAAGTCAGCGTGGCGGAAGGCGCGCCGAAGCTGGAGCTCAAGAAGTACTGCAAGACCGAGCGGAAGCGCACGGCGCACAAGCTGCGTCGCAAGTAGGGTATCGGGCAGGAGCCTTCCGTAGAAAGTGACGGCCATACGCCAGTAGCTCAACTTGGTAGAGCATTGGTCTCCAAAACCAAAGGTTGGGGGTTCGATTCCCTCCTGGCGTGATCGCGGCGATCGTGTCGTACCGACGCCGGGGTGAGCAATGATGGTTGATTGGGACTTCAGCTATGCTGACAAAGATATACAAGCCCGGGCAAGGCAAATACACCAGGCTGGGCACGGGCTTTTCGGTAGCGGCGATCATTGGCTTCGGGTGCTACCGGCTTTACCAGATGTTGGAGGCGACCGACGTGACCCTCTGGGTCACGGCGATCGTTCCCGTGGTGATCTTCGTCGCCCTGGGCGCGGTCACGTACTGGTTGCTCAACAAACCGGCGGTTGCGGACTTCATGATCGCAGCGGAAGGAGAGTTGAAGAAGGTGAACTGGTCGAGCAGGAAGGAAGTGGCCGTCTCAACGTTGATCGTGATCGTCGTGGTGGTTGCGATGGCGGCTCTTCTGGGTGTGACGGACATGGTGTTCTCGATGATCTTCCGCCAACTGACCAGTTGACGCGGTAGTCGGTGAGAGGTGGGCGGTTTGCCGTGTTTGGCGTGACGAAGAAGAACCCTGTGGGAGATCGGCCGGTGCCCGTGCGGATACGGAACCGGGGTGTGTGAATCGGTCCTTCAACGAATGATGAAGACGAAACGATGCGTTGGTACGTTCTGAGAGTTGCGGCGAACAAGGAAATGCAGGTCAAGGAGGCCTTGGATCGAAAGGTCCAGCAGGAGACCTTGACGGACATCATCGGCCGGATCGAGGTGCCCACGGAGCAGATCAAGCGGATCCGCAGCGGCAAGCAGACGGTCCACAAACGCAAGCTGTATCCCGGATATGTCTTCATGGAGATGGAGACCACGGAGGATGGTCGCGTGCCCGAGCGGGCTTGGTTCATGATCAAGGGGACTGGTGGCGTCGGCGATTTCATCGGCACGGAGGGGATGCCCACGCCGATGCGAGACACGGACGTGGCGAAGATGCTGCTCGATGCCGAGAAGCCCGAGGAGGCGCCCAGCATCAAGGTCGAGTTCCAGAAGGGCGACCACATCAAGATTCGAGAAGGGGCGTTCGAGAACTTCGAGGGGGTGGTGGATTCGATCGACTCGGAGCGGGGGATCGTCAAGGTGATCGTGACGATCTTCGGACGCAGCACGCCCCTGGACATCGAGTACTGGCAGATCGAGAAAGTGTGATGCAGGGAAGCCGGCGCCCGCTCGCGGGCCGTCAGAAGAGTAGCTGTGCGATAAGGGTATAGGCAAGATGGCAAAAGAAATCACGACTCAAATCAAGTTGCAGGCACCGGGTGGACAGGCGACGCCGGCCCCGCCGATCGGACCGGCGCTGGGGCAGCATGGCGTCAACATCGGCCAATTCGTGTCGCAGTTCAACGAGCGGACACGGGAGATGAACGGGACGATCGTGCCCGTGGTCATCACGGTGTACTCGGACCGGAGCTTTACGTTCGAGGTGAAGAGCCCGCCCGCTGCGGTCCTGCTCAAGCAGGCGGCCGAGGTGGCCAAGGGCAGCGGGGTCCCGAACAAGGAGAAGGTCGGCAAGGTGACTGCCGAGCAGGTTCGTCAGATCGCAGAAACGAAATTCAAGGACCTCAATGCGTACGACCTGGCAGCCGCTGAGAAGCTCATCCGCGGGACCGCGCGGAGCATGGGAATCGATGTGGTGGACTAAGGGGCCTTCCGTCGTCGTTCGCGAATTGAGGTGAAACGAGATAATACGTATGCAAGCCAAGAGCAAGAGGTACAGGAAAGAGGCTGAACAGGCCCCACAAGGGCCGGTGAGCCTGGATCAGGGCATCGATAAGATCAAGTCGTTCAAGTCCGTCAAGTTCGACCAGACGGTCGAGTGTGTGCTGGTGCTCGGGATCGACACCAAGCAGACGGATCAATTGGTTCGTGGGTCGCTGTCGCTGCCGCATGGCGTGGGCAAGCAGAAGAAGGTGATCGCTTTCTGCGACGACTCGCTGGTCGAGGCCGCCAAGAAGGCCGGCGCCATCGAGGCCGGCTCGGACGAGCTGATCAAGAAGGTCACGGAGGGGTGGATGGACTTCGACGTGGCGATCGCCTCGCCCAAAGTGATGGGCAAGGTGGGCAAGCTTGGACGCGTGCTGGGTCCGCAGGGCAAGATGCCCTCGCCGAAGAACGGCACGGTTACGGACGACGTTGCCACGGCGGTGGCCGAGTTCACCGCGGGCAAGATCGAGTTCCGCAATGACGCTGGCGGGAATGTCCACGCGGTGGTCGGCAAGCAGAGCTTCGACAAGAAGAAGCTCATCGAGAACATCGAGGCGTTTGTGGCCTTCATCAAGCGGGCCAAGCCCGCCGGGGCCAAGGGCACCTACATCAAAAAGGCCTGCTTGTCGGCGACGATGAGCCCGGGGGTCGAGGTGAACGTCTGACTGCCCGGATCCAGACCCGGCGAAACCCGAGCCGACGGTGTGCCGGGACGACGAGGTGATTGGCAACCCTGTTCCAAGGGAGATAGGATACCATGAGCAAATACGTGAAACAACTGGTGCAGTCCCAGCTCGACAAGAGGATCGCCGGCGGCGATCTTCACGATTTCGTCGTGGTGAGCACCAAGGGGGTCGGGGGCGTTCAAAACAACGTGATACGCGGAGGGCTTAAGGAGAAAGGCATCCGGATGCTCGTTGTGAAGAACTCGCTGTTCACGCGGGCGCTGAAGGATTCCCAGATGGACGCGGCGGCGGCACTGTTCAGTGGGCCGTGCGCGGTCGTCTACGGCGGCGACAGCATCGTCGACGTGGCCAGAGAGATGCTGGCCTGGATCAAGAAGGTCCCGGCGGTGGAGATCAAGGGCGCGTTTATGGACGGGGTCTTGTTCGACGCCCAGGGCGCCCAACTGCTCTCCAACATGCCGACGCGTGGCGAGCTTCAGGCGCGGGTCGTGTCCTGCGTTCTTTCCCCCGGTGCTCGCATTGCCGGGGCGCTCAACGGTCCGGGCGGGGTCATTGCGGGTTGCATCAAAACCATCATCGAGAAGGCTGAAAAGCAGGCGGCCTGAGCAGACAGGGCCGCTCATTCGATAAATCATCAGTATCTTGAACTGCTTCGGTGGCTGTCCCGCAAGGGTCAAACGAGACGGTGGAGTCTCGGCTACCGCCGGGCGTTGTTGATTGTGGGAGTGTATTCTCATGGCAGACGAACAAGCACAAGCCAAGACGTGGAGCGATCAGACAAAGCAACTGGGCGACAGCATCGTGACGCTGACCCTGATGCAAGCCAAGGAGTTGGCGGATTATCTCAAGGAAGTACACGGAATCGAGCCGGCGGCCGGCGGCGCCGTGATGATGGCGGGTCCGGCGGCGGGCGGCGCAGCTCCTGCAGCGGCAGCGGAAGAGAAGAGCAGCTTCAACGTGATCCTGACCGGATTCGGCGCCAACAAGATCCAGGTCATCAAGGTCGTCCGCGAGCTGACCAGCCTGGGCCTCAAGGAAGCCAAGGAGCTGGTCGACGGCGTGCCGAAGCCTCTGAAGGAAAACGTGAGCAAGGAAGATGCCGAGGCGGCCAAGAAGAAGCTCGAAGAAGCCGGCGCCACGGTCGAGATCAAGTGAGATTGAAGCACACGCAACAAGTGAAGACGGGATACGTGCCTGTACGCAGTTTGGTTGGCGAGAGAATGACTGCCAGTACCATAGGAGCAGCAGATGGTTGTCCGGACTTTTCGTAATTTCGGAAAAATGCAGGACGCGGTGGAGATCCCCGATCTCGTAGCGGTCCAGCGGGTCAGCTATGCCCGTTTCCTGCAGATGGACGTTCCGCCCACGAAGAGGACCGATACGGGTCTCGAAGCCCTGTTCCGGGAGATCTTCCCCATCGAGAGTTACGACAAGAAGATGTCCCTGGAGTATGTCTGTTACGAGCTGGAGAAACCGCATTACACGCCTCTCGAATGCCGGCAACTGCGTTTGACATATGCGTATCCCCTGAAAATCCATTGCCGACTGCGCTCGGAGAGCGGCGCGGACCTGGCGGAACAGGCGATCTACCTGGGCGAAATACCCGTGATGATCGGCGGCGGCGAGTTCATCGTCAACGGCGCCGTCCGCGTCATCGTCAGCCAGTTGCACCGCAGTCCCGGCGTGGACTTCCTGATCGAGAGCAAGGAAGGCGACCGCGTGCTGCATGGCGGCCGAGTCATTCCCGAGCGGGGAAGCTGGATCGAGATCGGCGTAACCCAGAAGGACATCCTGGTAGTCAAGATCGACCAGTCCAGCAAGATTCCCGCGACGGTGTTCCTGCGGGCAGTCAATCCCGACTACGGGACGACCGAGGCAATCCTGCGGCTGTTCTACCCGACCAAGACGGTGCCGACCAACAAGCTGACCTCGACCATGTGGGCGGTCTGTCCGATTGTGGACACCACGACGGGCGAGATCCTCGTCGACGCCGCCTGCCAGATCGGCGAGAAGCTCGCGGTCATTCAGCAGAGCGACATCAAGAAGGTCGAGGTCATCGAGGATGTTCACGACACGATCGTTATGAACACCCTGGCGCAGGACGACTGCCCGGGCCACGATCAGGCCCTGCTGAAGTTCTACATGCGTCTGCGCCCGGGGAATCCGCCGAACCAGGAGAAGGCGGTGGCCTTCTTCCACGAGAAGTTCTTTGATTCCAATCGGTATCGTCTCGGGAAAGTCGGGCGGTTCCGGCTGAACCGCAAGTTCGGCCAGTCCGTCGACGAGAACGAGATGACGCTGCGTCCCGAGGACTTCCTGAACACGATGAAGTACATGCTTGCGTTGCGGAGCAACGAGGGCGAAGTGGACGACATCGATCACCTGGGCAACCGTCGTCTTCGGACGATCGACGAGCTGGCGGCCGACGAGGTCCGCAAGGGCCTGCTCAAGCTGCGACGGACCGCTCAGGAGCGGATGAGCATCAAGCGTGATGCCGAGGAGCCGCCGCGTGTGGCGGACCTGATCAACTCCAAGAGCGTCGCCAGCAGCATCAACTTCTTCTTCGGTCGCGGCGAGCTGAGCCAGGTGGTGGACCAGACCAACGCACTGAGCCAGCTCACGCACGAGCGGCGTCTGTCGGCGCTGGGTCCCGGCGGCTTGAACCGGCGGCGTGCGGGCTTCGAAGTCCGTGACGTGCACATCAGCCACTATGGTCGCATTTGTCCCATCGAGACGCCGGAAGGAACCAACATCGGTCTGATCTCGTCGCTGGCGATTTTTACGACCATCGATGAGTACGGCTTCCTGGTGAGCCCCTACCGGGTCGTCAAGAACGGCAAGCTCACCGGCGACGTCGCCTACCTCCGCGCGGATGAGGAGATGCGAACGATCTTTGCGCCTCCGAGCGTCGTCGATCCGGCCACGCACAAGATCCGCGACCCGTTTGTGCTGGCGAGAAAGGCCGGCGAGCTGGCGCAGACTTCGCGGGAAGAGGTCGAGTACATCGATATCTCGCCCCGCCAGATCGTCGGCATCTCCGCGTCGCTGATCCCGTTCCTCGAGCACGACGACGCAAACCGTGCCCTGATGGGATCCAACATGCAGCGCCAGGCGGTGCCCCTGTTGAAGACGGAGACGCCGCTGGTGGGCACGGGCATGGAGGAGGTCGTCGGCAGCAACTCGAGCATGGTGGTGAAGGCCGAGCACGCGGGCGTCGTTACGGAAGTGGACGCCACCCACATCGTGCTCAACCACACGGACGAGTACAAGCTGGACAAGTTCATGGGGCTCAACGAGCGGACCTGCCTGAACCAGAAGCCCATCGTCCAGCTCGGGCAGAAGATCTCGGCCGGACAGGTGATCGCCGACGGCGGCGGCACGTCCAACGGGGTTCTGGCGCTCGGCAAGAACGTGCTGGCGGGGTTCGTCTCCTTCGACGGATTCAACTTCGAAGACGCGATCATCGTCAGCGAGAGGCTGGTCAAGAACGACAGTTTCACAAGCATTCACATTGATGAGTTCACAGCCGAGGTTCGCGAGACCCGGCTTGGCAAGGAGGAGTTCACTCGGGATATTCCCAACGTCAGCGAGAAGGCGCTCCGCAATCTCGACGAACGAGGCGTTGTCCGCGAAGGCACGAGAGTCTGTCCGGGCGACATCCTGGTCGGCAAGGTTGTGCCCAAGAGCAAGGTGGAGCTGACGCCGGAAGAGAAGCTGTTGCACGCGATCTTCGGGCGGGCCGGTGAGGACGTCAAGAACGACTCGCTCGAACTGCCCAGTGGCTACGAGGGGGTCGTGGTCAGAACCGAGGTCTTCACACGGCGCGGCGCCGGCGGCGAAGATCAGAAGAAGGTGTTGGCCGATGAGACCAGGCAGTACGAGGCCCAGGCCAGGACCAGGGAGTGCTCGATCTTCCGTCAGATGATCGGGGCGATCCAGGAAAAACTCGAGGTCAGCATCATCGACCCCAACACCAGACAAAAGGTCGGGGCCAGTGACGATGACGAGGTTATCTGCGAACAGATCGAGAACTTCGACATCAAGTGGGTCAAGCCTGCGTCTGCACGGGACGACGTCCAGAAGATCGTGAGCAAGTTCTGGCTCAAGATCACCGAGGCTGAGGAAGAGAAAAAACGCCTGACCGAGCGTGCCAAACACGGGGACGAACTGCCCAGCGGCGTGCTCCAGATGGCCAAGATCTACGTGGCGATCAAGCGAACCCTCTCGATCGGCGACAAAATGGCGGGCCGGCATGGAAACAAGGGCGTCATCGCCAAGATCATGCCCGAGGAGGACATGCCGTTCCTGGAGGACGGCACGCCGCTGGATATCCTGCTGAACCCGCTGGGCGTGCCCAGCCGTATGAACGTCGGCCAGATTCTCGAAACCCACCTTGGGTGGGTGGCCAAGGTGCTCGGCTTCCACGCGGTGACGCCGGTCTTCGACGGCGCCACCGAAGAGGACATCCAGACGCTGACCGCCGAGGGCAACGAGCTGATGAAGAAACGCAAGGCGGAGCTGAACGAGCGCGGCGAGGCCCCGCCGGCCGATGAGCTGTTCTGTCACGTGCCCAAGATTCTCAAGACGCAGCTCTACGACGGCAGGACGGGCGAACCGTTCGATCAGAGAGCCACGATCGGCTATATCTACATGATGAAACTGCATCACCTCGTGGACGACAAGATCCATGCGCGGGCGACCGGGCCGTACAGTCTGATCACCCAGCAGCCCCTGGGGGGCAAGGCCCGCACGGGCGGGCAGCGTTTCGGCGAGATGGAAGTGTGGGCGCTCGAGGGCTACGGTGCGGCGTACACGCTTCAGGAGATGCTCACGGTCAAGAGCGACGATGTGGAGGGACGCACGAAGATCTATGAGTCGATGGTCAAAGGCCAGAACACGTTGGAGGCCGGCACGCCGCTGTCCTTTGACGTTCTGTGCAATGAGATTCGTGGGTTGGGCTTGAACATCCAGCTCGAGAAAAAGCGTCTGGGACGCACGGCTCTGTAGATTGGATGGTCGAGGTTTGTGTTAGAGAAGGGGCTTTAGATGTTAGGTAATATCTACGATCGAATTAATGACTATGGTTCGGTCAAGATCTCATTGGCCAGTCCGAACGACATTCGAAGCTGGTCCTTTGGGGAAGTGCGAAAGCCCGAGACGATCAACTACCGCACGTACCGTCCGGAGAAGGACGGTCTGTTCTGTGAGCGGATATTCGGACCCGAGCGCGACTGGGAATGCGCGTGCGGGAAGTACAAAGGCACGAAGTTCAAGGGGATCATCTGCGACCGTTGCGGCGTGAAGGTGACCCACAGCCGGGTGCGGCGCAAGCGCATGGGGCACATCAACCTGGCGGCTCCTGTGTTGCACATCTGGTTCTTCAAGTCGATTCCCAACCGGCTTGGCACGATTCTCGGGATGAAGAGCTCGGACCTCGAGAAGATCATCTATTTTCAGGACTACGTGGTCACGGACGCCGGCGCCACCGGGATGAAGACGGGCCAGCTCCTGAGCGAGGACGAATGCCGCGACGCCGCGAACAAGTACGGCAACTCGTTCAAGGCCGCCATGGGCGCCGAGGCGGTCAAGGCCCTGCTGGAGGCCCAGGACCTGGACGTGCTGGGCGGCCAGTTGCGCAAGGCCATCACCAAGACCAGCAGCAAGCAGAAGATCCGGGACCTGACCAAGCGTCTCAAGACGATCAACGAGATCAAGAACAGCAACAACAAGGCGGAATGGATGGTCCTGGAGGCGGTCCCGGTGATCCCGCCGGACCTGCGGCCCCTCGTGCTGCTGGAGCGGGACAACTTCGCCACGAGCGACCTGAACGACCTGTACCGGCGCATCATCAACCGGAACAACCGTCTCAAGAAGCTCATCGATCTGAACGCGCCGGAAGTCATCATCCGCAACGAGAAACGCATGCTCCAGCAGGCGGTCGATTCGCTGCTGGACAACGGTCGCTGCCGCAGGCCGGTGCTGGGCAGCAACAACCGGCCGCTCAAGTCGCTGACCGACATGATCAAGGGCAAGCAGGGCCGGTTCCGCGAGAACCTGCTCGGCAAGCGCGTCGATTATTCGGCCCGCTCCGTGATCGTCGTCGGCCCGAACCTGAAGCTCTACCAGTGCGGCCTTCCCAAGAAGATCGCATTGGAGCTCTACCAGCCCTTCATTATCCGCAATCTGAAACCGCACGGGTACGCCGACACGATCAAGAGCGCCAAGCGCATGATCGAGCGGCGCGACGAGCAGGTCTGGGACATCCTCGAAGAAGTGATTCACCAGCACCCGGTCCTGCTGAACCGTGCTCCGACGCTGCACCGGATGGGCATCCAGGCGTTCGAGCCCGTGCTGGTCGAAGGCAACGCCATCATGCTGCACCCGCTGGCCTGCAAGGGCTTCAACGCGGACTTCGACGGCGACCAGATGGCGGTGCATCTGCCGCTGAGCGTCGAGGCCCAGGCGGAGACGCACGTGCTCATGATGACGACGGGCAACGTCTTCTCGCCGGCAAACGGCGCGCCGATGGTCGGCCCCTCCCAGGACATGGTGATGGGCAACTACTATCTGACCGTTACGCTGGAAGAGCTCAAGCCCGCCGGCAGCGCGCCCTCGTCGGCGAAGCGTCACCTGCCTCTGTTCCGCGACCCGTTCGAGGCCATGATGGCCCACGACATGG
>JAXDBU010000183.1:0-39191 GCA_034678485.1 Sedimentisphaerales bacterium | reverse complement strand
CCGGGCCCTCATCGCGCCGATCGAGATGGCCACCGGACGGCAGGCGTATTTCATCGGCAAACCCAACCCGCTGATCATGCGCCACGCGCGGGAGATGCTCGGCTGCGAGCGTAACGAGACGGTGATCATCGGGGACCGCATGGACACGGACATCGTCGCCGGCATCGAGTCGGGCATCGACACGGTGCTCGTGCTCAGCGGCATCACGAAGGAATCCGACCTCGACCGCTACCCCTACAAGCCGCACTACATCCTCAAGGATGTCAGCGAGATCTCCGCATAGCCCCCTGAGGCAAATCCGAAATCCGAAACTCGAAATCCGAAACAAGCTCCAATGACCGAAACCCAAAGCTCCAAACGGACCACGCAAGCAACGCCGGCGTTTCTGTCATTCGAGTCTCGGGCCTCTGGACTCGTTTCGGATTTCGAGTTTCGTGCTTCGGGCTTCTGTGCCATTGCAGAGGTCCCGCGTCCCCGGTACAATTCAACGGCATGGATGCATACAATCTCGTCAGCTTCGCCGGCATCTTCGTCCTGGTAGGGCTCGCCTGGGTCCTCTCCGCAGACCGGCGAAACATGAATTGGCGCGTCATCGGCTGGGGGATCGGGTTGCAGTTGCTCGTGGCGACGTTCATCTTCGTGGTCCCGGCGGGCGCCCGCGTGTTCCTCGTCGTCAACGACGTCGTCGTGAAGGTCCTCGAATCGGCCGGCGCGGGTTCGCGATTCGTCTTCGGCCGCCTGGCGCTCGGTCCGGGACAAGTCGATGAGAACGGCGTCGAATCCATCGGTTTCATCCTGGCCTTCCAGGGGTTCCCGACAATCATCTTCTTCTCCGCCCTGATCGGCATCCTGTACTACGTGGGGATCATGCCCCGGCTCGTCAAAGCATTCGCCTGGGTCTTCACCCGGCTCATGCGCGTCTCGGGGGCAGAGTCCCTCGCAACCGCCAGCAACATCTTCGTCGGCGCGGAATCGAATCTGACGATCCGCCCGCACCTGGCGAAGCTGACGGCCTCTGAGCTGTGCACGGTCCTCACCGCCGGCATGGCGACCGTCGCATCGAACGTCCTGGCGCTGTACGTGCTGACGCTTCAGAAGCAATTTCCCACCATCGCAGGACACCTGATCTCCGCGTCACTGTTGTCCGCACCGGCGGCGCTGGTCATGTCCAAAATCCTGGTTCCCGAGAGGGACACGCCCGAGACGTTGGGTCTACACGTGGAGCCCTGCTACGAGCGGGAAAGCAGCCTCTTCGAGGCAATCATCAACAGCGCCAACGCGGGCGTCCGCATGATCGTGGGCATCGCCGCCCTGCTCATCGCGGTGCAGGGTCTGGTCGCGCTGGCCGATCTGGTCTTGTCGGGCGCCGGCAACAAGGTGAACCCCCTGCTCGGCATCGAAGGCCGCTGGTCGCTGGGCGGCCTGTTCGGATATCTTTTCTATCCGCTGACGCTCGTTCTGGGCGTGCCTCCCAGCGATGTCGCCGAGATCTCGCGAATCATCGGGGAACGCCTGATCGTCACAGAGGTCACGTCGTATAACGACCTGGCCGTCGTGATGGAAAAAGGGCTGCTCGAGCACCCCCGATCGGCCGTAGTCGCCACCTACGCCTTGTGCGGATTCGCGCACATCGCGTCGATGGCCATCTTCGTCGGGAGCATCTGCGCCCTGGCGCCGCAGTGCACGAAGACCATCGGGTCCGTCGCGGTCCGGGCGCTCGTCGCCGCCACGTTGGCATGCCTGATGACCGCCTGCGTCGCAGGTGCGTTCTTCACGGAAGGCTCCATCCTTGTGGGAGGCACGTGATGCTGATCCGGCGTCTGCAAGAATGTGGGGAATTCGTCGCCGGGGATCGCTCCATCCTTCGCGAGATCCTGCACCCGGACAAAGTGGACCTGGCGATCCGCTACAGTCTCGCCCATGCCAAGGTCCCGCCCGGCGAAAAGACCATCCCTCATCGACTCAAGACCGCGGAAGTCTACTACATCCTCGAAGGCCATGGCCGGATGCACATCGACGCGGAAGTCGCCGACGTCACCGCTTGCTCTACGGTCTACATTCCGCCGCACGCCGCTCAGCACATTGAGAACCTCGGCCCTGGCGACCTCGTCTTTCTCTGCATCGTGGACCCCGCTTGGACCGCAGCAGACGAGGAAATCCTGGACGCCCCATAACTGGCGGAACATGCCATGACAACCGCGACCGTCGTGACCTTCATTGCCCACTTCGTTCTGCTGCTGGGCATGGGGTGGCACGTCTACCGCCGCAATGAGAGCATCGAGGAATACCTGCTCGGCGGACGACAGATGGGAGCGTGGGTCACCGCCCTGTCGGCACAGGCGAGCGACATGAGCGGCTGGTTGTCGATGGGCTTGCCCGGGGCGATTCATCTTTGCCATTGGGGAAGCCACGGTCCGTGCGCCAGGGTCCCGGCGATGTGCCCTCTCAGTGGGCGATGACGGTGGAGACACGGAAGACCGGCATCAGCAGCGCGATCGCGATCGTGCCGATGATCGCACCGAGGATCGTAATCATCAGCGGCTCGATGAGCGTCATGACGTTCCGGATGGAGGTCTCGAGCTTCTTCTGGTAGAAGACCGACACCTTATCGCAGACATCGCCGAGCCGGCCGCTCTTCTCGCCTGCTCGCAGCATCTGGATAATGCCCGGGGCGATGAGGTCCGAACCTTCCGAGATCAGGATCGACTCCGACAACTGGTAGCCGTCCTGGATCTTCGCATCCACCTGCTCCCAGAGCTTCTGGAAATGGTAGTTGTCGACGGCGCTCTGGATCACGCGGATGGCATCAAGGAGTCGAACGCCGGTATTCACCATCGTCGCCATGATCCGCATGCTCCGCGTGACCACCATATCGACGAACATGGTGCCGATGACCGGCGTGTGGATCTTGGCGGCGTCGAGCATGCGACGGCCGTGAGGGGTCTTGGCCCAGTACCACAGGGCCGTGCCCGCGAGAATGACTGCGGTCACGACGCTGGTCATGATCTCGAGATTGCCGATGATCTTGCTGAAGCCGACGAGCACCTGCGTGAGCTTCGGCAGCGAGGCGCCCCTCGAGGCGTAGATCCGCATGAATCGCGGCAGAACGAAGAACATCAGCGTGCCGGTGGCCGCAATCGCCATGAGGACCATGATGATCGGGTACGTCAACGCGCTCTTGATCTGCTTGCGCGTGTCCATTTCGAAGTTGAGGTATCCCGTCAGGACCGTCAGCATCTCGACCATCCTGCCGGAGGCCTCGGAAGCCCTGACCATGCTGATGAACATGGAACTGAACGTATTCGGATAACAGGTCAGAGCATTGGAGAACGTGTCGCCGCCCTTGACGCGCTCGGAGATCTCCAGGATCACCGCCTGGAATCGGACGTCGCCGGCCTGTTCCGCAATGGCGTCGAGGGCATCGCTCAAGATCACACCGCTGTCGAGCATGACCGCCAACTGGGTCGTGAACAGGATCAGGTCGTCGGGCTTGGCGCGGACTCGGTGCAGTCGCTCGTGGGAGGGCGTCGCACGGCCCATTCTCACGGAAACAGAACCACGCTGAGCGCCGGGATCCTGATACGCCGAGGCATCGGCTCGCGCCTGTTGCATCTGAGTCAGCAGTGTGCTCATAGGTCTTGCCGCCCTTTTGGTTGCGCCGTCGTCTATGCAGTGGAACCGTCGATGGCCGCCGTGCGCAGGATTTCCTCAATGGAGACTATCCCCGCTTTGACCTTCTCGATGCCGTCGTGGACGAGGGGGAGCATTCCCTTTTCCAGGGCCTTGGCCCGCAGTTTCTTCGTGTTGATGCGATCGTTGATCATCTCCGAGACCTCGTCGTCGGGGACGAACAGCTCGTGAATTGCAATTCGGCCGGAGTAGCCGGTGTTGCGGCACTTTTTGCACCCGACGCCACGATAGAACTTCGGGACGTCGCCGCCCTGTGCTTCCGCCATCCGGCGGATGCTGGCCGGGGGATCGTACTCGGTCTTACAGCTCGAACAGATTCGACGTACGAGCCGCTGCGCGATCACGCCGCGAAGAGAAGCACTGAGCAGATACGGGGCCACGCCCAGATCCAACAGACGGGTCACCGCACCGGGGGCGTCGTTCGTGTGCAGCGTGGAGAGCACCAGGTGTCCGGTCAGCGCCGCCTGCACCGCGATGCTGGCCGTCGCTTCGTCGCGAATCTCGCCGACCATGACGATATCCGGGTCCTGCCTCAACAGGCTTCGCAGGGCCGTCGAGAACGCGAATCCCACCGCGGTATTGACCTGGAACTGGTTGATTCCCGAGATGTTGCACTCGACCGGGTCTTCCACCGTGCAGATATTCACTTCCTCGTTGTTGAGCTCGGAGAGGGCCGCGTAGAGCGTGGTGTTCTTGCCCGATCCCGTCGGCCCGGTCACGAGGACGACGCCGTTCGGGGCCTGGATGACCTGCCGGAATCGAAGGAGATTGTCGTACGTGAAACCGAGCGACTCGAGATTGTACAGGATCTTCTGCGGATCGATCACCCGGATGACGACCTTCTCTCCGAAGTTGCCGGGCATGACCGAGACGCGCAGGTCGATGGGCCGACCCTCGACCAGCACATGGATGCCGCCGTCCTGTGGCAGCCTTCGCTGGGCGATATCCAGTTCCGCCATGATCTTGACGCGGGAGACGATCGCGGGATGCATCTGATACGGCGGTCGCATCTTCTCGTAGAGCAGGCCATCCACGCGGTATCGGACCCGCAGCTTCTTGTCGTCGGGCTCGATGTGGATATCACTGGCGTTCTCGCGAACCGCGTTATAGAGCAGGTAGTTGACCAGCTTGACGACGGGAGACTGCCCCGCCACCTCTTCGAGATTGCTGATGTCCTGCGTGATGTTCTCGATGAGCGAGAACTCTTCGAGCCCCTCTTCGTCGATGATGTCGTCGATCACGAAGACATTCGCCGCAGGCAGATAGGTCTGGAGCGTGGCCTTGATGTCCTTGGCCGTGGAGCAGACCACCTGGACCCGGCACCCGCTGATCCGCTCGATCTCGTCGATCAGAAAGACGTTGGTCGGCTCGCTGATCGCGACCGTGAGCACGTCGTGCACTTTGAACAGAGGCAGCACGATGTGCGCTTCGAGGAAATCGCGGGGGAGAATCTCGACGACCTTGGCGTCGCAGAGCTTCGGGCTCACCTGGGCGTAGGGCACGCCGTACGCCTCTGCCAGGGCCGCCGCGATCTGGTTTTCCGTGCAGTAGCCCATCTCGACGAATAATTCGCCGAGGAGCTTGCGATGGCCCTTGTCCTTCTGCTCGACGAGGGCTTTCTCGATCTGCTCTTGGGAGACCACACCCCGGGCCAGCAGGAGCTGGCCGAGCTGCGATTTGTTCTCGAGCAGAATCTGCACCATATTCGCCTCAGTACGTCAACGTCGTCGCTACGCGAAGCTCTTCACGGCTTCCGCCAGTTCCGCGTGGCAATCGAATTCATCCTGCAACCGGGTCACCTCGATGATCTTGCGACAGTTCTCGTCGAGACCGGCCAGACGCAGTTGGATCTTGTTCTGGCGGCAGTAATCCCGCACCCACAGCAGCAGCTCCAATCCCTGACTGTCCAGGAAGCTCACGTCGCTCATGTCCAGAACGATGCCCGCTCTCTGCTTGCCGGCGATCTCGGTGACGGCGCTTCGCAACGGCTCCACGAGTTCTCCGTCGATCTCGCCTTGCAGTTCGACGACCGTCACTTCATCATAATCCTGCCATCGAATTCTCATCGCAATAACGTCCCCACCGCCTCGGTTCCATAGTCCGCGAAGTGAGCGGCATCGCAGCCGTCCGGCCCGCCGTCCTGAATCACCTCCCACAAACGCGACACGTCGCTCTCAAGGAACAACCGGCCGAGACGCTCGTCGAATTGCGAGCCGAGCCCTTTGCGAATCTCCTCGAGGGCGTCCTCGACGCTCATCGCGTCGCGATACGTTCGCTTCGAAGTCATCGCGTCGAAGCTGTCTGCGAGCTGGACGATTTTGCCCGTCAGAGGACTCTCGTCTCCGACAAGGCCGTCCGGGTATCCCCGACCATCCGCCCGTTCGTGGTGGCACAGGACCCCCGGCACGATGTCGCGCATCTGCTTGATTCCTCGCAGAATGCCCGCCCCGATGGACGGATGCCACTGAATGCACGCTCGTTCCTCCGGAGTCAGCTTGCCGTTCTTTCGCAGAACGGCCTCGTCGATCCCGATCTTGCCGATATCGTGCAACAGACCGGCCAGGTAGATCTTGTGAATCTGTTCCTCCTCCAGCGGCTCCTGTTCCGCGAGCCGCTCGGCAATCCAGCGGGAGATCAACGCAACCCGCTCGGAATGGCCGCGAGTGTACTGGTCTTTCGCGTCAATGCTGTTGGTGAGGGCCTTGAGCGAGCCGACGAACAGTTCCTTGAGATCGTTGAAGAGCCGGCCGTTCTCGATGAACACGGCGCAACCGCTGGCGACCGAGGTGAACAGCTTAACATCGGTACTGTCGAAATCGGGCTTGTCGATGCGGTTGACCGCCACCATGAGCCCAATGATGGAGACGCCGCCTTTGACCCGCCGGGTCGCACCGCCGTCGCCTTTGTCCTTGGCGCACAGAGGCACCGCGATGAGACTTCTGACGCTCGCGGGCCAGTTGTACCGAAATGGCGAATCCACCTCGCTGTCCAACAGGGCCTCCCGGCCTTCGCCGACCTCCTCGACCAGACGGCTGTGCAATGCCATCGCCATCCCGTCGTCAATATCGATGAGGCCGGAGCCCGCCGCCACGACGAGTCTTCGTTCGCCCTCCACGACCCGTTCCATGAGAACGGCGATCCCTTCCACCAGAATGATGTCGGTCAGACTGTCGCAGGCAAGCTGGAGGAAGTTCGTATCGGATTCCGTCACGCGCATGTTCGTGCTGATCCGGTGGAGCAGGACCAGCTCCTCGTATACGCGAGATAACTCGACGCCGACGGTCTCGATCTGCTCTTCCGCTCGGATCGTGGTTTGGTGGCTCAGGGCAACAAGGCGCAGCATCTCGCTGAGATAGGCGACCTTTCCCGCAGGGCTTTCCGGACCGGCGGATGCATTCCCCAGGTCGATGACGACGGCGCCCTCCGGATGGCGGTAGCCGCCGATCACCAAGGGCATCAGCAGGGGCGCCGCCATCAGGAGGTTCCCCTCGTTGAATTGCCAAAGGGGGATGTCGGTGCCCTCGTACTGTTGATCCTCGATCCGGCTCAGGACGCACTGGCCGACACGCAGCAGTTGCTCGGGGTCGCTCTCGAACAGGCCGGAATGGACCAGAACCGGGATCTGGCGGTCGGCTCTGACCACGGCAAAGTTGACGCCGAAGCGAGATATTCGCTCTCCGTGCTTCTCCAGTTCCCGACGACGTGCCGGCGCCAGGGCCGAAATCGTTGTGTTCGGCATGACTGTTTTCACAAGCCTACCTATCGCAATATACGGACCGTTGACGCCGTATGACGGGCACAATCACTTGCTCAGTACGAGCTCTTTCTGGTACAGGATGTCCTGGATCGTCTTGAGCAGCTCCTTGGGACTGAAGGGCTTGCTCAGACAGCTCGACACGCCCAGGCTTTCCTGCATCTCTTGTGAGACGGCAAAACTGCGAGCCGTCAACAGGATAACGGGAATGTCCCGTGTGCGATCGTCCTCGCGCATCCGTTCGATGAGTTCGATGCCGGTCAACAGCGGCATCTGGTAGTCCGTGACCACGATGTCCGGCTTCTCGCGACACGCCAGCTCGTACGCTTCCGCGCCGTTATTGGCGGCAATCACCTCGTATCCGTTGTTCCGGAGCTTTATCGCGACCACGTGAATGATATGGATTTCATCATCTGCAACGAGCACTTTGTTGGCCATTGTTCTCGTCCTCTTTTTCACTGATACCCTGTCGATAACCACGCCTCCGTGATGTTGTGTGGGCGGATCCCTCTACACGAGTGAGACCTGGCGGACGGTCGCCAGCGGCAATTCGAAGCCGAACGTGCTGCCGACGCCGACCTGGCTCGTGACGAACACCCGGCCGCCATGTACTTTTTCGACTATTTGCCTGACCAGGTTTAGCCCCAGACCGGTCCCTTTTGCCTGTTTGTTATTGGCCGCAACGCGATAGAACTTGTCGAAGACACGGTCCACCTCGTCCGCGGCGATGCCGACGCCCGTATCCGTCACGCTGACGCGAACGAATCCGGACGCCTCGTTCACCTCGGTGCCGATCGTCACGCGCCCGCCGGCGGGCGTGTACTTCACCGCATTGCTCAACAGATTGACAATGACCTGGCAGATCATGTCCTTGTCGATGAGCACCTGGTCGTACACAATCGGTTGGCCGCCGACCACGGTAATACTCTTCTCCTCCGCGTAGCTGCGGATCATCTGCATCTGCTCTTCAATGAGGATCGTCAGGCTCGCCGGTTCCTTGTTGACCTTGATCAAGCCGGACTCGATGCGAGAGATGTTCAGAATATCCTCGATCAACCGGTTCAAACGCTGGGCCTGACTCTGAATGACGGAGTAGAACTCCTTGCGGGTTTCCTCATCGTCCGCTTCCCCGTCCACCAGCATCTCCGAGTAGGCCGTGATCGACGCCAACGGCGTCTTGAGCTCGTGCGACACGTGGCTGACGAAATCGTTCTTCATTTGAGAGACTTCTTTTTCCCGCGTGATGTCGTGCAGCACAGCCACCAGGCCGGACACTTGCCCGTCCGTCTGGACGCACGAGAGAATCGTGTCATACGTGTGGGGTCGATCCTCCTGCACGAACTGCAACTCCCGCTTGGTCGCCTCCGTACGGTTCCGCCGGCTCTGCCGCAGCAGATCGATGAATTCCGAATGCGCCGGACCGATCGTCTCAGCGACCGGCTTGTGCCGCGCCGTCCGGGAATCAAACCCGAAGAGACGGGCGGCCGGCTCGTTCGCCATGAGCAGCCGGTCCGAGCCATCCGTGACGATCACCGCGTCCCGCAGACTGTAGAGGATCGCTTCGGTGTGCTGCAACTGCCGCTCGGCAAGCTGCGAACGGATCTCGATGTCCTTCAACTCGGTTTGAAGCTGTTGCAGCGCCCGGTCTCGATCCGTCAGGCGATCCTCGATGGTTTGAGCCATGGCGCGAAGTGCCGGCGGCACGCCGTCGGAAGGGACCGGTTGATTTGCACTCCATTGTGCCGCCATGGACGTGACCGCCCCGGCCAGTCGGCCGAAGCCGAGGCCCAGGAAGATCACGCCCACAGCCCCTGCACAATAGATGGCGAGATGCAACGAAGCCGGCCAGGCCCCCAGCGGGGCAACGGCCCACGGCAGCCGCGTCAAGGCCGCGGTGGTCAGCGAAGCGACCGCCACAGCCGTGGCGATCCCAATGATAGCCCGTCGCTTTCTCACCCCAACTCCTCCGAAACCATCGGGCGGCGGACGGGCCGCCGCCCGTTGTCAAAACACAGCCAAGACCGAGATCAGTTCTCGGCCTGCAGCTTCTCCACCTGCTCGGTGGCAATGCTGTCGAGTCGACGGTACTGCTCCGGATCGGTCTCCGCGATGATCCGCTCCCGCAGACGCAAGGCCTCGAGGTAGGTCGGACGCATCGTCAGTGCGATCCTCAGATTGAACGCCGCCTTCTCGACGTCGCCCTCCAGGTAGCATCGCGAGGCCCTGGCATAGGCGTCCTCAGCGAGCTTGGCACGCTCGATCGGCAGGAGGCTGTCCTTGGCGGCATCATGGACGCGCCGCACATCTTCCACTGCTGCGTCACCGCTGGCCTGGACCGGATCGTCGATGATGTGAGGCGTCAGGATCACAAACACCTCTTGACGCACCACGCTGTCGGCGGTGCTTCGGAACAGGGCGCCGACGATCGGCAGGTTCCCAAGAACCGGCACCTGCGACTTGCTCGTCGTCACCAGGTCGCGGAACAGACCGCCGATGATCACCGTCTCGCCGTCCTTGACAATGACATTCGTCCGCAGTTCGGTGGTTTCTTCTTTTGGAAGGTCGTTATCCTGGAGTTCCCCACGGCTGTCTTTCGGATAGATGTCCATCCGGATGTAACCGTCGTTGCCGATATAGGGTCGGAACGCCAACCGCGTACCGGTCTCCAGGAACTCCACCGTCGAACTCACCGAACCGGCGTCGCTCTGGGTCTTCTGTGCCATATACCCGTACTTCGTACCGATGTAGACGACGCCTTCCTGCTTGTTGACGGCCAGGATCTTCGGATTGGCCAGGAGGGTCGCATCCGTGACGGTCTCCAGCGCGGTGATGATCGCCTGGACATTGTCCGCAGAGAAAGCGATGGTCAACCCATCCCCCGTCGCGTTGGCAAATCCCGTGCTCTCGATCTTCGTGCCGAATCCATTGATGTTGGCCGCCCAGTCATTGATCGCCACGCCGGTCAACAGGTTCCAGTCGATCCCGAACTCCATGTTCTCATTCAAGGTCGCCGACATGATCGTGGCCTCGACCAAGACCTGCTTCGGCTTCACATCGGCATCGCGAAGGACCGCTTCGGCCCTGTCGATGTTCTCGGGATAGTCGTAGACGATGAGCATGTCGTTACCGGCGGGATCGTTGCCGCCGCCCTGACCCGTTCCCACACCGGTCTCAGTGGTCGTAACGCTCGTCTCCGCGACGCTGCTCGACGTCACCTTCGCGGACGCCGCTCCGCTCAGGACCGGCTCCACGAGCTTCATGGCCTCTTCCGCCGTGATGTAGTACAGCGGGATGACCTTATGGATCATCCGAGCCGGGTCCTCCTGCATCTTCTTGTACTGCTCGGCCGTGTACACGCGGATGAAGCTGCCCTCCTGTTTGTACTTGAAGCCGTACCCGAGGATCGCATCCAGTGCCTCCTCGAACGTCACGTCGTACAGCGCGGTGAGCGTCACCTGACCATCCACCCCGGTCGAAGGGATGATGTTCTTCTTTGAGTACTGCGCCAACAGACTCAACGCCTGTTTGACGTTGGTGTCCTTGTTGAATCGGATTTCTTCGATCCGGCCGCTGGCGGGATCCACTTTGACCACGCCGGTATCGACCGCCTGTCCGTTCGCCACGGCGGCCGAATCCACACTCGCCGGCTCGGGTTCGGCGGCGCCGACCCATGCCGTCATACACGCTGCAAGCAGGACGGCGCAGCACCATCGCGCGCCCGTCCAACAGGTTGTTCGTTTCATGTTCGTTTCCTGATTCATAACCTGACTCCTGTTCTGTACGCCAATTCCCAAGGGCATTGGCACCCGCATCGTTGTTGGAATCACTTTACTGCTTACGTACGTCTGCAGACTGCGCCAACTGGAGCGTCAGTTGCATATCATTGCATTCCACAAGCACTGCATCGTCATAGATCCGCAACACTTCGAATTCGAAAACGCGGGACCCCCGTTCCACGGTGAACGTATCTCCCACCCCCAGCAATCGATCGTTCAGGAAGGCCTGGAGATTGCCATTGCGGAGCACCGCTTCGAGCTTCAACGTCTGTGCGACCTGCTGAATCACTTCTTTGTCATGATTGGGAGAAACAGTCGGTACTTCTGTGCCAGTGCCTGTGTCGGGGACCGTGGCCGACTGTCGAAACAGCGCCCGATCCTGCATTTTGAAACAATCTATGCGTATGGAGTCGTTGCGTCCCGGGATAACGGGCACTTCGACCATACGAGTTTTGATGGTCGGTTCATCCTGTTTCGTCCGCGCCGCCTGCTTCTGCGGCGAGGCGCCGGCCGAGCCTGGCTTGTGCCCGATCAGGATCCGAATCCACATAATCGCCATCACCGCAACCAGGGAGCAGGCCAGGACGGTTCTTTTGTTGTCCGCCAGCAGCGCCCCGATCCGACCGGACGGTGTGACGCGCATCTTCCCCTTATGCGCCATGGTTCCCCTCCCCCGTCGACGGCGGCTGGACAACAACCTCGGTTTTGAGACGGGCGGACTGGTAGAAGACAGCCACGTCCGCCTCCAGGTTGAGCTGCCCCCTGAACCCGGCGTCATTCTGGATTCTCACGGTCTCAATCCGCACCAGCCGGTCCATCGTTCGAAGCCGGCTGAAGAAATCGAACAACTGCGACAGAGTGCCCGTGCAGGTCACGTGAACGGGAATGCAGCCCAGATCCTTGGCTTCGAGCTCCTTGCCGGGGAGCACCGCGGGATCCGTCAGATCACACTGAGCCATAATGCCCGCAATCTGCTGCAGAAAACCGCTCAACATCCGCTCGGGAGGCACGGCGGCATCAAAGCGTTCGACCAGTTGCTCCGTGTCCCGCAACTTGCTCTTGAGGCGAGCCACTTCCATGCCCTGAGCGCCCGCCAGGTCGATCGTCCGACGCTGCTGTGCCTTCGCCTGCCGCAGCGAAGTCAGCCGCTGATGGGACGGCAGCCAGCCGCACACGACGAAGTCGCAGAGGAACAATCCGGCAACGACACACACCCAGATCTGTTGCCTTCGATGTGACGGTTTGGAATCCGTAATGCTCATCTCACCTCAGTCTCTGCGTAGTTCGCCAGATAGCATGTGATCTCGAACGACGTCACGTCCAGCATCTCGGAAGCTTTCACCCCCGCTGCCCCGCTGGGAGGCTGCAAGGGGACCTTCACTTTGTCGTAGAGGGTCGGGGTGACCCGCTGGAAATACGGCGATTCGTCCAGTCGGCAGACCAGATTCGTGACCGATACCGAATCAAGCGACACTCCGCCCAGAACGATTCTCAGTTTCGCGTCACCCAGCGGCATCGGGGGTTCTTCGCTCTTGGCGGCGCCTCGCCCTTTGGCGCCCTTCCCCCGGCCGGGGTTCTCCGCCCGGGCGATCGGCTCGGCGATCAGGTCGATCCTGCTGAGCACGACCGACTCGTCCACCACGTGGCTGATCTCCGCCAGGATCGCAGCCACGTCGAATCGCGTGTCGATCCGGTGGATGAGGTCCGCTTTCGTCTTCATCTGACTCAGTTCTTTCGTAACGCGGTCGAACTCGTGCACGACCGCCTCGGCGCTCATCTGCCGATCCGCGTGGCGAGTCAGGTCCGCTGCAACCCGGGTAGCCCTGTGCATGGCAGTCAAGTTGAAGGTCATCATCCCAAGGAATATGGCCGCCAGGGCAATGTACTGTCGGCGCACCATGGAATGGCGTCTTCGGCGATCCTTGTACCACTCTGGAAGAAAGTCGAGGTCTTTCACGCCGGCACTCCTTCCAACAGTGAATCCCGCACCGTCGCAGGGGTGATGCCGGAGGCGGAGGCGCCCCATCCTTTCAGACTCAATCCGACCGCCAGCGCCAAATCCGCCGATCCGTTCCGGCCGTCATCGCCGGCCTTGCCGAGGTCGAAGCCGCGTAACGGCTCGGCGATTTCCACCTCGACGGACAAATGACGTCGCAGCACGTCCCGAAGGGCCTGCTCGTATGCGCCGCCGCCGGCAATGACCGCCCGTTCCACGCGTTTGCCGCGAAAGGTGACCGTGTAGTACCGCAGGCACAGCGAAATCTCGCCTGCGAGCTGCTCGGCCGTCAGGTTCAGTGCGTCGACCACCGGGCGGCGCGTGGCCGCGTCGATTGGCTCGTCGCGAAGCAGCCGAAACCGAAGCGACTCGGCGTCCGTCATGGAGATTCGAAGCGACGAGGCAATTCCCTCATCGAACTGACCCGTGCCAACCGGGATCTGTTTCACGAAGCAGATCTCGCTGCTCCGGCCGAAGACCACGGTGGTATACCGATACCCCACATCGGCGACGATGATCGTTCGCTCCTTGTCCTCCTGACGTCGCATGGTCCGTTCGAACGTCCGGAACACGGCGCAGGGCGGAGCATCGATGCTCACCGGCGTCAGGCCGGCGCCTTCGAGGATTCGAATGTGACCGATGATCGTCTCACTGTCGGCGGCGAAGAGAATGTACTCGTTCTTCACCTCCTCACCCTGGCGCACGGCGCCCGCGTGGAGGTAGTTCATGGAATCCCGAGTCAGGTCGAGACCGAATCGTTCGGTTGCTTCTCTCCGCAGGATCTTGTCGGCGTCCGGCGTTTCCGCCTCCGACAGGCGCAGCGACGTGATCTTGAGTTTGTCCATCGGCAGCGCAGAGATGACGTGCCGGCCCCGGAACTGCCCCTCCGCCAGTAACCGGCGGATGGCGAGAACCACCGCCTCGTCTCGCTCCCGCTCTTCCAGAACGGGATCGATGTCCAGCGGGGTCTGCCGGGCCGACAGCACCCGAATGCGATCCTCGTCGACGGCCAACTGGACCATCTTCAGGCTGCTGTGCCCGACGTCCAAACCAATCGGCTGGATCTGATGATTCCCTGTCATACTGCGCCACGTCCGCATGTCAAACCACTCACTCCGAAGTCGAAGGCGTAATCGAAATGAACCCCGTAACCGCCTCGATCGTTACGGTCCTCGGCGCCCCGCCCGCTTCCAGAACGATGCTGCCGCCAGGCGTAGGAGTGCCCAGGTAATCGAAGCTCACCGTGCTCACCGTATCGGCGCTGAACGTGGTGCTGACGATCTCCACCCGGTCCAGTCGTCCGTCGTTCGGGAAGCTGATTGCATAGGGGAAACCCTTCTTGACGGGATGATCGATTGCATCCGTCGCCGCACCCGCGGTACTTCCCTTGGTGATCCAATACCCCTCGCCTACCGTATCGAACGTCACATAGTGGGGTTGTCCGGTCCCGATTGCCCGGCTCTTGGCGTATTCCAGGTCGGCGGCCACCATGTTGGCCGCGGAACGCAGTTGCATGCTCGCGGCCGAGGACGCCATGGGCACGACGATCGCCGCCGAGATGGCGAGAATCACGATGACGATCAGCAGCTCGATGAGCGTAAACCCATCGATGCTCCGACCGCGTTGCCCCATCCATCGGATGATGTTCAGTCTTTCATTCCAGCGCATTGTGATCGTGCCTCGAATTACTATCGCCTAATTCGGTCCATTTGCGATGTGTCTTAATACAATCATACGAATTCATTCATCCGACAGCCAACGTCCGGAAAGCAGATATCGACGGTTGGGGCCCCACGCCACGACAATCGCCCGATAAGAACCGCCGGGAGATTCCTGCAAGGAGGTGGACGTCTGAGTAGAACGGTTGCCCGATCGCGGTTTTTCGGGGCCGATAAGCAGGGACGATGGTGTGCGGCCGGTCGGCCTCATGGCCTCTCGATGCGGCGGAAGAATGCGCCGCTCGCCGGACTCCAGTACTGCTTCAACGAGAGGGTCACGTAGCTGACGATTGCCCCTCCGATCGGATCGGCGACAATCGTCACATTTGAACCGGGGCCGTTCAGCGGCCACCGGACAACGAGATCCGACACCGTCTCTCCGGCAGCAATCTGGCCGATCTCGGTCTCACTGAGCGCCCGATCGTAGATTCGGACATCGTCCAGTGCGCCTTGGTAGCAGTTCGCACCATCCGACCCAAGGTAGACATTCGGATCACTCAGTGCAATCGTCGGGTTGTACACCGAGGTGGCTTGAGAGACCCCATCGAGATAGAGCGAGACCGTGGCGCCGTCAAAGGTGCCTGCGATGTGATGCCAAACGCCATTGAACGTGCTGCTGATCGGGACCTGAACGCCCTGCCAGACAGAAGTCGAGTTGTTGTAGACCACGAACTCGATGTTGCTTGAACCCATCGCCAGCCAGTAGGCAGCGCCGTTGACGACGAGCGGTTCCACCACAGCCTCCCCCACCCGTTCGGTCTGCACCGACAGGCCGACGGTAATTGGCCCGGCTATGTCGAGAGCGGAGTCATCGCCACAATCCACGCAATCATCGACCCCGTCAAGCGTCAGAGATCCCCCCAGGGCCCCCGCCGCTTGCCACTGCGGATCGCCTACGAGATCGGCGGTCAGACCGTTTCCGGATGTGTCCGGCGTGGTTTCGATGATGCGGCCGGTCACAAACAAACCCCCGATGAACTGGACGTTGGATACATCCGAACGGATCCGCAGATCGCCTCCCACTACCGCAAGGCCCTTGATCGTCAGATTGCTGGCGTTCTCGAGCACCAGATTCCCGCCCACGTACAGGGCCGGGAGGTTCCGAACCGTCGTGATGTTGCAGTCACTGCCCGCCACGGTGACGTTGCCCGTCGTGACAAATAGCATGCCGGTAATCGTGGCCGGACTCGCGTCATCGCCAAGCGTGATATCGCCGGTCTTGCAATGGTAGATGCGTCGGGTCAGGGATTCGTAGGTCCCGCTCATCGTGGTGCCCGCCGTGAGTGGCTGCGTGGCGTAAACGTGATTCGCGTAAGTGGACGTCACGAGAGGCCAGAACGACGGATCGCGGACGGGGTACTTCTGGCCGACGCTGGTCCCGGTCAGGCTCGTCGCGAACACATCGCCGTCGAGCGATTCGGTCGCGGCTTGATTGACAACGGAGCCGTTCGCGCACAGGTCGCCGTGAAGGACCCAGTTCGGTCGGAATATCATGTTCGTCTTGGTCCACAGACCCATGCACGGGTCCACGCGCAGCGTGGCACCGAGGGTGGTCCGGCCGATTTCCTCGCCACTGCTGTTTTCGCGATACGCACTGGAGGTAATGAGGAACGTGCAGTAGTCTGTCGCGTCACGACTGAGAGTCACGTCATAGTAGTCGTCGCAGCCGGCGGTGTCGGAAACCAACTGGAGTCCCGTCCCCCCTTCCCAATACCAGTCGCTATACTGGTTGGCGCTGACGACATAGGTGGCGCTCAGGGGCTGGGGGCGCAACAACAGGCCCTTCGCGTGCTCCAGACCCGAATTCGCCACTTGGTCCATCTGCAGGCGCAGCAACATACTCTGGCCACAAGCCAGCTCGACGTCGGCGCGGATCATAAACCCTGCCGAGAGGATCGTCACGACCAGCACGATCATCAGAACCATCAACAGAGCGATCCCGCGATGGCGATGGGCGATCCGTGCTCGATGTTCGGTGTTCTCGGACATTCCACCTATACCTGCTTTGTCATTCTGAGCGAAGCGAAGAACCTGGGCCACGAACCGGAGCAACCTCCAATTCCACGGCCAGATGGTTCGCTTCGCTCACCAGGACAAGTCCCAACACCGTCTTGAGACATTCGGTTAATCATCGTCGGTTGACACGAGGTCGTTGTGGGCAGGATTGACGTCGAGCAGGTGCTCGGCCCGGCAACGGGCCGTCGCCACGATCTCATACGGCCGGCTCCTTCCTTCTTCCTCGAGACTGAACCCAATCACAACCATCCCGGTTGCCGGCGGCGGCGCGTCAAACGCGAAGTGCACGCCCGTGCAGTCCGGAATCAGGGAGATGATGGTCCCTTTGGTGCTCGTTATGTGCTGTCCCTTGGTGGTCGTCAGGGACAGATCGGCGAGCTCTATCTCCGTGCTGTCGGTCGAGGAGGGCACGCCCAGACGCAGGTATTGATGGTCGGCGCCCCGCTCGATGTAGACCAGCTCCTTGGCGTTGATCCGCCCATCACCATTGTCGTCGGACTTCCAGACAACCAGGTCGTCGCCCGGGGCCGCACAGATCAGGCTGCACCGGCTGATCAGGTCCGACAAGTACACCGTTGCGTGGCGAATTCGCGCCTGCGTCTCGGCGTAGTCGTCTCCGACCGTGCTGGCCCGGCTCATCGCAAACGCCAGGGTCGCCACGGCCGACAGGAGAATGCCGGTCACCACCATGGAGACCATCAGCTCGACAAATGTGAATGCCCTGGGACATCGGCTCATAGACTGACCCAACTGCTGAGGGTGACCATCTCCCTGCCTTGCCAGGCGACCGTCACCTTGATGAGAACAAAAGAATTAACGGGCATACCCTTGGCGGCCTGAGGCTTACAAGCCACGCTCCGGCTGAACCCCGCGTACATCGGGTCCGTGAAGACACCGCCGTCGAAGTCTGTCACCTGGCCCTCGTCCTCGGAATGGCCATTCCATGTGGAGTAGATATCAGCGGGCGCTGTCGTCGCGATGATCTGCTCCATCAAATCGTTGGCGAGCTGGGCCGCCAGGGTCCGGCGCATGCCTTCCGCCTGGATCGCGGCCCCTCCGGAAAACGGCAGCAGCACGCCGGCGGCCGCCATCCCCAGGATCACCATGGCCATCGTGGCCTCCGCCAGCGTGAAGCCAGGCCTCATCATCCGCGCGGCATTGTGAGGAGCGCAGCGACGAGGCCATCTCAATCCGCAGGACGGGAGATTGCCTCGGTGTGCTCGCAAGGACCTTGGCAGCCATCGGTGATCAGTAGGCATAGTACGCCGTGCCACTTTCATCGGTCCCGGAATTGCCCGGCCGAATCTCGCCCGTCGCGGCTTTGTAGATCCAGCCATACTGGTTGTCCGCCGTCGCGGGGAAGGGCTCCCCGTTCGCCAGCATCAGAATACTGTCCCGCCTGTTGAAGGGATTCGCGGGAACGTCGGAGATATAAGGTCCCCATCGGTAGCCGGCCGTTCCCCGGTTCGCGGTCTGTCCCTGCTCGTTGCTGGACAGGGTCGCCTGGTAGACGAATGCCTCCTCGGTGGGCGCCGCGGTCCGGACTCCGTTGAGATAGCCCGGCGGAACCTCCAGATGCTGGCTCGTGTAGACTGGAATGAACCGGCGGAGCAGGTTCAGATTCATCGCCAGCGTCGTTTCCCTTGCCGACAGCGAACTGCGCCCTATGCTCGGAATGACGATGGCGGCCAGGACACCGAGCAAGACCACCACGATCAGGATTTCCACCAAAGTGAAGCCTCGTGCCCGTTTCATGTCCCACTCTCTCATATGCCCCTGCCTCTCGGTTTCTCGCGGTATCAAAAAGGCTGACCGGCTTGAGCGGGGCTCTCGCACGGTCAGCCTGATTCACCGAATTCCTATGTCTCCCGGCAGATCAGATCGCTGCCGCGATCACACAGCCATGCTGCCGATGTCACAACGCGCTGTGCAGCGTTTCATCTGCGGTCTCGCCGTCATCGTTCGAGTAGATCTCGCCCGTATCCTCATTGTACTGCCAACCGGTGGTATCGTCTCCAGCCTCCGCGGGAGTCCCGGCGGTCGTCCGCTCTGCGATGGAGCTCTTGTTGTTGAACGGGTTCTCAGGGATCCTCTCCAGGTACGGACCGTACTCATAGCCGGCGGCGACGTTGCGCTGCTTGCTGCCCGTGCCCTCAATCCCGCCGTCGATGTTCGTGCAGTAGACCATCTGGTCGTTGAAGTCGGCGAACGTGGGCGCGGTGTCATTGTGCTGACACTTGTACAGCTCGATCTGAGACCTCAGGGACTGCAGGTTGCTGCACAGACTGTTCTCTTTGGCCTCGGTGCTGGCCTGGGTGAACTGCGGAATGACGATCGCGGCCAAGATGCCCAGAATGACCACGACGATCAGAATTTCCACCAGTGTAAATCCGCGTTTCGCTTGCATGTGTCGTTCCTCCTCAGTGTAGATATGTAGTTGTTGTCACATTGGGTAAAAGGTACTGCTGTTTACCACTACTGATCCTATCGACCGAATCGATAGGCGACTTGACTGACTTGATCTATTTGTGTTGCCGACCTCCCGAAATGAAACGAACGATAGCCCCCACACTCACTTGATACTTCCATGGTTACAGTTTCTTTGACGTATTCGGGGGCTAAAAGGTGCGAGCCCGTACAGCTCGGGCCGCGTTATCTGCAGCCCCCACTCAGTCCATGCAAAGGATACGAAACGCGCCGCAAGCTGCAAAATGACCGAAGCGGAAAAATCCGACATTCGAGTATCGCAATCCGAATGATACGCATTCGGGAGAATTCATGCGATGCGATTGTCATCCTGAACGGAGCGAAGCGGAGGGAAGGATCCGGCCCATGACCGAGAGAAACCTCTCAATCCCCGCCCAGATCCTTCGGCTGCACCTCAGGATGACCCACGCGGCACATGGATTTCGCCGCATTCGCATCAACGGATGCGCAGATACTCAGGCACGTTCCGAAAACAAATGGCCCTGATCTTCTCGCCGGCATGAGCCAGATCGATCCGGATGGAGTCGATTCCGCGAATCGCGGACTCGATTTTATCCGCCCATTCGATCAGGACCACGGATTGCGGATAGCAGAAATCGTCGAAACCGAGCATTTCGAACTCGGCAATGGACTCGATCCGATAGGCATCGATATGGTAGAGGTCGAACCGGCCGCGGTACTGGTTGACGATGACGAATGTAGGACTTGTGACGCTCTCGCGGTCCTGGGCGCCTGCTCCCACCGCGATGCCCTTGATCAGGTGCGTCTTGCCGCTGCCGAGAGGTCCGCAAATCGCGAAGACCTCCCCGCCCCTGAGCCCGTCGCCGATCCGTCGACCCAGTGCCAGCGTCTCTTCCACCGACCGGGATGTGATCGTGATTTCCGTCATACCCACGAAACGTCAATACCGGCCTGGAAATCCAAACTCGCCCAGTTGAGCGGGATAGTAGTAGCCCATCGTCTGCACCGCGACACCCATACGATACAGATGGTCCTGCAACAAGCAGACTCGTCGATCCGGAGCCGGGATCGTCGTCGAGTAGATCCGCAGCTCGCCTTTGACGCAAGTGACGACCTCTTCCCGATGGTCGCCCAGGCAGTCCATCACCACGACAACGCGTCCTTCGATCGGCTGGAGAACCGGACCGCTCCAGTCCTGGATCGCATGGCCCAGGATCACTTCCTTCTGTGGATCGGCGTCCCACCAGACGGGCCTCGGGCTCAGAGGCGAATCCTCCTTGAATTCGATCAGTTCGCCGGAGGCGCTGTAGAGCCATCGCTTCTTGTAGTCCCGCTCGCCCGCGAGGACTTCCATACCGGGGTGCTCGGCAAGGACATCGCCTGCCATACCCTGGCCGTGCAGATGGAACGTCGGCTCCTTGTGCGTCCAGAGCTTGCGCCCGGTCGCGGCGTCAACCACACACATGCCGTCCGTCTTCTGTTTCGTTTCGAACCCGTAGTAGACTTCGAGTCCGGGATGGGCCGGATCGACGTCGCCCACGTAACAGATGTCCGGATGTCCCATCTCCAGGGTCCAGAGTCCTTTGCCCGTGTCGTCCAGCACTGCAGCGCCGATCACCAACTCGTCTCGGCCGTCCCCATCCACATCGGCCGCGATCAGACCATGAGAGCCCTGCCCTGCATACCTCGTCTGCTCCTGCACGGCCTCCCAATACCAGACGCGGTCGAGGTGCTTGTCCATCGCCTGCACCTTGATCACGTTGTACGTCCCCCGCTGCATGATCAGCGAAGGGGTCTTGCCATCGAGATAGGCCACCGTCAGAAAGTTGCGGCAATAGTAGTTGTAGTCGGGGAAGCCATCGCGGCTGAGCCAGTCGGTCTTGGCGAGCACTTGGCCTGTCCGGCCGTCCAGCTTGACGAGGTATTCGGGACCCGTCTGGACCAGCCCTTTCTCGTCGCGCGGATCGCCCTCGCCGGCTTTGCAGTAGACCTCCGCCTGTCCGTCGCCATCCACATCGTAGACCACCCAGGGCGAATACCAGATGCCCGCTTCGATGGACCAGCCCATGTCGTGACGCCACATCAGCGTGCCGTCGAGCCGATAGGCTTCGATCCTGTACGTCGTCGTGCTCCGCTTCCAGTACCCAGGTTTCTGATAGGGATCGGTGTTGAAATTCGGCTGCTTGATGAGGAATTCGAGCGAGCCGTCGCCATCCAGGTCGCCGACGCCCACCTGCTGGAAATCGTAGTCGCCACCGAGTGGAATGCTCAAATACGGCCTGGATGACAGTCGAACGCTCGCCACCGGCGTCTGCGAAGGCCGACCCTTGTCGTATACGAACAGCTCGTATACGCAGGGTGCCTCGCCCGGCGTGCGATCGACGAAATGGGTCTGCACGGTCCCCTGCCCCGTGAGCATGATGCGCGAGGCAGCGTCTCCCTCGGGCGTCCTGCGAGCAATCGCAAACGCAACGTCCTGCGGATCCTCTTTGAGCAGTCGCCAACTGAGGAACGCCGAACCGTCGGCCGCCCGGAGGGCGATGAGTCCTCGATCCAGCTTCTCCCCGGCACCGAGCGACGAGACCTGCACCAGCGTTGCCAACACAATCGCCATCGTTCTCTGCATCGTCGTCATCTTGGCCTCCTGAAGCAATCTGCGTCTCTCAACCAGTCAAGTGCTCGTACCCACCCGGCTTCAGATCGGCGACCTGTCCGTCGGCCAGCCGAATCTCCATGCGCCCTGTGTCCATGATGCGTCCGATCTCCGTGAGAGGCACGGGATCGCGCCACAGCCTGCGAAGCCGGTCCCATTCGTCGGGCGACAGGGTAAACAGCAATTCGAAGTCCTCACCGTCGTTCAACGCCGCACGGAGCGGGTCCGCCTGGCCCTGCACGTCTTCGGAGATCGGCACGGCGGACGCGTCGACCAACGCGCCGACGCCGCTCTGTGCGCAGATGCGATTCAGATCGGTGCTCAGTCCGTCGCTGATATCCATCATCGCATGCAGATTCGCGATTCGGACCATCTCCAGGGCCTCGCTGACTCGCGGCTCGAAATCGAGGTGTTTCCGCAGGCCCGAGCCCCCCAGCGTGCCGGTCACACAGATCACGTCGCCGACCTTGGCTCCGCTGCGACGGATGGGCGGCTTGTCGCCCGGCTTGCTCAGCATCGACACGCACACGACCAGACGCCCGGCCCCCTGCCACGAGGTGATGTCCCCGCCGACCAGGGGACAACGGTACTTGTCGGCCGCGAACACGATGCCCGAGTGCAGCTCTTTCAACTCCTGCCCGCGGAACCCGCGAGGCAAGCCGACCGCGACCACCGCCGCCAGCGGGATCGTCGCCATCGCGGCGCAATCGCTCAGACTGGCCGCCATGGACTTATAGCCCACCCGTTTCAGGCCGGCGGCCGCAGCGTCGAAGTGCGTCCCGTCGAGCAGCATATCCGTCGTAACGAGCACCGAGCTGCCGCCGCCCAAGGCAACCTGCGCCATGTCATCGCCGATCCCGATGGGGATGTCGGCAGGCGAGTGCTCCCGCTGCTGCCGGAACCAGGCGGTGATGTCATCTTCTCTCATTGTCACGAGTTGTGCCAGATATCAAGAAACTCAAAATTCGAAGCACGACCCCGCTAAGGCGGGAACGCAAATCCGAAACAAATCCCAAGCACCAATGACAGAAACGCTGTCGCCCAGCCGATGACGCCGTTTTGAATTTCGGATTTCGGTCATTCTCGCTTGTTTCGAATTTCGGATTTCGAATTTCGAATTTCGTCGTGTGCCAAGTGCTTCTCCCAGAACGCGAGTTGCTGACGGACCTGTTCCGGTCCGGCGGCCCCCGTGGAGACGTAGCGTTTCACCACGTTCTCAGCACCAAGATATCCGTACACGTCCTCGCCAATGGCCGAGGCGCGCTCCTGGAATTCCGCCAGGGAAAGCCGGGAGAGAGACTTGCCCTCCTTCTCGCAGCGGGCCACGAGCGCCCCGACGATGCCGTGGGCCTTGCGGAAGGGAACGCCTTTTCGCACGAGGTATTCAGCCAAGGCAGTCGCGTCGAGAAATCCTGCATCGAGTCCGGCGGCGATCTCCTTCGTCCGGAACGTGGTATGCCGCACCACTGCGGCGGCAATCTCAAGCGACTTGCCGATCGAATCGGCTGTCGAGAAGACGTGGATCTTGTCCTCCTGGAGGTCCCGATTGTAGCCGGAAGGCTGGGCCTTCAGGATCGTCAACATAGCCATCAGCGCCCCATATACCGTGCCGGTCTTGCCCCGCATGAGTTCGAGAACGTCGGGGTTTCGCTTCTGCGGCATCATGCTCGACGACGTGCAGAAGGCGTCGTCGATGCGGATGAAGCCGAATTCACTCGATGAGAAGATGATCCAGTCCTCGGCCAGGCGCGACAGGTGTGCTGCAGTCAACGCACAGTCGAAGATGAACTCCGCACAAAAGTCGCGGTCGCTCACGCCGTCGATGCTATTGCACAGGACATCCTTGAAATGCAGCTCCGAAGCGGTGGCCTTCCGGTCGATCCCGAGCGTCGAGCCCGCGATGGCGCCCGCGCCGAGCGGAGAGACATTCAGCAGGTCGCGACAGTTGCCCAGGCGGACCACATCCCGTTCGAGCTGCTGCACGAAGCTCAGCAGGTAGGCGCCGATGACGATGGGCTGCGCCCGCTGCATGTGCGTGTAGGCAGGCATCAGATCCGTCACGTGCCGGGCCGCCAGGGAAACGAGGGCCTTCTGCAAATGGGCAATTGCGGCCTGCAGGACCGCGGTCTCGTCGCGCATCCAGAGTCGGATGTCGGTGGCGACCTGGTCATTGCGGCTCCGCGCGGTGTGGAGCTTCTCGCCGGGCTCGCCGATCCGTCGGATCAACGCGCCCTCGACCGCCATGTGGATGTCTTCGGCCGCCTTGTCGAATTCGAATCGGCCCGCTTCGATGTCGTCACGAATGCCGGCCAGTCCTTTGCCGATGGCTTCGAACTCCGCTTGCGTGATGAACCCCTGGGCCGCGAGCATAGCCGCGTGGGCCATCGAGCCGATGACGTCATACTTGTACAGGCGCTTGTCGTACGAGAGGGACTCGACGTAGTCCACAGTCAACTCGTCGGGCTTGGAACTCAGGCGTTTCTCCCAGCTTCTCTGCACGTCTTTCATGGATCGTACTCTCTCGATTTGCGGTCTTGCCCTTGGTCCCGCCGAATCCGGTCGGCCATGGCCCGACCCAGGGCGTGACACTGCTCCAGTTGCTCGCCCGTCGCGGCGAACCGGGCCTCCACGACGGGCTCGATCAGCTCCAGCTTGCCATCCTCGACGAACTGCTTGATCGCCTTGACCGCGCCGCCGCTCCAGCCGTAGCTGCCGAACACGCCGACGGAGCGATTGCTGAGCTTCTTGGCGCTGAGCAGACGCAGCAGCCATTCCATCGGCGGGAAGACACCCAGATCATAGGTGGAGCTGCCGAGGATCAGACCCTGATAGCGCCAGGCGTCCCGAATCACATAGGAGACGTGGCTCGTCGAGACGTTGTGCACTCGGATGGTCTTGACGCCGCCGTCGGCGATGCCCCGCTCGACCGCCTCGGCCATCTTCTCCGTCGCGCCGTACATCGATCCGAATACGACGACCACGCCGGGCTCGGTCTGGTGTCGGCTCCAGCCGTCGTACAGACGGACGATGTGAGCTGGATTCGTCCGCCAGATCGGGCCGTGCGTCGCCGCGATGATCCTGATGTCCACGCCCGACAGTTTGGCAATCGCTTTCTGCACCATGGGCGAGTACTTGCCGACGATGTTCGAGAAGTACCGCAGGATCTCGTTCTCGTAGTAGTCGAGGTCCACCTCGTCGTCGAAGATCCCGCCTTCGAGCGCCCCGAAGCCGCCGAAGGCATCGCCCGCGAAGAGGATGCCGTCGGTGGTCTCGTAGGTCATCATCGTCTCCGGCCAGTGTACCATGGGCGTGAGGAAGAACCTGAGCTTGCGCCGGCCCAGAGGCAGCTCGTCGCCGTCCTGGACCAGATGGATGTTCCCGACGCCGTAGAGATCGGCGAGGAACTCTGCGGTTTTCTTGTTGCCCACGATCTGGATGTTCGGGAAGACCCGCTTGATGAGGGGCAGCGCGCCGGAGTGGTCGGGCTCCAGGTGGTTGATGACCAGGTAGTCGATCTGCCGATGGGGACCGAGCAGATGCTTGAGCCTGTTGACATACCCGTTGACGGACAGATCTTTGACCGTGTCGATCAGGACGGTTCTCTCGTCCACGATCAGGTACGAGTTGTACGACACGCCCAGCGGAATGGGCCAGATGCCCTCGAACAAGGCGGTCCGTCGGTCGTTCACCCCGACCCAGTAGACATCGTTGACGATGGGTATGCCGTTCTGCACCGAGTTACCTCCCCTGTGCTTATTCTCCTTCGGACGGTTCACGAGATTCGCCGCCCCACAAGCATCGGTACGATAGCCCAAAGCCCCTCCGGCGTCAACGAAAACCGGCCCCAGGCGTCCATCCCCGGTTGGCGCTTGCACCGGCACGTCCCTTAGCGTATTCTCCGTCGCATGGCGCCGGGGCCAGTCTGGCGTCCCGGGACCCGAAACGATGATTCGTTGCACGGAGAAGACATGACTTCGCTTCTGATCACGAACTGCAGATCGTACGACTCTCACGATGCCACCGCGTTGCGGTCCGTCCTGGTCCGCGACGGCGTTATCGAACGGGTTGCCGACGCAACCGCCAGGATCGATGCAGACCAGGCGATTGACGCCGAGGGCCGGATCGTCGCGCCGGGGTTCATCGATGTCCATATCCAGGGCGCCGGGGGAGCGGACACGCTGGACGCGACACCCGAGGCCCTTCGGACGATCTCGCAGACCTGCGCCCGGTTCGGCGTCACCGCCTTCCTTGCGACGACCATCTACAAGCACGGCCGGAAGAACGACCACCTCCGAGTCGCCGCGGAGTGTACCGGGCGCGACCTGGGCGGCGCCCAGTTGCTCGGCACGCATCTTGAAGGCCCCTTCATCTCGCCGCACAAACGCGGCATGATCCAGCCCGACTGCCTCGCGGAGGCGCAGCCTGCGGTCCTCGCGGACATCTACGGCCTCCTCGGCGATACCCTCAAGATGATGACCGTCGCGCCGGAGTTGCCCGGCAGCGAGAAAATCGTTCGGACCCTGCTGGGCAACGGCGCCGTCGCGTCCTTCGGGCACTCGAAGGCCGCCTACGACGAGGCCGTTCGCGGCTTCGAGATGGGCATCACGCACGTGACCCACACGTTCAACGCGATGCCCTCGATCCACCATCGCGACCCGAGCCCGCTGGCGGCGATCTTCGAGCGCCCCGGCATCACCTGCCAGGTGATCACCGACGGCGTCCACATCCATCCCTCCGTCGTCCGCCTGACCTGGCAGGCAATCGGTCCCGAGCGGTTCGTGACCATCACCGACGGCATCCAGGCTCTGGGCCTGCCCGACGGCCGGTACGTCTACAATGACCTGGAATACGAATGCCGGAACGGCACGCCGCGATACAAGGATGGGACGCTGATCGGGACCGCGGTCACATTGAACGAGCTGGTGGCCCGCCTGATCCGCTTCACTCAGTGCCCCTTGTCCGCGGCGATTCGGACGGTCACTGAAAACCCCGCCCGCGTTCTGGGCCTGGGACACAAGAAGGGCCGCATCGCCCCCGGCTGCGACGCAGACCTGGTCATCCTGGAAAACGACCTGTCCGTGCAGAGAACCCTCGTCGCAGGAAAGACCGTGTACCAGCGGTGACCGCGGGATTATCGCATCGCGTTCTGCAAGGCGAGAATCGCGGAATTGACGTCGGCGGCGGTTATGCCGTAGTGGGTGACCGCGCGAATTCGCTTTGGGCCGACACTGAGCATGCGGACCCCCGCTCGGTCGAGTCCCTTCACCAATGCTTCAGCGGTCAAGCCGTCGCGAACCACGTCGAAATAGACGATGTCGGTATGCACGCGAGAGAGGTTGATCGACAGGCCGTCGATCTTCGCGATGGCCGACGCCAGACGGGAGGCGTTCTCGTGGTCCTCGCGGAGCCGGTCGATCATCCGGTCCAGGGCCACGATGCCGGCGGCCGCGAGCACACCCGCCTGTCGCATTCCGCCCCCCAGGACCTTGCGGGTCCGGCGGGCCTCCGCGATGAACGCCCTCGAACCGCAGATCACCGAGCCGACCGGCGCGGCCAGCCCCTTCGAGAGGCAGAAGGTCAGCGAATCCACATGGCCGGTCAATTCCCTTACGTCCACGCCCAGAGTGGTCGCGGCGTTGAAAACCCTTGCGCCGTCGAGGTGGACGGCCAAGCCATGCCGGCGAGCCAATTGTCCTACCGCAGCCATGTAATCGGGCCGCAGCGGCGCCCCATAGCATCGATTGTGCGTGTTCTCCAGGCAGACCAGTCGCGTGCGGGGGAAATGAACGTTGTCCGGCCGGATGGCGGTTTCGATGTCCTCCAGGCGAAGCGTGCCGTCCGGCTGATTGGGAACTGTGTGCGGATGGATGCCCCCGAGGGCGGAGATCCCGCCCGCCTCGTAGACGAACGTGTGGCACTGGTCGCCCAGGATGACCTCCTCACCGCATCGGCAGTGGGTCAGGATGGAGGCCAAGTTGCCCATCGTCCCGCTGACGACCAGCAGGGCCGCTTCCTTACCCATCCGCTCGGCGGCCATCCGTTCCAGCCGGTTGACCGTGGGGTCTTCCCCGAAGACGTCGTCGCCCAGCTCGGCACAGGCCATCGCCTCTCGCATCTCCTCCGATGGCAGAGTCACCGTGTCGCTGCGCAGGTCCACGATTCGCATGAGCAAACCCCTTCGATCACAGAATTCTCCAGATTGCCAGCACGTTTCGACAATGGGCAAAGATAGTGCAACGGTTCCCAAGCGTCAACGATGTCGCTCAACCGAATCGAGCAGGGCATGTTCGTAGTGTGCCCGTCAGGGCATATCCTTCAGAGCACCGAAGATAGCGCCTGACGGCGTCACCACAAACGCGGTTTTCCGATTGGCTTGGGGTCCCACATTGCATATGATGGGCCGCATGAGTGCCCTGCTCTATCTCGTCGGTGGCCTGCTGTTCCTCGGGTCGGTGGGCGCGCACCTGTACGTGCGCCTTCGCCTCCGACCCGGCGAGGATTCCGACCTCGACGACTACTACCACGAGTTCGAGGACCAGCACCCCGGGTACGCCCGCTACACGAGGTGGTTGCAGATCACCCTGGCGGGGACGGCGATCGGCATTCTGTTGCTGTTTCTGGGAACGGTGTTCTGAGGCACGAGAACAACGCAATGGTCGGGAGAATCTCAGGAGACACAAGCGAATGACCCTCCAAGCAGCAATGTCGGGCGCGGCGTGCGTCTCACGACGCACGTTCCTGAAGGGCTCAGCCGCAGGCGCGATGGCGATGGGGATCACGGCGATCCCGACCTCCCAAGTCGCAGCTTCCGTATCGAGCGCCGCGCTTCCCGACGGCAAAGTCATCGACTGTCACGCCCATCTGACTCACCACAGCCGGTCCACGTGGGAGACAGACGACCGCAAGCTCATCGAGGCGGCGGACAGACTGGGAATCGACTCGTTGTGCTGCTCGACCCTGACACCCCGTCGGCCGGCGACGCCCGAGGCCTTCCGTGAATGCAACCAGTGGACCGACGATGCAATGCGACGGTTCCCGGGCCGGGTGCTCGGCTGGTGCTACGTCAATCCCGGCTGCAGCCGCGAGTCGCTGGATGAGATCCGTCGCTGTGTCCAGGATCGCGGTTTCATCGGCGTCAAGCTCTACAACGAGTACACCTGCACCGAGCCGGTCGTCTTTCCCATCGTGGAGCTGGCCATCGAGCTGCGCGTGCCGATCCTGCACCACGCGTCGCACTCACACTACTTCGTCCAGGATCAGCCGCGGATGTCCGACGGAGGCCACCTCGCGGAGTTGGGCCATCGCTACCCCGAGGCCATGCTGATCTGCGCCCACGTCTGCGGCGGTGGCGACTGGGAATGGACCATCAAGGCGCTGCGCCACGCGTCGAACGTCCTGCTCGACACCAGCGGCAGCGTGACCGATGATGGCACGATGGAGATGGCCGCTTCCGTTCTGGGAGCGGATCGTCTCGTCTTCGGCTGCGACATGTCCATGACCGCGAGCGTGGGCCGGATTCGCGGAGCGGACTTGAGCAAACAGGACAAGGACAAGATCCTGGGCGAGAACATGAGCAAGCTCCTACGGAGGCGAAACGCATGATCGTCGATGTGAACGCCTATCTGGGCCATTTTGCCTTCCGCCGGCTGCGGCACAACACCGGAGCATCCCTCCTGGCCCTGATGGACTCGAAGGGGATCGACAAAGCAGTTGTCTCCAGCGCCGCCGCGATCACGTATCGCAATGCGCAGGCAGGCAACGAGGAACTGGCGGCCGAGGTCGCCAACCACCGTGACCGGCTGATCCCGTTTGCGGTCATCAATCCGTTCTACGCCGGCTGGCAGGACGATCTAGAGATTTGTCAGGAGGAATTCGGCGTCGCGGGCCTGCGTCTGTATCCGAAGTGGCACAATTACGACCTGGCCGGTTCATGCTGTCGCGAGTTGGTGGACGCCGCGACGGAGCGAGGCATGGCGATCTCCATTCCCATCCGCGCCGAGGACAACCGACAGCGGAGCTGGCTGTTGGACGTCCCCGATGTACCGCTGGACGAGATCGTCCGACTGGTGAAGGCCCATCCGAAGGCAAGGTTCATTCTGCTCAACGGCATCGGCTACGCAAGCTCCCCCCTGGGGCAAAAGGGCAATGGCCTGCCGTCCAACTACGCCATCGAGCTGTCCCGCCTGAGCGCCGTGCTGGGCAACGAGATCGGCCAACTCATCGCGAATCTCGGCGTCGAGCGTTTGATGTTCGGGACGGGGATGCCCTTCCACTATCCGGACCCCGCCCTGCTGAAGATCGACGTGCTGGACGCCGGCGAATCAGACAAGGAGAAGATCCGCTCGCAGAACGCAGCGGCATGGATACGACTTTGACGTGAAGATGACGCCGCAGGCCATGCGGCATTCGTAGGGTGCGTACCGCGCACCGATGAATCTGTCCCCTGCATCTGAATGCATAAGGAGTTCCGACCGTGTCCAACAAAGGCGTGTTGATGCGTAGTTCGCTCGTGGCCGCACTGGGGGGCCTGTTGTTTGGATTCGACACCGCCGTCATCTCCGGCGCCGAGCTGGCGCTGCGGAAGGTCTACGAGCTGAACGATTTCTGGTATGGGTTCACCGTCGCCAGCGCCTTGATCGGGACGATCCTGGGGTCGATCACCGTCGGCAAGCCATCCGACTGGTTCGGACGCAAGAAGACACTGATCGTCATGGCGGTGTTCTACTTCATCTCCGCCGTCGGCAGCGCGTGGGCGTGGGACTGGTACTCTTTCCTGGCCTTCCGCTTCCTTGGCGGCATCGGCATCGGCGGCACAACCGTCGTCTCCCCCACCTACATCGCGGAGATCTCGCCCGCCCGACTGCGAGGCCGGCTCGTCGCGATCACGCAGTTCAACATCGTGTTCGGCATCCTTCTGGCGTTCCTCTCGAACTACATCATCACGCGAATGCACCTGGGCGACGTCGACTGGCGATGGATGTTCGGCGTGGAGGCCTTCCCCGCCGCGGCTTTCTTCCTCCTGTTGTTCGCGAATCCCGAGAGCCCTCGCTGGCTGGTCGCTCGCAAGAGAGTCGACGACGCCAGGACGGTCCTCAACTACCTCGGCGAGGACAAGACCCCTCTCGAAGAAGAACTCAAAGCAATCCAGGCATCGTTGGACGTGGAGCACCACAGCTTGCGGGAGCCGTTCTTCTGCGCGAAGTACTCCAGACCGATCATGCTGGCGGTCCTCATCGCGATGTTCAACCAGCTTTCCGGCATCAACGCGATTCTCTACTACGCGCCCAGCATCTTCCGCATGGCGGGAGCAGGCGAGGAAAGCGCCATGCTCCAATCGGTGGTCATCGGGTTCACTAATCTGGTTTTCACGATGGCGGCTCTCGCGATCATCGACCATTTCGGGCGCAAGCGACTGATGCTGGTCGGTTCGGTCGGGTACATCGTCAGCCTCGCGGCGGCCTCGGTTGCGTTCTTCATCTACGGCGAGAGTTTCACCCCTGCCGGCGGCAAGGCGGTCCTGCTCGCGCTGATCGTCTTCATCGCGTCCCACGCGTTCGGCCAGGGAGCGGTCATCTGGGTGTTCATCAGTGAGATCTTCCCCAACCGCGTGCGGGCTCGCGGCCAGGCATTGGGTTCATTTACCCACTGGGTGCTCGCGGCTGCAGTCTCCTGGACCTTCAAGCCCATCGCAGGCGGCCTGGGCGGCGGACCTGTCTTCGCCGTCTACGCGATCATGATGGTCCTGCAACTGCTGTGGGTCATCTGGTACATGCCGGAAACGAAGGGCGTGCCCCTGGAGGAGATCCAGAGGGAATTGGGGATCGAGTGAACCGGCCGGAACAGATTCCGCAAACTGATGCTTGACGCGCCGGGCGTTTTGGCGTACTTAAGACGCTGTTCGGACCCAGGGTCCCCGTAGCTCAATTGGATAGAGTGTCAGCCTCCGGAGCTGAAGGTTGCGCGTTCGAGCCGCGCCGGGGACATTTCCGCCGCATCGCGGCTATGCTCTGAGAAAGTGATCTCCATGCGGGCGAGACGCTCCTGGCCGATGCCTTGTGTCGCTGCGCCGGACGGCCCGTATTCATCGGCGTTCCCCAGGACAACGCCCCGGCGGTCGCCCTCATCGAGGCGGCTGGCCCGAAGGCCCAGCGTGAGTTCACGAGGATGTGCCGGAGTGAGTGAATCAGCGATCGGCCACACACCATCTGGGCCGCTTCCGGACCGGAGAAGGGGTGACCCCCGAAGGGTCTATGCGCAGAGCGTGCCTTTGAGTCCTCCCGCCCGACACGCCACTTCGCAGATACCTGTTGAAGTGCATCGGGGGAGCACTTATCATGTGCCCAAGTTGAATGGCATGATACTGCGCCGAAGGGCTTTCGATGAGATTCCTCCTGGACATGGTGTATTTTCTGGCGGCCATTGCCGTCAGTCCGATTCTGGCGTACCGGGTCGTCCGGCACGGTCGCTACCGCACCGGCTGGGCGCAGCGGTTCGGTAAGGTCAGCCGCAAAGCCCCCCATAAGAAGTGCATCTGGCTCCACGCGGTCAGCATGGGCGAGGTGAACGCCGCCAAGACGCTCGTCGCCCAGATCGAGAAGCAGCTCGCCGATTGCGAGATCGTCATCAGCACGACGACCGATACCGGCTTCGCACAAGCCAACAAGGTCTTCGGCGGCAAGTGGTCGGTGTTCTACTTTCCCTTCGATATCTCCTGGATCACCCGTCGTGCGTTCAACCGCCTCCAGCCTTCGATCTGCCTGCTCATGGAGCTCGAGGTCTGGCCCAACTTCCTGTTCACCGCCCGCCAGCGGCGCGTCCCGGTCGTTGTCCTCAACGGGCGGATCAGCGATCGCAGCTTCTCCCGATACCGCCGGATCAAGTGCGTGACCCGCACCTTCTTTGGCAGGATCGACCGCGTGTTGGCCCAGACCGAGCAGTACGCCGAGCGGTTCCGCGAGTTGGGTTGTCCCGCCGAGCGTGTGCTCGTCACCAGCTCCTTGAAGTACGACACAGCCCAGGTGACCGACCAGGTCGAAGGCGCGGAGACCCTGGCGGAGCAGTTGAACCTCGGCGCCGCGAGGCTCTGGGTCGCAGGCGGGACCGGCACCGACGAGGAGAAGATCGTTCTGGATGTCTACAGATCGCTGATCCAGGAGCCGACCTTCGCCGATCTCCGCCTAGCGGTCGTGCCGCGAAAGCCCGAGCGATTCGACGAGGTCGCAGCGTTGATCGAGCAGGCGGGCTTCCCGGTGGTCCGCTACAGCCGGCTCAAGGGCGTGCTCCGTGGCGAGGGCGTCTCGTCCTTGCGTCACGAGGCCATCCTGGCCTCGCCTTCCAGGGATGAGGCGAGCCCGCCAGAGGCACGGCATTCTGTCGGGGAGGCCACGCCCTCGCCGAAGAACGAAGGGACGGGATATCCTCGCCATGAGGAGCAACCGAGGGACACCCTCACCATAAGAGACAAGGGCGGGACGCCCTCGCCACGACAAGCCGTCATCCTGGGTGACACGATGGGCGATCTGCGGAAGTTCTACTCGCTGGCCGAGGTCATTTTCGTGGGCCGCACCCTCGTTCCAATGGGCGGCTCGGACATGATGGAGGCCGCAGCGCTGGGTAAATGCACGCTCTTCGGACCGCACACGTTCAACTTCCGCCAGACGGTGGAGGTCCTGCTGCGAGGCCGCGGCGCAATCGAGGTCAAAGACGCCGACGACCTGCTCGCAACCATGCAAAAGTGCCTGTCCGATCCAGCCTGTGCAAAGGCCATCGCGCGAGCCGGCCAGCAGATCATCCGCCAGAACCAGGGAGCAACGACCAGGACCATGGAGGTCCTCGCCACCCTGCTGCAGGGAAGCCACGACCGTGACAGAGAATGATCGCCAGGTTGAGAGTCCTCGCGGGTCGGCACGTCGCTGCGATGTGGATTGGCTCCGGGTTCTGGGCATGACGGCGGTGTTCCTGTTCCACTGCGGACGCTTCTTCGACACCGAGGGCTGGCACGTCAAGAGCGCCCGCACGAGCGAGGTGGCTTCGGTCTTCACGCTCATCATCGCAGTCCAATGGCTGATGCCGCTGTTCTTCGTGCTCTCCGGGATCGGGGCGTACCACGCCCTCGCGGCCCAGAACTGGCGGCGGTACCTCACATCGCGCATCAAGCGGCTGGCCGTGCCGCTGGCATTCGGCGTCTTCGTCCTGATCGCGCCGTACCAGGTCTACCTGGAGCGGCTCAGCCACGACCAATACTCCGGCTCGTTCTGGAGTTTCTACCCCCATTATTTCGAAGGATGGTACGGAATCCAGAAAGGCGGCAACTTCGCCTGGATGGGACTGCACCTGTGGTACCTGGAGGTCCTGTTCGTCTTCTCGATCCTCGCTTTGCCGCTATTTCTGGCCCTCCGGTCCCGGGCGGGCAGCCGGTTGGTGGAGGCCCTCCCCGGCACGATGAAAGTCCCAGGCGCGATCTTCCTGCTCGCCATCCCGATCGCGATCATGGAGTGCGTCGCCAATTCGCCCGCTCTCAAGAGCGCCTTGCACGGTTTCTTCAACCAGCGGGCTTTCGGCGGCTGGAGCCTCCTGCCCTACCTGGCTATCTTCGTTCTCGGCTTCCTGCTCGCCGGCGGCACGGAAACGACCAAGGCAGTCGAGCGACATCGCTTCGCCGGGCTTGTGGCTGCTCTGATCACATTTGCAGCCGGCTACTGGCTGACAAAGGTCCGCGGCCTGTCGGAGAGCAGCATAGGATTCGCCCTCATTCGAGGTGTCCTCTGCTGGTCGTGCCTCATCGCAATCCTCGGCTTCGCCGGTCGGCATCTGAGGTCCAGCAATCGATTCCTGAAGTACGCCAACGAAGCGGTCCTGCCCTTCTATATCCTGCACCAGACGGTGATCTTAGCCATCGGCTTCCACGTCATCCGCCTCGACGCCCCGCTCTGGTTGGAATACCTCATCATCGTCGTGAGTTCTTTCGCGGTCACAATGGCCCTCTACGAACTGCTCATCAGGCGAACCGATGCGCTGCGATTCCTCTTCGGCCTCAAACCGCGACGAGAAAGCGGAGGGCATGCAGGTGTTGTCATGCTGAACGAAGTGAAGCATCCGGGCCGAGGATGAGACATCTCTCTCGCTGCCGAGGCAAACCTACCGTCGCTGGCTTTCAGCGACGGCGCGGATGTGGTCGGGGGTGGAGCCGCAGCAGCCACCGAGGATGTGGATGCCGGCATCGCGAATCTTGGCGCAGGCCGCAGCGAACTGCTCCGGCGTGACCTCATAGACCGCCTGGCCGTCAACCAGTTCCGGCTTGCCTGCGTTGGGCTCCGCGAAGACCCCGACCTTGCCGTCGGCCGCGGCCACGTAGACCTTCGCCAGCTCGACGTATTCGTCGAGTGTCGCGGTGCCGCAGTTGAATCCGACCGCGTCGACCCCGAGAGTGATCATCCTGCCGACCGCGGTTGCGGCGTCCACACCCATCATCGTGCGAAAACCTGCGCCGCCCTTGTCAAAGGACATCGAGGCAAGTATGGGCAGTCCCGCGCCGGCGGATCGGGCCGCGTCGATGGCTACTTCGAGTTCGTCGAGTGCCGTCATGGTCTCGACGATCAGGCCGTCGACGCCGCCCTCCCACAGACCCTTGACCTGTTCCATGAAGGCCTCGCGGACCTGATCGGGCTTGAGCGTGCCGAGCGGTTCAAGGAAATCGCCCGTCGGGCCGATGTCGCCGAGGACGTACCGGCTTTCGCCTGCCGCCTTGCGGGCAACCTTGGCTCCTGCCTTGCTGATCTCGAACGCCTTCTCGGCGAAGCCGTGGCGACCGAGGGCGTAACGATTGGCGCCGAAGGTGTTCGTGATGATCGCATCGACCCCCGCGTCGAGATACGCCCGATGCACGTCCATCACGATGCCGGGCTGCTCGACGTTCAGCCAGTCGTTGCACCGGCCTGGCTCGACGCCGCGAGCGAAGAGCTGCGTCCCCATCGCACCGTCCAATACGAACACGCCTTCTTGGATTCTCGCCTTGAGATTGCGTTTGGTCATCGTCGGAAATCCTCTCACTCGGGGACCCATTGGCCCGCTTCGTATCTGTAGATATTCTCGAACTTGCCGCTGCCCGGCGGCGAGAACAGGACCTGACGCTGCCGGTCGTTGAATTGGGTGGTCCTTACGCCGGTGAGATTGATGTCCATCGTATCCTTCCGCCCGTCGGGCGCGGTCGAGACGACGCGAATTCGGGTCGGCACGCGGAACCCTTCCACCACACCCTCGTAGTCGCCAAGCTGAGCGACCGCGACCGTCCTGCCCTGCTCGTCGAAGTACTCGATTTTGCGAACGCAGTAGTCGCACGCATAGACGTGCACACGTCGGACCATGCGTCCTGCTTCGTCTCGCCTGCTGAGAATGTCATAGGGTCCCTTGTTCTCCAGCGTCCACAAGGCTGTATCGGACTCGCGATTCGGCTCCACGACGATCCCGAGCGCCTCGAGCACGACACGAGGGCTCATCATCAATCCTTCAAAATCCCGGACCTCGTCCCAGGAGCCAAGATAGTAGCTGCTCATCTCCTTGGGCGAGAGGGTCATCCAGAACTGCTCTTCGTTGGCGCCGAGGATCACCGCTCGCTGGTCCACCGCGATGCTGCCCTGGATGTAGATATCTCCAGGCGGCTCGAATCGTAGTTCGAGAGGCAGGTTGTGCCGCTCGGTCTTCTTCCTGTCCGGCACGTGGTACGTCACCATGGCCTGCCCATTCGCTCGCAACGGCGCCGCGGCCTGGGCGCGAGCAGCGAGTGCTTTCAACGCCTCCTCGGCGGACGACTTGCCGGGACAGATCTCCAACTTGGATGGCCCGGTCACACAGCCGCCCAGCAGTATGGCAGAAGCGACAACCACCAGGAAAAAAGCACGAAACTCGAAATCCGAACCTCGAAATCCGAAACAAGCACGAATGTCTGAAATCCGAAGCCCCAAACGGCTCATCCGACGTAGCGTCAGTGTTTCTGTCATTTGAGTTTCGGTCCTTCGGACTTGTTTCGAGTTTCGAATTTCGAATTTCGGGTTTTCACTCATAGGTCCGCCTGGAGAATTTGGCCGATTTGGGAGGTGAGCTGCTCGATCTGGTCCTCGCTGAGGTGCGGATTCACCACGTCGACCAAGTCCTTCTCGCCGGTCATGCGAAGCCGCCAGATCTCGTGCCCGTCCTCGGTCTTCGTGGAATCGTACTTGAGCCGGCGTTTTCGCATGAGCACCAGCGCCAGCACGAACCGGAAGCTCACCTTCTCCGGCTCGGTCTCGTTCGCCAGCCGCTCGAAGAAAGCGACCAGCATGTCGTCGCTGATGAACAATTCCTTCTTCTCATTCGGAGCCGCGAGCTTCGTCCTCCAGAAACAATACACCTGGGGCTTCTCTCGCTCCCAGAATTCGCTGCAAAAATCCTGCCGTTGCAGTCCCTGTTCGGTCTCGACGAGCGCCCCAAAGTACTCCTCGCCCGGCTCGATTCTTCGTCCGCTGCCGCTGCACTGTCCCAGCGGTCTGTTGATTTCCCAGTCGGCCATACGCTCCTGTCTTCACTGACGCCCTTGCGAGCTATCCATCCCTCTGCGCACGTCGCACACCGGCGTCGAGCGAGCAAGGATACCACAGACCGGTGATGCCTGGCAAGATGAAGATGCGGCACCCTCCCGGGCTACCGGCTCCGCGTTGTTCGCGGCAGGCAGCGAGAAGGAGACTACTCGGGCTCATCCCCTTCCAGGAGTGTATGAAGGCCAGGTGCAACGCTCTTCGTAGGTCGTGCGTCCCCGCACGACTCCTTCAGACGAGCGAGGACGCTCGTCCTGCGCGAACCTGCGCCCCGCAATCCCCGCCGGGACCGACAGAGAACGCCATCATGGATTCGCACGCCCCGGCGAAGGGGTGCCCGCCTGCCAGTTCGATGGATCGTTGCCATAGGTCTGTGGATCGATCCGGCTCAATGACATGCCCTGGCCACCCGCTTTGACCGGCCAGGGGTCCACGCCGTCGGCAAAATCCTCGGGGTGTGAGCCGTCGCTGTAGACGACCCGGTCCACGCGAATCCACTCTCGCGCGCCGTCGTCGTCCAGCTCACCGGGTTTGCTCAACTGGACCTTCTCACCGCCGTTGGTCAGCCTGCCAAAAGTCCAGGCCAGTACCTGCACGCCGGCCGGGATCATGTACGTTGCGTTGGATGCGCTCGGGTCTTTGGTCAGGACGAGATACTCGCCCGGCGCCAGCGTGATAGGCGAGTCGGTCGGGAAGAGCAGGTCGATTACTGGGTCGTCCGGATCGTCCGTGAACCGCCAGGGAGCCTGCTCCGTCGCGTCGTACAAGACTACGGTCGAGTTGCTGATATTGAGCAGTTCCACGTACTCAGCATCTTCTCTGCCGGGGGGATGGTACATGATTTCGTTGATGACGACAGGTCCAACGACGGGATCTGCGTTGGCGGCTCCCGGCGAGGGCTCGGTCAGAGCTACGAAGTTGTACGAACCGGTGCTTTTCTGCCACCGGCCGAAGGACACGCCCGGCTCCGACGCGTCGAACCTCTCCTGCTCGCTGTAACCTGTCAGGACCCCGTTGGAACCCGAGTGCAGGTATACCGTCTCACCGTTCTTGCTCAGGCCAAAGGACCTGCTGCAACCCGGATCGGCGTCGTTGCCGAAGTGCTGGTCCTGGTAGAAGACGACATAGCCGCCCGCCGGGATGGTGGTCCCCGCGCCGATCCGGTATCTCGTCAGATCATCCGCGTCGTCGCTGAGGTACCAGTCTGCGATACTGATCGGGTGGGCGGTCGTGTTGTGCAGCTCGATCCAGTCGGATCCTCCGCCGGCAGGGCTCGCCAGCAACTCATTGATGACGAGCGAGCCGGGCTCGGGGACCTCGCCGCTGTCGTCCTCGCCGGGCGAGCCATTCGCATCGGCGCTCGACCGCCAGGCGCTCTTGCTGCTCAGATCGACGCTGCCGGCCGGGTCGCGGACCGTCAGCGAGAAACCGGATCCATCGGTCGGATCGAACCAGTCGTCCTCGTACTCGAAGCGCTGAATCACTCCGCCGACGGCATCGACCAGCTCGATCTCTTCACCGCCGTTGTCCAGGCTGCCTGTATACCGGCCGAGGACCGGCAACTGGTTGCC
>JAXDBU010000182.1:0-16534 GCA_034678485.1 Sedimentisphaerales bacterium | reverse complement strand
CCAGCGCCCGGTGGAAGAACGCCCGGATGTGCTGCTGTTCAACTCGCCGGTTTTCGACAGGCACATCGAGTTCACCGGCGCGATCAAGGTCAAACTCTGGGCTTCTTCGACCGCACCGGATACCGATTTCACCGCCAAACTCTGCGACGTCTACCCCGATGGTCGCAGCATGATCGTCCTCGACGGCATCCTCCGGGCCAGCCATCGCAACTCCATGGAGAAAAGCGAACTGATGGAACCAGGCAAAATCTACGAGTTCGAGATCGACCTGTGGTCCACCAGCATCGTCGTCGGGCCCGGCCACCGCGTCCGCGTCGCCATCTCATCGAGCAACTCGCCGCGTTTCGAGCCCAATCCGAATACGGGCCGTGTCTCAGGCACCGACGACAAGACCGAGGTCGCCACCAATACAATCTACATGAACGCAAGCCACCCGTCGCACGTCCTGCTGCCGGTCACAGGCCACTGGCCCCCTGCGAACCGCACGTCCCCCGCAGCGAAGTAGAGTGCGCCGTCATGGATGAAGGATCATGGATGATCGCGATGGAGGTGCGCGCACGGCTCGCAATGGACCATCCATTATCAATGACCAACTGAAACGGGGCAAGGCTCTCGTCTTCCGCTAATGAATTTGCAGCAGCCCAAGATTCAGACGAGAGCCTCGCTTTTTCCCGGGCATCAACACCCGGGTTTGATGCCGGCGAGAAGAACGACCTTATCGGGTCGGTTTAGACGTAGCCCTGTTGAACCATGGCATCCGCGACCTTGACGAAGCCCGCCGTGTTGGCGCCCTTCACGTAATTGACGAACCCGTTCTCGCTGCCGTACTCGACGCAGTTCTCATGGATCGAGTGCATGATGGTCTTGAGCTGAGCGTCAACGTCCTCCCGCGAGCGGCGCATGCAGCCGGCGTTCTGGTTCATCTCGAGCCCGGAGACCGCGACGCCACCGGCGTTGGCGGCCTTCCCGGGACCGTACAGGATCTTGGCATTGAGGAACACTTCCACCGCGTCGGCATGGCTCGGCATGTTGGCGCCTTCACTGACACAGTAGCAGCCGTTCTTGACCAACTGACGAGCGTCGTCCTCTTCGATCTCATTCTGCGTCGCGCTCGGGAACGCCAGATCACAGGGAATGCTCCACGGCCTCTTGCCGGCCAGATACCGCGTCCCTTTGAAGTGGTTGGTGTACTCGCTGATTCGTCCGCGACGGACGTTCTTAAGCTCCATGACCCATGCCAGTTTCTCCGGCGTAATTCCATCCATGTCCACGATCGTTCCATTCGAATCGGACAACGTGACGACCTTTGCCCCAAGCGTGTTGAGCTTCTCCACGGTGTACTGGGCGACATTGCCGGAACCGGAGACCGTGGCGGTCTTGCCCTGGATGCCCTCGCCTCGCGTGGCCAGCATGTCGCCGGCGAAGTAGACCGCGCCGTAACCGGTGGCCTCGGGACGCAGGTTGGAGCCGCCCCAGTTGAGGCTCTTGCCGGTCAGGGCGCCGTCGAATCGACGCGTCAGTTTGCGGTATTGGCCGAAGAGGAAACCGATCTCCCGTCCGCCGACCCCGATATCACCTGCCGGCACGTCGATCTCGGATCCGATGTGGCGGAACAGACACGACATGAACGACTGGCAGAACCGCATGACGTCCCCGTCGCTGCGTCCCTTGGGATCGAAATCAGACCCGCCCTTGCCGCCGCCCAGCATCAGCGTGGTCAGGCTGTTCTTGAAGACTTGCTCGAAGGCCAGGAACTTCAGCACACCCAGATTGACCGAGGGATGGAAACGAAGCCCGCCTTTGTACGGACCGAGCAAGCTGCTCATCTGGACGCGATACCCGCGATTGACCTGGACCTCTCCTGCATCATCCGTCCAGACGACGCGGAACATATAGACGTTTTCCGGCACGACGAGTCGCTCCAGGACTTTGGCGTCCCGGTAGGCCTTCGTGCTCTGCACGAGCGTCATGACCGATCTGGCGACTTCCTTGACCGCTTGGTGGAACTCGACCTCACCGGGCGATTGCGCGACAACGCGCGACATGAAGGCTTCGACCAATGGCTCAACGGATGATTCTTCGGTGTTTCGCGACAATGCGACAGTCATAAGTTCTCCTCTGACTTCTATCGTGCAGTTCGTGCTCAGGTGAATATCGCGCGTTTCGACACGGCCCGTCTTGTCTCGGGCCGGTCATTGACGTCTTTCGCAGATCCTCTGAATCGAATCGAGGTAATGCTTCAGCAGCCAGAACTTCTCCAGGAATTCCGGCCACCCACAGGCGGGAACGAAGTTGGCGGCCGCCTCGGGAACGATCATCCCGCTGCCGGTTACAATCCGGCGGAATTCGCCCCACATCTCGGCCCAGATCTGGTTGGCATCCTGGGAGACGGAACCGGCCACCTTCAGCAAATGATCCAGCTCCACCAGGGGCGTGAACGGCAGGACCGTGGGCAAATCCGCCGGTGTCTGACCGGCATACGCCTTTCTTCTCGGTTCCGCAGCCATGGCAACCTCCCAATTCCAAACGATCTCGTCCTGGTCCTGCACGATGGACAAGACGCCCGCGTGCAACAAGATGTACACAACCCTGGGCATTGTAGCCGGAATGGGTTCATCCCAATCCCTAACAGAAAACGCACGGAACAGCCAACTGTTGTGTGGAATAATATACACACTAATTGCGCATCGTTATGCATGTCGCTGTCTCACAGATCTGTTCGCAGTTGAGGCCCCCTACACCATAAAACCTTGCGGCACAGCTACTTACAGCACTCCCTTTCTCAACCAAGAAAAGACTTGCATCCTCTGGGTCTTTTCGCGATCATGAGTATATTGAGTCTGTATCCTTTCGAATTCATGTGTATTAGATGGGTACTCAGAATGACGAAAGCTCTAACCCGCGATCAACTGCTCGAACTGGTTCAGGCGCTGCGAAAGCGCGTGGCTTCTTTGGAAGCCGCTGCGGAAGGACGACCTCAATCCGAGCTCGAAACCGCTCTGCGGGAACGCATCAAGGAGCTCGATTGCTTATACACAATCTCCACATTTCGCGAAATGTACTTCCACACACCGGACCGTTTCCTGCAGAGCGTCGTGGATTGCCTGCCCAAGAGCTGGCAGTTTCCGGAGCAGGCCTGTGCGAGGGTGATCTATGGAGACAGGTATTACGTCACCGAACGGTTCGCCGAAAGCAAGTGGCGGATGGCCGCGGATATCGTGATGGACGGCCGGGCTACTGGAGTCGTGGAGGTATGCTATCGCAAGATCGTCCCGACTTCGGCGACCGGGCCGTTCCTCAAGGAGGAATACGCCCTGATCCACGACGTGGCCGAGCGAATCGCCAACATCCTGATGCACATGAAGACCCTGTCGGACCTGCGCGAGGCGAACCGGGCCATTCAGAGGGAACACCAGGCCTTGCAGGAAGCCAATATCGCGTTGCGTGCGGTGCTCTCCCGACTGGAGGAGGAAAAACGGGGGATCAAGGCCTCGGTGGCCGCCAATATCCAGAAGGTCATCATGCCGATCGTCTTCGAGCTCGAGCTGGAGGTGACGGGGCGACAGCGGTCCTATGTGACGCTGCTACGCCGCAGTCTCCAGGAGATTACGTCCCCCTTCCTCTGCCAGATCGCGAGAGACCACGTGCAACTGACGCCGGTCGAAATCGCGATCAGCACGATGATCCGCAACGGGCTGTCCACAAAGGAGATCGCTCAGTTGCGATGCATCTCCCCTGCCACGGTCCGCCGGCACCGTGAGAACATTCGCCGCAAGCTCAGTTTGAGGAATCGAAAGGCCAATCTCGCCACCTACCTTCAGGCCTCGGTCACCAACGAATCCGCCGCTCCCATGGAGCCGGCCCCCTCCCCTGCCCAACCGAGCGTGGAGAGTCTGCCCCTGTCCAGCGACTGGACCCCCGAGGATTTCGCCGGCACAACCCGCGAATTGCCCACGTGAAGCCGCGGGAAGATGGTAGAATGCTCGACTGGAGTGTCGAAACCGGGACGAGCCGATGCACAGAGGTATCGCCACATTCACGCTGGACACGGGTCGATGCCCGCCGTGGCTGTTCGAACGAATGGTCAAGCTGGGCCGGGAGATGATCCACGTCCTCGTCGCCGAGCATGGCCCGGATGAGTTCATCCGCCGGATCGCCGATCCGGTCTGGTTCCAGTCCCTGGGCACGGTGCTCGCCTTCGACTGGAACGCCTCCGGTCTGACAACCATCCTGACGGCCGCCCTCAAAGAGGCGATCCGTCATGAAGAGAAGGACCTGGGCCTGTTCATTTGCGGCGGCAAGGGCAAAACCTCTCGGAAGACACCCGACGAGATCACCGGCTGGGCCGACACGCTCAGTCTGCCCGACGGTTCCGCAGCCAACCTCGTCTACAACTCGCGGATGGCCGCAAAGGTGGACAACACGCTGATCCAGGACGGCTACCAGATCTATCATCATGCGTTCTTCTTCTCACGAAACGGAGCCTGGGCGGTCGTGCAGCAAGGCATGAACGAGGCAGACGCCTCCGCCCGGCGATACCACTGGTTCTCCGAGAGCGCCCGCGACCTGATCTGCGAACCGCACAGCGGCATCGTCGCACCCGCCCGAATCGAGCACACGCTCAACCTGACCGCCCGCGACAGCGAATCGAACCGCACGCTCAGCGTCGAACTCGTGGACGCCGGCTACAATCCCGTCATGAAAGACATCGAGATCCTCCGCGCCCATGCGTCACCGCTGAGCAGGATGGTCAGTATGAGACGTCAGGGCGAGCAACTCACCTTCCTGCACCTGGAGAACAGGGAATTCACCCAGCACCCTGTCCTGGAGGAGGATTTCTCGAAGAGCCGCTATCTGGAGAAGATCCTCCGCCTGCTCTGCGACAGACGGCCGAAGACCTACGAGCAACTGATCGCCACCGAGGGCGTTGGCCCCAAGACGGTCCGTGCCCTCTCGTTGGTCGGCGAGGTCATCTACGGAGCCCCGCCTTCCTATGAAGACCCGGCCCGCTACTCCTTCGCCCACGGCGGCAAAGACGCCACCCCCTACCCGGTCGATCGAACCACCTACGACCAGACGATTGCCACGCTCGCAGAGGCCGTCCGCCACAGCCACATGAACCCCACCGACAAAGACAAAGCCCTTGGTCGTCTGACTGGCTCGCAGCAGGCATGACCCGAGGACCCTCGCGTTTGCCTTGAAAATGCGTGGGGAAAGTCTATAGTGGTGTCTATCGCTTGCACGGGAACGGGCACGGGGGGCGGGTTGTACCCTCGGACCATGGCCCCGGCGGCAATTACGTGCCTGAGAACATGCAAACGAAGACATTGAGAAGTGATTTTCTGCTGCTCGTCGCGGCGTTCCTTTGGGGCACGACGTTCGTCGCCCAGCGCAGGGGCATGGAGCATCTCGGCCCGATGATGTACAACGCCCTGCGGTTCGCCGTGGGTGCTGCGACGCTCGTGCCCGTACTCCTCGTGTTTCGCACGAACGGCCGATCCGACTGCCACCGGGGGAGGTCGTTCCTGCTGTGGGGCGGCATCCTGGCGGGCCTGGCCCTGTTCGGCGGCGCGTCCATGCAACAGATGGGACTGGTCCACACGACCGCCGGCAAGGCCAGTTTCATCACCAGTCTTTACGTCGTGCTTGTCCCCATCGTGGGCCTGTTCCTGGGACATCGATGCGGCCCAGCGGTCTGGGTCGGAGCCCTGGCGACGGTGACGGGCCTGTACCTCCTGAGCGTCACAGAATCGTTCACCATCGGGCGAGGCGACCTGTTCGTCCTCATCGGGGCGTTCTTCTGGGCCGCTCACGTGCTCTGGATTGACCATCTCGCCAAACGGGCCAATCCCCTGCACATCGCCTTCATCCAGTTCCTCGCGTGTTCCGCCCTGAGCCTGCCGGCCGCGATCCTGTTCGAGCAGACGACACTCGCCGGGATCAGAGCGGCTATAGTCCCGATCCTCTACGCCGGCATCTTCTCCGCGGGAGTCGCCTTCACGCTCCAGGTCGTCTGCCAGCGAACCTCCCCGCCCGCGCACGCAGCCATCGTGATGAGTCTCGAAACCGTCTTCGCGGCCCTGGCGGGTTACGTCGCGCTGGGCGAGCGGCTCGGCCCGCGCGACCTGCTCGGCTGCACCCTGATGTTCACGGGCCTGATCGTCGTGCAACTGCCCCTGCTGCTCACACCTGGGCCAGGATCACCACGTAGTTCTTCCCGTACTTCTTCGCACACTTCGGACAGGTGGTGTAGTAGCAGAACAGCTTCTTGATCTGCTTGCCCCGCGAGGCGACGAAGCTCTTGGTCTCCTGGATCCACTTGGGCATTCGCTGGTAAGGACCTTCGAACACCTTGCTCAGGAAGGTGCCCGAGATCGTGACGTTGTCTGCACCCTGGACTTCCTTGCCGACCGCGATGTAGACATCGGCGCCCCACAGCGAATTCTCGTCGGAAAGGACAATGGCCTCGCTGGATTTCGCCCCCGCCGCCTCGATCTTCTGCATGTTCCGCACCATGACCGAGCCGAAGTTGAGCGGAATGTGCAGGAAGCTCCGGACCCGGTCCTTCACGAACTTGCGGTCCTTCCAGCTCAGCTCAGTCCCATCCCAAGGCCCCGGCTCAAACCGCGGACAACACTCTGCAAGCCCGTTGCTTGTCATGACCGACTCCTTCTCTCTATCTCTGCGACTCTTCGTTTAAGCGAGGCGTTGAATGTCTTTGCATCTCCAGCATGGTGGGCACGTCGGTGGCAGTTCGGGCACAAAGCGATCACGTGTGCAGGATGGTCCGGCCCATCATCTGCACGACGTGTTGTATGGTGCGACTCAAGATACGGCGATCCGTCCGACTTGCGGAATGGCGATGGCGCGTTGCAGCCTTCGCATCGTCCCTTCGCACGGCACTGCACGTAGCGTACTATCGCCTGCGATCCAACACGGTAGGTCGCACTTCGTCTCATCTGGCGTATGCTCGGTCGCGCACAGGAAATGGCAACCGCTCGCAGTTCATCCATGCTGGAAACATCCAACACCTTCTCCTTAAGGTCAGGCAGACCTGTTTCTCGCCGACGAGCAATCATATTCCTGATTCGCTCGGCAATTCTTGGCGGGGGAGTAGTAATGGTGCGAGGATACTCTGCCCACTTTAGCTCTGGTATTGCCTTTCGAATTATGCCTATTGAGATAGCAGGTGTGATGAGCCGTATGGATGTCAGGCCCACGCCATATCGGTTGGGCCAATCAGGTCTGGGTTTCGGAAGAGACCCAACGCGAGCTGTCGCAAAGAAGCCGTAGCCAAGCACGTAGATCACGACCTCGTCCCCAACACATGCAGACTTTGGAGCAACCCACGTCTTCGCATTGCGGTTCAATTGTGCAGCCTTTTCGAGCCACGTCTTGTCTCCGTTCTCAATGCCTCCTTGTACGATGTGCAGTGTGCTCACTCGAAGACCTCCATACAGCGACGCAAGAGGCGACGTTGCTGAACCTTGCCTGTAGTTGGCGGTACGACGACGAACAAGTACTCATGCCGCTTCGGACAGGCGATTGTTCACCACGTGCCAGAACTTGGAAAGGGCGTCGGCAACCCCATCGAAGTAGTCCTCAAAGAAACCGATTTCATTCAGTTCGGGTGGATAGCAGTAGCGTTCTCCGTCATCGCCATATTCTGTGACCCAGATAGCCGGCTCGTGCGGATCGACCACTTCGAACAAATGGGCCGGATAGAGATACGGCTTGCCGTGGTCATTCAGTATTCGATAGTCATCCGCCTCGATTCCGATCACGAAATAGGGCTGATCCATTGTCAGATCGGAGAAATCGGCACTCTCTTCCCTCAGCTCGACAATCATGAGTCCGTCACCTTCTTTCTCTTGATCTCAAATCTCCCAACCCCGTGATGCTCATACCAATGATACTCGTACTTCCGGCCCTCCATTTCAACCACTGGACTGCTTCTCTTGGTCCACATCGAGGGTCTGCCACCGTACTCTTTGAGAAGCCGGTCCAGATCACGGATACGCCGGCCTCGCGCAATCACGCGCGATTGGGCAACAAGTTGGTTCGTCAATCCACCGACGTTTGTCTGCCCCTTCTTCATGACACTTCCAGTATCCGTCGCGCTCGAGATTCACCACCAGCACAATGGTAGCACACCTCCGTCGACGAGTCAATCCGGTCACGCCGGACAAAACTGTTGCCTTTTCGGCCTGGGTCTGGCAGGATAGGGAGGCATCCAACAACGCTTACCGTGGATGCAGCCGATGGAACTGAACCGGCGTGCATGACATGCGTATGCACCTTGACAGCTTCAGAGAAGGGGCACATCTATGCAGAGACATCAACTCACCAGACGCCAATTCATCGAACGGACCGCGGCCATCGCCGGCGGGCTCGCGTTGTCTCCTCTGGCGGCACAGGCGGCCGCCAAGAAGACCGCGGTGGACATCGTCCCGCTGGGCAAGACCGGGCTGAAGGCCTGCCGGCTCAGCTTCGGCTGCGGCACCAGTTCGGGCCGAGTCCAGTCTCACCTGGGCCAGGACGGCTTCACCCGCCTGATCCGGTACGCATATGACCAGGGGATCACCCATATCGACATCGCCCGGTCGTACGAGACCCATGCGATGCTCGGGGAGGCCATCAAGGGCCTGCCGCGAGAGACGCTGTTCATCCAGACCAAGATGGGCGGCGTCCCCGCGAAGCCGCTCGAAGAGCTCGACGCCTATCGCAAGACCTATGGCGTCGAGTATATCGACAGCGTGCTCGTGCACTGCACAACTGCGGCGAACTGGGAAGAGGAACGCAAGCCCGTTATGGACGCGCTCGAGGAAGCCAAGGACAAACAGGTCATCCGCGCCCACGGCGTGTCCTGCCACAGCCTGCCGGCATTGAAGCGGTCGGTCGAGCTGGACTGGGTCGATGTCCACCTGGTCCGCGTCAATCCGCAGGGTGTCCAGATGGACACTCCGGCGCCCACGTGGAACGCCCCGAGCGATGGATCGCACGTGGCGCCCGTCATGGAACAGATCAAGCTCATGCGGGCCAAGGGCCGGGGCATCATCGGCATGAAGATCATGGGCGAGGGCAAGTTCGTTACGCCCGAGGACCGCGAAAAGAGCATTCGCTTCGCGATCCAGTGCGGCCTGCTCGACTGCATCACCATCGGCTTCAAGAACACCGCCGAGATCGATGAAGCCATCCAGCGGATGAACAACGCCCTGGCCGAGATGGCGTGAAATGCGAAGCCAGCAGACAAATACTCAATTGCAGATCGGAAATGGATAGGGGTGCCTCCGATGAAGCATCGTCCTATTGTCGCAGTCGTTCTGTGTATCGTCGTGTTGAGTCTCGCTGGCCTGTGCGTCTTCGCCGGGGACAGCAACAGGCCCGGTCCGGAATTCCGCAGGCAGTTCATCGAAGCCTTCAAACGGGACGGCCTGAGCACCGCCCCCGGCGATGCAATGATGCTTCGCATCCTCGTCGAAACCGCTCGCGCCAAGCGGGGCGTGGAGGTCGGCTCGGCCGCCGGGTTCGGCGCGATCAACATGGGGATCGCCTTCGAGCGGACCGGTGGGCACCTGTGGACCCTGGAAATCGATCCCGCCCGCGTCCGCCAGACCCGCGAGAACCTCGCCAAGGTCGGACTGGAGAGCGTCGTTACCTGTGTCGAGGGCGACGCCCTCAAGACACTCGCCGAAATCGAGGGCCCCATCGACTTCGTCTTCATCGACGCGGTGAAGCACGACTACTTCAAGTACCTCAAGCTCATCGAGCCCAAGCTCTCTGCGGGCGCGGTGGTCGTCGCGGACAACGTGATCCAGTCGGCCCGGGCGATGAAAGACTACCTCGACTACGTCCAGACCAGTCCAGACTACGACACGGTGATCATCCGCTCCTCGATAGAGAAGAACGACGGCATGTCCATCAGCTACAGAATCAGGTAGCACCGTCTCACGGGGTGCAGGAGTTGCACTTGTGCATGAACACGAGTCTGAGCGAATCCGAAACCCGTTCTTCTCGGAAGGTTCGATAGCCAAGCCTCTCATAGAATCGGATGTTCCGCTCGCTCTTGTGCCCTGTGAACAACTCGAAGCGCTGCACGTGGCAAAAGCGCGATTCGATCTCCCGCATGAGGGCGGCGCCAATCCCCCTGCCTTGGTGGTCGGGGTGGACGATCAGTCGTCCGATGAAGCACGTGCCCGCCTGCTCGTAGGCCCGTACCGAACCAACGATGGCGCCATCATCAGTTGTCGCCTTCAAGAAGACCCGATTGGCGAATTCCGTTTCGATCCCGGCCGGACTCTGCGTCAACGGCGGGATGCCGTAGTCGTTGTAGATCCTCGCTTCGCTCTGATACGCGAGTCTCTGGAGATGCAGGATCGCTGGTGCATCGGCCACTGTCGCCTGAACGATAGTCAATGGTCATCTCCTATCACACACCGGGGTGCAACATCTACTCTTGGGGTCACAAGGAGCGAGACGTCAGGGATGCACCACTCGTTCCGTTCCCAGGTTCGGTTCGGCAGGATGCTCCGCCGGAGCGGGGAAGAAGAACCGGTCGAGAACACCAGGGGTATGACCACCAGAGCATTGCCAGCCAGAACGCCCATCGCGATGTTGTCTCCTTTGCCCAGGCCTACAGCCACGCCGACCGCCGACAAGACCAGCGTCAGTACATACGCCCATCGGCAACCGTGCAGCAATCCAGCCAACAACACCATGTTCAAAACCACGCTGACGAGAAGAGAGGCCGGGCCTCTTTGCAGGGCGATGAACAACTGCAACACCGACACAACCCCGAGAACAACAATACTGATCCACAATACAGGCGGTATCTCTCGCTTCATAAGTCGGTTCCTTTCCTGCAAACAGCAGTGAACAACCATGGCACTCCTCAGGGACAGCGCGTCATCCGTGCGGTTGCTCAGCGGAGCAGGGAAGTCAGAAGGCAGATGGCAAGAACGATCAACGGGATTCCAAGCGTCAGAATGAGCATCCAGGCGACGCCACCTCGGCGACCAAAGTTGACCGTCCAGCCGAGAGCGGGAATCCGCTTTGGCACCCAGACCCGCGAATCCCGCTTGCTGAAGTAGACCGCTGCCCACTTCGGCCCCCTCCAGTTGTCGGGATTCGTCCACTCGGCTTCATCGACCTCCCGTTGATCCATCGAGACACCTCCGCAAACCTGTGCCTGCCAACGACTTTCAGACCGGTCCGCGCGCAACCCGAATTTCCGATCTGCTCACCGTCAGGATCGTAGCACGCGTCGTCAGGTGAGTCCGGCAGGCAGACGAACATTCCCACATCCCCAAGCACAGCGGACCATAGACAAGAACTTCTCACAAGTGTCAAATACTGCGAACCTCGACTCGGTCGCAAGACACATAGTATACGGTATGGCAGAGGACACAGAACATAACTGGGTAGAACAAGCCAAACGCGGCGACCCAACAGCAATCGCTGGACTGTATCAGCAATACTGGCGTGCGGCTCGGGCGGCGGCCTATGGCGTGAGCGGCGACCTGTCGCTGGCGGAAGACGCGGCTTCCGAAGGCTTCTCGACCGCCATGAAGGGTCTCGCGAACCTCCGCGATCCCGACCGCTTCGGCCCCTGGCTACGGACCATTGTCATCCGCGCGGCGAGACGTCTCAAGACCTGCGCGACGAGGCAGCACACCGTCAAGCACGAGACGCAGGACAGCGCCGCCACGTCGTCGCCCACCGAGCGTCTGGAGAGGCAGGAACTGGCCGCGCTCGTGCACGAGGCGGTGCGGACCCTGCCCCCTCTCCTCCGCGAGGCAGTTTCTCTGTTCTACTTCGAGAACTATACAATCGAGGACGCCGCCCGATTCCTGGATGTACCCGCCGGCACGCTCAAACGCAGGTTGCACGACGGACGCCAACGACTCCGCCGGGCAGCCGAGCGTATCCTCGAAGGGAGCAGACCCATGAGCGAGGAATACGAGCAGATCCTGCGACAGCTCCGCGAGGCAGCGGAAGAGGGACTGGATTCCGAGGCATTCTACCAGGTCATCCGCAGAGCGGCGGGTTTTGGCCCGGTGCCGCGCGAGGCACTTCGCGACATTATGAAACGCCATTTCGCAGCGAAAATGCCGAAAGAAGGGCCGGCCATGACGCCCGAGAGGGAAGAGACGATTCGACGGTCGCTTCGCGAGTACCACGACCCGTCCGAGCGAGCGCGAGACTCCAGCCATCCCGTTGGCGCGACAGCGAACGCGATCCGCGAGGTGCTCCCCGACTTCCAGTCCTGGCAAGTGGACGTGTCCAAGATCGATCTCAACGCAGCGGCCCGGCGACTGCTCGACGACCGGGCCCACATGATGTCGTTTCTGCTCCCGCCGGACTTCGCTCGCCAGCCGCAGGGAGCCTACATCACAGCAGAGAGGTCCCTGCTGATCGAGGACGAGGACGGGTCCGTCGCCACGATGGGCGAGTTGATCGCCAGGAAGACCACGCAGGAGGCATTCAGGAGGCAGTTGAAGACAGGTGGTTGCATGAGCGACGCTCTGGGGCTGCTGTGGAAGCGGCTGGGCACGCTGGACTTACAGGCGGTGGAGGAGCTGTTACGGCGTCTGGCGGAACAGGCTGCCCCGAAGACACCGGTACGGTTCCGTCCTTATGCGGAGCCGCGCTTCCGTGCAGCTCTCCACATGCAGCTTGGGGACAACCCTATCCCGGCGGCCATTGGCGGCGTCCATAACCACTGGTCAATCCTGCCGGAGGGTGTCGAAGTCGCCTCGGCCATAATCTACCTCGAGCCCTGGGCGTCGGCCCGCACCGGCCAGGTCGTCGAGCTTGTCCGAGGCACGCCCTTTCCGTCCTTGAACCGGCAGGACAACGCAACAGCTTAGAGGAGCATGGCGACAGCGTTTGGGTCGCCTGGGGACAGGCTGTGGATGAACGCCGTCACGCCGTCGAGGACCATGGCGACGGCCCGGGCCGCCAGGAAGATGTAGAGAAGCCGAGCGATCATCATGCCGGCATAAGGACCGACCAGACGCATCAAACGGTCGGCGTTGCGGGCGATCAGAAACACGAACAAGAAGGTGACTACTGCGGTGATGACCATCAGACCCTGTCCGATCGCGCCCGTCGTGATGATCGTCATCGTGATCGCGCCGGGACCCACCATGATGGGAAAAGCAATCGGGAAGACCGCCAACATGCGGCTGTCCTTGGGATGCTGGTACACGGCCCCCTGGGCCATCACGCCGCGAAGGGCCACGATGAACAGGAGGATGCCGCCGGCAATCGCCAGCTCGCCCACGGTCACGTTGAACAGGTAGACCAGGCTCCAGTCGCCGATCAGGGCGAAGAGTATCACGACGCACAGTGACGTGAGGACCGCGAGGTTCATGACGTTTCCCCGTTCGCGGATCGCCAGCTCTCGCGTCAGATCGGCGTAGACCGGGATGTTCCCGATGGGGTTAACTACCGCGAACAACAGAAGGGCATGATGAACGATCAGGCCGAGCGGACCGGCCCAGTCTTCTACCCCACCTCTGGGGAGCATTCCGAGAACCATACCATCACTTCCCTGGTTCACCACTTGAATTCGCGATTCACGACTTGCCCAAAGACTCTACCCACGCGAGCGGATCTCCGCAATAGCCATGCGCATCCTGGTGAAAACCCGAAACACGAATGTCGAAATCCGAGACAAGCACGAAGGACCAAAACCCGAAATCCAAAACGACGTTCCCGCGGCGTGCGACAGCGTTTCGAACGACCTGAGAACGTGGACAGCCACCTACTTGGGCCGTCGGTGGGCGGACCAGATGCGTTGCATGTCCTTCAGGAGCCGGGCGTGACCACCGGCCCGCAGGTGCTCGGTGATGACCTTCGCATTTGCGCCGCGATAGTATTGGAGCAAAGCTGCCTGGAGGCGCTTCTCGGCGCGACCACTCGGGACGTGGATCGTGCGGCCTTTCTCGTCCCGGCCGGAGACGTACATCGCGGTCGACCGCGTCAGCGGTACCGGCACGAAATCCTGCACCTGGCGAGGCTGCCAGTTCCGCGAGACCAGGTATTCCGTCAGCTTGACCGCGTCGTCGAGCGTGCAGCCGGGATGCGAACTGATGAAGTAGGGCACAAGATAGTACTCCCTGCCCGCCCGCCGACAGGCGTTGTCGAATTGATCCTCGAACTCGCGAAAGACCTCGAACGAGGGCTTGCCCATCAGGCGCAGGACCTGGTCGCAAAAGTGCTCCGGCGCGACCTTCAGGTGCCCGCCCACGAAGTGCGCGACGAGCAGATCAAGGTATTCACGACTGTGCAGGACCAGATCGTGCCGGACGCCGGAGGCGACGTAGACGTGTCGTCTGCCGCGAGAGCCCCCCTTCCATCGCGCGAAGGCTTCCATCATCTCCATCAGCGGCCCGAAGTCCAGGTGCAGATTCGAGCACACCGATGGGAAGACGCAGCTCGACCGCGAGCACGCCTGGTCCACGGCGCAGTTCGTGCCGTACATGTTGGCGGTGGGACCGCCAATGTCGCTGATCGTGCCACGAAAACGAGGATCGGCCGCGATGCGATCTGCTTCCGCGAGCAGCGACGCGATGCTTCGCGATGTGATCTCCTTGCCCTGGTGGAAGTAGATCGAGCAAAACGAGCAGCCGCCGTAGCAGCCGCGATGCGTCGTGATGGACGATGCGACCGGCTCCAGCGCTCCGATCCCGCCGAGACTCGTATAGCGAGGGTGCCATTGTCTCGTGAAGGGCAGGTCGTAGAGCGCGCCCAGTTCCTCGCTGGTCAGCGGCCTGGCGGGCGGCATCACCACGATCGTCCCTGGGTCCTGGTCCTGAACGACCGGTCGGCAGCCGGGCTGGGCGAGTTGCTGATACTGCTCGTACGCAGTCATGACCTGCTGCTTGTCCTCGCTCTGCTGCGTCAACGACGGCAGACGCACGGCGTCGCACGGCGCCGACACGCTCCGGATCAGGCGGTAAGCGGTCCCCGCGATATCGGTCATCGCGTCAATCGATTCGCCACGACCGAGCCGGCGTGCGATTCCCGCAACCGCCAGCTCGCCCATCCCGAAGACCAGCAGGTCCGCTTTCGCGTTCACGAGGACGGATCGCATCATCTTGTCCGAGATGTAGTCGTAATGAACGAGCCTCCGCAGGCTGGCCTCGAGTCCCCCCAGGATGATTGGGACCTGCGGATAGGCTTCGCGGGCACGGGCGGAGTAGGTCAACAGAGGTCGCGCCGGTCGCAGGCCGGTGGCGCCGCCCGGACTGTAGACGTCCGCCTGCCTGCGATTGCCCATCGACGCGTAGTCATTCAGACGCGAGTCGATGCAGCCGGAGGTGATGCCCCAGAACAGTCTGGGCGCGCCGAGCGAACGAAACGGCTCTACGCTCCGCCAGTCGGGTTGGGCGAGAATCGCGACGCGGTACCCCAGCTTCTGCAGCCATCGGCCGATCAGCGCCACGCCGAAGGAGGGATGATCCACGTAGGCATCGCCCGTGATGAGAATCACGTCCGCCTGGTCCCAGCCCAAGCGGCTCATCTCATCCCGCGTCATCGGCAGGAACTGCTTGATATCATCCAGAAACGCCATCGATTCACTTCAATCCGATGCAACCGCGACGGACGCTTTCTTGCCCGTCGGGCATTTTCGCTGCCAGGGCAACGTCAGTGCAGCCAGCAGGAGAACGAAAGCCCCCAGAACACAGGACATCAACCACAAGACGACCGTCCCGAGCAATAGGATACTCCAGAGGGCCACCTGGAGTCCAGGGTGCGGCCAGTAGAACCTCGCGGCCCCGCGCTGCCAGCGACGGAGTCTGCGGAACGTCGTCGCGATCTCAAAGACCCCAAGTGCCAGGAGAATCGTGAGGCTCGCATACACGAAGATCGGCAGTTTCGCATGGGGATCGCTCTGCACAGGCGCCAGCGTCCGGCGGGTGAATGCGAAGAGCGTCGCCGCCTCGCCCAGATAGGGCGCATCGGAAACGTTCGAGAGGATGCGAGGTGCCAGCAGCGTCCCATTGGGCAGAGGCCAGACCGCCGCCAGCGTCTGAGCCATCAACTTGCAGGCCTGATCCGTGCGGCCCATGACCCGCGCGGCGCCGACGCCGAAAGCGCTGGCCGCGACTCCGTATCCGCCCACGATGGGTCCGGCGTCCACGTCGGTCAAGTTGAACCAGCCAACGTCGGTGCCTTTGGGGAACTCGCGGAAACCCGAGAACCAGGTCCCCTCCTGCCAGAACTGGCGCTCGTAGTCGTGATACCAGTTCTCCGCAGTCTGAGGCCACAGCTCGGGCGCCCAGATGAGCATGAAGGACAGCCCGACTCCGCGTGCGATGTCCTTGGGCCGACCGGTCCTGGCATCGACCACGTATGCAGGCAGGCCAGTGTCGCGGTCCAGACGGTCCCCTTCGAATCCGCGGATCGCCCGCGCGACGAACGCGGAATGATCCGTTCCAAGCACGGCGTCTGCCCGCCGGATCGCCGCGATCGCAGGGAAAATATCGACCGGGTAACACTGGCCAGGGTAGTCGTCGAGCAGACC
>JAXDBU010000181.1:0-16386 GCA_034678485.1 Sedimentisphaerales bacterium | reverse complement strand
TCGCAATCGGGCAGGACGCACCAATGAAGCCTCGGTCAGGACTGTCGGAGCTTACACACCCCATCGTACCACAAACCGTTTCTTTCACCTACCCGCCGCGAAGCGGCTTCCCGACTCGCAATGACATGCCCGAGTGCCGCTTTGAGATAGTCTCTCAGTCGTTCCCGCCGGCCCAGAAGCCCGGCACGGCCTCTGTGTGCCTTTGGGATCCGTGAAAACGACGTCGAGCGTGACGGTCTTGAACGGCTCAGCGTGGAACCTCCCGGCCGCACAGACCACTTCGGCTACGACATTGGTCTCGGTCTGTTGAGCCGCGTTGGCTCGCACCGCGACCCAGGCCATCAGGGGGATTCCCATTGCGGTTCTGTGTCGCATCATGGGTCCTTGGAATCCGTCTGTTGTCCCTTACTCCACTCACTTGCTCGCCTGGCTCTCGGCGTCCTCCGTTCTCTCCAACACCAGCACCCAATCCTGCGGCGAGGGGAGCGGGGGAGTCTCGAAATCGCTTCCGTGGACAACAATGCGTTTCTGCGGACGGGGTGAATCGGGCTCGATGAACAGTGTGCGGGAAACAGCAAAGTCGTCGTAGTCCTGCCGCTCGCCGATCTGGAAGAGCCATACTCCGACTTGACCCGGCGTCGTATTCTCGACCTCCACGATGGGGGTTCTGTACTCCGACTCGCTGTCCGAGACGACGAGCATGGCCGAAGTCCCCGCGACGGCGGCCGTGAGCCGAATATGCCGCCCGATCTTTGGAATATCCACCCGCCCCAGTTGGCTTCCCCATTGCCCGTAGTGTCGATCATGGAGGAAGATGCATTTCAAACTGGGACTGTACAGGGCGACCACGTAATTGTCCGGGCCGTGGAACCGCAGGATGATGCCTGCCTCCGCGTCGCTGAGCGCATCGACGCTGACCATTCCATTCGGCTCGTTGAAGTCTTTGAAGGTCGTGACCATGCCCTTTCCGCCGATAAGGTGGCCGTTCTGGCGTCGAGTTGCCGAGCCGTGATCCGTCCACCGTGAAGCGTCGGCGTCATCGAAGTGGTCCTCGAACAGAAGCGGTTCGGTGTGACCGGCGAAGGGCTCGGGCCGCCCGCGGAGGATGGTGCCCAGGTCATCGTATGTACCGCGGACGGGATCGAAATAGAACGCACGGTACGGGATGTCGGCCTCAAGACCCTTGACCTGTAGCCCCTTCCAGTTGTAAACGCCGCGGTTGGGCGTGTAGATGAAGCGGACCTGGCCGGGAATGCCGGCGGCGAACGAGTCGGGGTCCGTCCACTCGGGGTGGACCTCGAATTGCGCCCAGGGATACCGCTCGAGCAGTCTCTTGCCGTATCCGAGCTGGGTGGATCCGGCAAACTGCATGCCCTCTTTCCAGGTGGTTCGGTCGTAGACGTTGGCCAGGCCGGGGTCGCCCTCGACGCTCGCGTGCCAGACACCGGCGGCGCCGTAGGTGAGTCCGGCGGACCCGCTGAGCATGGTGGACCAGAAGACGTATCGCTGCACGTCGGCGAAGCCGGTCTGCATATGCTGCTCGTAGCTGTGCTCGCCGACCATGACGGGCATGGCAGGTTCACGATCGTAGGCCGCCTTGAGCTTGGGGATCACGGTTCGCGCGGCGGGCCAGCCGCCGTGCCCGGTCTGAAGCATGTCGAAGTCGATCACGGTTTCGTCCGTCACACGCGATCGGCCCGAATCGAAGGGATGCATCGTCGAGGGATGATGGTACGGATCGATCTGTTGGACGTAGCGGGCCACTTCGGTCCACTCCGGCCCGCCGGATTCGCCGCCGACGATCCAGATCGTGGGATAGGCGCCATACCGCGCGATCAAGTTCCGCCAATGCCTCTTGATTCCGGCGACTCCGGCCATGACCATGCCGTCGCAGTCGCCTCGGCCCCAGCCGCCCACGATGGCCGGGACGATGCCGGCGTTGACCAGGCACTGGATCCGTCGATCCGCATGCGCGAAGTACTTGGGGTTCACCACCGTGAAATCCCGCGTCGGGTAGGGTTTGCCGCCCTCATTTTCCCATCGCGGCTCAAACACGCCTTCATCCGGATAGACGCCGCAGACGATCTGAACCACCGAGAACCCCTTGGCTTTGCGGTCAGCGGTCAACTCCTGAAAGCCTTCCCAGGTCATCCGCTTGCACAGGCACTTCCACCAGGTGTCACCCAGCCAGAAGAACGGCGTGCCGTCGGCATGCTCGAAGTGCCGCTTATTGGCACTCACACGGAGAAAGCCGTGCGTGAGCAGGGGGTTGTCGCCCGTATAGGCCGTCACGCGCAGGGACTGTTCGTCCCTATTGAGTCCCTTGTTCGACGGGTCCGAACAGGTGACTCTGAAGGTGTAGTCACCCTGCAGCGGGGGGGCGAAGCGAACGATCCATTTGCCGGCGCCGGCCCAGAATGCCGGGACAATCCATTGCTTGTCACCGCTGCGAAAGACGACGTTCACTTCGACGTCGGTGAAGGGTTTCGCGTAGGTCTTCGTGGATTCATAGGAGGCTTCGAACACTTCCCATTGACTGACTTCCGCTGCGCACGCCAGAACCTGCGGCAGTGCGCACAGCGCCAAGATCAAATGCACCGTGCGTTTCACAACTTCCCTTTCACAGAATACGTGTTCTTCTACTATGGCTTCACCCGTTCCAACACCAGGACCCAGTCCTGGGGCGAAGGAAGGTCAGGCGCCAAATACGAACCGGCCGATGCCTGCTGATCGGCGCCGAGGGCCGGCGACGACACCGCGAACTTCCCGAACTCCTGCCTCTCGCCCTCAACGTCCTCCACAATGCTCAGCACGCCCTTGCCTCCGAGCAGGCGGCCGTTCACACGTTGCGTTGGAGTGCCGTAGTCCTTCCAATCGCCGGCGCTGCCCCTGGCTTCAAAACCGACCGCAAGCCGGTCGAAATCGTCTTCATACAATGGGGACCGCATGTTCTTCGAGAGATCCTCCAGACTGTTGGAAATGACCTTCACCTTACCCTGATCGAAACGCCGACCGGTGGCTGGATCGAAGTAGAACGCGGAATAGTCCACGTCGGTCTCGACCTGCTTGACCACGGCGCCCTTCCAGTTGTAAATGCCCCGTTTGGGCTGGTAGATGAAGCGGACCTCGCCGGGGATCCCTGCGGCATAGCAGTCTTTCTCCGCCCACTCGGGATGGGGCTCGAAACGATGCCACGAGTATTCCTCCAGCAGTCTCTTGCAGAGGCCGAGCTGGGCTGAGCCGGGGTAGTTCATCCCCTCGCGCCAACTGGTCCAGTCATACGTCTTATGCCCTCCGAATGCACTGGAAGCACAGCCGGGATCTCCCTCGACGCCTGCATGCCACACGCCCGCCGCGCCGCTCAGCATGAACATCCAGAACATCTGACGCTGGACGTCCTGCCAGCCCTGCTGCATGTGTCCCTCATAGCAGGTCTCGCCGCAGAGCCCAGGCACGGGCGGTCTGCCTGCGTAAGCCGTGTGAAACGCTCCAAGGACCTGCGGTTGCACGGCCACGGAAGCATCGTGGTTGCCGCCAACCATGTCAAAATCCACGACCAGTGGTTCCGCATGGCCGCTGCCGGCGTGACTTGTCGTTGGACGATGGTACGGATCCACACTCCTGAGATGCTTCGCGACCTCTCCCCAGGGGCCCTTGCCATAGCGGAGTTCCTCGGTCACCTCTCCGGCCACAATCCATACCACGGGATACGCGCCGTATCGCGCCACCAAGTGTCTCCAGTGCCGCTTCAGGCCCTCGACCCCCGCGAACTTCATGCTGTCGCAATCCGGGCGCGCCCAACAGCCCACAATGGCCGGGACAACGCCTTCTTCAATGAGGTGCTTGAGGCGGCGATCCGCATAGTCGAAATAGGCAGGATTGGTCCGGGTGAACTTCTTGTCCAGGTAGGGTTTTCCACCTTCATTCTCCCACATATCCTCGAATGCATCTTCATCGGGGTACGGCCCGCACACGATTTGCACCACGGTGAACCCTTTGGCCTTGCGATCAGCGGTCAACTCCTGGAAGCCCTCCCAGGTCATCCGCTTGCACAGGCACTTCCACCACGTATCGCCCAGCCAGAGGAACGGTGTGCTGTCGGCATGTTCGAAATGACGTTTATCCTCGGCGACCTGAATCGGACCGTGACGGTATAGCGGGTTCTGCCCCCTGTAAGAGACAACCTCGATCTTCCCCTCGATTCCGTGGAGTGTCGCATTGGCAGTATCCGAGCACTCCGTGCGGAAGGTGTGCAGGCCGGCAGCGTTTGAAGCGTAGCGCAAACACCAGCGGTTGCCACCGGCCCAGAACATCGGTATCCGCAGCCTCTTCCCGTCGGGCTGTGTCACAACCGCATCGAGCTCGATGTCAACAAACGGGTTCTCATACGTTATGGCGGAATCGAGAGTGATTTCAGCAACACGGTTGGCCTGAATTTGCATCGCCCCGGCCGCTTGAGCGAGCACAGAAAGGCCCAACGACGCAAATACCGTGATGGCAATGCATTCTCGGTGTCCGAACTTGCTGGTACCATACCTCATGTCGTACAACTCCTCTCACCTGGCTTGAAGTCTCGATGACTCGTCAGAATCCTGCTTGTTCTCCATCTCATCGAGATGTCCAATGTGCCGATAGCCGCGATGGGTCGGCCCCTGTGCGAAACGGTGTCGGTCACTTCACACCGGATGAATTCTCTGCGCTCAACGGGGAAGAAGGACTCATGTTGTGAAACTCGGTATAATCGTAGTCGCTCCCCGGAGCCGCGTGGTAGATCGCTTCAGTGCTCCGCGGGTTGTCGAACGAGGCGGCCCAGTCGTGAGCGGCACCCGCCACGAATTGACAGGGTTCCGACCAGTGGCTCCACCGCCCGGTACCATCCATCATCCGCACGCGGGCCCGGTAGGTGCGCCCGACCTCCAGCTCGCCCGCAGGGACATCGATGGTGCCGGCGTAACGGCGTAGTACGGCGCTCTCCCACTGTGGGGTGATCTCGTATATCCAGGGCTCGGCCGGGTTGAAACCTGCCGTTGCCGGATTGGCGACTTCACCGATGCGCCATTGCATACCGCCGAAGATCTTTACGCCGTCAGGGTCGCTGAACGGACCGGTGTGGAACCGCAGGTTATCTACCGGGAAGCCGGCCGGACCGCTGTAGCGGATGGTTGGCCGGTCGGGAATTGCGCTATCGGCGGCCTCCAACGAAAGGTAGCCGAAACCATAGCCGTCCTCAATTCTGTCATTGATTGCGAAACCGCCATCGAGCCGCGTGTCGAACATATAATCGAGGATGTTCTGCTGGAAGCCCTCATGATTCGTGGTGGGGATGGTACGATAGTAGGCGTTACGGAGCCCGGTCTCCAGGACTGAAAGCTGATACCAGGGACCGCGGTGGAGACTGCTGGTGCGTGGGTGACAGCTCCACATGCATTCGTCGACATCGACCATTGTCAGCGGAAGGGCGGTCGGGTTGACGATCTGCGACAACTCCTCGACCAACTGTGCGGCCTGACCGCCATAGCGATCGATGTCGGAGAATAACAAATCGACCAATTCGCGGCAGCGATTCTTGAACTCGGTGCAGATCTCCGCGTGATCGAGGCAGCGGGCGGCGCGGATGACCCCGCTCCAGTGCGCCACCGGGGCATACATCATGTCGAGGTCCCACGGGATCACCCGCCAGCGTCCACCGACTGGGTTGTGGTACATGTAATAGTTTGACCCATCGCGCATATCGACATTACCGGTGGCGCGGTTGATGGCGCGGAAACTGTAGAAGCTTTCAAGATCGAAGTTCGACCGCCACCAGGCGACGGTATTGAGATTTGCACTTGCAGCCCAGAACGCGTCCCAGTCCGAGTTGTCCAGGGGTTGGGTCGGCCCCTGGTTCTTCTTGTCACCCCCGCCGTTCAGTATCTTGTAGGTGTTCCCGTCGGGCAGATCGCGCTCATCGAGGAAACGACCGTCCGGGTGTTCGATCGCGAGATACAATCCCCAGAGGTCGCCTGCGTACTGGTCTGCCGGCGCCTCGTCGGCCGCATCGACCACGCGGAAATGCACCCAGTGCGTGTTCGAGCTCGGTACGCCGGCGAGCTGGTGAAGGCGGTGCGGCACTGCCTCGTCGAGCCCGGCGATGCCGCGATTGGAAGGGACATGAGGCGAGGCGCAAGCGCTGAAATTCATGGTCTTCCAATCCGTCTTGTAGCGCCTTCCATAGTTGTCCCGTGCCTGAAAATCGCGCGAACGGTTGAATCTGAATCGCCACTTGTTCTTGCCGCTCTTGTAGGTTGAAACCTCACCGCGATTGTAGAACTGGATGTGGTCGTAGACCTGACCGTCGTAGACCATCGTGCCCCACATGCGCACAGCGTCGAAGCGGCTGTCGTACTGGCTGTTCACCACATCGCCGGCGTCGGCAATCAAATGATAGACCGGCAGCGCGTTCGCCATCACCTCAGCAGGGAAGTTCTCAGGTGAATTGGGTTCCCAGCCCCTGGGCTTTGGCTCGGGGGCGGCGGTTGCCGGCTGTCGGGTCCCCGTCCAGGCTGGAACGCCGTCGTAAACGAAGTAGGCAAAATTGGGCTGCTCGTCGTCGGCGTACGGAACGCGAACAACGTTGCGCCGGCCGTCTTCAACCGTGATACGATACCGGACCAGTCGGCGGTGGACTTGGAGGGATGGCGGAACTGTCACCGACCAGGTCAAATCACCCGCCACCGCGTCGCCGTTCACGCCGTCGTCGCTCATCACGAGATCGATCCAGTTTGCCGGCATTTCATACGCCGCATCGCTCTTGCGAATGTAGCTGCCGGGCTCGACGAACTGACAACTCAGCGTGACGGCGGCCACCCCGTCGGGATCGGTGACTTTGGCCGAGACAAGCACCTCGGTTCCGGAAGTCGGTTGTCGGGGTACATGCCTTACTTGGCGAATCTGAGGTGGGACGTGGGTGCTGAAAACGCTGTTCGAGGCGCCGGGCGACGACACGACACTCGACCGCCACGAACCGCCGAGATCGTTGTCCAGAAAGGGATGGATCAGTTCCATCGAGGGTCCCCCGCCGTCCGCAGCCGTGGGCCAGGGAAAGCCGACGCCGTAATCCACTTCGTCTGCCAATCGCCCGCTCCCGTCGCGCAGGGTCACCCGCTCCCCTTCATTACTCAGCTTGTCGGCCACCGCCCACTGCCCGAACGGGGCAAATCCGAAAACGGCCTGGAATCCGTTCGCGTCCTGGACGATGACGAGGTGCTCACCCGAGGGAAGCATCGCTCCGACCGGAAACGCGAAATCCACGCCACCCGACAAGGTCCAGCCGGTGAGGTCCAGAGAAGTCACGCCAGCGTTGTATATCTCGATGTACTCGCTGGGACCGGCGTTCAGCAGAGGGTCGTAGTGTATAGGGTTGTAGTGTATCTCGTTGATGACCGCGGTTCCGTTCGGAGCGGCCTGCGCAACCGCATCTGTTGCAGTGGCGAAAGGCAGCCCGGCAAGCACCAGTAGCATAAGAACTCCGGCTGGTCTCAAAGCGATACCTCAAGTCATTTGAGCTTGCCCGTCATCAGAATCTCTTCTCTTGGCGCGTTCTTCGGAGCCTGTCCCGAATCAAGATCACTGATGAACATCGGCTGAACATGCCCGTTTGCTCTTGCAACGTCAGAGACGTCGAACCTCCACGGGCATGAGTACCGGCGCAGTTTCGTTTCTCACCGAATCAGTTCGGTGTGTCATACATTCCAGGATTGCTTTTCACTTAGCACTTTCTGCACTTTGCGGACGGCGCCCAAAACGCCGGCCCTGTCGCCGAGTTCCGAACAGACCACCTCACAATCTGTAAGTCCCTTGAAGATCAGCCAGCATCCTTCTTTCATCGTCTTGTTGACGGTCTCGATCACCCACTTCGAGCGCTCTGCCAAACCGCCAACAATTGCGATCTTCTCCGGCTGCATCGTCAACACCACATTCTTACAGACCCGGCCCAGCAAGACCGCGACGCGGTCCAGAATGGCAATCGCCACTTCATCGCCCGCGTCTGCCGCGTCGAAGACCATCGGCGAAGTGATTCTCTCGATGTCGCCGCCGCACATTGTTCTGAGCATTGTCTCCTTGCCGTTCTGAACAGCTAACTGTCCGTGCCGCGCGATGCCGCCGCCGCACACCAGCGTGTCCGCACAACCGACCGCGCCACATTTGCAGGGCCAGTCGTCATCGCTCACCGTGGAGTGTCCAAACTCCGCAAAAAGGCTGTTCGGGTTCTCGTCGACCTCGCCGTTGATCACGATACCGGCGCCCAGCCCGGTGCCCCAGGTCAGCAGCGCGAAACGATCGCAATCCTTCCCAATGCCGGCCCACTGTTCACCCCAGGCTGCCATGACGGTGTCCACGTCGGCCACGCCCGGTACGCCGTAGCGTTCTTCAATCGGCTTGGTCAGCGACGCGCCGGCCAGGAAGTCCCAGTCGGGCCCCCAGACAATCGTTCCTTCTTCGCGATCCACAACAGCGGGCACAGCGATGCCGATTCCGACCAATCCTCCCTTGTCATACCCTGATTCCGCAATGCATTTGTCGATGCCCGCGAAGATCTGCTGATGCATCTCCCCGGCGGCACCACGTCCGTACGGCTCTTTGGTGTAGTATTTCAGTTCCGGCTTGTCTTCGCAGATCGCGTAACGGACATTCGTCTTTCCGAAGTCGATTCCAATGATGAATTCTCTCATGACATTCCCCGGTGATGAAGAAACGGACCCCTGTTCCAGAGGCTTGATCTCCTACGGTCTACAGCGTGGCTGCCCATCCCATCACACCCGCACCGACCATCAGCAACGCTATTGCCGTGAGCATCTGATAGACTGGCTTTCCCTTCACGCCGCGCCATTCACCACTGATCAGGCCCAGCGCCTGGGCGCCCAGAATCTGCAATACAAAATAGATGCCGAATCCGACCGAAGCACCCAGGGGCCCGAGCAGCCGCATTCCCTGAAACATCAACCCGAACGCCAGGAAGAGATTCAGCCCGACAATACAGGAAAGACCGATTTCCTTCGGGTTTTCAACGAGCACTTTCCAGGAGTGGTTCTTCGTCATGAGCATTGCCGGATAAACTACATTGACCAACCCTCCGAAAAGCATACCCATTGCCCAGACCGAAATCGCGGCCGGCCAATCTGACGCGCCACGCTCCGTCATCGCTTTGATAATCGGCTCCTGGCTGTAGATGAATGCGAACGACGGACCCACCGAGCAAAAGCCGGAAGCGACACACATGATCAGTCCGCCCAAAAAGCCACCGCTTCCAGATTGGACGTCCGATGTGTTCAGCATTCTATCGCGGCCGAATCCGGCGAACGCCACGAACAGCACGCCGATCAACATCAATACGGTCGCGCCCAGAACCGCGTGTCCCGCCGGGGAATTCAAATCCGGAGCATTCTGGAAGAGCCCTGTTCCTTTCAGCACCATCGGCACGATGACGCCGAGCGGAATGCCGATGCCGCTCAGAATGGCAAAACTCAGCGATGCGCCGATGCGCACCAGGCTCAGCCCCAGCAACACGTTCCCGATGCCCCACGCCAGTGAGAAGAGGTTGGATTTGACAATATAGGAAATATCGACACTGCGATACGCGTCAATTGCGTTTGGACAGAACAACAGCGTGATGGCCCACGGCAGAAAAAACAGTCCGAAGATCATTCCTGGAAACCAACAATGCTCGAACCCGGACTTCTTCTGCAACTTCATCGGCCAGCCTAACGTCCCGGCAGACGTTCCGCCCAGCCCCGCCACGACAATGCCTGATACTAGTCCCATACCAGCCTCATTTCTCTCTCAGTCTTGTTTCTTCATCCCGCGATGGTCTGCCTCTCTACGTCGCGGCCTGTTTCGCCATAGAAATCCCGACCAGAATCTGTTCGGCTGTGTCCTGATCGATGAAGAGCGTGGAAATCAGGCCGGTCCGCAGCGCGCCCAGAACGGCCACCGCTTTGTCCGTCCCGCACGCCATCGCCACCAGACAATTGATTGCCTTGAGCTGATCAATGCTGGCGACGATCATCTGGTTCTCGAGTCCACTCTCGATAATCCGCCCCTCCGCATCATAGTAGATCCCACAGATATCACCCACCGCTCCGGCCTCAGCCAGGTGCGGCAGATGCTCTTCGCCAATATAGACGACCATGCCGGGAACCGGCGGCACTACCCCGATACCCACGCAGGCGAGATTGACTCTGTTCCAGCGATCGATGACCTCGCGGATGCCGGCTTCCCCCATGAGCGCGTCTCGCAGAGCTGCCGAACTCACCACCATGGGGAGCGACAAGAAATACGGGGTGGCGTGGAGGTTCTCGGCGGCCCGCATGACGAGCTGGTTCATCTGGCTGTGCATGCCGGAATGTCCGCTCTCGCCCATCAGCGGCAGCACGGCGATGCTGCGGGCGTGAGAGAACTTCAAGGAATCGACCACCAGGCTGGTCGTCCGGCCCCATGCCAGGCCCAGTGTCTCACCGTCCTTGAGGTGGTTCGACACAAAATGGGCGGTCGCCGAGGCCACGGCACGAAGGGCGAGCTCGTGCGAACCGTGGGGATTCGGGATCACCGTGACCTGCCGGACTCCGACTGCTTTCTCCAGGGAGGCGGCCAGATCCACACAGGCGTCGTCCGGATCGACGATCTGGATACGCACAATGCCCGCGTCCTTGGCGCGCTGGAGATACTGCGCGATCAGCGAGCGAGAGACGCCGAGACGATCGGCTATATCCTGCTGGGATAGTCCCTCTTCATGGTACAGACGCGCGACTTGAACCAACGTCCCTCGCATGTGATTTTCATCCGATTTCCTGGCCGACATTTTTATATTCCCCTTGGATAGAGAGTGTGGACATTCACCGACGTTTCGATCTCACTCTATCACAGCCAAGGGCGTATTGACAGGCACTGTTTCGCCTTCGCGAACCAGGATCTTTTTTATCATTCCAGATACCGGCGATTCGATTTCCGCAACGGCTTTGTCTGTTTCGATCTCCAGAATGATCTCTCCCTTCTCGACGGCCTCGCCCTCCTGTTTCCTCCAGGAGAGTACCACCCCCTCTTCCATCACTTCGCCCAACATGGGCATGGTCAATTCTATTGCCATCGACGTCCCTTTCTCGTATAGGGTTACAGCTTGCGGTCTACACGGCAATCAGCGATCCCTGCGTGACCAATTCCTGCACCGCCTCCACAATCGATTCCACGTTTGGGACGACCTGACGCTCCAGGACAGGTCCGTACGGGATGCCGGTCCGGATACTGCAGTGGCGTTTGACAGGTTTCTTCAGATCACGGAAACAGTGCTCGTGAATTACGGACGACGCTTCGCCGCTCCAGCCCCCTTCGGCCGGAGCCTCAGTGACCACCAGGCAGAGTCCTGTCTTCTTCACGGACCGGATGATCGTTTCCTTGTCCAGCGGCCAGAGCGTGCGCGGATCGATCACTTCACAGGAGACTCCGTCCGCTTCAAGCGTTTCGGCGGCCTTCAGTGCGAACCCAACCATCCACGACGTCGCCACAATGGTGACGTCTTCACCCGCTCGTTTGACGTCGGCCTGGCCCAGAGGGATCAGGTACTCGGACTCCGGCACCTCCCCCTTGTCAGAATAGAGCGATTTGTGTTCAACGAACACCACCGGATTGTCATTGCGCACGGCGGACTTGAGCAGTCCCTTCACGTCGTAGGGCGTCGAAGGCATGACCACAATCAGACCGGGAACACCCACGAACCAGTTCTCCAGGCTCTGCGAGTGCTGCGACGAATTCCGCCGCCCGGCGCCCCCCTGCGTCTTGAACACAATGGGCAACTTGACCTTACCGTTCGACAACTGGTGCCACTTGGCTGCATGGTTCACGATCTGATCCATGGCAATCGTGATGAAGTCGATATACATGATCTCCACGATCGGCCTCATGCCCATGAGCGCACTGCCCACCCCACATCCGGCAATCGCCGCCTCAGATATCGGGGCGTCCTTGACCTGCTCGCGGCCGAATTCATCGAGCAACCCCTTCGAAGAACGATACAGGCTCCCCCAGCGTCCAACGTCTTCCCCCATCAGGAACACGTTTCTATCACGCCGCATTTCCTCCTGATAGGCCTGTCGAATGGCTTCTCCGTACGTAATCACGGACATGTTCGTTCTCCTTTCGCCAAAGGGATATAGACGTGATCAACGGCCTGTTCCAGTGTGGGGAAGGCTTGTTGGAGTGCCCACTCGCGGAGCGCATCCAGCCTGTTCTCGATTGCCTGTTCCATGGCGTCCAACTCGGCGGCGTCCACCCCGGCCTGCAGCAGCTTCGTCCGCGCTCGCGTCAACGGTTCTTTCTGCCTCCACATATCGACTTGCTCACGCGAGCGATACGTCTTCTCGGGATCCCCCACATAGTGTCCGCGGAGTCGATAGGTCAGCGCCTCCACCAGGAACGGGCCTTTGCCTCGGCGCGTGCACTCGATCAACTCCTGGGCGACGCGGCGCGTCGCTTCCACATCGTTGCCGTCCACCGTGATCTCTTCCAGGCCGTACCCGCGTGCCCGCATGGCAATCCGCTCGCAAGCCACGAATTCCCGCACGGGCATCGCCTCGGCGAATTGGTTGTTCTCGCAGACAAACACGATCGGCAGCTTCCATATCGCCGCCAGATTCAGGGCCTCATGGAAGGAGCCGGTATTGGATGCGCCGTCTCCGAAGATGCACATGCAGACCCGATCGAGGTCTTGTTGCTTGATTGCCATCCCGATCCCCGTGGCAATGGGCAGGTTGCTGCCCACCACGGACCCGCAGTAGAAGCAATGGTCGGGGTCCAGGTACTGCATGCCGCCTCCCAACCCGCCGCTGCAACCGGTCACCCGTCCCATCATCTCGGTGAGGACCGCCTCCAGGGTGCAGCCTTTGGCCACTGCGTGACAGTGGGGCCGGTGCGTCGACAACAACACGTCGTCCTTCTCGAGCGCGCCACAAAACCCGACCGCGACCGCTTCCTGCCCCTCATAGGGATGGTAGCCGGAGTAGATCAGATCCTTGAGCTTGAGCTGCATCGACAGTTGATCGAAATGGCGCAACAACAGCATCTCTTCGTATAGTCCCTGTAACCGGATCTCACTCATGCCGTCGCCCTCTCTTCCAATGCCACCGCGCGCACGGGGCAGGCGTCCAGTCCCTCGACCATCAACGGCAGCATGATCACCTGAAAACGCGTGGATTGCAGTCTGTCCAGGTTTGTCAGCGACTCCACCATGGCGACATCGTTCGTGAAGAGGATTTCATGGACCGGCTGGTCATTCCTGCCTCGTACCTCCAAACCTGTGGCATCGGTGCCGATGCAGTGAATGCCGATGTCTTTCACCAGATACTGCGTGGCCTCAATGGAAAGCACGGGACGCTCATGGGCGTGAGGCGTCTTCCACCGCTTGTGCATGTCCGTTCGGATCAACACAATATCGCCCGGGCGAATCTCCACACCCAGATCGATCACTTCCTGTTTGGTGATCTCCTCACCGGCCTTCTTGTGCGAAAAATCCAGCAAAACGGCATCGCCCACCAGACGCTCCAACGGATAGTCGGCGGCGTTCTTGCCGTTCTTCAGGTGGTGATAAGGGAACTCAACATGCGTGCCGACATGCGATCCCATCTTGACTTCCTGCAGGATGTACCAGATGTCCTCTCGCCGCTTTATGCGCATATCGTCTGTGCGCTGGGTATGTGCCATCACCTCATCTGTGTCGAAGGTTTCAATCTGGAGTGGAAACTCCTCTTGCCCTGGAACCAGCCGGTGGCTCAATTCAAGAAGCTGCCCCCAATTCACTGTGTCTCCCAATTTCATGTCTGCTCCTACAAACCCGCCGATTCCGGGAACACTGTCGGATCGGTCAGGAATGCCAGCTCACCGAGATGATCCCGAATGGCCTGGTACGTGACTCGCTCGTTCAGATCCGGGTACTGGCAGATGTCCGCGGCCCGCACACGACGCAGCGGCATCTCCGCTCCGTATCGCGTATTGAACACACAGTATTCCTGCCCGTTTCTCATTATGTAGTAGGCGGCTCCCCGGCGCCTCCTATACGCATCGTATTGCCCATCCATTCCATCCAGGACCACATACGAAAAGACGAGAGGTTCAGAGGACGGATTGATCTGGAGGTGACCGTAGTCCGGTGGCACGATGAACGTTTCGCCCGCGTGCACCTCGACCAGTACGATGTCCTCAATCCTGTCATAGGGTGGGCGCGCCTTTTGCAGCAGGAAAAGCCCCATGCCCGACAGCACCGTGTAGATCTCCGGCGTGGCCTTGTTGCTTGGCGGGATCGGTGGGTGATACTGGCCGGAACTCTTGACATATTCACCGCCGAACACCCCGGGGAGAAAGACCACAATGCCGTAAACCACGTTCGCAGCGGCCCACACAGGCGCATCGCCGTCCAGATAGAGTCCGGATGTGTACCGGTAGATCACACGATCCTCTTCTTCGGCCACCGGATTGGCCCAGACCGCGTCCAGATCGTGCAGCTTTCGAACGCGATACGAAGGACTGTTCAGTCCCTTCCCGAGTATCAGTTCGCACGTATCCACATCGAACGCCACGGGCAGCCCGCACGCGTCCTGTAGGTTCTTGATCATCTGCTTGCTCCTCATGTACTCACTTGTTCCCTAAGTCTCGGCAGATATCCTGCCGCTTGGCCGCAAGCCTTCTGTGGCATTCTCGTATTTCGCGCTCTCCCACAGGGTCTGTAGAAAGCGAGCGACCTCTGCGCCGTCGAGTATCCGATGGTCGGCTGTCACAGTCACCTCCATCGTATGGGCCGGCACAAGAGTGCCGTCGGCATTCGTGCGGACCGTCTCCTTCGGTGCCCCGACACCCATGATGGCTGCTTGGGGCGGATTGATCAGCGGGGTGAAACGGCTGATCCCGAACATCCCCAGGTTGCTGATGGTGAAGGTAGCGTCCGCAAAATCGCTCATTGACAGACGCCTGCCTGTCGCGCGGGTGACCAGGAGTTTCAGGGCTTCGGCCGTTTCATGCACCGAGAGCGTCTCGGCCTTGCGAATCACTGGCACCGTGAGCCCTTGGGGCGTATCCACGGCCACGGCCATGTTCACGGAGTCGTGCCGGATGACCGCGTCCTGATCGAAGCGAGAATTCAGCCGCGGGTGCTTGAGCAATGCACGCGAGGTCAACCAGGTCAGAAGGGCGGTGATGCTGACGCGATTGTCTTTGTCCTCGACATCTGCATTGATCCGGTGCCGTACTGCGGCCAACTCATCGCTGTTCAATTCCATAGTGACCGAGAACTGGGGGATGTCCCGTGCGCTCTGCAACATGCGCCTGGCCGCCGTTTTCTGCGTCATACTCAGCGGAATTCGGGAAACAAACGGACTGGGGCCCGCAGGTTGCCTCTCATCCAATAGCGAATGCTCTGAAGGCTTCTCTTCGTTCATATTGCCATCTTAACAGGTCGGGTAGTATCTGTCAATAGCAGATGTCAAACTAATTTCCATCGAGAGAGATACCGGCATCAACTCCCATAGGATGTGCTGGAACGCACCGAGCCTCATCAACAGGGCCCATTGTCCGCCGGGGCATGGTTGTTATAGGACGGTGGGCCATGATGCTTTGCGTGCATCCCGATATGAAGGCGGCCTCAAAAACGTGCAGGCACGGTCTGAACCGCTGCAACAAGCCAACCTCGAAATCGCCATAAGTCCAGCCGGCAGCACGATGTATCTCGTGGACACAGGTGGCCTTCGATTTCTGACAAAGGCGTCTTGGGGGGAAAGAATTATTTTTGCTCTTTTATCTTGACAGATGTTATTGACGAATGATACACTGGTTTCTGAGATAGCCGGGTGATTGCAGGAAAGTGGCACAATGTTGGCTGTCGGGAACCAGCGTTGTGCTGTGAGGGTCGTGAGCATACTCACAAGTGCAAATGGAGAGCCAATATGAAGACCACGCGCCTTCGGAGAAATGGATTCACGCTGATTGAATTGCTGGTGGTGATTTCTGTCATTGCGATACTGATGGCTGTTCTGATGCCGAGTCTGGCAATGGTCAAGGACCGAGCGCGGGTGATTGGGTGCATGGCGAACCTCAAGCAATGGGGCCTCACTGCCACAATGTATGCGCAGGACAACGACGGGAGATTCTGGTCCGGTACATACGCCGGCGGTGCTGGTACAGCAGGTTATTTCTGGCCCTGGCAACTCGAAGACCGGCTCAAGGACTGGAAGACCAGCAAGATGTGGTTCTGCCCGTCGGCCAAGAAGCCGATCATTGACGAAAATGGCAATCAGAGACCCACGCTCAATATCTGGAACGCCTGGGGCATCTTCACCAACGATGTCAGTTGCCAGGCGACCCATAAGACCT